>JAEVZS010000029.1 GCA_023392125.1 Bacteroidota bacterium
GCCGACAGTCTGGGAAACTTTACTTTTGAATTTGAGAAAGGCTTTAAGGTGGATATCGCAGGGATAGCCAACAATTACTACCCGATTGCAAAAGAATTCAAACTTAGTAACAAAAATCAGCATATACTTCTTAAACTCCCCTCCAGCAATGATACATCAACAAGTATTTACTATCAGGGAATAATTTTATCAATCAGAAATTATGCTAAAAATAACAAACCCGAGTTTTGGGGCATTAAATTTAATAAATCCGGAATATATGCCACAAAGAACGAGCCGGACATCTGGATTGAGCAAACCGGAAGTACTTTTCCCGATCTACTTAAAACAGGAAACCTTGTGGAAGGAGTAATACCAATAAACAATATAGATGTAAACGGTTCCGTACTGTTTGATAAGAATATTGCTCCTATAGATGGATATATAAAAGAGTACAAACTGGGAGGTAATGAAGCCGGTTTTTTTGTAAAACTTTCAGCCAATAAAGGTTTTGCTAAAATAGTTCTGGAAAAAATCAAAATCAAAAACTCTATCCCTGTTGACAATCAATATTACGATGAAAAAGGAATCGCTATTAATGTCGTCTATCAACCAAACGGTAGTCGGAATTTGAGTATCATACCTAATGTGGATCTTGAGCAGTTTATTTTAAAAGGAATTTAATTCTCGCCAAATAATCACCGAGTGATTAGACCACTATCCCAGCGGTCTTCGGCCAACCTTCCTGCATCAGAGCGGAAACGCCCCCGGTAATTTCAGTTCTGGTTCGGTAACAAATATTGAAAACAAAAATACGACTAAAAAATAGCCTTATTCATATGAGACAGATTCTGAGGCATGGTTTCCTGATACTGGCATTGCTATACGGGTATTGCTGCATAGCGCAGGATACCAAGCTGACAAAGGAGGAGGTATTAAAGTTGTATCAGGAAAGTTCGTTGGAAAAGCATATTCTGCTTCTGGATTCTTTCAGGGTTAGTATTAATAAATTCGTCAAAGACCCTTTTGATAATATTTATCAGGGAGACTTTAACGACAACGGAACAGAAGATTTATTGACTGCAATCATTCCCAACTATGGCTGTGGATACCAGTTTTTCCTGATGGATTACCAGACAAATAAAAAAGCGAAGCAAGTAGTCAAGCTTAATCCAGATCTACATCCTTTGCCGTTACTTCTCTGCGGTCGATGTTCATCTGCTTTAAGTCCGCTTCCGGCGCTTCTGTACCAAAAGCTTTTATACTTTGTCTGTTCATGATCTGCTGTTTTGCCTTAAATTGTCCTGATTTTAGTTTATTGCTTTTTTATTCCAGCTCAAAAGTAACGGTTACATTGCCGGCGCCTAATGCCGATGCCAGGCCCGTCACATCATCTATAGTTCCCAATTTTGTGTAGCTGTAAGATGTAGAAAAGGTTTTGTAGAATACGACCAGTGTTCTGGAGCCATACAACATTAAGTCGCCATTTTTTATGGTTTGAGGATTGGATGAATTTGTCGGAAGACTTGCTGCCAGGTCATAGTATTTCTCGTTGCCGTTCAGCTCGGTCATATGGATGGTCAAGGGTAGCATTTCCTTAAAGGCTTTTGCCGAACTATTGTCCAAAAGTGTGGCAGTAAATATTTTTGAATTAACCTTTATTCTGATTTTACCGTTGGCCATGGTGCTATTGCTTTCTATATTGATACTGTCATCATTTTTCTTACAAGACGATGCACTGCTGATAAGCACCGACATAAAAGTAAGAAGCATTAAAACCGAATGTTTCATATCCCGCTATTACTTTAAATGTTTTTTAAAAAATGTTTCCAGCTTATCGAAAGGAATAATATCCACTTTATCATACAAATCAACGTGGTCTGCATCGGGTACAATTACCAGTTCTTTCGGCTGGGAAGCCATTTTATAAACATCTTCGGAATAATAACGGGAGTGGGCATTTTCTCCCGCAATCAGCATAACCGGACGCGGAGAAATCATTTCGATGTTTGCGTACATCGGAAAGCTGAAAAATGACATTGGTGTTGTAGCAGTCCACGCTGCGGTAGAGTTGACAGCCCTCGGATGAAAGCCGCGAGGTGTTCTGTAATAGTCAAAAAATGCCGCTAAAACAGGGTCAGGATTATCCGGTAATGTTTCAGGAAGCACACGCTCTCCTTTTACAATATTCCCGTTTTCGTCAAACGGAATTTCGTGAAAACCTATCGCATAGCTTCCGTTTTCTGCATCTTTCCAGCGTTGCCGGCTTACATAGCCGATCACTTTCTGGCGTTGCTCCATTGTATAGCTGTCTTTATAGCTACGGCTGATGCTGCGGGACATATCATACATAGAAGTCGTGGCCACAGCCTTAATCCGTGAATCGCTTGTAGCGGCAGTAAGCGCCATACCTGCCAGACCACAAACGCCCACTGCTCCGATATGATTGCGGTCTACTGATGGTAACAAGCCTATATAGTCTGCTGCTGCGCTATAATCTTCGGTAAAAATATCGGGTGAGGCGACATTACGGACTTCTCCGCCGCTTTCGCCTGTAAATGAAGGATCAAAAGCCAATGTTACAAATCCTCTGGCAGCCAGCTCGTTTGCATAAAGACCGGAGGATTGCTCTTTTACCGCCCCGAAAGGTCCGCTTACGATTAATGCCGGAAGCTTTTTATTTCCGATATCCTTAGGCGTATATAAATCTGCGGACACCGTAATACCGTATCGGTTTTTGAAGGTTACTTTTTTACGGGTAGCTTTTTCATTCAGCTGAAAAGTATAATGCTCCGCTGTATCCATTGCTTCTGTGGTTTTCGTTTCTTCTTTTTGCTGGTTTTGCTGGCAGGCTCCTAATGTCAAAAGGAAGGATACCATAATTACTGATCGCTTTTTCATTAGTAATACTGTTTGTCTCATACAAAGTTAAGCATAAAGCCTCACAGCAAAATTGCTGTGAGGCTCAAACTTGTTTTCTGTAAGGCTCAGATCCAGTATTGTTATACGTTGAGAATAGTCCTGCTATTTCAACAGCGGCAACTGATTTAGCCTGTTTTTGATTTTTTTTATAGCGACGCGAAGCATAGATGCACAGGAAATTTAATCGTATGCTTTTATATGCCACCCATACTCCAGGTGTCCTATTGTTGCTCCGGTGTGATGGTTTTAATAATTTTTGCAGGAATACCTCCAGCGATTGCATTATCAGGAACGTCTTTTGAAACTACTGCACCTGCAGCGACTACTGCGTTTTCACCAATGGTTACGCCTTGCAGAATGGTGGCTCCCGCGCCAATCCAGGCATTTTTCTTAATGTGGATATGTCCGGCCATCAGCGCATGTCTGTTTTCGGGCGACACAGGATGTCCTTCGGACAATAAGCTGACTTTCGGCGCTATCAGCACATTATCTTCTATGGTAATTCCTCCCAGATCAAGAAACGTACAGCCGAAGTTGATGAATACGTTTTTACCGATCCTGGTATGCTTTCCGTAATTGATATACAAGGGGGTGAACAGGGCCAGGCTTTCGTCTATTTCGCTATTTGTAATCTGGCCCAGCAAGTTTCTTATCTCGGCAATATCTGCCGAATTGTTCATCTGTATGAGTAATTTTTTTGTAGCATATGAAGCTTCCAGCATTTTACAGGCTTCCGGGTCATCCGGCGAAATGGTTTCTCCGTTTTTTAGTCTTTCAAAAATATCCGTTGTTTGCATTGAATTACATTTTTTTTACAATGAAAAGTTAAAAATAAAGCTCCGTAACAACTTTGCCGGGAGGCTCAAATCCGTTTTCTGCAAGGCTCAATTTTAAATTTCGGTCGGTGGTATTCCGTACTGCTTCTTAAATGCAGTTGAGAAATGCGAAGGGTTTTTAAAGCCTACTTCAATATATACATCCCGGACTTTTTTCTTTTCTTCCTTTAGCTTTATATAAGCCATTTCCAGGCGTTTTTTTATCAGCCATTTTTGCGGTGTGAGATTGCTTATTTTCTTGAAATCTCTTTTGAACGTAGCTAAGCTTCGTCCTGTAAACGAAGCGATTTGCTCCATTGTGAGATCTTCCATATAGTTATTGCTGAGAAACTCCCAAAGGTCAATTTTCCAGGGTTCGGCAAAATCAAAAAGTATCGGGTAAAGCAATTCGTTGCTGTTCAGCAAAGCGTAAATTCCTTCCAGCAACTTCAAATGTGTAACGCCTTCCGTCGGTTTTACGTCGCTGTTAAAATACGGTGTGAGCGATTGGAACAAGCTTTCTATGGCGGGAGTCGGTTCTAACCTGAAAACAGTGTTGTCCGAAACTTTTACATCTTTCGGAATTTCAGATTTGCTCATCTTGCTGTAAAACTCACGCAATACGCTCCGTTTGAATGTCAGCGAAATACCTTTATATAAATCTTCACCTTTGCTGTTTTTGTACATTTTTAAACGGTGGTCTCTCCGGATAAAAGCGCAATCGCCTGCCTGTAACGTTATCTTTTTGTTCCGGTCTTCAATAACCTGCTCGCCCGAATACAAATACACCAAAACGTGTTCCGGTGTAGCGTGAATACACTTTTCACTGTAGTCCGAAAAGCACGAAAGGAATATGCCCGAATAGCTTATGGTTTTTAATGTATCGTCTTGCTGTACATCCATAATTCCCGTTGTTGCGTTATGTTTTAACGAACAAAAATAAAATTTATATTTCTGTATTACTTTGTTGCCAGGCTCATTTTATCTTTCCGTAAAGCTCATCAGCTTTTCCCCGATTTGCTGTAATCAGCATCCACAAAAAGCTCTTTCCAATAAATCGCAGGTCTGTTTTGTGCAATATATGACAATAGTAAACCAGGATTCCTGCTATGCCCCGCTGTTCAGGGCATTATCCCGTCCAGCTTTGACCGCAGGTGTTCCGAAAACTGCTGCAAAGATTTTACTTCTTCATCACTGTCTCTGAACACACAGAATATTTCTCCGGCTCCTCTGATTTCAACGTGGTGCCGCGGATATTTTTTGCCTTTTACCGGCTGAATAAAAATGAATATTTCCTGAGGTTCGGAAAAATGCAGAATAATCCACACATCCTCTTCCGGATGATTTTCCGCATAGGCTATCTTGTCCGGACGTACCCAATAATCCTTGCCTCTCATGCGTTCCGTTCCGGTCACTTCTACTTTCAGGATAGCAGCTTTGGGGTTTAATGCATGCATAATATCAATATCCGGCTTACCCTTTTCATCAGGATGCTCTTTGATCAGGGCTTCTGTCTCAGCGCCAAAGCCGGCAATTTTCACACGTACATTTCCGTCAAGGCCTTTAATCAGGCCGGCAACTTTTTCAATTCGTACTTTTTCCTTTTTCCAGACATTCTGATAAGCCTGCTTCCAGAAAAAGCGTTCCTGTTCTCGCAATTGCTCACAGCTTATTGCATCGCCCACTTTCAGATTCATTGCCTGAAAGGTTCTTTTTCGCACTCCGGCACAAAATGCACCGTCTATGTAAATGTTTAATCTGTCCGGATCTGTTTGCTGTACGGTGATCCCTGTAATTATAGCCATATGAAAGATTTAAAAAATGGTTTAATTATTTAAATGTAGCCTCTATCAGAGTAATTTCTGCTTCTGTAAGCTCAAACAGCTTGTAAATGTCCCGGTCACTTACCGGATCTGCCCGGGAATCAAGCAGTGATTTATGCCGGAAATATTGTCGGGGAAAAGGAATTCTGTTGGTAACAACATTATCAAAATGCATGGTTCTGATTGCTCTGGCATAAATAAAATTATACACATACCAGTTGATCAGCTTGCTGTTTAGCAAAGCGCACGCGAAACTCCCGGAAACATTTTCATTGAAGACAAACTGATTAATGGTATCCAGGATTATAAAGTTTTCTTTGCCAGTTGGCGGGTTAGCGGCAATAATTTTGATATGTCCGACGGGATTGGCAAGATGGGCGACAATATTCTGAACGATAACAGCATTGTTCTGAATGCTGCCATTGGGCTCTACTCCGGAAATATCATTTAAATAGCCCCGCTGAGATTGTCTGATATGCTGTCTTTCTATATCTATTCCGCCCAGTACTCTGTATTTGCCACGGGGAAGCAGGCTGCTCTGAATGCCCACTCCCCTTTTGTTGGTACAGATATCTCCGAAAAACAGCTTACCGGACCTGATTTTTTCTGCCAGCTGAATTTCTGTTTCGGTTATGCCATTCAGAATAAAGCCAAAATCATCCACCAGCGTTTTGGGTGTTTCGGTCAACTTCACAAAGCAATGACCACTGACAGTCAGGGAATCGTAACAAGGCAACTCCCTGTTCTTTTCAATCTGAGCTATACAGGCTTCCAGCTTGACTTCCTGCCAGGGTTTGTGACAGTCTGCAATCAGGCTGAGCTCGTCTCTGAACAGCTCCCTGATAGCAGAGTAGTTTGAGGCATAGGTAAATGCCTTGGGGATAATATACGACAGTATTCCCTTATCCTTCAAAAGCGCTCTGCCTTTGTACAGAAACAGAATAGCAGTTTCTGCCGAGTTAAAAAGATTCTTTTTTACGTATTGCTTCTCACTGTCCGAAAGCTTTACGCCATATGGCGGATTACCGATTACCACATCAAAGCCGGCAAATTCGCCTTCTGCGTTCAACACTTCCGGAAACTCAAACCGCCATTCGAAAGCATTCTCAAAAATGCTGCTGTCCATGTGGTCACTCGAAAGATTTCCTGTCTTTTTTACGTCTGGCTCGTGCTGCGAATATTCCCTTCTGATGCAATCCGATTTTATATCAGCGCTCAGCTGCTCTATTTGCTTTTTCTGTTCCTTATTCCCTGTGCTTTTACAGGCATTAATGGCATTTTTATAGCGTTCGGCTGACCATTTGCTTTGCTTAAGCACCTGCTTCAGATCAGCATCAGGAGCAAACCGGCTGATAAGAGAATTTCCGCATTTTATATTGCTGTCAATATCAGGAAGCGTTTCAAGCTCTATGGCATTTTTGTAATACGCGTTTTTCAGAAGCTCAATCCCCAAACGCAGACGGCAAATTCTTACTGAATTGGCATTGATATCAACGCCAAAAAGACAATTTTCAATAATGGCTTGCTTTTCGTGAAAAAGTGCCTCCTGTATCCGCCGGCTTTCCTTATCTTCCGGGTTGTACTCAAAGAGCCGGCCTTCGCTGTCTGTAACAACCAGTTCATCATTTACTACTTCCACCTTATATCCCTTCAGGCAATTGCCTGAACGATCCTGCAGAATTTTCAAATCGTGCTTAACGGCAATCAGTTCATTGAGCGCCGAAACCAGAAAGTGTCCGGAACCTACCGCCGGGTCACAGATTGTAAGGCTGTTTACAATATCACTGGCTTCTTTCCGGTCTTCGATTTTGTCGCGCAGCTCTTCAAAGCACGTGCAGTCCCATTTTTTGATTTCATTGAATTTCTGCACAACAGCCTTACGGATAGCTTCACGGCACATATACATGGTAATAAAACCCGGAGTAAAAAACGAGCCGTCTTTATAACCGTTTATTTTCTCGAAAACCAGACCAAGCACAGAGGCATTGATAAAGGTCTTGCCATCTTCCTCTGCCGCTAAACCAGCGCTGCCGAAATGGTACGCATTTAGAAATTCAAGCAGGTACTCGAGCGCTGAAATGTTTCCTGTCCGCTTTTTACCCTGCCGGTCTTTCAGCACGGTCTGCGGAAAAACGGGAATGGTTTTAGTATTTTTCAGGCTGCCAATAAACAAAGTTGCCTGTTCAATATCCGCAGGCTTAAAAAGTGATAAGTTGAGATGGGGCACTTTTTCAAATGCTTTTTTCACCTCATCGCTCCGATCATCATGCCTGCATGCCAGAACCTGAAAAAACAGCTTATCCAGATCATTATAGCTTTTGATTTTATCGGAGTTGAGAAACGAATACGATTCGTCACCCTTATGCCAGCTGATGAGCTGGGTTTCCAGCAGCTTCAAAAACAGCATACGGTTTATCCAGGTAATACAAAGCTCAAGAGCTGCATAGAAAAGCGGCTCTTCTGTCATACAGCCATACGAATCCGGCTTTTCAGGACCGCCAGACTTATGCAGGCTGTCCAGCTGAGCAATGACCTCTTCGAGAATGGTTCCCGAATGCCTTTCACCCGGCTTGTTCCGTTCGATCAGCTTTTTGCTTTTGTCCCTTGTTTCGGCCAGCCCGATGATGTGCAGCAGCTCTCCGTAAAAACGTTTGTCAAGACTGTTGCTGTCGCTCAGTGCTTTCCCGGGTTTCAGTTCATTTAAAATCATCAGACACTCTATTTTTCTGACGGGTATGATTGTTCTTTCAGATATATACCGACAGCGGTAAAATCAGGCCGTTTTCAACTCACTAAATTACAAAAAAGCGAACAAAAACGGCTTAATGCCCCGGGAGAACGAACCTGGACCTTCTCTCTCCTATCCTGAAATCCCGGTTATACACTATAGCTTTCATCTGCTGCAGCTTGCTTATACACCGGAAAAAATTCAGAGAGGAAGAGAATTTTAATCAACCAACTCTTCCCGCATTCAGGATTAGCATTTCCCTTTTTTAATATCTTTCATGACGCTTTCAAGCATTTTCTTTATCTGCTTAAACTTTTTGATTTTACTGTCAATCTCAGATACTTTCTTTTCAAAAAAGGAAAGAATTTCTTCTTCAGTAGAAGTACCGCTGAACCAAGTGTTCATCAATTCCCTGATTTCCGAAAGAGCGAAACCCACTTCCTTGGCTTCCTTTATTATTTCAATTCGTTCAACCACACTCTCATCATAGTTTTTGTAGTTGTTGGTTTTGACATTTTCATCCACTATGCCTTGTATCAGACCAAGGTTTTCATAATACCTTATGGTATGTATGGATACGCCTGTTCGTTTTGATAATTCATTAATAAGCATTGCTTTTATACAATTCTAAAAAAAGATAAAGTATAGAGCATAGTCTATACTTATCAGTTGCAAACATATGCTATATTTTTACTCTTTCAAAGTATTGGACAAAAGAAAAATGAAAGTAATAATAACAGGAACCACCGGTATGATTGGCGAAGGCGTTTTGATAGAATGCATAGCCAACCCTCAAATAAAAGAAGTATTAAGCGTGAGCAGAAAGCCAACAGGAAAAAAGCACCCGAAGCTGAAAGAGCACGTTGTCGCAGATTTTCTGTCACTTAAAGAAGACAATGAAGTATTGAAAGGATATGATGCCTGCTTCTATTGCGCAGGAATAAGCGCCGTAGGAAAAACAGAAGAAGAATACAGGAAAGTAACTTATGATACAACCTTGCATTTTGCAAAGGTCCTGAATCCTAACCCGGGAATGTCATTCATTTATGTGAGCGGAGGCGGAACGGACAGCACCGAAAAAGGCAAAATGATGTGGGCAAGAGTAAAGGGAAAAACAGAAAATGACCTGGCAAAGCTCCCATTTAAACAAGCATTCGGTTTTCGGATAGGTTTTGTAAAACCCGCTGCCGGACAACAATATGTCTTAAGCTATTACAAATACATTTCGTGGCTGCTTCCACTCATAAAAAACCTGTTTCCCTTTATGTACAATACCATGAAGCAGGTCACACAAGCGATGATTTATGTAGCCCGGCACGGGTATGAAAGTAATGTGATTTATGTAAAGGACATTCATAAAATAAGCAAACAATAAGTAAAATGGGAAATAAAACAGTACTGATTACAGGAAGCACGGACGGTATCGGAAAAGTCACTGCAAACGCATTGGCAAAGCGAGGCCGTACCGTCATCATACACGGACGCAACAAAGTCAAAGCAGAAAAGGTGTGCGAGGAAATAAAGTCCGAAACTGGCAATGACAAAGTCGATTATGTGATTGCTGATTTGCTTTTGCTGTCAGATGTAAAACGAATGGCAGAGGAGTTCAAGAAAAAGTACAACAGCCTGGACATTCTTATAAACAACGCAGGCGCTTTTTTCAATAAGCAAAGAGAAACTACAAAAGAGGGATTCGAAAAAACAATTACCCTTAACTTATTTGCTCCGTTCTTATTGACACAGCAATTGCTGGATGCATTGAAAAAAAGCCCTTCTGCAAGAATTATTAATCTTTCTTCGGCCATGCACAAACGTGGCGGGAAGCCTGATTTCAACGATTTTCAGTTAGAGAAAAGTTACCAGCCCGCCAGAGCATACGGACTTTCGAAATTATACCTCATTTGGGTAACCAGACACCTGGCAAAGCAACTGAAAGAAAAGGGAATGACAAATATTACGGTCAATGCCTCACATCCGGGAGCCGTTGCCACCAATTTCGGGCAAGACGCAGACAAAGGGTTTCTAATCAATCTTATTTTCAGGATGGCATTGCTGTTTATGGACAAACCTGAACAAGGAGCAAGAACAAGCATCTATTTAGCGACTTCCGCCGAAGTTGAAAACGTTACAGGTAAATTCTTTAACAACAGGGAAAAAGAAGAACAAGCCGACGACAAATATTATTCGGCAGAAAACGAAAAAATTGTCTGGGATTACTGTATGAATATTGTCCGGCCCTATTTATAAAAGTCCTTAAGCATCACATTGTATAATGAATGCTATTTTAGCAAAAAAAATTCTGTTTGTAAACTCCTGGGTTAGTTGCCTGACAATACTTTCATATCAGTGCCCGATTGCGTATAATACATTTTAACCTGCAATCAAAACGGGCTGTAACCATTGGCGTGCTGATAACTCTGACAGGCTCAGCAGCGGCCATTATCGGAGCAGTAAAAAGTACCAGCGGTTTCATTGACGGACTTAGCATTGCAGGTGATTTATACTTGTTTTTGGCTTTTATTTAAGTGTTTCTTTCAGCCACCCACCTGTTGCAACCAGCACTGAAGTAACAATTAAAACAGGCGAAGAGATCATTTTTTACCTGTTTACATAATGAATTTTATTTTTTGCAACAATGCTGCATAACATACTATTATTTATGTACCTTGTAGTATGACAAGAAGAGACCTCATAAAACAGGGCCTGATGGCATCTGTGACCTTAGCGGTTTCTCATCCTTTACTTTCAGCAATATCAACTATATCTATGCCTGAAAACAACCAATTTGACGTACTTATCATCGGTGGCAGCTATGCCGGACTTTCTGCCGCCATGGCGCTGGGTCGTTCATTACGAAACGTTCTGATCATTGACAGTGGTCTGCCCTGCAACCGACAGACTCCTCATTCACACAATTTTATCACGCAAGACGGTGAAAAACCGGGAGCGATAGCCGAAAAAGCCCGAGAGCAGGTATTGAAATACGACACCGTCCGGTTCCTGAATGACCTTGCCGTAGCCGGAAATAAAACCGAAAACGGCTTTAGGATCAGCACACAGTCCGGCCGCAGTTTTGAGGCGCAGAAACTGATCATTGCTACCGGAATAAAAGACACCATGCCCGAAATCAACGGATTTGCAGACTGCTGGGGTATATCGGTGGTACACTGCCCCTACTGCCACGGCTACGAATTACGAAACAGAAAAACCGCCATCATGGCCAATGGCGAAAGAGCTTTTCATATCACCTCGCTCGTCAGAAACCTTACCAGCGATCTCACAGTTCTTACCTCCGGCATAGCCGATTTTAAGGAAGATCAGCTCGCAAAACTAAGCCGGCACCGTATAAAAATCATCGAAACACCGGTTGCGGAAATTCTCCACAACAAGGGCTTCGCCAAAAACATACGCTTCCAGGATGGCAGCGCCATGGATGTTGAAGGTATATACGCTGCCGTTCCGTTTACGCAACATTCGGATATTCCTCTTTCACTGGGCTGTACACTGACTGAGCAAGGCTATATTCAGATTGACAACTTTCAAAAGACCAGTGTAGAAGGCATTTTTGCCTGCGGAGACAATTCCTCGATGATGCGCTCGGTCGCCAATGCCGTATATACCGGCAACATTGCAGGAGTAATGGCCAATAAGGAATTAACGGACGAGCGGTTCTGATCTGCTTCATTGTATAAACTCGAAAAGGTAAACACCATGGCTGAATTTTGGGAGTCACACTTTAAGGAAAAGAAAGAAATGTGGGGACTGGAACCTGCGCTTTCTGCCATCATCACGAAAGATTTTTTTGTGGAGAAAGGCATACAAAACATGCTGATTCCCGGTATCGGCTATGGACGAAACGCCCGGATTTTCGCAGAAGCAGGAATGTCGGTAACAGGAATTGAAGTATCTGAAACAGCGATTGCACTGGCCACAAAGCATTACGGCACCGATATGACAATCTATCATGGATCGGTAACCGATATGCCCTTTGACAATATGCTGTATGACGGAATTTTCTGCCATGCCCTGATTCATCTGCTGGACAGCGGAGAACGGGAAAAACTGATCCGGGACTGCTATAATCAGCTCACAGAAAACGGATATATGTTTTTTTCAGCCATCTCCAAAGAAGCGCACACCTATGGTCAGGGCAGAGAGCTTGGCAAAGACCGGTTTGAACTGTTTGGCGGAGTATCTATGTACTTTTATGACAGAGCGTCGATCCACTCCGAATTTGAACAGGCTGGCTTATTCGAGATTGAAGAAATTACTGATACCTATCCTTTTTTTCTGATAAAATGCCGGAAGACAACTTAAACTGAAATTCTCTGATATTGCAAGAAACGACATATATATAGCAGGGAAATGGTGACATCATTTCCCTGCAACCAAGCCTGTCCGTTAACGGCTTATCTCAAAATATACGTTCCTGGTGGTATGATTCCCCGAAGCATCATATACCTGAACGGTAAAAGTATATTTTCCCGGAACGGGCGCCAACGGGAAATCATAAAGCAGTCTATAGTCCGCAGTCTGGCCGCTCTCGCCAAAATAATACTGCTCCACGGTATATTCTGTCCCTCCGGGATCACTATAGCTTATTTCTATCCGTCCACCCTGCAAATCGCTGTTATCTGTTATACCAAGCGCAATTTCAACACTTGAACCGATCAGAATATTTTTTCGGATCTCCATCTCCGGCGGCGATATATCGGCCTGATTGATGACCTGCAGGCTATATACTGCCATGTCCGCTTCATTTCCTTGCTGATCCAGCGCCTGCAACATAAAGTGATAATCTCCGGCCTGAATATCATCCGGCACGACCAATTCTCTGACAAGGGTATAGTCTGTTCCCTCCAGTTGCTCAATCTCAATCAGCTGCCAGCGTTTTGCTCCGGCCACAGTACGATGACTGTGACAATCAAAATTGCTGTGGATATCGATCTTGTACTGGGCAAGCCCGGCGCGGGCTTTGAAATTGATTTCCATACGCAGCACCTGCGAAGTATGCAAGGGAATGACATGAGACTCTTCTGCTCCGCATACCATACCCGCACCTGCCTCCGGAGACAGCCTCAGCATCACAATCTGAGGCTTCTCGGGAAGTCCGGCATCCGGAAGCGGTTCCTTTTCCCGACATCCGGAAAAAAGCAGCAGTAAGGCTGCCTGAAAAAAAACACGTTTTAGCATCATTATGTATACTGACTTTAACATACAGCCTTATTGTGCGCTAAACCTTCCGGCCACAGCCCCTTTGTCTGTACGTATTATATACACATAGGCTCCCCGGGCAAAAGTGCTGAGGTCAATCGTAAGTTCGCTGTTACCCGCAGAGCGCATACCGGCACTGATCTGCCCGACAGGATGCCCTTGCACATCTGTAATATCGACGGTCACTACAGCAGACTCTCTCAAATACAATGGAAGCACAATATAGCCCGAAGCCGGATTCGGATAAGGCGCGCTAAGACTCAGAGATCCGGACGATACAGTTGCCTTATCAAAGCCGGTAATACCAGTAAACTCGACAACCGGGTACAATGCAAAATGCACCATATCCATGTCGGCCGGGGTAAAGTTCTGGGTGGCATAATCTCTCCATGCTACCGACGAATGACTGTGAAACTGAAGCACATTTCGTCCTTTGTCCGAAATCGCATTGGATGTTCTGGAGCCGTCCGGGCTACACAGCAGACCGATGGTATCACCGTCATAGCCTCCATGTGCGTAATCATACAGATCCAGCGCTACAAAAAACGAATCGCTTACACTTACAGGAGAATCAAACCAGGTAGTCATAGCCTTGCCACTCAGATCCAGATCCCGGTAGGCTACCTCTTTTGCTGCCAGTTTGCCGGCAGGAAAACGGCTGGTACCCACTTCAAAAATATTGAAAGATACCTTATTGCCCGGATTGGCATACACGCCGGTCAGATGACTGATTACGCCAAGGACACGTGCTGAACCGGCAATAGTATACTTTTCGGCAAACTGCTGCCGGTAGTTGCTGTTATGCCCCAGATAATATCCCCAGCTGCCGGGACTGGTATAGGTATAGGCCACCAGCGATACATCTGCGGAGTGGTTACGCAATGTATCCTGTGCGTATGCACGAGAAATACATACGAAAGATATGACTAAAATCAATAAACGTATCATCATGGTATATAGGCTGTTTGGATTGGACAAAAGACTTTAAATCCGGACCTCTCCGGATTTAAAATCATAGATCTGACTATCGGTTAATCACCAGTTTGCGTACGCCCTCATTGCCCTCGTTACGGACAATGCATACATACATGCCGTTGGGTATCGTTGACGGAATCTGCCAGTGAAACGTATTGCCCCCGGTATGGGCCGATATTTTAAAAGAAGCCACTTGCTCTCCGCTCAACCGGACAATATCAATGACGGCTTCCACGCCGGCAGCAGCCATAAACTCGATATACACACTCTCTCCTGCCGGATTGGGATAGGCACTGACCTGCGACATACCGGCCGGTACATGGGATTTATTCAAAGCCAATACCTTGTTGTCCGAATAGTGCAGGATAGCCCCGCCGGCTCCGGATATCCAGCCGGTATTGATATCCAGAAAACTCAGGGAATAGGCAAAAGGTACTGTTTCATAATCCCAGGTTTCGCCACCGTCTTCCGTAGTCAGCAAATATCCGTAGCGTCCTATGATATATCCCTGTCTGTCATTCAAAAACTGTACTTCGTACAGATCAATAGATCCGTCATTGATATCGGGGTACAAAAAGGTAACAGGACTGGTTTGCGGCACCCAGGAAACACCCCCGTCAGTCGTATGCAATATAGTGGCGCTGTCTCCTACGGCCCAGCCTTCTTCCGCATTGATGAAAAAGACCGAGTTAAGATTTCTGCCTGTACCACTGGTCTGAGCCCTCCAGGACATGCCATCGCTGGTATGCAGGATGACACCATTGGTTCCGCTTGCCCAGCCCTGAACAGGTGAAACAAAGTATAATCCTTTCAGCGCTTCCGCAGTCCCCGTATACTGGTAAACCCAGGTAGCGCCCCCATCGGTCGTATGCAGGATATGATCCAGTGTGTCTCCCACAGCCCAACCCTGAGTGGTATTCACAAAATGTACCGCATGAATATGCTTACCCGTACCCGTATGCTGAACCACCCAGTCTGCTCCGCCATTGACAGTCCGTAGCATCATTCCGTTTCTTCCGGCAATCCATACATGACCGGCATCCGCCACCGCGATATCCAGCAGACGCTGATCTGTATTACTTTGTTGCTCAACCCAGGTCGCTCCGCCATTTTCCGTATACAATATAGTACCATCATCTCCTGCCGTCCATCCAGTGGTTTTATCTGCAAACCGGATACTGCGCAAGGCCACCTGAGTACCTTTTACCTGACTTTGCCAGTCGGTGCCGTTGTCTGTACGGGCAATCACTCCGATACCCGCTGCAAATCCGTACTGAGCATTCAGCATCTTTACATCCAGTATGGTATTCCAGCCGGGTTCCTGATAGCTCTTTGTCCAGGTCACACCGCCATCACTGGTAAAGTGAATTCCCCCGTAATTGTCAGAAACATATCCCTGCATGGCATCTAAAAAATCAATGCTCGTCAGATAAGTCCAGCGGTCCGGCCTTGGCTGCCCCGCGGTCTGCTGCCAGGTCTCTCCGCCATCGGTCGTCACAAACAGCGTATCATCCCGCTGTGCATAACCCGTAAGCGCATCCGGAAAATCAATGTCTGCAAACTCTCTGAAATTGAGTGAAGGATCGGGCGTGGTTTTCAGCGTCCAGGTTGCTCCGCCATCGGTGGTTTTGAATAGTTCATTGTTATGCCCTGCTGCGAAACCGGTATGGGCATCCAGAAAATACAGTGTACTGAATCCGCCCTCTGAGAATGATCCGTGCGCCTGCTCTGTCCAGCTGTCCCCGCCGTCGTCTGTCCGGACGATCACCGGAAAACCATCAGCAAGACCGGCAAGCCAGCCTGTACGCTCATCGGCAAAAAAAACCGCGGAAAACTGAGGCGAAGTCAGCCCTGTCGACAAAGGCTGCCAGTTGGCTCCGCCATCGGTAGTCTTTAGCACGGTACCCTGCAGACTGACAATCCAGCCCGTACGCTCATTGATAAAAGAGCTGGCGAGAAAACGCTCCCGGACTCCGTTATTCTTTATTTCCCAGTACTGCCCGCCATCGGTGGTTTTCAGCCATTCTCCGTTGTCGCCAAACACATATACTGTATGGACATCAAATACTTCACTGGTCCAGAATGTGGTAGATCCGGGAAGGGGATTCTGCCAGGTCCACTCCGGCTGTCCATACACCAGCGATGTCATAATCAGCAAAGTCCACATGATTATGAATGTCTTCCGATCAGGTAATCGTCTTTTCATATTATCTATACTATTTAATTGAAACATTGTTGCAATATACAACCTGTTTTATATATTGCAACAATGTTTCATAAACAAAAATGAAAAAATTGACAACCGTTCAAAAAGTATCCGATCTGTCAAGACTGAAATGCCTGCACTGCAATCATTCACTACGCAGAGCAACATTCACTCATCGTACTATTCAATGCGGTCACTGCGGCGCCTCCTATCCTCTGGTTGGCCAGCTTCCTGCATTGTTCAGACAGCCGGAAGAAGCGCTGACCGCTACCTATATTTCCTATATCCGGTTTGAGTCCGAACAACAACGCCTTATCTCGGATCTGGACCGGCAGATGAAAACCAACCGGCAACGCTCTCAGCTAACCGGACGACTGAAAGAAGCTATCGCACAGAATCTTTCCGTCATTGATACAGTACGCCTGGCGCTGGAACCTCTTTTCTCAGTCAGATCAGTAGCTTCTGTCAGCAGCCAGAATGTACTGGCCTATTCAACCAGCCTGAACTACCTGCGCCGAGACTGGTGCCGCCTGCCCGAGTGCGAGCGTGAAATCCGCATCATCAGAGACACACTTGCCACTGTGCTCAATGACTCGCTGAAAGACAGAGATCTGGCTGTATACATGGGTGCAGGCATGGGAAGAATAGCATGGGAATTTTCACATATATTCGGGCAATCGGTCGCCATCGACAATTCCATCGCCATGGGCTTCAATTTTTACCGGCTACAGCAAGAGTCACTTTCTTTTTATGAGGTCAATATCAAAAGAGCTTTTTGCACGGAAGACATGGTCAGAATGCTGGAAGCACGGATTCCCGCCTCCGGTCCGGGTGCTCCTGAAATATTGTATATCGCAGGCAATGCGCTTGATACCCCCCTTCCCGACGCTTCTGTATCTTCTGTAGTATCGGTGTACTTTACAGATGTCTTTCCACTTCGTCTGTATCTGAAAGAAATCAGAAGAATTCTGAAGCCCGGTGGGCTGTTTGTCCATTTCGGACCACTTGAATACCATTTTGAAGAAACAGCAGATATGCTGTCTGCTGAGGAAATACGGACTGTATTTGAATCAACAGGTTTCGATATTCTGAAAGATGAAGAGGTACATACGACCAATCTGGAATCGGCCGTATCGATGCTGTCTGTGCAGTACCGAAACTGGTTTTTCGCAGCCCGTCGCCGGACCACCTCTGCTGCCGGTCGCCGGCTCATGCTCCATCCGGAACTATCATATATCAAAGAAGCACCGATATATCCACCGGAATCAGAGGAAGAGTTGTATATCACCGATCCTTCCGGACACAAACATCTGATTACTCCTCCCGTGCTGGCTCTGCTGCAACTGATCGACGGAACAACATCCGCAGAAGAGCTTATCCGGAAGTTTCGTCAGGAATACAACACGGACGCTGTGCAGGAAAGCAGGATACACAGTATACTGGATACCTTTGCTGCTGCCGGAATCATTACTACTGCTGCTCCGCCCCTCTGAGGCGGGCATTTTCTTTTACGCTTCGCCCGATTAGATAGGCTATATAGGATTCTTCACGGTTGAGTATACCCAACCGGTTATTCATCATATGAATATAGCTTTCCAGAACAGCACTGATCGTTTCCTCTGCGCCAGACCGTTCGCCGGTGACATGCAGTCTGCCCGCAACATACAGTTCATGAAGCTGCGTATATACTTTTTTCATTCCGTCAATCCACCGGTTCATCCAGGCTTCTTCAAATGCTTGTCCGGAGCACAAAGCATCCCAAAGCTCCCCGACATACGTGACATAGAAATTTCTGTGCTGTTCAAACCGGGCCGCATACAGGAGCAGCACATTCTCCCGGTGCTGATACCTGCTGTCAGGCTCCGCAGTCACAAGCCAGGCCTGAGCATTGGGCAGCCAGGCTCTGCAAATGGTATCGCTCAGCGCTACAACTTTTTCCGGGGTACAACCACAGGCATACATCAGCGCAAGCTGAAGCTGTATGGCTATTCCGGTCAGTCGCTGATAATCGTATGGATAAGCACAAAGAATATCCAGCGCTACCCGGGATGACAGTTCAAACTGCTGCTCTGCCACTTTCATGCCGGCAAGTCCACCGTAGCGCTCAATCTCCGGTTCATAAGGCATAAACTGAACGGAATTGTTCGGTGCCCATTGCGAGGCATCTCTGTACTGATCCAGTCGGAAGTTGCGGCCTCTCACAGAAGGTTTGTTGTGGTAATAGGCTTCAAAAAAAGCCTCCAGCTCCGGCTTCAGCACCGTTTCTATAAGAGTCTCGTCACCCCTCAATCTCAGCCGGATATGGGTGCCTTTTTCCCAGTAACGTATAAAAAAAAACTGTACGGAAAGTTCCCGGTCCATTACGCTACGGATAAACGGATCTACCGCATCCCGCAAAAAGCCATGCAGATCCTCCGCATAGTACAGACAGGCTGAAAGCCATATGAGATGATCATTCCTCATACCATTGAAAAACAAATTCGGTAACGTATTGCTCTTTACCATCCGGACTCAGCAGCTGCCGGCTGGCCGGAAGCATTTCGGAAACTACAAGAAAACGCGGCACTTTGCGCAGCATCTTCTCAAACAGGCCGATCAGCAAGGGGTTTTTAAAAGAAATATATTGCGGCTTGTAATCGTCTTTACCGATGTTTCTCTTTTCTTCCACGGACAGTGCCGCGTACTCCGCACTGGTCGTTACTGACACAAATACTTCTTCCGGTATCGCATGCAGTTGCCTCCATTCCTCCAGTCTTGCCAGATAATCCCAATCCTGTTCCTGACTATTCCGGTATGGCAGGGCTTTCTGTGCGATCTTCCACGATTTTCGTTGCAGAATCAATGTATCTTCGTACACAATTCTGGGTACCACCAGCACATCGGTCAGCTCCCGGTTTTCATACAGATGCAGATTGATGGCTCTGGTCAGCGGAGTAGTATAGATATAGGCAGCCGGCGAAAAACGTTCGAGCAGCTGAAAAAACGGAGACCGGGTATTGATATTCTGAAGCCCCAGATCGAATATACGGACCACCTGTCCCGAAGAGGCATGAATGAGTTTCAAGGCCTGTTGTTCCTGATCGGCAGTAACCAGAATATCACCAGCCTGCAACTGCTTTTCTCCTGACAGATTACCATGGCCTTCGGGAACCGCTATTTCATACTCAAGCAATGGCGGATGCAGATTGGCATTAAAATACGACGCGTCGGTATTTTCGGCCATCAGGCTGCCTGCTCCGATCCGGCTGTTCCATATGCGCAGCTGTTCGGTAATTTCTGCGGGAAACAGATGCAGAAACCTGCCCGTAAGCTTGCCGTAACCGGGAAAAGTTGCATTGACTACTGCCTTTACAATCGGACTACCTTCGTCCGTTTTGTCTTCATACAATTGTAAAAAAACGCCCAGTGACGTTGCTTCCCTGTCACTGTATTTATCCGGAAAAAGCCTGTCTGCCTCCATCAGATCTGCTTGGCGGATATGCACTTCATGCAAAGGATCCGGGTTTCTTCGTATTACATACTCTGCAATAGATCTGCTCCAGACCTCATTCATCCGGTCCCGCTGCTCAGCAGCTTCACTTAAGCCCTCTATCGATCCTGTATGCTTGTTTCTTGCCGGTATTTCTACATCTTTATAGTACGATTCATAAAAGGTGAGCAGAGGAATAGTATCTTCTTTTCCGTACTTCTTTAGAAAATAGCGATACATTCGTTCCTTGCCACGACGCTGCACCTCAAAGCGTTTGAGGGTATGCAGCAACTTTTCCAATTGACCTATCAGCGGTCTCACCCTGGGTCCGGCTATCTGAAACGGCTGCTTCCAGGTTGTGTCTTCATAAAAAAGATGCTCCGGAGTATACTGAAAGTCCAGCGAGGTAATCTTTCTGAACGCAGCATCTCCTGTATCAGTCACATCCTTTGCCACTACATCCTCTTTCATCCTGTCCAATATCTGTGTACAATAGCTGCGAAAAGCCTGATAGGTTTCTGCCTGAATCCCTTTTCGTCGCTCCGTCGAAGCCTCTGCATACTCCTCTGCTGCTTTTCTCATCTGCCCAAGCAGGTCCGTTAGCTCACGTACTACAGGCTGATCTATACCTGAATCCCGGAAAAACCGGGACAATCTGATATCCCAATCAGGGTCAGTACCTGATACGGGGATATTCCATTCCAGAAATCCGTATCCGAGCAACTGTAAAAGATAGTCGCCAGCCTCTTCCAACGATGCATCCAGATGTTCCTGCACCAGTATACCGGACAGTTGCCGCACAGAAACCGGCTTATCCGCAGTATGAATCAGTTCAGTAATCAGCTCCCTGAGCGGATGCAGCGGTATGCGCTGAAACGATTCGGTATTGTGATGATTGGTCAGAAAACAGTAATTCGCTCCGTCTTTGCGGACAGAGGGATTGAGCCGTACAGGCAAGTGTACGGAGACTTCCGGCATGCGGATCAGCAGCTCTTTGAGATAGGCATAGAGGTAATTATTGAGCCGGATATGACTGGCGATACCGCCTGTCTCTCCTTCTGCCGGAAGCAGTGTACAGGCACTATCTTCCGACAGCGTGGCTGCAGCCAGGCTGGTAAACGTACTGAAGGGAGATGTCTTGGCATACATTCTTGTCACATATTTGAGAAGGCCGGTTTCCGCCTGCTGTGTTTTCTTGTTGCGCTCTCCTCTGCCGGAAAGCAGATAAGTGTCTATGTTACTCAGCAATGAATTGCTGGACAGCAAGAGCCCTTTTCTCAGTTTTTCATTTTCCGCCAGGCTGTAAAGATGCTGCCGGCTTTGCTCATAGTCGTTCTGCAACATCTGTTCACCCCGGCGCCTCAGTGTTTCTACCATTCTGAATAGCTCCCGATACCCGGCCAGCAGGTGCTCGATGTCTGCCGCGAAACGACTTTGCGGAATAACCCGGATCTCCGGCATACGATGGTTGTATATCGCTCTTCGCAAGCTGATCAGGTCTTGCTTTGCATCGCTGTCCGATACTTCCGGAATAGCCTTGTACAGCAACTCACCCAGATTATTGCTGATCATCCGTAGTTGTTTTTGAGCAGCAATATAACGGGTCAGCAATTCACCGGCATCCCGCAGTTCCATGCTACACAGGTCCTGTACAGGTCCGCCTGCCACACGAATCAGCGTGTAAGGAAAAATTTTCATAATCCGATCATGTTAAAGAGTTTTTGAGCAGCTTTCTGAGTTTATTAAAAATCCTGTCCAGAATACTCAGTTGCTCGGTAATAATTTCGACACTGCCCTTCATTTCCGGCTTAAAATCAAGCTGCCGGTTGTAGCTGGTATATAATCCGCCGGTCAGCGCTACAGTGATCTTGTATTTGTTTTCTCTGGCAACAGGCGCTATCGATACAACGCTGCCCATCAGCTGCCCATACTGCTCGTGGGGATAATCATAGACCTGAATCCTTGCTTTCTGTCCCTGGCGTATCTTGCCCAGACCGTCTGATGACAGATAGACAACACCACTCAGCTCCCGTCCCGATGGCACAATCGCAAACAGCTCTTCACCAGCAGCTACATACTGGTTATCAGACCAGTTACTAAGGAAGGACACTTCACCGCTTACCGGCGCTTTGAGAAGATAGTTTTGCTCCCACTGGTTGATCAGGTTCCGGATATTGTTAATAATGTGCTGGGCTGTGAGAATATAACCGCGTTTCTGCTCACTGTATTCATACTCCATATCCAGCAGCATTTTTCTGCTTTCCATAAGCAGGACCTGATGATCTGCCAGCGAACGATTGATGCTTTCATACTCCCGCTGCTTCTGGAGCCACAGATCCTCTGTGTTTTTAAACTCCATTTTACTGATTACTCTGCCTGCATACAGCTCCTTGTCCGTTTCGTATCGTTCCTCCGAGTTTTTCAGTTCCAGCCGGGCCAGGGCAAGCTGCTTTTGTATAATGCCGGTCAGTGTATGATAGTTTTCGATCTGTTCCCGTAAATTGCTTATTCTGGCTGTATAATAAGCTGTACTCAGAAATACCTGAAAATCCTTGCACGCTTTACGCAGACTGTTGTATTCCTGCTGCATTTCTCCGGCGATAAGCTCCCTATCGAGCCAGTCCGCACTATATTGTTCGGGGTTTTCGTAAAAAGCGTCAAACCCCGCAACCAGGCTGTTCAAAAAAACGATATTGTCCGCAGCGCTCGGATTTTCCATTTCCGCAAGAACATCTCCGGCTTTTACATACTGCCCCTCATGTACATAGATCTGACGTATCCTGCCGCTGCTGCGTACCACTGCTTTTGCCGGTGGGACCTTTGTCGTCAGCATTATTTCGCCGGCAATCACATCGGGATAGTACACGAAAGAAGAAATAAGCAGTACAATCAGTATAGCCGTCAGTACAGTGGCGATACCCCAGCGTACAATCCATGAGGGCACAGTCCCCATGATTTCCTGCACCTCTTCACTTCTCAGTTCTATAGTTTCCTTTGTCATCCGTTTCCGAGTTCGAGCTGGTTCTTTACCAGGTTAAAATAAGCACCCTTGCGTGCAGCCAGCTCATGGTGCGTACCTTTCTCAATCACCCTCCCCTGATCCAGCACCACAATCTGATCCGCATTTTTCACCGTACTCAGCCGATGGGCAATCACTACGGCTGTCCTGCCCTTAAAAAAAGCATCCAGATTTTTCATGATAATCTTTTCATTGTTTGCATCCAGCGCACTGGTAGCCTCATCAAAAAAGATAAATTCGGGATCTTTATAAACCGCACGCGCTATAAGCAGGCGCTGCTTTTGACCGCCACTCATACCTACACCGTTTCTGCCGATCATGGTATGAAAACCCAGCGGCATAGAATCCACAAAATCCCGAATATTGGCGGTATGTACCGCGTGGAGCAAACGCTGCCGGTCGGTAGCTTCTCCGCTGACTGCCACATTTTCGGCCACTGTATCTGAAAAAATATACCCCTCCTGCATCACTGCTCCGCACTTTTCTCTCCATACCCTGGATGCGATATTGTCCAGATGAATACCACCCACCCTGATTTCGCCGGAAACAGGCGTGTAAAACTTCAGAAGCAGCTTCATCAGCGTAGTTTTTCCGCTGCCGCTGGCTCCGACGATGGCAGTGACCTTGCCATAGGAAATATCCAGGTCCAGATTGCGGATCACCAGCTCCGGGCTTCCGGGATAGCCAAAGCAAAGGTCACGTATCCGTATATCCAGCGTCTCCGGCAGTATGGCGACTTTAGGTACATGGTCATCTTCTTCGTTTTGGGCGCTGTGTATTTCCTCCAGCCTCTCCATACTGATTCTGGCATCCTGTACAGAGCGGATCATCGTAATCAGTTGCAGTATGGGCCCATTGAGCTGACCGATCATATACGATACCGCCATCATCATTCCCAGTGTAATCTCGCCTTCTATAACCAGTCTGGCCGAAAAGAAGGTAATAATGATATTTTTGATCTCATTGATAAAAAGTGATCCGCCCTCCTGCGCCTGTTTCAGGGCAAGACTTTTTACGCTGACCTTAAAGAGCCTTGCTCTGGTGCGCTCCCATTTCCAGCGGCGGGGCAGCTCGGCATTATGGAGCCTGATTTCCTGTATGCCATTGACCAGCTCGATCAGATTGCTGGTATTTTCACCGGAATGATCAAAACGCTTGTAATCCAGCGTACGCCGCTTTTCGAGGAATATGAAAATCCAGACAAAATAAAGAATGCTGCCTGCCATAAAAATCAGGAAAATCTGCATATTGTACAGAGCAATCACAAAACCATAGGTACTGATCGTCACTGCTGCAAAAAACAGATCAATCACTGTGGTAGTCAGAAAGTACTCGATACTGTTGTGATCATATATCCGCTGGAGTATGTCGCCTGTATGTTTCCGTTCAAAAAACGACATGGGCAGCTTCATGATTTTGATCAGAAAATCGGAAATCACGGCAATGTTTATTCTGGTTCCCAGATGCAGGATAATCCAGTTGCGGATAAAGTCTACGGCTGTGCGCCCTGCAAAAAGCATAATCTGTGCTACCAGGATCAGATAGACAAAGCTCATATCCTGATTGGCAATACCCACATCAACAACCGACTGGGTAAGAAAAGGAAATACGAGCTGCAGGATACTTACGGCAATTACTCCCAGAAACAACTGTATGATCAGGTTTTTGTAGTTGACCAGATACTTGAGCAGGAAGCGCATATTGAAGCGCTGCTTGTCCTTATCATCTTCCTGCTCATGAAAACCAGGTGTCGGTTCGAGCAAAAGCAGTACCCCTTCTTCCGTATCGGATGCACCACCGGTCCATCCTTTGATAAACTCCTCCCGGGTATAGACCGCCTTGCCAAATGAGGGATCTGCCACATGTACCTTAGAAGCGCTTGCTTTGTAAACGACTACATAATGATTACCCATCCAGTGAGCAATACAGGGCAGCGGCACTTCGCCATGCAGCTGACGAAAATCCGAGCGGATAGCCAGCGACCGGAAACCTGTTTTTTCGGCCAGTATGCTCAGCCCGTTTACAGACAAACCAATACGGGATATTTCACTGATTTCTTTCAATCTTCGGAGTGATATGCTTTTGCCATACCGCTTTGCGATCATACGCAGGCAGGTCGGACCACAGTCGGCCGTATCATGCTGACGAAAAAAAGGGAAACGGTCAATGATCATATGCCGGCTGAATTGGTTTGATGTGCCTGAGATAATTCACTTACTGTATCTGGCTCCGTCAGAATACCAGCCTGTATAAGATGCCGGAGCTGCGTTATCAGCAGCTGTCGCTGATCTTCACTGTCTGCCAGCAATAGTATGCCGGATAGCTGTTGTGGCTGTGCAAACATTTCCAGCAACCGGTATACCGGCGGCTGAACAGAAAGTTCTTTCACGCCCTGAAAAGTCGGTATGAGCAGATAATATACCTTGCTGTCAGTACCAGGGTCAATAATGCTGAACAGGCGAATATCCGGATGCACATGCAATGCCAGTCCCGCCAATTCCCGGTCACTAAGCTGATTCAGTTTTTCCGCATTCTCCATACAGACAGTTCCCTTTACATACATCAGCATATGATTTCCATACACCTGATCCATATGATTTTTCTCGGCTTCCAGTCCGTAAAAAACTTCGACCGAATCATTAGCGGCTGTCTTTTCAGCCAGCACCCGCTTCATCCACTGCTCAAAGCGCTCTTTCAGGCAAGTATCTTCCGGATCACGGAATAACCAGTCTCTGAGCTTTTGCGGACTGGTTGCAGACAAGGCAGAAAGAGTCCGCGGATAGGCTTTTTCCAGCAAAGCATACCGGAGTGATGACGGAGTGATGGATAAATAAGGATATGAGCGTTTATCAGGTATATTCTCAGCAGACTTGTGCAATCTGGGCAATAACACTGATTCGGTATGAACCGGATCAAGCAGCCTGAGATAAAAATACCCTACCCCCGCTACACCGGTAAACAGGCTGAGATCTTCTATTTCGGGATAGTGTGGCGAGCCGCAACGGTAATACCCGAGTTGCTCATAATGTTGTAAGGCCTTTGCCCCTGCCTGCAAAGCTGTGTGCAGGTAACGTTCATTGCCTGTAATACGGTATGCCTCCGTAAGCAGCTCCATATTACCGCCCGTACCATGGCATAAAGTATAGGACAGAAAAGGGTTTTCCGTCTCTATGTCTGTTTCGACCGTTTTTCGGATAGCCCGTTGAGCCTCTAGCATATATATATCCTGCCCAGCCAGCAATTCGCTGGACCGGAGCCGGGTCAGCCCTATTCCGGCCGCTCCATGGCACCAGGCATTCAGATTGCCTGTCGTATCAAAAACAGTATGATCGCCGGTTCTCAGCGACTCTCTGAGCCTGCGGAAGGTTTCATCTGCCGAAATACTGGTACGGAAATCCGGCCAGTTATTCAGCTTTTCGAGATAATATGAAGCTTCATATACCAACCCCTGTACAGCCAGTTCATACAAAGCCGGATTATGAATATAGTAACCAGTTTCCAGCAAAGCGAAAGCGATTCCGGATACGCCATGGGAAAAACCACAGAGTCCCCGGATATTGTGATGAGAACGATCCCAGTAGATACCCTTTCGTCCATGCCAGGCACTGTTTATAAGATGGCCCGCCAGCCTGTCGATATGCACGTACAGACACTGATCAGAAGTATGGCTGTGCAGATGCAGCAGTGCCAGCAAAACTCCGGCTGCTCCGGTAAGGATTTCGCAGGCTAGCCGTTCATGTATACGGTCAAGGCAACGCAAAGCAATGCGCAATGCTTCGTCTCTGTACTTTTCCTTTCCGCTTATTTCATACACTTTAATCAGGCAATAAGCAGTACCCATACTACCGGTATAAAATGCCTGCCTGTAATCTTCACTCTGACGCAAACGAATAATCAGTCTGTCTGCCCCAGATTCAGCCACTTCTTTGTACTGGTCATCGTCTGTATACTTATAGAGCGCCACAAAAAACAGCACGATACCTGCACTTCCGGAGTAAAGACAATGACGCTCTTCCATAGTCGGCGCAGAAAAATTGTTTGCTTTCAGGGTTTTCCAGCCCATTCCTTCGGGAGTCACCATAGCCTGCTCACCGAGCTGCCGGGCTATGCGTAAAAGTTCCGCATGGAGCCGCTCTCTGATACTGCCAGTCATAAAAATAGCTGCATAAAGTGTATATAATCGGGAGAAGCCAGTGCTTCTCCCGAAAAACAGATTAAAACAAGGAAGCAACCTTTACGTCGCAATTGTTCCAGCGTGTATTGCTGCAGCAATCATGCAGCTTGTCTTCGGACTTTACAGTATGGGTTTCGTGCGAACCGATGGCAGCTGCTCCCAGCGCTAGTGCACCGAACACATTCTCATTGCTGGTAACAAAGCTCTGAACCTTGAAATCATCCAGCGATAGTTTCTTTTTAGAAGACATAATAAAAAGTTTGAAAATTAAATGCCTACTCTTACAGGTTTTCGGCTAGCCCTATTGTTGCAACAATGATTCAAATATATCAATATTTGCAACATTGTTGCAAATTGTAGGTAAAAAAATATCGGCACAAGATTAAGCCATGGCATCAAGTGACATGGACATGCACAAAACTATCCTCCGAAACACATACCACGATCGTCCCATAAAGATTGTCCCAAGAGCGGTTTTCAAATGCCTTACAACAAATTATTTCCTGAAAACAATAGGATCATTCGATTTATCTATCTATCTTTGTAAATAGTAATATCGTTTGAACAATCCCTCCTTAGCAAGGTTTTCTGTTAAAACCTTTTACTCACTCAGCAAATTAATACATAAGTATTATATGTTCGATGAACACCGATGACAGACATCGGGGCTGTAAAACTAATTTTCACCATAGAAGAAGACTTTTTTATTTACCTGCTTTATAAACCGCAGCCATTCACTAAATCAGCCCTTTTCTTTTTTAAACAAGGACCCATTATGTCAACTTTCAAAGAACTTCAGATTATCCAGCCCATTTTAAAAGCGCTGGAAGAAAAAAAATATACAAACCCTACTCCTGTCCAGCAGACAACGATTCCTTATATACTCGAAAAGAAAGATATACTCGGATGCGCCCAGACAGGTACAGGCAAAACCGCGGCTTTCTCTATTCCGATACTGCAATTACTGCACAATACCAGCAGCACAGGTCCGAAAAAAATCAGGGCATTGATTCTTGCCCCGACACGTGAGCTGGCTTCGCAGATAGGTGAAAGTATTGCTGACTATGGAAAATATACCACATGCAGGCATACGGTAATCTATGGCGGAGTACCACAGGCAAAGCAGGTGAAAGCAATCAGTAACGGAGTTGATATTGTAATTGCCACACCTGGCCGGTTAAAAGACCTGATAAATCAGGGATATATTGACCTGAGCCATGTTGAAATACTTGTGCTGGACGAAGCCGACAGAATGCTCGATATGGGCTTTATTCATGACATAAAGTTTATACAATCCAGAATGCCGCAAAAAAAGCAGTCGGTTTTCTTTACAGCAACCCTGTCGGATTCGATAAAAAAGCTTGCCGGAAATATTCTGGCTGCTCCGGTACATATCAATATAAAGCCGGCCGAGTCCGCCAAAAACAGAATAGAACAGTTCGTCTATTTTGTGGAAAAGCAAAACAAGAAAAAATTGTTGTTCCACCTATTTGAGCATGAAGATCTTTCCAATGTCCTCATATTTACCAAAACCAAACACGGAGCAGACCGGCTCTCCTCTGATCTGAATAAAATCGGTATCAAAGCGGATGCCTTGCACGGAGGAAAATCCCAGAACGCACGCAACCGCTCACTTGCCGGCTTCAAGTCCGGAAAAAATAACGCATTGGTAGTAACAGATATTGCTGCCCGCGGAATTGATATAGAAAAACTTGCCTTGGTAATTAATTACGACATTCCCGCTGAATCGGAAACGTATGTTCACCGAATCGGAAGAACCGGAAGAGCAGGAGAAAACGGAAACGCTATTTCATTCTGCGATAGTGAAGAATTAAGCTATTTCAACAAAATCAATAAGCTGACAAACAATGCGATCACAACTATTGACAAGCATCCGTTTTCTACCGGACATGCAGCTCCTGCTCCGTCAGCCCAGGTGATGCCACAGGAAAAAAGCAAAAGAAAGGTAAATGACTGGCTGCGCAACAGAAGAATTTCAGGCATCTATACCTCCGTCAAAAGGAGACTTTCCTAAGTTTTATTTAAAGCCCTGTTCAATGAATAAACGAAACAAAAAGCTGATACAAAAAAAGAACATATTAAGTAAGAAAATAAAGAATATAAAAAACATTCAGAGCGATCTGGTTCTTAAAAATATCCTGCTGGACTCAAAAAGGGAAGAGCTGGAGCAGAAGAAGCTGGCTATTGAACGGTTAATTTCCTATTCAAATTCGTCCGGCATACCCAATCAGAAGATAGTAATCCGGACAGAAAGCACAGCGCTTTCATTCAGATTGTATCACAATTAACTGAAAAAACAATTTATCAATACAAAATACAAACAACATGCAAAACACAGGCACCGTAAAATTTTTTAACGATTCAAAAGGCTTTGGATTTATCATACCTGACAATTCCGGTGAAGCCGAAATCTTTGTTCATTCATCAGGGCTGGTTGATCAGATCCGTGAAAATGACAAAGTATCCTATGATGTAGAACGTGGAAAAAAAGGTCTGAACGCAGTTAATGTAACAAGATCCAATTAGTTATTACCTCATAGCTATCAGTCTCATAGCAAACTCCTGCTGCCCGGTATGGCACAGGAGTTTTTTTATACAGATTTCCCCGGCCCGCCTGCTCAAAACTTTCCGGGCGCTTATTCCTTTTCCATTTTTATTTCGTTTCCGTCTGCATCATACAACCCTTTCTTCTCCTCGGAAGCCTTAAGCAGACCATTTTTCGGATCCAGGTATCCGAGCTCGGCTACCGGCGTCAGAAAATACAGAGCAAGGAAGTTTATTAAGCTCAGAAACACTGCTATTTCCAATTCACCTAAAGCTACCGCGATACCCATAGCTCCGGTATTCCATATACTGGCAGCTGTTACAAGTCCCTGTACATTGCTTCTGACTTTAAGAATTGCTCCTCCGCCAATAAAGCCTATTCCGCTCAGCAGGCCCTGAATAGCATTACCCAGTATAGAACTATCCTCTGCGGCAGCGATCCTGGCTATGAGCACAAAGCCACAACTGGCCATACCAACAATCGGAAAAGTGCGGAAGCCGACACTTTGAGCACCGATTCCGCGTTCCCATGCCATAGGAATAGCAAGTATCAAGGCCACCAACAGTCTTACAAGATTTTGAAGGCCTTCCTCCCAATTTAATTCAAATAATTTCATAAATTTTGTATTTTAAAGTACCATTTTTAGCTGACACATCTAACAATCCCCCCCGTTATTTGTTGGGCATTTCCGATGATCCGCTTTATCAATCCTGTACAATGCCAATTCAATCAACCGCTTATATTCTTTATTAATTTTATTTTTTTCCGGATTTCTGCACCAATCGGATTCCGTATAAAAATCCCGGAAGCTCTACTGTTTTCCGGTCCCACAATAGCCTGTCTCCTCAGAACGCCGGCTCATATCATCCGGGTTTTTCCTTTACTCTACCCGGCCGGCAGCAAAACAATTAAAAGAAATAGCTCTTTATTCTCTGTCAGGAAGGCAGGACTATTGCAGGCTGTAATCAGCCTCTTAGCTATATAGTTAATCAAAACATGCAATCAATATGAGCAATACTATTCTGAAAAAAGAGCATGAGCTTGGACTGGGCGGTGTCGCAATAGGCACTGCATTTGAAAGCATTACGGACGAACAATCGGAAAGAGTGCTGGAAGAAGCCTGGAGGCTGGGTATCCGCTACTATGATACGTCACCATGGTATGGTCTCACCCGAAGCGAGCGGCGTTTCGGCAATTTCCTGAGAACAAAGCCCCGGGATCAGTATGTATTTTCAACCAAGGTAGGACGTCTGTTTTATCCCGTACCGGCAGACAAAGTGCCGGCTACTATGTGGAAAAATCCTCTGCCCTTTGATTTTGAGCATATGTATACCGCCGATGCCGTAAAAAGATCTATAGAAGAGAGTCTGGAACGGAGCGCAGTCGGGCATATCGATATTGTCTATGTGCACGATCTTTCGGAAGACCAGGTGGGCGACCGCTACGATTACTTTCTGAAGCAGGCAAGACAAGGCGCTTTCAAAACGCTGTCCGATTTGCGTAGCCAGGGAGTGATTAAAGCATGGGGCATGGGCGTAAACAAGATTCAGCCTATCCTGGATTGTATAGACTCTGCCGATCCGGACATCTGTCTGTCGGCTACACAATATTCTATCCTGGAACATGAGGATGCGGCAGACAGACTATTGCCGGCAGTCAGAAAAGCAGGCGTAAAGCTGGTATCCGGCGCAGGCTATAATTCCGGTTTTATCGGTGGCAGACAGCGGTACAACTATAAGGAAGTAATTCCCAAAGGATTTGAGGCAAAACGAGACAGGATCGCGGCTATAGCCCGAAAATACGATACTGCGATTGTACATGCAGCGCTGCAGTTTGTGCTGGCCGCTGATGAGTTTGTTTCCATTATTCCGGGTGCCAGCACGCCGGGACAGGTAAAAGACAATGTAGAAGGCTGGAAAGCCGGAATACCTTCCGGTTTCTGGAAAGAGCTGAAAGACGAAGGCCTGATCTATAAAAATGTGCAGGTGCCGAAAGACTGACTGAGATACTTTATCCGATCACTCTTGTCCGTTGTATGTGGTTTTATTATGACAATAATAGCTGAGAAGAAAATACTAAATGGCACGAACTGAAAGTCCGCGCCATTTAGTCGTCTTTATTTAAACCTAAAATGGTCCTTACCTTCGCGGGAAATTATCGCGCCAGAATAAATGATTTTACCGTCTCTCCTACTTTCACAAAGTAATACCCCGGTTGCAAATCAGCTAATTGCACTTCAACTAATTCGCTTGTAATAATTCCCTGCTCAACACTTCTCCCGGCATAATCAATGATAGCATAGGTTTTACCAAGAGCAGATACTCCGGAAGAGATTTTTAATACATCTGACACCGGATTGGGATATATGTTCAGTTGTAACTCATTTCCTGATCTTCCTGACAGCCCCGTAACATTACCACCTGCCACTGTCCTGTACATACCAACAAGACTTTTAGCATACACATGACCTTTCCAATAGGTTAAGGAGCTAAGCTGGGTTGTTTGCGGCAGACCATCACTGTACAAGACAAAGTTGCTTACATTAGCTCCGGCTTTGTATGCAAGCTCAGTTCTTCCGCTTCCTCCCTGATACGTAGTAAGTGAAATCAACAATTCTCCGCTTTCAAGCTGAAAAACAGAGCTGGCAAAGTATCCGCCGTAATCGAATGCAGAGCTGGGTATGGTTACCAATGTCCAGTCAGTTCCGTTGTCCGAATAGGCAATTTTATTGTCTTCACTATGTATATATATTCTGCTACCGTTACCGTGCACCAATCCGCCATTATACGGAAACAGAGCAGTTGTATTCCATACCCTCGTTTTGGTCTGGCCATTGTTTGACACTTTCCACAGACCTGTAGAGTCAGCATCCGAAATTCTGAGCGATACATATATGTCGTTATTTTTATCAAAACCCACAAGGCTTATAGTACCATTGGTGGACCAGAAAGGGGAAAAAGTTTCTCCCGCATCTTCGGACACCTCTATGGTATACCGATCATTGACATATATCTTATCGTTTATTTTATCAAGCAGATAGCTGCTTTTGGAGCTTTTGCGAATCCATTGCCCGTTTTCCTGATTCTTCTTCCGGAATCCGTTCTGAGCAGCAAATGGTGTGTAGCTTACTATATACTCATTACCTTTATGGCGATTGTAATCGTAGCAGCCATATACCCCGTCTATTGTTTTTGCCGAATCCAGTATTACGCCGGGTGTAACAGAACGATACAAGTAGTTGACATATGTAGTGGGCCCCGTAGGTACATTACGCGTAAAATAAAGAGTATCGCTTATTACCCTCAGATCTCTCGTATCCCATTCCTGCCCGTAGGCAAGTTCCCAATCCTGAGCGAGACCCTGATTAATAAACACGGAGATAAGCGATAAAAGGAGTAAGTAAATACGTTTTTTCATACTAAAGTTGGCTATATGGGTTTGAAAAGAAACTAGACAAAATTGATGTATAGCCGGCTGCCAAACAATACGTTGATCAGTGTATTTTTACTTTGACCGGAGCTTTCCGGCAGTCTGTAATCGTATTCCTTTTAGTCTGTTTATAAGGCCGTTTCCGGATTTTCTGAGAAAAATCAAATAGTCAGAATCGATGTGTTTATTTTACTCATTTGCAGTGTTTCGGCCGATAGCAGATCTTTTTCACAGCATAATGGTATATTTCAGGTTGTCCTTGAAAATCCCTGATACTTTATCTTTTCTGCGATAAAGTAAAACGATCATATATATAAAGAACTGGATGTATGGACAAAACAATACGTCGCCAATCTGGCAAGTAAGCCAGCTGTCCCTCCGGACTTTTAAAATAAAATTTTGCAAAATAGCAGAATACCAATGCACTGTGGATCAACCTGTAGATTTAAGAGCAAAAGAAAGAGATATGACAGATAAAAGAATCAGAAATGAGCCCAGGTGAAAATTTGCACGTCCCCCCCTCTTTACTTCTGATTAAAAAGGATACCAAAAATCATACAGTGAAAAACAATGACAAGATCGATATACGCTAATACCATTGAATCAGGTTTCTGTTTTGCGAATAGAACGATTTTCAGACAGACAAAATTCAGATCCTTCATATCGCTGACGGGAAATAAAATAAGTAATAAAGCAAGTCTGTAAAAACCGGCGCAGTGTTATCAACTCACACTATAAAGAGGATATTAAAAAAAACAATCCGCTTTTTGTCCCGGAGTGCCCATTCTGATTGTCATAGAAACAATCAGGATAAATCATTAATTTCAAAACAAAAGATCATGAAAGAATTTCTGATGCTTATTCGCGAAAACGCCGGCTACGGCACACTGTCTGTTGAACAAATGCAGGCGGATATCGAAGAGCATATCAAATGGGTAGAAACTTTGGCCGAAAAAGGACACTTCAAAGCAGGCAATCCCCTCGACTCCAATGGCGTTATTCTAAAAAATGACCGTATCACCGACGGTCCGTTTATCGAAACCAAGGAGTGTGTAAGCGGTTACTATTTCCTGCTGGCCCGCTCACTGGAAGAGGCTACTGCACTTGCCAGAGAGTGTCCGGATCTGAAACGCGGAGCGACACTGGAAATCCGGGAAATCATCAATACAGATGAATAACAGCACAGACAGGGATATTAATCTGCTCGCCAGCCATCTTTTCAGAGAAAACTATGGAAAGATGGTGGCTTATCTGGCCCGCAAATATGGCTACCATCAAATTGATACGATTACAGATACCGTACAGGAAGCTTTTGAAGCCGCTCTCAGAACCTGGAAATTCAACGGTATACCAGACAATACCTTTGCCTGGCTGCTCAAAGTAGCCAACAACAGACTGCTGAACAAAATCAGGCAGACCAAAATACACCAGACCCATCTTAATACAATTGCCGGTTCATCGAAAGATAACGTTACTGAACCGGAACTGGAGGAAAGTTTGCTCAGTCTGCTGACATACTTTAGCGGAATTGATTTTTCCGATCGGAACAAGCTGATTATTTCACTGTATTTCCTGTGCGGCTTCGGATACGATGAAATTGCCAATGCGCTGTTCCTGAAAAGAGAAACAGTCAAAAAAGTCATCGTGCGAAGCAGGGAAGAAATCCGGCAATTTGCATTCAGATACGATGCAGCCGAAGCCGGTATATATAAGAATCATCTGCCACATCTGCTGAAAATTATATACCTGCTGTATAATGAAGGTTATAAAAGCTCAAAAAAAGACGGGGATATGCATTATGATTTGTGCTACGAAGCCATTCGCTTAGGAAAGCTTATGCTCAATCACTGTCCCGAAAACACCGGGCTGCATTCCTTGCTGGCACTTATGTTTTTTAATACGTCAAGATTTGCTGCGCGCACCAGACAGAACTGCTGGATATCAATAGAAGAGCAAGACAGGAATCGTTGGGACAAGACATTAATCAGCGAAGGCTTTTATCACCTGAATATGGCCAAAACCGGTCAGGCCATACCCGGCAAATACTATCTGGAAGCCCTGATAGCTTCTGTTCACAGCAGCTCGGAAAGCTACCGGACCACTGACTGGCAAACTATCGTATACCTGTACCGGCAACTGGAGCTACTGGAACCAAAATCCATAGCCATAAAGCTGAACAGAATTATTGCCGAATGCAATATCCGTTCCGGTGAAGACCTTATCACAGAGCTGCAAGACCTTGAGCCCGCTGTAGGTGAAGAAGCAGCGTTTTCCTTCTATAGCGCTATGGCCTATATCTTCCTCCGAATGAATGATTGGACTCAGGCAAAAGAATATTATACCTTGTCAGGCTCTTTCACGAAAAACAGCACAGACAGAAACTTTATAGATAAAAAGCTGCGGGATATCGAACAGCATCTTTCAATGCACTAATGTTCCGGCTCCTGCCGGATCTGGCAAAATTCCCCTGCCATACAGAAGCCGGAGTTTACTCTTAAAAAAAACTCAGAAGCGTTTTTGCAAAGATAAGTCCGCGAAAAAAGGCAGTGTCGGATTGTCCCTGAAATTCTGGCCGAAATGCTTTCCCAGAACCAGAAAACCACTCCATGATGTGCCGGAATAACCAGCCCTCATACCAAATTTAAAATTGCCGCTACGTGTATTATACCAGCCATCCTGAATAGCCGGATAGTCCTCTTTCAGCATACGATGAGCAAGATGCGCGGAAATGCTCCTGTCATAATTTGCCAGCGCGACCAGTCCCCAGCGGGTTCCCTGATACCCGTACAGAACAGTAATATCGGCTCCCAGATTATATATACGTGCCATAGGCGAGGCATATCTCCGGACTATCAGGGAGGGTTTCAGTGTCAGTGCAAACAGATTGTGCCGCAACAGTTCCGTTTGTACAGAGGTACGCAGGCGCCAGTCATCAACTATATCCGATCCAAAAGGGACAGTAAGCTCACTGCCTATTGCCAGTGACTGACCTCTGATCTGTACTAAGCGGCCATAGGCAAGACCGTAATACGAACTGTAATCCGCTCCGAAATAAGCCTGCAGCACATTTTTATGCTGCTCTTCCGTCCGCCAGTTTATATCCTGGGCAAACAATGCCTGCGCAACAGCAAGCAGCAAACCAACAGATAAAATAGTATTTTTCATCATCTTATTACTTCATTTCATTTAAATACCGGAGCGCTTTCGGGAAAAAATCCTCCCAGCCGAAATAAAGCATCTCATGACCGCAGTCACGCACTTCCATCAATTGGGCATTGGGATAAGGAGCCGCGACTGTCGCAGCCCAGGAGGCTCCGTAGGCTTTATTGTTTTCGCTGTACAGAAACAGCACGCTGGTTGTATAGGCGCTGAGATTGGAAGTGAAGTCAAAATTATATTTTTCCGCATTATCGATCAGCGCCTGAAACGCCACTGCACCCTGTCTCCACTGCGGATAGTGCCCTTTATTGCCAATCGTATTGCCTGGCGCGTTTTCATAGTTGGCAAAGAAAGAAGCCTTGTAATCAAGCACCTCATGCTCCGTACGTCCGGCAATGATTTGCTCGGCAAAGACCGCATTATTGAGCGCTTCGGCAAAAAATCTGATCTTGTTGGAACGGCTAAGGTATTCCGAAGTCTGTGTCCAGGTAAACCCGCCCGGCTCCGACAGCACAGCTCCCGCAATCCGGTCCGGATGCTGGTTGATATACGCAGTAGCAAGCATTGCGCCCCATGAATGTCCGAGCAGAAAAACCTTCTGCGTTTCGGATACTTTATAATATTCAATTAAAGCATGCAGATCATCAATAAAGAGCTGAACAGCGCTCTCCCCCTCATACTGACTTCGGGGTTCCCTTTTGGACAGGCCGGACCCTCTCTGATCATAAAAAGCCACATAAAACCCGTGACCGGCAAAAACAGCAGCGTTGAGCATAGAGCGATAATCCGCCCCCGGACCGCCGTGTACCACGACAAGCAAAGGGTCCTCCGGGTTGCCGGTCGCTTCGGTATGCAACAGCGTACCATTGATCCGGGCTGAAGGAAGCGAAGCATCTTCGTCCACTGTTTCGGGAACCAGATTGCCCGGTTCATGCATTTCTTTCCCGCAGGAAAAAAGGATAAGCGACAGTCCTATCCCGAAGATCAGGTATTTCATCTTTTCTTGTTTTTCCGCAAAGATGGAATACTAACAAAAAACGGACGTTCGGCTGGGTACAGCCGAACAAGACCACGAAGCCCGGCTGCATAAACAGACTAAGAATCAATATGCTGAATCAAAAAATACTCCGAAGGAGTCTTGCCCGTTTTCAGCTTGAAGTACTTGTTGAATGTCGTTTTCGAGCGGAAACCACACTCATAAGCCAGGGAAATAAGGGTATATTTTTTATTTTCGGGCAGACTGGCTGTCCGGATAAAAGACTCGATACGGTAGTCATTGATGTACTGATAAAAGCTTTTCTTCATCACCGTATTGATTGCCTGTGAAAGCAGATTGGCAGATACATCTGCTTTACCCGCCAGCTGAGCAAGTGTCAGATCAGGGTCCTTATACAATTCCGTCTCTTCCAGCAGTGCATCTGTTTTTTCCATAATCTTCTGCAGGCGTTCATCCAATTGTGTGTCAACAGATTTATCCTGCACCACAATCTTCTTTTCCGTACTCAGTACTTCTGCCGCAAGAGCTGTTCTGCCTGATTTTCCGGTCATCGTGGTATAATCCGGAGTAGCCTGACCATCTATCAGTATGCCGCCTGCCTGATAGCTATCTGATATAGTCCCTTCTGTCCTATCCGAATAAAAAACCGGAACCTGATTGATACCCATAAATCCGATAAAAATGACCAAACAGGAAACAGCAGCAAAAATAACCGGATCATCTGCTATTAAAACACATAACCAGACCAGTCCCAGCGCAATGCTCAGCTTTTCGAGCCAGCGCAGCATTTTACGATCGGTATTGGAAAAATGCTCTGCCATTTTCTTCCTATGACGGTATATCATCCTTAAGCTCAACACCGAATATACAAGGCCGGAAATCACAATGACAGGAACCGAAATACTTTCAAACCACTCATAGCCTCTGCCCTGATTTTCAAACACCCGTATTTTTTCTTCTCCTGATAGTAAATAAAAGGGAGTGGCCAGCGATACAATGCTCAAAGCAGGCACAAGATGCAGCATCATGGATTTTATACCAGGTACTCCATTGCCCGTCATCAGACGGGTATAGACGTACAGCAGCACCCCATGCAATACCGGCAATGGAAACGAAAGCCCCAAGGCATGCGGATATTGCAATGCAAGACCCGAAAATACGCCATACGAGAGCAGAATATGTACGGCGATTACCAGCATCCAGATCAACAATACTTTATCAGCCTGCGACTTATTGTTCTTGAAGAGCAACAGCAGCCCCAGAAAGCAGGAAAGCACAAAACCGGTTAAATAAAGCATACCTGAAAGAAAAACGATAGTTCAAAGGTACCAAAGAATCCGGACTTACTGCCATTTTATAGTATTCAAAGGAAGAAGGCTCAAAGATCCCTTGCGAAGCAGAAATTGGGCTTCAGGACTTCGAGAATCTTAACCTTCGCACATAATATCAACCTGTACATCAACGATATCCTTTCGATTCTGTCATATTTTTCTATATAATTAAATCCGTTGCTGAATGTCTTTCTGTGGTAAAAATCACGGTCTGTCATTCGATCTGTTCTTCTTTTGGCAGCATTCTTGCGGTTCCGCAAGGTTGCCGCTTACATGTCGTTACTGATATGTAAAATACCCGGTAATTCGTCATCATGCAAGTAATAAAGAAAGTCTTTGCCCGCATCTTCATCGTACTGACAGCCATTGCTCTGCTTTTAGCCGCTACTGCCTGGATTGTCACCAGCCGGTTAAACTTCGGAAAAGCACCGTCCGGCGAGCACCTGGCCAGGATAGAGCAATCACCCAATTATAAAAACGGCAAATTCCAAAATCTGACCACTACTACCACACTGGCAAGTGACAAATCAATGGTAATCCTCGCCGCAGAGTTTCTTTTTCAGGAAATCAAAGATCTGCGGCCTTTGAAAAATATCCCCTCTGTCAAAAGCGATCTTAAGCAAGCAGACCCTGATCAGAACCTGATTGTATGGCTGGGACACTCCTCTCTGTATATACAGCTGCACGGAAAGCGTATACTGGTTGATCCGGTGCTGGTTTCTGCCTCACCGTTTTCATTTGCCAACAAAGCATTTGGCGGTGCGGATATATACCAGCCCGATGATATACCGGATATCGATTATCTCCTCATCACCCACGACCATTGGGACCATCTGGATTACGATACCATGCTGAAGCTGAAGGACAGAATATCGAAAGTACTGTGCCCCCTGGGAGTCGGTTCGCATCTGGAGTTCTGGGGTTTTGATCCCTCAATGATCATCGAGCATGACTGGAACGAAAATGTCCGGCTGGATGAGCATATTACAGTACACACATTACCTGCCCGCCATTTTTCCGGGAGGAGCTTTCAGGAAAATAATACACTCTGGGCTTCTTACATGCTGCAAGGCACTTTCGGCAACATTTATATCTCAGGCGATACGGGATATGATACTCACTTTGCTGATATAAAAAAGCAATTCGGGAAAATAGATTTTGCCATATTGGAAAACGGGCAGTATAATCAGGACTGGCGCTATATCCATCTTATGCCCGAAGATCTGGTACAGGCTGTAAAAGATCTTCAGCCCGGCTGTTTTTTCACGGTGCATAATTCAAAATACGCACTCGGCAAGCATGCCTGGTACGAACCTCTGGATAATATCTACAGAGCCGCGATAAAGGACACCTTGCCCCTTATCACCCCCATGATCGGAGAGCCTGTCATACTTGGAGACAGCATGCAGATCGCAGAAAAATGGTGGGAAAAATAACGGCCATATAAAAGCGCTGACAGCTGCTTTGCGCAATGAGGCGGTTGAAAAATAAATGCTACTTTTACGCTGGTAACTAAACTTTTTAAATTATATAAAACTAAAAATTCATGAAACGTTTCTTTTTATTTTTTGCATTCAGCGCTTTTGCGCTTTTTGCCGCTGCACAGGCTCCGAAGACTCCCACACCGAGTCCTCTTTCCACACTAAATCAGGGATTTTCGCTATCCAGTATCGAGGTTGCCTATAGCAGACCATCCGCAAAGGGTCGTCAGATATTCGGCAGTCTGGTACCCTATAATGCAGCCTGGCGCACCGGAGCCAACGCTCCTACCAAAGTAACGTTCGGAGAGGAAGTACAGATCGGCAAAACGGCAGTCGGTGCCGGAACCTATGTGCTGTATACCATTCCGGGTGAAAAAGAGTGGAAAGTCATTTTTAACAAAGGTACCAGCAAATGGACCGCCAACGGTTTTGACAGCAAGGATGACGTAGCCAGCATAACCGTACCAGTCACGAAGCTAAGCAAGGCGGTTGAAACATTTGGCATCACCATAGAAAACATCACCAACACCAATTGCGATATTGTATTGAGCTGGGAACGCACGCAAATCGCCATTCCTGTATTTGCGGACAATGACAAACGTATTACCGAAAGCCTGGAAGCAGCCATCAACCGGCCTCAGCTTCCATACTACCAGACAGCACAATACTATCTGGAAAACAACAAGGAGCTGGACAAAGCAATTGTCTATGTAAACAAAGCCCTTGAAGAAAACCCGAATGCCTTCTGGATATACTGGCTGAAAGCCCGCATATACCAGAAAATGGGCAATAAGAAAGAAGCGATCGCCGCTGCTCAGAAAAGCGCCGAACTGGCCGCTCCAACTGCTTATGCAGATGAGTACAAGCGTTATGCAGAAAGCATCAAAACCGAAATGAAATAGGATACCGGATACGGTATACCGATTGTTTCAGCCATCTGTAAAAGCTCCGTGGTTATTTGCCCGGAGCTTTTGCAAAAGCGCTCCCTCTCCCCTTGCAAACCCCGAAAGACGACAATCTATCTCTGAATACTCTGCCAGCACTGACCACAACCATCCATGCATATCGATCAGATTATTGACAGCATATATCTGCTGCCGGAAAGATCAAAAAAGATGCTAAAGCAGCATGTTTCTGAGGTCAGCTTTCCCAAAGGGCATATCCTGCTGGAAGCGGACAAAGTGGAAACAGCCATTTATTTTATCCGGCAGGGAATCGTGCGTGCGTATGCAGACTATGCAGACAATGAGATCACTTTCTGGTTTGGCCGGGAAGGTGATACGATTCTCTCCATGAGAAGCTATGTCGAAAACCGGAAAGGATATGAAAACATTGAGCTGCTCGAAAACTGCGATCTGTATAAGCTGCAGACATCAAGCCTGCAGGCTCTTTTCGAAGAGGATATACATATGGCGAACTGGGGACGGAAGCTTGCCGAACAGGAGCTTATCAAAACAGAAGAACGACTGATCTCAAGACAGGTTCGCACTGCTTCGGAGCGCTACCGGGAGCTGTTAAGAAGTCATCCGCATCTGATCCGGCGGGTTCCATTGGGACATATCGCCTCCTATCTTGGTATCACCCAGGTCAGCCTTAGCAGAATCAGGGCAGAAATCCGCTAAAGCCACTTTTTTATCATTTGTAAAATTCTTTTACAGTTTCATTCAGGATCTTTGTATCAAAAAAAGACGAATGAACTGGATCATTTTAATTACAGCCGGATTATTTGAGGTAGCCTTTGCCGCCTGCCTGGGCAAAGCCAAAGAAGCATCTTCTGCCGGTGGCGCATACTGGTGGTACGGATGCTTTCTGCTCTCTCTGACCATAAGCATGCTCCTGCTGATCAAAGCTACTCAGCATCTTCCGATCGGTACAGCCTATGCCGTCTGGACCGGAATAGGAGCCGTTGGTACGGCGCTTATAGGAATTTTCGTGTTCAAGGACCCGGCCAGCCTCTGGCGAATACTGTTTCTCTCCACACTGATAGGCTCTGTCATTGGCCTGAAGCTTACATCGCATTAAGCTTCATTACCGTTCCATCTGGCCCTTCGGTAAAACGCAGCTCATCCGATACACAGTAACCAAAATCTGAGTATATTTAGCAGCAGAAGCATCTGATACAGTCATACTATGCTGAAAGACATACACGCCTTTCTGTCTCAATACTCCGAACAGATATGCATCCACGCCCTGATGCTCCGGAAAGTCCTGCTGGAAAATCTCCCCGGAATTATCGAGCAGGTGGATATGCCCGCCAAAATGATTGCCTACTGCTACGGGCAAAAATATACTGAAATGATTTGTGTCATTATTCCTTCACAAAAAGGGCTTAAGCTCGGCTTTTACAAAGGAACGGAATTACCCGATCCTGACCAGCTGCTCAAGGGAAGCGGCAAGGTTTCCCGCTATGCGGAAATCAAGACGGCCGATGATATACATTCCGACGCGCTGAAAGATCTGCTCCGGAATGCCCTGACTGCATATACCATACGAACCAGGAAATAAGCTCTGCTGAAAAACCCGGTTATCAGCTATCAACGCATTTATAAATCAATACTTTTCAGGCAAAGCACATTCCTTTTGCTTCCATATCAGGATTTGTATAGAAATAAATCCCTCCAAAACCAGTAGAAAATAATAGCCCCTGTCTCATTTTTCTCTTAACTTGCCACGCATCTCAAACCTGAAAAACCCGCATGAGCTATTTACTCAAAGACCTGTATTCAACCTCTTTCTATGATCGTTTTTCCGGCATACTTCAGCAGATTCTTCCCGATTTTGACAAAAAGCGTTTTATCGCGGACATCTTTGATGAGGCCTGGCCGGCCAGAGAGCTCAAAGAGCGCATGCGGCATACGTCACAGGTTATGCACCAGTTTATGCCTGATGATTTTGAGAAAGCCGCCGTGCTTCTCGAGAATACGATCGAGTGCCTGATCCGCGAAGGATTCCGGGGGAGCAGTATTGAATTTATGTTCTTTCCGGACTATATCGAGCTGTACGGGATTGGTCATTTTGAGGCGTCGGTAAAATCCATGGAATTTACTACCCGGTTTATCTCCTGCGAATTTGCCGTACGGCCTTTTATCCTTCGGTACGGTGATCGCATGATACAGCAGATGCTTTGCTGGTCACAGCATCCCGACCACAGAGTACGCAGGCTGGCCAGTGAAGGCATGCGCCCGCGGCTACCCTGGGCTATGGCCGTTCCGGCGCTCAAAAAAAACCCTGCGCCCATATTGCCGCTGCTGGAAAATCTCAAAAACGATCCTTCGGACTGGGTACGCAGAAGTGTAGCCAACAACCTTAATGATATATCCAAAACTCATCCTGACATCGTGCTTTCTATAGCGCGCGCATGGCAGGGTATCAGCCGTGAAACAGATGCGATCATCAAGCATGCCTGCCGTAGCCTGCTCAAGCAGGGACATCCGGAGATTCTGGCCTACTATGGTCTGCAAAGTGAACACCTGGCGGTCTCGGATGCCTGCATTCAGAACCGGCAGCTGAAAACCGGCGAGGATCTGCATTTCTCTTTTGCTGTCCGGAGCTCAGCTCAGATACCGCAGACTATACGGATGGAATATGGTATTTACTATCTCCGTCAAAGCGGACAGCACAGCAGAAAAGTCTTTAAAATCAGCGAGCGGCAGATAGAACCAGGAGAGGTGCTGCACATCGCAAGAAAACAGAGCTTCCGGATTATAACTACCAGAAAATTTTACCCGGGTCCACAGTACCTTTCAGTGATCGTCAACGGTCAGGAACAGGCGAAGCTCGATTTTGAAATTGTAGAATAACCAGATAATCTGTCTGCATTTATTGAAAACAACAATATGATTTGTACTATCTATTCCCATCATACCGGATTTGACCGGATAGTTGCAATACTTGAAGAAATCTTTCCTTACGGACAAATCTCGGAGACTGAGCAGGACGGCTTTCATATAGCAGAACTGACTGTAAAAAGTGGTTTCTTCGGTTCCGTAAAGAAGCTGAAGATCAGTTACCGTCAGCGGCTGGAACCCTCCTACCGGCTTGTCAGCGTCAAAAACTGTGCGCTCACATCCAACCTTACCGGTTTGTATAAATATGTGGCTTCCCTTCCGGCAGCCAGGCCGGAGATCCGGGAACTCTTTCTCCGGAAAATACAGACCGTCAACTCAGAGTTTTCCATTATTCAGGAAAAGGGCGAGTTTAAATCACTTGCCAGGCTCATTCAGACGCTGGCGGCCGATTTTGACGCTTTTCTCTTCACACAGGCCAAAGTTCCGATCAGCAAAGCTCCGGGGCAGCATTTTCTGGACAGAAACCTGCAGCTACTTCTGGACACCAAAGGCAACTGTACAGTTGCTGACCTGCCGGTAAACATCAATAGCCGGTATTACGATACACCGCAGGAAGCACTCAGCGAATCTCAGAAAAGCAGAAAATCCGAAAACGAAGATCTTATAAGACAGCGCGGGATCAGAGTCAATCTTCACCTGCCCTGCTCACCGGACTCCGCCCGGATCACGCTGCGCAGTCCTGAAGAGATCGCCCGGCGGGTAAGTGTGCTGGCGATAATCAACCTGCTTGCCTTTGATTCTGTAAGCGCTGATGAAGCAACTGATTATCTGCAACGATATCATCTGTGGGACTTTGTCACATCCGGTGAAAAGGATTTGCTGAACAATCCCGATGAGGAAAAAAAGCGGCTCGCTACCTGGCAATGCGAAGCGATCTGGACACTGCTATGGGCACTGGGGAAGGTGCCGGAGCTCGGCTTTCCTGACCAGCTCTGCCAGCTCAATGATATAGCCCCGGCAGATTACCCGGTAGGTCCGGACAAGGACCCCAACGATTTTATACAAGCGGTGCAAAGCAGCCGCTCTGCCGGAGAGATACTGACAGCCCGCGATCTTTACTACCGCCTGCACTGGACCTGTACAGACGCCAGACTCAGCAATACCCCAACAGACAAAGTTCATCCGGGTGTAGTCTACGAACGGTACTATGCGCTCAACTGGCTGATCAGCCATCAGGGTCAGGAATGGGATGAAGTAAGCTGCGATACCTGAAGTATCCCCCATACTTTACGAAGACTGCATAAGTCACAGCATTGGGGCCGCTCAGACTCTGCCGCAGTGGTATCTGCTGGAAAAAGAAGGAGAAATCATCGGTTGCGCCGGGCTGATCACCAATGATTTTATAAGCCGGATGGATCTGTATCCCTGGGTATGCGCTGTATACATCGCCGAAGAACACCGGGGCAACGCCTATGGCGCTCTTATGCTCGAACAGGCAAAAAAAGACGCACAGGAAGCAGGTTTCTGTCACCTCTATCTCAGCACCGAACATATCGGTTATTATGAAAAATACGGATTTATCTATATCGGTCAGGGCTATCACCCCTGGGGAGAGGAATCAAGAATCTATCAGACGGAACTGTAACAGCACGAACGACGATTTACCGCCTATTTTACTCCGGTAAAATAGGCGGTACGGCCAAACATCGGCGCACCTATATAGCCTCTTACTTCCAGCTTACCTTCATTGAGCTTCATCTCACAGCTATAGGTTTTACCGCTTTTGGGATCATAGATCTCTCCGCCTTTCCATTTTCCGTCGCTGTACTCAAAATCCGTGAGGATTACTGTATTGAGCAACGCTCTGCCTCTCTGGCTCGCATCAGGATTTTTGCTGTCCTTCCGAAGCGTTTTACCATCCTTCTCATAAGGCTCCTTCATCCAGTTGATCTTTCCGAAGTATTTACCCTTGTTTTCATAAATTTCGATTTGTCCGTCTTTTTCCTCGTTGAGCCATTTGCCGACAATCGCGCTGGCAGACTGGGCATAGGAAGTACTAGCGGCAACTATCAAAAACAGAAAAACAAGTATTCGTTTCATGGCTTTATAACTTTAAAAACATCCATAGGATTAGCAAATGACGGACCATACTTTTGATGATAGCAGTCAGGAAAATCAATTATAAAGTTTTCATAAACACATATCTGGCAGACACGCTGTTTGCACTATATGTCAGATAGCAGCCATTTTACATCGTTAAGTATAAATCTCAGCAAACATTTATATCAATTCAGTTCTCTAATTTCTATCTTCGTATTCCAACAGCTTATGCGGTGAGCAAAAGAACTATATACACGAGCATGATGAGTTTAGAATTAACTATAATCCCAACCGATTTACGTGAGCAATATGTTTCAGCTTTCAATAGCTCGCTAAAACAAGATTTTGAAAATCTGAACGACAGTGAACTGAGCATAGACACCTTCAGTTTCTATACTTCTGTTTCGGCCGTTTTTTCTTCAAAAATAGAGGGTGAACACATTGAGCTGGATTCATACATTAAACACAAACGCTTTGGTATTGAATATCAACCCGATTATACACGAAAAATTGACGACCTGTATGATGCTTATCTATTTGCTCAGAGCAATGAACTGAATGCCAGCAACCTTGTATTGACTCATTCGCAAATAACTAAACACATATTAAAAAAAGCACAACAGGGAAAAATAAGGACAGGTAATATGTTTGTGATTACCAAAGACGGAAAAATCGAATATGTTGCAGCTGCTCCCGATAAAGTAAAATCTGAAATGACCAAATTTTACAGTGACCTGAAAATCTTAACAAAAACGAATTTGTCTCTTGAAGAAACTTTTTTTTATGCTTCAATGCTCCACCTGGTTTTTGTAAAAATTCATCCTTTCGATGATGGAAACGGCAGAACCGCCAGACTTTTAGAAAAATGGTTTATTGCCCAAAAGTTAGGTAACAATGCATGGCTATTGCAATCAGAAAAAAACTATTATGACAACCACCAAACCTACTACAACAATATCAGGTGCTTAGGATTGGATTATGAAGAACTGAACTATGCTGCGGCCATGCCGTTTTTGCAAATGCTACCTGAAGCAATTAATTATAAAGGATAAAAAGCGTGGAAAATAGCTTCATTTGTTCCGCTTACCTCTCCTGCCCTAACTTATAATCTGCTCTACCCAGTACTTCATCTCAAAGTCATTGGAGCCGGATGCTATCTCCTGCAGCTGTCTTTGCTGTTCGTCATTGAGCGGGATGGTATTTTTCAGCTTGTGGATCAGCTTCAGAAATCTTCCGCTGGTACCGGCATCCAGACGACGAGCATTCATTTCCCGGATCACAAAATCTGTATGTTTTACAAATATCTCCGCGTCAACCAGTGATTCTGCTTTACTGCCGGTCAGCATATCATACAGGGCAAACAGCCAGTTGGCAGCAGGCCTGTTTGTGTCATTGTCGCTCAGGTAATCCGACAGGCACGTATGAAAATGCTCTTCCGAAAGCTCCGTACCCATTCCCCAGTGAGGTAAGAAAACAAAATACGGCCGGGTGGTTGCACTGGTATTTTCCGCGACTTTTATGAGACTGTAAAAGCCATCAGCGATCTGGCGGACATTCAGCAGCTGCTCCTCAGCAAACAAGAGAGCAAACAGCCTCTTTAGCTGCTCCGGACCGGTATTCTTACGTACATCTTCGCATAGCATGTCAAAATCCAGTCCGGCAACCTTCGTTTTGAGCTGTAGCAGCAAATCCTTTGCTTTAGTATCCGACAGCCCGCTTTCCGCTTCGAGCAACCTGTGCAGAGCCGGGTTTTCGGCGACTCTTATCCTGTTGTCGCGCATCCAGGCGGGTAAAAAGCTTAACAGCGCCTGTATTCCTTCCGTACTTTGCAGCAGATGGTTCATCACTTCCTCAAAGCGAGGTATCTCAGACCAGGCAAACAAAACTTCCGGCAGCACATGATCACCTTGTTCCAGCAGCCAGGCCACAATTTGCTCTTTGAGATGCTCATCGGCCGGCTTCAGCTGTACGCATCGCCGTATGACCGGCTCATGGTATTTTGCAGGCGCATGCCTGAGAAACAGCAACAGGCCGGGAATATGCCTCTCGTCGCTATACATATAAGCCAGCTCTATCGTGCTTTCGTCAAGCTCATGCAGCAGCAGGTCATTAATTCTGTCGTATCTTCTCAGGGCAAAACAGGCGGAAACAGCGATTTGCATGGTTCCGCCTGTGATGATATCTTCCAGCGCAAACCTTAGCTCCTGTACCTCATAGTCGGCTTTATACAAAAATATTTTTGTCCAGTCAGCGCTTTTGCCTTCCAGAGCCAGCAACGGCATGACTTCGTTTACATGACCGGAATACCCTGCAAAAAAGTTAAGCTTCTGTACACTCCAATGCGCATAGCTCAGCAGTTTTTCTCTATGCAGTTTTTTGTAGTGCGCATTCCAGGTATGGAGAAATTGCAGGATTTTCACATCCGCTTTTCCTTTATGTATCAGCGCCATACCTGCCAGCGCTTTAAAAACCGAAGCGGGATGTGTTCTGAACATGAAGCTCAGAAGCTCGGTTTCATTTTTCCCGTTTTCAGGAAAATCATATTCTTTAAATTCTTTGAAAACTTCCGGACGCATCGGAAGACTCGAAAGAAAATACTTGCACACCTCCTCCTGAATATCCAGAACAGCGTATTTAAACAAAAACGTGTAGCTCGGAAACTCTTTCCGGAAAAACCCGAACTGCACCTGAAAAATAGCATTCCAGTGGCTTATTTTATCCTTGCTTTCTGAGGAAAAGATGTAGGATAGCCGGGCCGGATCAGAATTTTCCCAGGAAAACAATGCCCGGACAGCACCGAAATTGTACGTATCATAAAGCTTTGTGGTACATTCGGAGCAAATCGCATCATTTTTACTGTTCCACGACAAACAATACGGGCAGCGGATCTCGTCCGGCTTTTCTATTTCAAAGATATGACTCATTGTCTGAAAAAAGACTAAACTTTCTGAATCGGAAGATAAACCAATTCGCCGGCAAATTCAAAAAAGGCGCAGAAGGCAACTGTTTTCCTATGCTATTCCCAAAGAAAGAAGTTAAAAATACGTAAGCGCAGAGTGGCAGGAATCCCGCTTATTTATTCATCTTTAACCATTTTCTCTGAACGCTCTGTTCGTCAAAACCCGCAAAAGTCATTTCATAAAGACAATGTACAACAATCTCCGGTTCCGAAAACCCACTGACTGCCTCCTCGCTGACTGTCATGCCCAGCCACTCTTTCCATGGCTGGTATTCCAGTGCAAAGCAATCAGCATGTTCTTTCTGTGCTATCCGGTCTGTTCCGTATACTTCTATGGCAGTCGAAACATCTGTATCATCTTCAGAAACATACTGTATTACTATTTCAGTTGTACAAGCTTCCGGCTTCATTAGCCGGAGATTATGAAATATTTTCCGATATATCTCAAGATGTTCAGTCTGATCCGGGTATAGCGTCAAAAGCATCGCTTCGACATCCCTCCAGCTGCTGCCATTAATGTAATCAGACAGCTTTTTCATTTTTTTTGCTTCTGAGCGCCATAATCTCGCTGATCATATCCGAGGCATAGCCTTTGCTTACACACTCATCAGCATAGCGAAGCGCCTGTCCGGGATCATTCAGCTTATAATATATCTCCGCGATATTGGCCTTATACATGATCTCATCAGGGTATGTGGCAGAAGCCTTTTCAAAACAGGTCAACGCTTCCTGATAACGCTTTTCTTCATCCAGAAGACACCCGTAGTGGTTGTAAATGCGCGCCAGCGCATACGGATCTCCCTTCGTTTTCTCTACAAAGTACTCCTCCCTCGCATACGAAGCATCATAACCCTGTGTGTACCACAGCAGACGCGCCTCATAAAAATACATCAGCGCAAATTCGGGATATTGCTCCAGCGTAGTCCGGCAGAGTTCCTGAGCCTCAGCAAAGGCCTTCTGCTGTATCAGCTCATAGACACGCTTCAGCAATTCATTCTTCGTATTTTTCTCCTTTGCTTTCCGGATCTTTTTCTTCACTACAGACAGACTGTCCGATACAATTTCTTTTTCAAATGCTGTAAAGGGTAAGACTACACCACTACATTTCACGGAAAAAGACACATCTCCCTTCTCCACATCCAGGTTTATCTCAAAGGAAATATCAGCTCCCGCACAGCCGGTAGTCTGCAGCAATCCGCAGAGCTTTTCGGCATCGATATGGAGCCTGGCCCAACGATAGCACTCATACGAAAACTCCAGCATCAACGGCAGAAAACGCATTTCAAGTATATGAAAGCCAGCCTCTCTGCCGTTATCCGTACCTCCACGCACATCGTATACCGTAAGAACATGTTCCTCCAGACCGCTACCTGTCACCTGCCAGCGGCAGGCAAAATCTGACAGAAGGGACCGCTGCCGTACCCGCTCCAGCAAGACACGGGAATCTTCCAGCTTTTCGGTATTGTCCTGCAGCCATTCATACATCGTAAAGCCAAGCAGCGCCTTTTTCTTCGCTTCATCCGCCGGTACAGGCTTCAGATACACCGGCTCAACAACAGCATATTCACGATTATACAGATGCACCCTGCCGCCTTCCCCGAGAGACAATGTGACCGGATCGGTCCGTTCTCCCCTCAGCAGCTTTGACTGATCAAGCGGATAGTTGTTTTCTATGTACACAAGCTTCTGAAACGGGAAACCGATTTCCTCCTGATACCAGCAGTCTTCTGTCACCGAATACCAAGAAATACGCAACCGGTCAGCATCTTTGGGAATATGAACGGTAGTAGCAAAAACCGTATTATATAAATATGCATTACGTTCTTTCAGCGACATAATACGCGTAGCAGCCCTGCGCATAGCTGGCCGATCATTAACAAAGGCATTGCCCAGCAATTTCCTTTCCGTATTCAGAAAAACGATTTCCTCCATATATATCTGCAGCTCCGCATCCCAGATTACACTCAGAGACAGAGGCCTGAAATGACGCGCCTGAAAATACAGCAAGCGCCGGTACGACAGATGCTGAGCAAAAAAATACAAGCCTGGGATACCAAATACGACAAACATCCAGGCACAAAAATACCAGCCATAAAATACACCTGTCTTCTGATAAGTGACCAGTATATACATACCGACATTGACAGTAAGCTCTGCACCCAGAATAACCAGAAATGTCGGCAACAGGGATAACATAACAATATAACCAGGTACGGCACGTGAACGGGAATGAGCTCCGTTGGGAGTAGCGTTTTTAAATCCGTGATATATACCAGTAGCTACGAAAGCTATAAGTACATTGACGACCAGCATAGGAACAAGTCCAAGGAAGTACAGGATCGGGTAAGACACAACAGCAACAGCTGTCAGGGGTAATACCGGCAAAGTCAGAAACTCTGACAGATTAAAAAACGGAGGCTCGGCTTTTGTATAGGAAGTATAAGCTTTCAACGTAAATTAGTTAATTAGTAACAAGTTTATATTCTTTTCTGTCAGTGAAATTAGTTTACAGCGCGAATTAACATAATTCAGTAAACGGGTCCGGTTCTACTGTATCAATCTCCGGCAACCGAGCCGGATTAGTATTCAGTTCGTTGTAGCCTGATTGCTCTCCGGTTATTTTATCTATCCGGTAATTGGTAAAAGATCCGTTCATTCGGATATAGATAAAGCAGAGAGTGCTGTATATTTGTATATAAATCTATTGATAAATACAGATATCATCATGACAGATCAGCAAATTTCCTGATTAAATGAGAAGAAAAGTTTTTGACTCCAAGATTTTTCTGCTGATCACCCCGGAAGAATTAAATAAAGATCAAACGATTATTTTTGTATGCTATTAAAATCAACTATCTCCCCATGTCTCTGTTCATAAGCATTGTCACTACCCTGCTCTGCCTGCCCTGGCCCGGATTTGTCCTGATGTCGCCCATGGCAATTGCTGCAGAAGGGTTTTCCAGCAGCAAAACCTCCATTATACAGGCAATGGTGTTTTTCATCTATCCCGCTGGTATATTTCTCCTGCTCAAAGTTGCAGGCCTCTCATTTTACGGCACGGATCCTCTTCGCTGGGCAGTGGCAATATTCGCCATAGGTACGCTCATATCGCTGGCCTACGGACTACCCCGGCTACTGAGCAACCTGTATAAGGGCATACCTAACGATAGCTACCACATCGGAAAAAACAATGTGTATTTCAACGGCTGTCTCATAAAAGGCGCAGATCCCGATACATTTGTCCAATACCATGGCATAGGGTACGATCTCAATGACAGGAACCTCACGTATATCACTATTCCGCATGCTTATTACAGCAAAGACAGGAACTATGTATATCTTGAGAACAAACGACTGCCAGAGGCTGATGCTGAAACCTTCGATCAGCTGGCAAATGACGGTACCCGATCCTACTGGCATGACAAACGGAATGCGTACTATAAATGGATGCGCATCCCTGAAGCCGACGGAGCTACCTTCCGCTATCTCGGTTATCCGTATACCTGTGACAAGAACCAGGTATTTTTCGAAAACAAGGTAGTTCCCGGTGCCGATGTAGCTACGTTCCGTTCCCTGGGAGGACACGCAGGACGCGATGCGTACAACGTATTCGTACATGCTCTGCGCGCGGACAACGTACAGGATGTAGCAAGCTTTGAAACCCAGCTGCTGGACAATGACTGGTTTGGCCGGGACAAAGCGCAGATTTATTCGGTCCGGTACGCTCCGCCTCATCCGTTGCTCGCCTTTCCGGATGCAGACCCGGAAACGTTTGAGACCGTAGGGAATCATTATGCCAAAGACAAAAACCGGGTATACTACTATGGCTACAGCAAACCGGAGATTGCCGTACTGGAAGGCGCGAACCCTGTCACATTCCGGCTTCACTATGACCGCGAAAAGAATACAGATGCCACCGATGGCGAACGATACTACGGGAGCGGAATTTTATACACAGAGTAAACACACTTTTTGAAAAAGACACTTCGGTGCGGATCACCCGACATACACATGTACAAACTGGAAATAATACAACCTGAAGAAACGTGGATTGCTGCCATCAGTCCGGACCGGCACCGAATTGATAAATACCTTCACGGCCTGCCAGAAGAAATACAGGCACAATCCTCCTGTGACCGCATTTCACCCCAGGCATTTCCGCTGATTCTGCTCGAATACAGCGAGCCGTCTCCGGAAACCGGCTCCCGGTTTGAGTTTTGCACGCTGGAAGCACTGCAGGAACGCATCGATCTGCAGCGCAGACAAAGAACAGACGATGAAGAGCATGTATACTTCCGGTATTATTTCTTCGATGAAGATTATTTTCAGGCTGCTCCCAACGAAAACTATATGCATTACCTGCCACATACTGCAGTCACCAACCTTGTGCTGGGCGAGCCATACCCCATTTCTGTTTTCCATGAGAAAATAAAGCAATATGCTTCCGGCTATGACATCGACAGCCTGGATGCCCTTTTTGAACAAACCCAAATCATCCATACTTCCCTTCCGGAAAAAGAAGATCTTGCCCTCAATGGCTATGACAGATTGTTCTGGGACATGAACTATGACCATGCCTGCGGCAAGCTCACCGATGCCGGTATAGAATACCTGCTGCCAATGGTTGATAAAATGGAAATACTACTGGGTGAGAAAAAATGGCAGCACCGAAGCTATGCCCTTCATATTGTGCTGGAAAAAGCCTGTAAAGAAAAAAATGACTCGGTGGTTTCATTGCTTCAGGGAACCATACATGCTTTTGAAAATTATCTGCTTACACACCCTGAGGAAAAACCGGATATCCACCGTATGCTGGCACAGGCCTTCCAATGGATGATGGAGGCTGATTGTCAGAATGCTCTCAGATACTGGAATATGGCAATGGCCGAAATGCAGAAAGCGGTAAAGCATGCCCCGGAGGAAGCTTCCTGGTTTTCTATACTTGAGCTGATCTATGCATCTCCGGTCAATGACGAAAACATAAAAGCAGCACAAGCCGAAGCGCAAAAAAGCTTCATCACAGAGACAGGCACTCTGGAGAAGAAGCTTGGCGGTATGCTGGCATATCGCATCGCACAGGCATACCAGCAGCTGCGGGAGCATTGGGAATGGAAAAAACCTGAGGAAGCTTTTCCGGAAGAAGAAGCCCGTTCCTGGGCCGAAAAATCGCTTGCTTACCAACCCAGGGAAATCTCCCGCATGGACTTGCATGAGTGCGCGCAATTTTACCACCGGACAGGCTCCGCGGAAAGACGTATAGAATTTCTCGAAAAAACCATCACTCTATATGAGCGGGTTTTGGCAGCAACCAGCGACTGCGCCTTTGAGGTATATTATATCGCCGGCCTTTGGAAAGAAATAGCAGAAATCCATATTGAAAGCAACAGTTTGTCACTTGCTGACGAAGCAATGGTAAAGGCACAGCAAATCTATGATCGGTACCAGCAAACGATCAGACTCAACCCTTCCACTTTCCTTCACTATGCAGAATTTCTGGAATACTGCTTCTTCAGCTATCCGGGTAATATCAATAAACCGTCTCTGGCAGCACTCAACAATATAGCCTGTGAAGTGGAAATACAATCTGAAGGATTTCTCAGCTATCCGTACCTGCTGCTCATGAAAATCGCATTGCATGAAAACAATGAAGCGCAGGCCGTGCTTGAACTGACCAAAAGCCTTATATTGCATGAGCTCTGTGCAGAATCGGTATATGAAGATCTTTGGAAAAATTTCAAAGACAGCAATTACAGGCAACTCAGCGCATTCCTTTATGATACCATGCAGTTTATCAAGGAAATAAGAGAAAACTATTATTACCATCCCGGGTTACGCTGGAAGCAGCTGTGCACCATGACAGCCGGGGAGCTGACCGGATATTGGGAAAAACGAAAAAAAGAACTAAGAAACAGATCTGTAACGGATTCTGAATAAGCAACGATAACAATGCACCAGACACTATATGCACAAATACAGGAAGAGTTTGACCGGATTGCTGACACCTTCAGCCAAAAGGAAAAAGCAATCCTTGAAGACGAAAATCTGATTATCCTGCAGTCAAAATACAACCTGCATGATATACAGCCATACCATGCGCAGCTCACCAATGAAACGTTGCCTCCGGACGCAAAACTGATCATCGAATCGGAAGAAGATTTTGACCCCGAGCTGGATGATTTGTATGACTACAGAATTGATTTTGAAAGCAGGAAAGCTTATCTCAAAAGACTGCATTTCGGCGAAGACGTGTTTTACAGCACTATTTATGAATACCACGAGGATGAGGAATACCACAAAAGCTTTTCCATATACCAGAACAACGGAAATATAAAAGCAACCAACCTGAGCTATCTGTATTTCAGAGATGGTCTTCCCTATCAGTTTATAGAGTGCACTGAATACGGCATTTCGCTCAAAACCTATACCTGTGACGATACATTCATAAAAAGCTATAAGCTTGAGTGGCCGGATTACGACCATCACTGTATCGGAGAGCTAAGCTACAATCCGGACGGCGATCTGATAAAGATTGTCGAGACTGTTTCGGACGGAAGAGTCCGTCTGTTGTTTGAAGCAGGACTGGAAACCAGAGATATTGAAACCGTGCTGGAAGAGCTGGAAAATTTTCTGGTTGAAAATATCGCTGACCAGATTCTTGAAAAAGTCAGCATTGAGGAGCCCGTATATTGCATACTGTTTGAATATACCATGCAGGGTCCTTTCCCTCCCGCCATCGCTTTCGGCGTGGCTTCCGAAATAGAGGGCACATTTGAAGATCACGCACCCTGTGAGCTGTACAATGCCCCCGACATGCGGTATTTTTCCGAACATGATAAACCCAGGCTGGTCAACATCGATTTTTATCCGGAAGACATTCAGTCCGCGTATCTGATCACCACCGCGCACAGCACCAACATTCCCTGGCAGGACGAAGAAGCCTCCGAAACCTGGGAACAGCAGGTCAAAGATGTATACCTGCGTGTCTGCAAACGGCTGATGCATTTTGATTTCTCATCATCCTTTACCAAAACAGCACACTTCCTGGTCATGGCCCGTGATTTTGAGCAATGCAACGAGGAAGAGCTTTTTGAAGAAATGATGAAATACAAGAGGGAGAAGGGGCTGTAGCAAGGCTTATCGCTCTCTGCCCCCTATTTCTTCAGCGCTTCCCGTACTTTGGGAGCGATCTTTGTCCCGAAGATCTCGATTGATTTCATCAGAGAAGCATGCGAAGGACCACCCACATCCATATGCGCGGAGAAACGGGTAAGACCAAACAGCTCATGCATTTCCAGAATTTTATTGATTGCTTCGCTGGCATCACCTATGATCAGGTGACCGCTCTTGCCCCGGCCGTAATCGTACTGACCACGGGAGTACGGCTGCCAGCCCCTGGTACGGCCGATGCGATTCATCTGGTCAGAGTAAACCGGATAGTACTCATCGGCAGTTTTTCTGCTGTCATCTCCAAAGAAGCAATGCATATGCACGCCCACTTCAAACGCCTTCATATCGTGTTTGTAATGCTGGTAAGCTTCCTGATAGTAATTAAACAGTGGCTGAAACTGAATCGGATTACCACCAATAATAGCGAAGATCACCGGCAATCCGGCTTTGGCTGCACGAACAACCGACTCCGGCGTTCCTCCTACGGCTACCCAGATTTTGAGCCGGTTGTCTACTGCACGTGGCAAGACCTCCTGATTGTCGAGCGCTGCACGATATTTTCCTTTCCAGGTAATACGTTGCTCCTGGTTTATTTTTACCAGAAGATCCAGCTTTTCTTCAAACAGTCCGTTATAGTCTTTTAGATCGTAGCCATATACGGGAAAAGACTCTGTGAAACTGCCCCTTCCGGCAGTAATCTCCGCCCGGCCGCTGCTGATCTGATCGATCGTGGCAAAACTCTGGTAGATCCGCACAGGATCAGATGAGCTCAGAACGGTAACAGCGCTTCCCAGCTTAATACGTCTGGTAACAGTAGCTGCAGCTGCCAGAACTATTTCCGGTACAGAGACTGCATAATCCGGACGGTGATGCTCTCCTATGCCAAAGAAATCGAGACCGGTTTCATCCATCAGCTTTATCTCCTCGATCAGTTCCCGCAGCCGTTCGCCGGCCGGAAGAGGTTTCCCCTGCTGATCGTAATGGTTATCTCCAAACATGCCTACGCCTAATTCCATATGCGCTATTCTTTTTTGTAAAGATACGAAAAGGATCGCTTTTACACCGGCCAGGCTGCCATATATGCACATCAGCCGGCAGATAATACAACCGGATATCCGGGATATAGTTTTTCTGCATTATTTCAGAAAACAGCACTGGTCAGATTCCGTAAACGCGGATATTCCGTTTTCACAATAACTATTAAAAATGAGCAAACCTGCTATAAAGCCCTGTAATTATCAGATTTAAAATCAACAATTTGCTTTTTAATCTCCTGATTCTGTTCAACTATTTAAATACATGGCTCAATTCTGTATGAAAAACGCAATATTGCATATATTTACAGGCTAACACGATCTTTGAAGAACAAGAGAGAGATAAAATTTGCAGAATATGGTAATAGAACCAAGAATGAGAGGATTTATCTGTTTGACTTCACATCCCGCGGGTTGTGAAAGAAACGTGCTAAATCAGATTGAGTATACCAGAGACAAAGGCCCGGTTTCCGGCCCTAAAAATGTACTGGTTATAGGAGCATCCACAGGCTTCGGACTTGCATCCAGAATTGTGAGTGCATTTGGAGCAAACGCCTCAACCATAGGCGTATTTTTTGAAAAAGCGCCTTCAGAAGGAAAAACAGCTTCTCCCGGCTGGTACAACAGCGCAGCCTTTCAGAAAGAAGCCCAAAAAGCAGGACTTTATGCAAAAAGCATTAACGGAGACGCTTTTTCCGATGATATCAAAAACAAAACGATTGATCTGATAAAAAAAGACCTTGGCAAAATAGACCTGATTATATACAGCCTGGCTTCTCCTGTGCGTACTCATCCGAAAACAGGCGTTACGCATCGTTCTGTACTCAAACCGATAGGTCAGAACTTTACCAATAAGACGGTAGACTTTCATACCGGAAAGGTTTCCGAGATCAGCATAGATCCGTGCAATGAAGAGGATATCGAAAATACGATCGCTGTAATGGGTGGAGAAGACTGGCAAATGTGGCTGGAAGCGCTTCTGGCCGCAGATGTACTGTCTGAAAATGTAATGACGCTGGCATACTCCTATATCGGACCACAGCTTACAGAAGCTGTTTACCGGAAAGGTACCATAGGAAAAGCCAAAGATCATCTGGAAGCCACAGCCTTCAAAATAACAGATCTGCTGAAACAGGTGAACGGAAAAGCATATGTTTCTGTCAATAAGGCTCTGGTAACTCAGGCAAGCTCGGCTATACCAGTCATTCCTCTGTACATCAGTCTTCTTTATAAAACGATGAAAGAAAGCGGAATTCACGAGGGATGTATCGAGCAAATAGACAGACTGTTCAGAGAACGTCTGTATACAGGCGGGGCAATACCTACGGATGAAAATGGAAGAATCCGGATTGACGACTGGGAAATGAGAGAAGATATTCAGAACAGGATCTCTGAATTGTGGTCACAGGCCGATACCGATACCCTCGCATCGATCGGAGATCTGCAGGGATATAAATCCGATTTTCTCAATCTTTTCGGATTTGGTTTTCCGGAGGTCAATTATCTGGAAGACGTGAACGAAAACATACAAATCGAAGAGCTGCAATAAGCTACAGTTAAAAAATCAAAAATTAACGGCCCTTGTTCTATTAAGAACAAGGGCTGTTTCAATTACCTATAACCAGTTTACCCGGATTCGGCTTTTTTACCGTATTATTCCTGTGATCCGCAGCCAGCCTGCACCCTCATATTTTTTTTAAAATATAAAGCATACCGTCTTTTTCTCCATAGCTGTCTCTGAGCTCTTTCCTGCTGGTGCAAACTTCCACAGGCCCTTTATTGTATGGCTGCACCAGCCCAAGGTCAGGCCGGTTGATCCATAGCCCGGACTCCTCTTCATAGTGCTTGCGGTGCACAAAGATATTGGCTACTTTCAGCTGCAGCATATCATGTATGGGTCGGTTAAGCATAAGCCCGGCCCGGCTATTGGCAAAAATAATCACATCCTGATTGTTGGTCATTATGACAGCGTCGTCAATAAGCTCGATAGCCTCATACACATAGTGTTTTTTTACAACTTTTTCCTCCAGCTCTTCGGCAAGCATATTCAGCAATAAGCCCAAATTGGCAAACATGGTATTAGTTCCGGGTATTTCCACCCGTTTCGAAAAATCCCCTTTGGCCACTGAGTTCACCACCTGACTGAGTATATCAAATTTATTGATCAGCTCATCACATTGAATCTTTGTTTCCAGCAACTCATTCGTCATCTGAAACAGCGAATGATATCGGTAGTGATTATCAAGCGTTCCCTCTTCCACAAACTGCTCAAGTCGGCAGGCCAGCTCATCTCCCAGCCTTTTCAGTTCCACCATCTGATCATAGTCTGATCGTGTCAATGTAATTGTATCCATATAAAAAAGTTTACCAAAAACATTTAAATGCTATAGCAACAATACCGGTTCAAAAAACAGCGAATAAAATCAGTATACATTAAGTATCCGGATAAAAAATAATTACCACATTCCGTTAAACGAGCAAAGCAGCTGATATCTGACAAACATAAAAATCAATTATTTTACCGGCAAATATAAACTAATCAAATACAAAACAACTAATTATTTTCAAATACCTGTTAAACTAATAAAACCAATCATAACAGCCTTTTGCATATATCCCTTCAACATAAAGCCACCGGCTGCAGCGCAACCGGTGGCTTTTACATTATACAGGCAGGCTGCGGTTATTCCTTACGTATCTTCTGAACATAATTTTTACCATTCAGATTTACAATCATCCAGTATACGCCGGCAGGAGCATAACGTATATCAATCTCCGCCAGCTGACCGCCGGCAATCTCCCGGCCGGTAGCCGTATACATGGTCGCTCCTCTGGCATCGACAATACGAATATCTGCGCGCTCTGCTGCTGCATTGCTCAGATCAACACGGAACACACCATTGTTCGGGTTCGGATAGACATGGATACCAATACTTTCCATACGATCAGTATAGTCAGTAATAACCATCTCAAGACGTTCCGATTTTCCTTTGCAACCATACTCATCCGTCACCTCAACCTGGTACACTCCGTTTTCAGTAACCGTTATTGCCTGCTGATAGTATTCAAGCGACTGATCATTGAAGTACCACTGATAGCTTTCTGCATCAGAAGCCGTCAGTACAATACCGTCAATACTTACCGTTGGTTCAGGGTTTTCACGAACGGTCATAGTAACCACATTCGTCTTCCCGGCCTGCAAGGGGTCAGAAGCTTCGCTTACCACAGCACTTACTCTGTCTCCCTGTCTGATTCCGGAAGTTGTAAAGAGCGCGTCACCGGCACCTTCTACGATCAGATCATTAATAAACCAGCTGTATACAGGTTCTGTCATCTCCTGTGCAGGCTGAATCTGGAAGCTTACTTCTGTGCCTTCGCAGATCGCCGTAGCTTCTGCATAAAGTATCGCCTTTACAGATCCATCGGTTACTGTCAGCGTAAATGTACCGCTGGCCGACATGCCGGACACATCTGAAGCTGTCATTCTTACTACGAGTACCTGAGCTTCTTCCGGTAAACCACTCAGCGTCGGACCGGCAGGATCAAATGCCAGCCAGGCCGGAAGCTCGGAGCCGTCTTCCATACTCAGACTGTAGCGAAGCTGATCATCCGGATCTGCATCTGCAAATATACCGGACGGAATGGTAAAGCTAAACTCCTCACCTGCTGTCAGCCACTGATTGGCAAGCTGACCGGCGTATTCAGGTGCATCATTGACCGGAAGGACAGTTACTGTCAGGCTCTCAGAGTGCAGGTTATTGAATGCCTGCCCATCGTTGGCAATGATCACAAACTCCTGGACTCCAAACTTATCTTTTACTGAAGTAATCCGAAGCTCACCGGTATGATTGTCAAACACAATATTCACCAGTTCGGAAACCTCAGGCTCTACAGAATAGCGAACAATCTGCTCGCGTTCCGCTTCCGGCACTTCTCCCGGTAGTACATATACAATTACAGTCTCTTCAAAATCCTCCTCCCTGCTGATTTCATTTTCAGAAAGGGTAAACTTCGGAGCCGTATTGTTTTCATTCACTATATGCACCTCCTGAGCTGATGTTTTCAGAGGCTCAATATTACCGGTACTGTCAATCGCCTGTATGTAGAAAGCGTACGTACTGCCACGCTTTCCGGCAAACTCGACGGATGTAGCAGAAATATAGTCTGTACCAGCCAGACTATCGGAATAATATACGGCAAAAGGTCCTCCGTTTTCAGAAACGAACAGCTGATAAGCAGCTATACCAGAACCAACATCCGATCCGCTCCAGCTTACCGTAAACGTGGTATCGTAAGTCATTGAGGGAAGGTCTTCCAACCAGCTCACCGGATGAGTCGCATCGATGGTATTGAACCATGTATTGGTAATAATCGGCGCATTATCATCAAATACAATGGAAGCCTCAGCCTGTATGACATCTTCGGTCACAGCAGCAGCAGCAGGTAATATCCTATAGCTTACATAGCCCTGACCTATACCGGAAGAATCATTGACAGCAAGGAAACCTTTCATAGGATCCAGAGGTGGAAGCCCGGTCAGAGGATCAATACTCTGCAACAGCCAGAAGGCTTCTTTGCGGACAATATCAACACCTGCGGTCACCTGAAGCAGGATATCCAATGAATCGGTCAGGTCCAGCGTAACTGTATAATTGGCTATATTATCCGGTACTTCAAACACATACGGACCGAATCCGAAACTTCCGAGGCGCAGGCTAAGCGGATTGACCAGACTATCCAGCTTCTGTGTGATTTCCACCCGCTGAGCCGGAGCTGTTGCCAGCTCAGGATCATTTTCGAAGAAAATCACATACGGAAGCTGCTCATGTTTGCCAACCCAGGCAGCCTCACCATAACCGATCGGGCCAAGTATCTCATTCGGATCACAGGATGCATAAACCGGTACACATATAGCATCAGAGACCGCGTCACAAGCCAGATCCATTCTTCCCTGATCGCAGGCAACCCAGCACGCCGCGGCACAAGCTCCTCCCGCGACAGCGGTCCATGGGCCAGGTGGTACCCTCAGCATACAGGCAAGCGCTACTCCCAGACATCGCTTTTGACACATTTTACGGCCAACCAGCAGTTTACAGGCTACATTGGTAATCGTGCAACAATTACCCATTCCAGGACCACCACCACAATTAGGTCTGAATATCGGAGAAGCACACCTTTCCAGACATTCTATCTCGGTTTTATTACATCCGCAATATCCCCGGAAAATCTTTTTAGGATCATTCGGGCACTGATCATTACAATCCGGAGTGCCATCACCATCCGAATCTTCATCCGGATTGCCGCAACCACAGGCACCCTCTGAGGTTTTCTCAGGATCGTTCGGACACTTATCCAGACAATAGTCCGGTGTACCATCGCCATCGGAGTCATCATCCGGCAGGTAGCACCCGCATTTACCCGGTTCTGTTTTCTGAGGATCATATGGACAACGATCCTGGCAATCCGGCGTACCATCTCCATCAGTATCTTTATCCTCTACCCCACAGCCACACTGACCGGGATCGGTTTTATTGGGATCAGACGGACATCCGTCATTGCAATCCAGCGTACCATCACCATCGGAGTCATTGTCCGGCGTATCACAACCACAGACACCGGGTTCTGTCTTACCGGAATTTTCCGGGCAGTTGTCAAAGCAATCCGGTGTACCGTCTCCATCACTGTCTTTGTCCGGTGTACCGCACCCGCAGCTTCCCGGTTCCGTCTTATTCGGATCATTCGGGCACTGATCATAGCAGTCCGCAACACCATCGCCATCCGAATCTGTATCAGGAGTGCCACAGCCACAGATACCCGGCTGGGTTTTGTTTGGATCAAAAGGACACGGATCTATACAATCCGGAGTACCGTCTCCATCGCTGTCTATATCCGGAATACCACATCCACAGACGCCCGGATCCGTTTTGGCAGGATCTGCCGGACAGGCGTCAGGCTGGCAATCATATACCCCATCACCATCAGAATCCGTATCCGGCACATTACATCCGCAAATACCCGGAGATACCTTGTTCCGGTCTGTCGGACAGGCATCCAGACAGTCCACTACTCCATCACCATCCGAGTCAGCATCCGCCCGGTCGCATCCGCAACTACCCGGTGTTGTTTTAGACGGGTTCTGCGGACATCCATCCTTGCAATCAGGCACTCCGTCTCCATCACTATCTTTGTCAGAAACACCGCAACCACAAGCTCCCGGTTCTGTTTTATTCGGATCATTCGGGCAACGGTCACGACAGTCAGGGGAACCATCTCCATCGCTATCCGCATCATCTACTCCGCAACCGCAGGCTCCTGGTACCGTCTTATTCGGGTCATTGGGACATTTGTCCTTACAATCTGCCACTCCGTCTCCGTCGCTGTCTGTATCCGCTACTCCGCAACCACAATCCCCTGGTTCTGTTTTGTCCGGATCTGCCGGACATTTATCCAGACAATCCGGAGTACCGTCTCCATCCGCATCCGCGTTATCATCTTTTCCGCAGCCACATATACCAGGCTCTGTTTTTTTAGGATCCAGCGGACATTTATCCAGGACATTCGGGGTTCCGTCTCCATCCGCATCCTCCAGAGGAACATATTTTAACATGAGCGTATTCGCTCCGGAAAGTTCCAGACTAAAGTTTCCGAAAACCGAATTATGTTTCCGGAAATCGGAAAGGTCTATGGTAAAGGCAGCAACATGGAAGCCGGTAATACCCTGATCCGCAATTGCGATTGGCCATTGCTGTGTATGCATCGGATTCCAGTTGGCCGCAGATCCGGATTCATTGTCCGGATTCAGGGAAGTCACTTTTATCGTAAACGGATTACCCGCATTGGCATTTATAACCAATGTATTCGTAGTGCGAAGCAGATCCCAGCCCGGATCATTGCCTGCCTGACCGTTCATGTCATTGATTTCCCACAGATAGTTGCCATTCCCATGGAACACAATAGACGGATATTCCGCAGTTCCCGGACTATTACCCGGACTGAAATCATAACGTCCCTCAAGCTCTTCTTCATCCAGAAGGCCAGTCGCAATATAATTGTTCCGAAGCATGATTGTCGCAAAAGCAGCGGAGTCGTTAAGAAGCACCAGGTTTGATGCATCTGCGAACTCAGGCTGTAGTAACGCTCCTTTTCTTGTCTCTTCAATGACATCCAACTCGTTTTCAATAAACTGTTTTCTGGTCAAAGGTCTTACCTTCAGATAGCCTACGGGATAGGAACTGTATCGTGTCGCCTTTATGGAAATTTCAGCCTCCAGTATTTCGCCGGGTTTTACATCTCTTGCGAGCAATTCAGCTACTTGTAAATTTCCAACATCCAGATCCTCGCCTCCCGTCATATAATATTCGCTGAAATTGTCAATCTCTACCTGATCTCTGTATTCCTCAGGATAGCGATCCGACATTTTTTTAAGATTAGGCGAGGTTCGGAAACGCTGTACCTGATCTTCCGCTGGTGCATATAATGCTACTTCCAGATAAGGTATATCAACATTGGCAACAGACTTAAGGGTAAACTTCCAGGTACCTACCGTGCCTACTCTCAGAGATGCCGGGGCAATTGTTCCATAAACCACTTCCGGTGAGGTCGGCTTTTCAACCTGTATACCAGACTCAAGACGTACAATTTCACCATCCGCATTACGGGCTACAAGGTTATAAACACCTTCTTCCGTATTGCTCAGATTCCAGCGCAGCCCAAGTTCCATGCTACTCTTAAATCTGGTAACAACCGCGTCAGCAACCAGCGCTTTTGTAACCGGATGCTCCAGATACAATGCTATTCCGGTACGGAAACCGGCACCCTGTACCTCATTGCTCACCACACCTTGTCCCAATACTGAAGCACGGGCATTGAGAATGGAGAATGGCAGTACTTCCGCCAGCAGGGTTATTTCCTGCTGTCCGTAATAGCTGTCCGGTGTTGTAATCAGCAGATAATAGGTCCCGGCTTTGGTTTCCGGAATCAGGATAGTCTGGTTCGGAACACCCTCATCCTTATAGATGTAATCATAATCATCAGGACCAGGAACCCGGTCATAGGCTATGTATATCTGATTATTTCCACTGCTTCGGTTGCTGCTCAGATAAACAATCATATCCAGGTTTTCTCCTACCGCAACCTGATAATAGAGACGTTCTCTGTAATCAAGCGGGCTCTTTACCGGCTCACCTGTATGAATAACCGGAATCGAAGCACTCACCGTCCCCTCTGACACACCGGTATTATTCCCCAGATTGGTTTCCGGAATGGATTGAATGGTATTAGTACGGGCCAGACCGAAATAATCACCCGGCATTACACCCGGCATCTGATAGGTAATTTCCCGACTGACCGACTCTCCGGGTTTGAGATCCAGATAGTGGTCTCTGGTGCGAAGCAGGTAATCATTGGTTTCGATCAGCAACTGATCTTTGGAGAAATACGCATCATCCCTGATCTGTCCGACGGCTCTTCCGCTACCCTGATTATGAATCTGATAGCTCACCGTAATTTCCTTGCCAGGAGTGGTTTTTTCCGGAATCACTACCTGACGGACAACAAGGTCAGAAGCTTCCACCGGGTTAATACGAATCAGCTTTGCATACGAATTATTGTCTTCTCCATTGTATTCGAATACAGAGTTGAGATAATCTGCGATCGCTCTCAGATAATAATTGCCGGTCAGGTTGGCCGGAATGGTAATGCTAACTGTTGTATTAATCGAAGCACCCGGAGCAATGGTTTGCAATACCCTGCTACCTGTCAGACCATTCAGAATCGCTCCGTTGGGATTGGCCGCCAGCTCCGTTTTAAAGCTCCATCCGCTGGCAGCAGTTGCTACTCCTGCATTTCGGATCACGAGGGTAGCCTGGACACGTTCGCCCGCGAGTACAACGTCCGGCACGATAATGCTATCAATAACCAGATCCGGAGTTTCCGGAATACGAATCTCAACAGGAACAGCGTAATAGTTATTCTTCTGCGTCGTATCATTGACAGGAAGTATTTCCATATTCCTTGTTGAAGGGTTCAGATAGGACCCAGTCCGGGCAATCAGATAATACGTTCCGGAAAGCGTATTGGCAAGATTAATCTTAAACTGTCCGCTATATCCGGAAGCTGGCTGTAAAATTCCGTTTCTTCGCAACGAATGCAGGCTTACATCATCAGCGCTATAAACAGAATCTTTGGAAAGTACCAACCGGTCCTCCCATAACAGCGTTCCGGTAAAGCCTTCTCCGATATTTCGTACTTCGAAATCGATCAGCAGCTGATCGCCTGCGTACATGACTGACGGCACATTGCTGCAGGAAATCGCAAGATCAGAATAGACCGGACGTATATGAATCGCTTTATGAGCAAGGTTATTTCCCTCCTTATCATGCTCATATACTTTTCTCGTATTATCTGAATTGATTCGCAGGTAATAGGTGCCATGAATATGAAGCGGCAGTGGTAATTTACTGTCGTTGGTATATCCCAAACGGGCACCCAGTCCTGCCGGATTGTTGATCAGTACTGAGTCGGCTGCACTAAAATGCCGGGCAAACGTTGATAAACGAGCCTGATTCGTATCCCTTACCAGTCCGTAGCTATCACTCCATGCCTGCGCTACAATAGTATCTCCCGCATTATAGCTTAGCCAGGAAAGGCTCAGCGTATCACCCTGGGTTACTTCCTGAGGTATATGCTCTATATTTCGGATCACCAGGTCAGGATAAGCTGCCAGTCTGATCACAGAAGGCGCTTCACTACGCAGGATGTTGTCCTTTTCGTAGGTATACTCGAAAACCTGACGGGAAGCATCCGCATATACATACAGATAAAACTGACCGCTTATACCATCCGGAATCTTCAGATGCAGCTCATCGGAATAGGTGTCACCAGCCTTTAAAGACGATCCTCCTGTACGCACCTTATAGCCAATTTCAACAGAAGCCTGCTGATTAAAGGTATCAAGCTGAGAGATATAAATACGGTCAATCCAGGCATTTTCCACCGGAGCATTTGCTCCGTCGTTGCTGACTGTCCAGCGGACCGGGACAGTTTGTCCTGACTGCATTTCAGCCGGCATCGACACCGCTTTTACCACCAGGTTCGGCGGTGGATTGAGATAGACCTGAATAGCTTTTGGCTCCGAACGGTTATTACTTGTAAACAGCTCATTGTCGATATCCCGGTCAGCATCTGTTCGCACATGCAGATAGTAATCTCCGTAAAAGTCATGTGGTATCTTTACTCTGAATGTCTTATAGTATACGCTGTCCGGGCTGAAGTAATCCGGAGTATTGTACCATTGAGTAGTAACAGCAGCAGCATTTCCGCCCGGCAGATAGCAGCGGTCAGATGAAAAACGCTCCTTACGGAATCCAATAGTTTTGCCTTCCAGCACACGCACTGTTCCGGAGAAATATACCGGGTCCTGTCCTATGGAAAGCTCATCCGTCCAGACAGTATGTTCCAGATTCGGACAGGTCATGCCTGACTGAGTAGTACGATCAGTTACTTTTTTACCTTTTGCTTCAGCATTACCAATATTTTTTACCCCATAGGTTACCGTAATGGTATCTCCCCCAAACACAACCGCAGGTGCAGCCACACTCACAATCTGAAGATCCGGTGTAGCCGGTATCGATACATGAAGCGGATAGGCGTATCCGATATTGTTGGTAGTCGATGATTCAATCAGCCCGTTAAAAGGACGTTCTACCCGAACAAGGACATAGTAATCTCCAAAAACGGTTTTGGGCAGCTTAAATGTACCATAATTGGTATAACCCTGCCCGGGAACAAGGAAATTCAGCCGTTTTACAGTACCCAGTCTGATATCATTATTGTCATACAGCGTATCCAGTGAAAGGTATACTGTTTCATCCCAGTTTTCTGAAATGGTGCTTCCCTTACCGATATTCCGCACATCCCAGTTGACACTAAGATCTCCGGCTGAATAGGCAAAAACCGGAATCTGTACATTTTCGACAATCAGATCCGGAAGCTCTCTGACATGGAAAGCATATACCGGACTTTCTGTACTGTAACAGGAGTTTTTGGAAACTACCTGCCAGACATAATTTCTTCCGTAATCTAAATCCTTAATTTCATGACGTATACTAGACGTATTGGCAATGCGAGGGTTTACCGGACGCTCAGTAGTATCCGGCCAGATATACAAATCGTACAACCCTGAGTTGCTGCCAGGTCTCCACGAGATGGTAAACGGCTGCGTAAGATTTAATGTCTGATTTTCTGGAACTACATCCGATACTGTCATTGGCGGCACCGGATCGATAACTCTGATTTTCAGACTATCTCTGAATAAACAGCCAAGGGAAGAACGTAAGTCGGCATAATAGATCGTAGTATCAACCGGACTTACCCGTATAGCAGAGCTGACCGCTCCGGTAGACCACACAACAGACTGTGTGTTGACTGTTCGGAGCTCAGTCTCATCCCCGCGACATAACGTCTGTGAGCCGACAGCCTGAATGGATGGTTTATTTTCTATCTGAATGCTCACCGGAGCTGAAACGGACTCACAGCCTCTCGCGTCACGATACGTAACGGTATAGTTTCCTTTTTCTGAAACCCATATGGCAGAAGCCTGACTTCCCTCAGACCACACTATATTGTCCGACTGGTCGGATGACAGACGTACAGAGTCTCCAAAGCACAGATTGAGCGAACCGGAATAGGTAATAACCGGAGCCGCAGGTGCAGGTGTCACATTAACCTGAATAAATACTGTATCAGTCACGGAACATCCCGCTCCGTTATCGGCAACAACACGATAGGTTGTATTTACCGTCGGACTTACTGTAATCCGGCCGGATACTGCACCAGTATTCCAGACAAACCGCTGAGCCAGTCCCTGCACGGAAAGTGTAAGAGGGCTGCCTGCACATACAGTGGTATCCGCACTATATTCAAGAATCTGCGGACGAGGTACTACATTAATGGTAATACTGTCTGAATAGGTACACCCTGCAGTATTTTCCATCGTTACTTTATAGGTAGTCAGCACAGATGGACTAACTTTCAAAGGCTGATTAACCGAGCCTGCCTCCCAGGTCCATTCCGAGGCGTTCACAACCTGCAATGTTACTGTATCACCCAGGCAGACTGCCGTAGCCGGACTGGCTTCTACTCTTGGCTTAACCGGATAGTTTACCCGGAATATATCAGATACCGCGCTACATCCGGACGCATTGGTATGCCGCACGGTATAATTGCCTGTTCCGGAAACATAGCGGCTTGCTACGGTCAGATTATCTGACCAGCGAATATTAGATTCAACACTGGAAGTCAGCAATATGGAATCACCAGGACACAAAGCGGTATTTCCCACCGCGCTGATCACGGGCTTTTCTGGCAGAGTCAGTACCTGCACCCGCACGGTATCATTTTTCACACAGCCATTCACATTGGTAATCCTGACACTATATATGGTATTTACTGTCGGAGCTACCTGTATTTGCGCTGAAGCTGATCCTGTGCTCCACAAATAGCTGCTGCCACCACCAGCTACAAGGCGCAGATTGCTTCCCTGACAAACTGTGGAATCCCTGAAGTTAAGCGAAGTAACCATAGCCGCATGGCTACGGACAATTACAGAAATCGTGTCATTGGCACTGTTCTGATCAGCTTCCAGATTACTGATAACTTCTATCCGGTATTCACCGTTTACGGACAGATCAACAGGCTTGCTGAATGTAAAGTTTTGCGATGCTCCCGGACCTATCGACACTTTTACTGTATCCTTTTCCCACTCACCGCTATTAACCCGGTAAGCAACCTCAAACCCTGCCTGAGGCAGACTTCCGAAATTACGAACAGCAACAGTTACATTAAGCGGTTCATTGTATCCGCACCCACTCAGCGGATTGACTACTGAAGCAATACCCACATCATTGCCTAACCCGGAAAACTCATCAGCTCCGATATCAGGAGTCGATGGATGTCTTGGATCTCCATCGATATCGGTGGTAATACCGGCAATAGGCCGGGCTGCGCCATTGAGCGCTTCCTGACGCACATGCAGATCATCATCCGCAGTAAAGAGAGGATCTACAGACAGCGACTGAGCATCCTGATTACTTGCCGTTCTCCAGGCAGTAAGATTGGCGCGCTCGCTACCCCAGTATCCAAGTTGGGTTCCGGTGCTAAACAGGTTATTATAGTTACTTTCTTCTACTGCCCCGACTGAGCCGATATTGACAGCATAACCACCACCCGTATTGGCAAAAATGTTATTGACAAAACGATTGCCTGCACCACCGCCACTTACTGCCAGCGCATTGCTTCCGCTGTGGACGCTTATACAATGTATACTATTGTAATATATATGCTGATAATTCGAGGCTGAAAGCTGAATACCGGAGATCTGAGCTGAACCTGTCAGTACAACAAAGTTATTGACTACCTGCCCTGGAGCAAATGCAGTACCCTGCACATTGGCAAGTATGATTCCATAACGACCGGTTGACTGCTGAATATGGTTTTTCAGAATACGTGTATCATTTCCGCACTGTGACAGATAAACAGCTGTATAATCCGAACGGCTTCCGGCAGCAACAAAACGGTTGGATTCTATTATACTTTGTCCGCCATACTGCAACAAGATGGCCCGATAAGACTGGCCGGTAAACTCATTGCCCTGAACTAACACTCCCGTTTCATAACCATTGGAGTTTCCGGAAAGATTAATTCCGTAGCTACCTCCTTTTATCAGGTTATTGATAAAACGTGTATCTGAATCTATATCCGCTCCTGAATAAATAACCGATTGTCCCGCCGTCGTTCCCGCGCTGGCATAACCCTCAATACTATTATTAAGGAAGCGGTTGCCCTGCGCGCCATTTTGCAACAGGACAGCAACCGCATTGGTAGTACCGGTCGCCCGTATAGTCATTTTCTCGAACGTCATATGATCCGCTCCGTCCAAGGCCATCGTGTAGTTGCTCGCAGAAGTTGCAGACTGATAATACAATATTACAGAGGTGCTGTCTCCGGTAGCAGAACGATAGCTTATCGTATTGGTGGCAGAGCTCCCGACAATCTGTGGAATACGGATCTGTTCATTATACTCTCCACCAGCGACAGTAAAGACAACCGGACCTGCAATTCCGCCCATAACAAGGTTATGTACCGTCTCTTCAAAGCTATGGAATGTATTAAATGACTCCTGCCCCAACGTATATTCTCCCTTAAGCGCAGCGTACAGATCATCCACCCGGATGGTGTCATTGCCGTTGCTTTCATCTTCCATACCGTTGGGACTGCTTACCCAGGCCCTGATAGTATAGGCAGTATTGATGGCAAAATCAGCATTTCCGATCTCAACTATTTTTGTTTTACCTTCATCAAGAGCACCAAGCCACTCGAAAACAGGCTGAGGCTGTCCGTTTATTTCCCAGTTGATCGTGACATTCTGCAAACTGTTGCCGGCATTATTAACCAGCGTAACAAGCACCGGATGATTTCCGGCTACAAATGGTTTCACAGGCGCTACTACCTGAAGCAGCCCTGCATCAGCCAGAGCTGTACCAAACTCATCTGCACCAATATCCGGTGTATGTATATCCCTGCTTTGCCCGTCGATATCAACTGTTACTTCAGCTACAGCAATTCCGGCTGCATTCAGCGACACATTGCCCACATGCAAATCAGTCTCGGAAGCATATAGTGGGTCTGCAGAGATGGAGTTCTGATCCCAGTTGCCGGACGATTGCCAGGCGGAAAGATTTGCTCTGTTTCCACTGAAAAAGCCTATGCTGGCACCTGTTGTATACAGGTTGTTGTAATCCGAATTAAGACCGGTTGCTGAGCTATACAATGCATAGCCACCCGCTGTATTCGAAAAGATATTGTTTCTCAGCAATACAAACGAGCCGGAGCCATGAGTGATCTCCATAGCACGCGAACCTGTACCACCCTGATATACATGAATATTATTATGATAAATATTCAGATACGTATCATAGTAGCTGTATAGACCCGTAACATTCCCACTGCCACCGATGCTGATAAAGTTGTTCGAAACAAGACCCCGCTGGCTCGCAGATCCATATGTATACTGCATATAAGCTCCTGTACCCGCACGGCTCTGAATATCATTCCCACTCAGCACCAAACCGTTGTAGCAGTACACCATGCTCATGCCAACATAGCTGCTATACGTCGATACGCCTGTTACCTGATTGTTCTCCACAACCGGGGCCGTCTGATAAGTCAGGGTGATTCCACGATAGTAATTGTTCATAATACGGTTGCCGCGGATTACCGTGCCCCGCTCCCTCGAGGACTCTGCTGTAGAGGTTCCCTCCAGCACTATTCCGTAGCTGCCGCCTTCTATGTGATTGTTGATAAACTGATTGTCGTTGTCAACG
>JAEVZS010000013.1 GCA_023392125.1 Bacteroidota bacterium
CGATACCTTGCGAAACTGTATGCCGTCAGCTCCGTTCAGCTGAACTATATAATTGCCGCTGCTGCCCGAGTTATACGTCAGCACGACCGAAGTGCTGTCACCGCTCTCCGGCTCAAATATCACCGGACGTTCACATGAGCTGCCCGGAAATGATAGAATGGAAACCTGCTCATTATACGATCCCGGTCTGATTCTGAACGTAACCGGGGCTGTAATGCCCCCGGCACTCAATGCTTCTACAGCTGTCCTGACCGTTTCAAAATCCGGTGCAAGTCCTCCAATCGTATAGATGCCGCTCAACGCAGGATACAGATTGCGTGCAGAAGTTGTATTGTTTCCCGGCACAATATCTGCGCTGCCATTGGGATCAATACATTCCAGATCAATATTGTATAATGTATATGAAGCGAACTCATATTGCCCCACTTCAATCTCCACAGTTTCGGCAGGCCGTATTACTCCGGTCCAGTTCAGATCTGACTGAGCGATATTGTTTACCTTCCAGGTTATTTTCAGCGTTTTAACCGTATCAGCTCCTGCATTACGCAGCACTATTACTACCGGCTGACGACCGGGAGCAAACGGAAGCCCGGGCGATACCACTCCCAATGCCTCTACATCAAGAGCTGTAGGTACAAATTCATCAGCCCCTATACAGGGGTGCTCGACATGCCTTGGCTCTCCGTCCATATCATGACTTACTTCACTCAATGCTGTTCCGCTTCTGTACAGAGCCACTTCGCCGGCATGCAGATCGGTAGCCGAAACAAACCCCGGATCGATATAAACCGATGCCGCATCCTGTCCGCTGCTGCCCTGCCACGCTGCAAGATCTCTGTCTGACCCGCCCCAGCTGCCCATGGCTCCGGCATTGGAATTATAATAAGCGTTGTGATCCGATATCAGCGGTGTGCTATTGGAGACATTGATGGCATGGCCTGAGTTGTTGTAAAAGATATTATTAAGAGCACGGTTGTTTGGACTATAATAAAGATTAACCGCAGATCTTCCGGATGTATTGGATACCCCGGACAAGTATACACTGTTGTGATAAAGTAGCTGATACTGGGAGTAGTAAAAATAAATTCCGGTTACTGACGAAGTACCGGATGCACTAATAACATTATTGGCTGTCAGGGCCTTTTTGTCCGAAGCAGACACACAATTCCGATAGTATAGGCCCATTCCATTGTGGATCCGGATCGTATTGGATGTTACCCTCATGCTGTCATTGACATAATAAAGATCTATGGCAGCATAGCTGGTATTGCTTTCACTTTGCACAAAACGGTTTTCCGAAATCACCGGATAGTTCTGATAGCGCAGATAGATCCCGCGGTAGCCCTGCCCTGCAAATGTATTACCCTCCAGAGACAGACCGGACTCCCTGCCTGAGGCAGCTTCGTAGTACATCCCGTAGCTGCCGCCGTCAAATATATTGCTTATAAATACATTATGATTATCCTGTGCCGCACCTGCCGAATAAATCAATGCATAATTGGCAGACGAGGAAGTCGTCCGGATGCCGGAAAAGGTATTGTTCTCAAAACGATTGTATTCCGCAGCACCGGTAAGCACTACAGCCTGCGCATGATTCGGGTTGAGCGCTTCAATTTTAAAATTTCTGAAATCCAGAAAGTCTCCCCCGTTAATCAGGAGCGTATGGGGTGCAGAAGGATTGCCGTTGTAACTTAAGACAACCTGCGCTGCTGATCCTTGCTCTGCCTCAAAAGATATCCTGTTGATCGCAGAAGCTCCGGAGATAGCAGGTATGCTTACCTGTTCATTATAGTTTCCGTCCCGGACAAGAAGGCGGACAGGACCACTGATGCCATTGGCCGACAGCGCATCAACAGCTTCCTGCCATGTGTCATAATCCGGATTTACTCCTCCTATGGTATAAGTCCCCTGAAGTGACTGAGCAAACGCTCCTACATGAAAAAGGAAGGAAAAAACAACGCACAACAAAAAATGCTGCCACCTGATTTTTTTCATAAAAGTATGATGTTATAAGAAATATACATTTTTCAATATCCTGTATGTTTCGCCCGACATTAAAACCATATCGTCAGCTTAGCACCTGTCACCGGCATTCGTTAAATGTGCATACATCAGGAAAACATAAACAAATAAAATATACCCGGTCAATTACCATAGCCTGGTTTGCAAAAACATACAAAGCAAAATGGCGACAAATTTTATAAAAAAAAATATCATTTGATATCTAAAAAGAACATTTTTTTCATTACAATAAGGCAATCAATAAAATTTTTACCAAAAAATGGCTATCAACACCTTTCACCCTATCCAGTCAAGCGCGTTGAAGGGTAGCAATATGTATTCAATATGCCCAAGGTGGATAAAAATCAGAAAAGCATATTTATCCGCGATTTTTCGGGCTTTCCTGTACGCTTCTGAATATTGCTCCGGAACAATTACAATAGTCAGATCATTGTGTCCGGGATAATCAATAACTTTTCCGCTGAAGTAATAGCGCGCCCGGCGTCGGTCATATTTCAAAACAGAACGATATGCCTCCCAGTCTGCCACCTCATTCTTGAGGATAACATGAACCACATCGTAACTGGTGATAATAAGAGCTTTTCCGGCACCGGTTTTCATTTCAATACCAATCCTGCTGAATTCAAATTGTTTGCAATACGAAACAGTTTTTTCTTCGCAGAAGGGGGCCACGAAAGCTTAAAAAGAGCATATACGAAATTGAAATTTCCTTCGGTCTCTATTTTCCAGGACTAAGAAAATAATAAATCATATAATCCAGAATAAGATTCGCTTTCCTCACTCTGATAAAATCAGACAGAAGTGAAATTATTTTCAACAAAACAGGCATGACCGGTATTTATATTGTATGTTTCGAAAAAATACAGATCAATCAGGTAACTTTTAAAATGACCGGAAAGACTTTTTTTGTGATCCATCCGGAATATCTGTTCCGATTACAACTATTCTGCCTGTTTCTTTTTTACCTGATCAGCCTGCCTCTTACCGCCCAGCGTGACAGCTCATGGCAACAAAAACCCTTACTGAACCTGGAGGGTTACGCAGATATATTCTATCTGTATGACTGGAACCGGCCGTCAGGTGAGTTCAGACAGCCGTTTCTTTTCAATTACAACCGGCACAACGAATTTAACCTCAATCTTGGTTTTCTGAAATTAAGCGCTGACCATCAGCGTTACCGGGCAAACATAGCCTTGCAGGCCGGTACCTATGCCAATGACAATTATGTAGCAGAACCGGGAGTACTCAAAAATGTGCTGGAAGCCAATATCGGCATTTCGCTGCGTAAACAGAACAATCTCTGGCTCGACGCTGGAATATTTCCCTCACACATTGGCTTTGAAAGCGCCATTGCTTTGGACAACTGGACCATGACCCGCTCCTTGTCCGCCGAATGCTCTCCCTATTTTCTGACCGGAACAAAGCTCAGCTGGCAGCCGGCAGAGCGCTGGCAGATTGCCGGCCTCCTTGTCAACGGCTGGCAGCGTATTCAGCGGGTCAGAGACAATTCCCGCCTTTCGCTGGGCACACAGATCAGCTATACAACCGGCCCGGGAATGACACTCAACTGGAGCACATTTGCCGGTACGGATGACCCGGACAGTACAAGGCGCATGCGCTATTTCAGCAATCTGTACGGACAATTTGAATTACATAAACGTGCAGGTCTGATCCTGGGATTCGATATCGGTTTTCAGGAACAGCAGGCCGGAAGCGCTGCTTATCACCATTGGTATATCCCCGTGGTCATAGGACGCTATACGATCAGCGAGCACTGGAAAATAGCCGTTCGGGCCGAATATGTTAACGACCGAAACAGCGTCATTGTGCCGGCTCCCGCCTTCACCGGTTTCCGGACAACAGGTCTCTCCTGCAATGCAGATTATGCTCCCGCAGACGGTCTCCTCTGCCGGACAGAAGTCCGATGGTTCAGCAGCCCGGACCAGCTATTCCGGGCCGGTGATACATTCCGTCGGCAAAGCTTCTTTGCAGGCGCTTCGCTGCTCATCCGTTTCAGCAGCCAGTGGCAGGATAATAAATAGCAGGCAACAGAAAGACAGCTTCTGTGTTTGATGGTAAAAGCATTAAAATAAATTTATGAGAAAAATAAGCACGTTTTGCTTCCTGACTATCAATGGCTATTATAAAGGTAGCAAGGAAGATATAAGCTGGCATATCCACAGCGAAGAAGGTAACCGCTTTTCCGAAGAACAGCTGAAATCAGGCAATGTATTGCTTTTTGGAAGAGTGACCTATGAAATGATGCAGCAATTCTGGACTTCGGAAGAAGCCCGGAGCAGGTATCCCGAAGTGGCGCGTATGATGAACGAAGCCGAGAAGGTTGTCCTGTCACGGACCTTAAGCGCCGCCACCTGGCAAAACAGCCGGCTCATAAGTGAAAACGCCCTGACTGCCATCCGGCAATTCAAAGCTACAGCGGGTAAAAACATCACCATACTTGGCAGCGGCAGTATAGTACGGCAGCTTAGTGAGATGGCCATGATTGATGAATATCAGTTTATGATTGACCCGCTCGCCATCGGGAAAGGCACCCCTCTTTTCGAAGGACTTGAACATACTCTTTCGCTTAAGCTCAAAGAAACCGATATACTGCAAAGCACCGGCACCCTGTTGCTGACCTATGAACGCAAGGACTAAAGAATCAGGACTCATATTCTCCCTCATGTGCTCCCTGGCTACCGATGCAGCTGCCATGAACAACAACCGGGAACATGGATGCAGCGTATAATCCGGATTATCCGGTTTCTCCATGACGAAAAAAAACAGGCTCTATATTCTCAGTGGTCTTGGTGTAGACAGCAGGGTTTTCAGAAAAATGGATCTGAGTTCCTGGGAAATCGTCCATATTGAATGGATTGCACCGTTGGAAGGAGAATCAATCAGTCAGTATGCAGCACGGCTGTCTGCCTCAATTGCCGATCCCAATCCGGTTTTGCTCGGACTTTCTTTCGGAGGCATGGTAGCGACAGAGATAGCAAAGCAGCGACCAAAAGCTTTTATTATCCAGATTGCTTCTGCCTTAACCCGATATGATCTCCCCGTTTTGTATCGGCTTACCGGAAAACTATATCTGTATAAAATACTGCCAGCCCGGTGGCTAAAATGGTCAAATCCCGTCACTGAATGGTTTTTTGGTGCAAAAAGCCGGGAAGATAAAAGCTTACTGAAAGAAATTCTTCAGGATACTGATACGCTTTTTTTAAAATGGGCCATTAAAGAGATTGCCTGCTGGAATAATCGTACGGAACCAGCTTTATACTTTCGGATTCATGGAGAAAAGGACAAAATTATACCTGTAAAAAAAATGGCCGGGTATCAGATGATCATAAAGAATGCCGGGCATTTCATAACCATAAGTCATGCCTCTGAGGTTAGTAAAATTCTGAAAGATCTGCTGCCATCATACGCTCCTGAACCGGAGATATGACATGCCTGAACCTGTTAGTTGCCTGAGGCTCCCGAAAGCAGCCAGCAGAGACGCGCAGGCTACGATCTTTGAGCCTTAAGCTTTAACCCCTCCCTTCGAATGATTAAAAAATTACAAATCAACTAGTTAAAAAATAAAACACCTTTCTCTTTTACACCATATCATACATACCGGCTGATCTTGCTGGTCAATATTCCCTCGCGGCTTATAAAACGATCATATACAAAAAGAAGCATCAGAAAAAACGTAAGCGTTATAAATCCGGCGAGCCCGGTTACTCCCACCTGCAGGTCATTGCCGCCTTTGACAAGCATGGAGGCAATCCCTGCAATGGCATTTAATGTACCATGCATCACGGAAGCCGCAATTACTGATCCTGACTTAATGGTTATGTACAGAAAGAATCCACTCAGCAATATGCACCATACTGTCATCATCAGTACCCCCGTCTGCGGATGCTGAGGATAATTATGGCCCATCAGAATCAGGGGAGCATGCCAGATGCCCCATATAAATCCAATCAGGACAGAAGCTTTCAGAAAATGCATATCACTAAACTCCCGCAGCAGAAAACCTCTCCAGCCAAGCTCCTCCCCAAACCCGGCGATTGCATTGACAGTTATTCCGGCGATCAGCGCCTGAAAAAGTATCAGCCACACGGGATTAAAAGGAAGATTTTCCAGGGATTCTTTCATTTCCCCAAGCTGTTGGGATGTCATCACCTCCTGATACCGGCTGATCACACCCTCCATGGCCGGACTGTAGCTGACATCTGAAAACAGCCACACACTGACCGGCACTGTGCAGAAGCTGATCAATGGCATGATCAGCCAGGCAACAAGAAACCAGCGGTTAAACCTGAATGATACCAGCAGATCGCTTTTGATTTTCTCCTTATATATCAACTTTTTGACAATTAATACAGCTACAGTCGGAACAAACATATACGCGACTCCCAGCAATATAAAACCAGCACGGCCGGTATGAATATCTCCGTTTAATAGTCTGAAAATCCCGGCCAGCAAAAAACTGATACCAAAAGTCAGCAGTAAAAAAAGTAAGGTTCTGTTTATCGGCTTCATTTTAAAACTTCGTTTATCGGACTGTCCCTGACTGAATAATTATAATAACCTTTTCTCCCGGAGCTCTTTGGACAGCAACATCGGAAACGTTACCGGCACAAGCCAGATTATCGTATATACAGGCAATACTACGGTAGTAATAGTTGATACCGTATAGTGCCGAATACATAATACAGACTGGCCGATGACAACCTGAGAGGCAGAACCAGTCTTTCAATACTCAGTCCGTCTTAATTCTCCGATCCAGACGGTACCCCTTACAAATGAATATATCGAGGTTTCCTCTCCCTGTGGATCCGAAAGTCTGGAAATCCGGTGAGGCTTCTTTAGCAGCTGTTCAAATCGCTTCTTCGCCTTTTCGTAATTCTTACGGGATACATAGCTTCCGGATAGCCCCGGCTCGTTATCGGAAAAGTGGTCTTCATCTGTTCCGGTTTCCCAGTCAAACAGCTCCATACGCTGTTTCAGGCAGCCATAGTGATCCGGATTGATTATGCGTCTTTCGACCGGTTTGGGAAACATGTTTTCGTAAAAATCCATCTGTTCACCAAGAGCACAAACAACCCGCGACATAGAAAACCGGGGTTCGAAAAGCCATATTTTCAGATAATAGGACTGCCCGGTTTTATCCAGCTGCGCTTTCCAGCTTTCATATATATCCAGAAGACCGTTCAGAATTTTCATCCTGGTTTTTCCTTCAGGTTCTTGTATATACTCATGAGACTTCCGGAAAACAACAGAGAGGTCCGCATAGGCCTTGCCCATACGGGAAAGCATATCAGGTATTTTCAGCGTATCAACCTGCCTGTCAATGGCTCTCCATCTTCTTTTATGTCCGCGAATTTTCTTCCGTTTCACAGGGTTAGTAAAAAAAAGATTAAACTTTATTTAAACACTAATAAGTAACTTCTGCATAGCCGGAAGAAGGCACTTCATATTCGAAAACTACTTGGTCATTAACATTATTGTATTTCACAATATAATTACTTTTCTTTCTACTGTACAGCTATTTTCAAAACAATCCAGATTAATTTTCCGGTTTTCACTCCCACTGAGACCAGACTTGCCTTTATATCATATCACAGTCGGATAAGTTTCTGTCTCCGGCTCTCCCCTTCTCAGCATATGCTTTTAACACTTTCACGACAATTCCGGCAAATGCAACCATTTCACCACCCATATAACAAGTAAAAAATCAATGTTTTAACATATAAAAAAACGATCTCGCATAAAATGACTCAAACAAAATATGTAGTATATTTATCTGGCAGAACTTTTAATAATCTGCCTGTATTTTTTTTAAACTACACTTTTAAAATCAACTACAATGAATGCGCGTTTTTTACGATTTACTATGATCATCCTGCTATCCATCGGGATAATGACTGCCTTCGCACAGCAAAAGCGGCAAAAACTGTTTCCTTCGCAGCTAGACCGGGCCTCATGGTTCGGAGAAGACCTGCTTGTCAGAGACAATACGCTCTTTGTTTCCGATCCCGAATGGAAAAAAGACGGGACCGGAATCCAATGTACTGTTGGCTACGGCGCCTTGTCCATCTTCAAAAAGAGCGGCAATGGTGACTGGACCATCAATCAGGTGATAAAACATACTGCCAACACAGCAATAGAAAACAAATTCAGCCGGAATTTTTCCTACAAGAATAATGTGCTGGTGGTATCTTCGGAAGAGAAAACTATGGCTCTACAACCCGGGCCGGAGCGTTCTATCTGTACAGGAGAGACCATACCGGCAGCTCATTTACCCAGGTAGCCAGAGTATTTTCACCTCAGATACAAAAAGATAATGAATTTTCTTCCGGCGGAGTAGCTACAAACGGTCAGCACATAGTCGTATATGATTTCAGAAGACAACTCCTGTACCTGTTTGAGATACAGGGCAACAGTGTCATCTACCGAAGCAGCATTTCTGCAACCGGCTCGTGGGTAAAGGGTATCACAGACGAAAACATCGTGGTAGTGACACAGCCCAACTCTTCAAGCATACGACTGTACAAGATTACAGGCAATTCACTTCAGGCCGTAACAGTATCCGGCATTACGGCAGCCACCATGCATGGTTATACAGGACATGCCTCGGTTGATGGCAATACTATTGCGCTTGGTATGTACGGACAGACTTACGGCGGCCCCGTCACAGGCTGGTATAACACCTACTATATCAAAGTACTGAAGCTTCAGAACTCCATCGTACAAAGCAATGACAATATTATGTTCCCCCATTATACAACAGTGTCAGGCTCCTTCTCTGATGTATATGTCAGAGAAAACGATGGTATCGTGGTATCCTTCAAAAGAACCGATGCGTCCCCTGATATTACGCGGGCTTTGCTGCTGAAATATCATGAGGGCACATATCTTGCAGCTGACGGAGCCATGCTGTCCGAACCTGCTGATCTGGCCAGCTACGGAGAATATTACGGCACAGGCGTAGCCTACGACGGGACAGATATGTTTGTCAGCGATATGCGGGACAAAACCAACTACAGTGCCAATGGCTCTCCATGTACGGCACAGAGCGCATCAGGTGCTGTACATATATACAGCGTAAAAGATCCACTCGAATACTCGGTAAACGGCTCCCAAAAGCTTACCTCCGTATTGGGGCAATCATCTTCCCAGGCAGAACGGTATGGATATTCAAACGCTATCAACGGCAACTGGGCTTTCTCATCCAGCTTCTACGATTCTGACGCCAATATTGGAGCCGGAGCTGTTTCCGTTCTGAAAAAAACCGGGGGACAATGGAAGTTTATCAGAAAGCTATATCATGATATATCCGATACATACGCCCAATACGGACGCGCTACAGATGCGGACGATGCTATTCTTGCTGTAGGTGTCCCCAATATGACAACCGGAGGCTATACCTCCAGGGGCGAAGTAGTGCTGTATACCATCTCTACATTAGAATCCAAATCTCCTCACAAAACTACTATTAGCTGTCCTGCTACTATCGGATATCAGCAGTTCGGGGCTTCTGTAGCAATCGACGGCGACTACCTGGCTGTCGGAGCAACCGGTGATGCAAGTCAGGGAACCGGTACGGGCGCGGTATACATTTTCAGGAAGAACCTGTCCAATAATACCTGGGCTTTTGTACAGAAGGTCACCGCTTCCAATGCCAGTTCGTTCAGCAATTTCGGGACTTCCGTCGATCTGAGCAACGGATGGCTTATGGTGGGGGCGCCATATACCAACAATGCACGGGGCATCTCTGCCGGAACAGTCTATTTTTATCAGCTATCCGGTTCCTCCTTCGTAGAAAGAGCCCAGTTCATACCACCGGTCACCAGAGATTATCAGTACTTCGGAAATTCAATAAGCCTTCATAACAGCAATGCTGTCGCAGGATTACGAAGCTATAACAGCTATAGCGGAGCCGCGTATACCTATACAGTCAACGGAACCTCCTGGACGCCAACGACCGCATTGTATGGAGATGGAGCTACAGGAGCCCACTTCGGAATGGATGTGGCCATTAGCGGAGACAAGCTTATCATAAGCGCTTCCAATCACAAAAAGATATTCAAATATCAGAAGCAGGGAGCAAACTGGGTATCTCTGGGCGCCCTTCAGATCAATGCATCATCGTCTCCCGGAGCAGATATCGATCTGAGCGGTGACGATGCAATAATAGGCGCCCCCTACTCCAACAACGACCGTGGCGAAGCCTATCTCATCAACTTCTGGAATATCAGCGGAGCACGTCTGGCAGCAGATGAGCATATGACAGACTTTTACAGCGCTGACGAATCCGGCATCTCCCTCTTCCCTAATCCTGCCCCGGGAAATCGCATCAGCATAAGCGCGCCCGAGGCTATCCTGCAGGTCAGGGCGTACAACCTGATGGGCACAGACACAAGTACACTGCCTGTATCCAATGGTCAGGTGGATATATCTTCCCTGAGCGAAGGCTTTTACACCATACAAATCGAAACCACGGAAAAAATCTACACGAAACGACTGATTGTAAAGCAGGCGAAGTAATACGATCAACATCTGTACTATAAAACAGAGCGATTCCATATGGAATCGCTCTGTGAAATACAATTAGACAAAACATCCATTTTTGCCTGGTCTACAAAAATTATCAGGTTTTTATACAAATTCCAGCAGGGTGACAAATAAAAACTCATAGCTTTACATTTTAAAAAATCCTGTACAAAAACAAATTAAAAAAGCATCGGTATATAGCACTGCTTAAAAACCGTACACTAAGTAAAGCTCCTTAATAAACATCTTAATATTATTAATTTTATTTTTTATGAGGACATTTTGCATCGTCCAGATATTAATCTTTGTCCGGCTGTTTGCCATCGCGCAGGTAAAAATGAGCGATTATATGCCTCAGAACGGAATTTTACAGATTGCCGGAATATATCCACACCAGAACGGTTTTTATACCATCGATGAATACGATACATACGACAAGAAGCACAAGCTGACCAGCGCCAGTTATGTAGAAAAAAACGGAATCAGCGACTATGACAAAGACCTCAATCTGAATTTCAGGATTATTTTCCCCAAAAAAATCAACGGTACCATAGCCTATTACAACAACTGCCTGCACGTAGACGGCATCTACTATCTTTTTGTAGAAACACTCGAAAAGGAAGGCGGGGAAAAAGTTGTTAACCTGTATGGTCTTACCTACAATCCCAAATCCGAAGAATGGAGCCAGCCCAAATGGATGGTGAGCAGACCGGGCGGCTGGCTGGCAAGGCGTAATAGCAGCTTCAATGTTCTGTACAATGCTGCCATAAAAAAATTCAGGTTACTCTCCGATATATACCGGTATCCGGATCCAAACCTGATCACATTTCATGAATTTGATACACAGCTGAAAGAAACAGATAAAAAGGAAACAGAAGGGCCGGTTCCCAATTCATTTCTTTCGAAGCACTACCTGACCGACGATTATGATTATTTCTTCTATAAGGAATATTCCAAAGACGGTATCTCCATAGTCATCGGAGAAACAGCAAAAAAACAACACAGTTACTGGCTGGTTGTACGCAACATCAGGAACGGGAAAACTACGCGGTTTCCCTTTGATCCCGGCTTGTACGACCTGGAAGGAGGCCAGTTTGCCAGCCGGGGCGGTAAAACCATATTTTACGCAGATGTCATCAGTACCGAAGAATCAAAGAAAGAATACAAAGAAAAGCACAACAAAATCGGATGGCTTGTAGCCGATCTGAGTAATATGGAAAAGCCGGCGACTACTCTGATAAAGTCCACTGACTTTTTTGGTCAGCCCAAGGAAAAAAGAGCGCCTGCCATCCTGGCCACTTTCAGGTATTACTTCGACCAATCACAGGAAATCCGGTGGACACACCTGCTTCCGGCAACGGACGGATATTTTATCCTCATCGAAAATGAGACAAAAATATACAGCCAGTCAGACAGAGGTTCATATATAAGCTATTTTTCCTACGACAATATAGTAGTCATCAAAACCGACATTAACTTAAATATTGTAAATGAAGAAGTTATATACAAATCACAGGTACGATCCCCAAAATTCCGGAATGAGGTAAGCCACTGTCTGGTATGGGACGACAGCGAACAACTGCGATTGTACTATAATGACAATGAAAAAAACCTGAAACTACCTGAGGATGAGGAAAAATTAAAAGTATTCAGCATTCACCAACTGGATAATGGAGTTTTCAGAGAAGTAATTATCAAGGAAGATGGCAGTCTGGGTCCCGACCGCGAACTGCTCTCAATAAACGAAAAAGAAGCACTCGTTCCATGGACAAAAAGTGTATACGGTCACTTTGACGGCAAGCTCTATTTTATGGCAAAGCAGCACGGGAAAAACCACCCGGAAGCAGGAAAGATAAAAATCCTTGAAATAAAAAAGTAGCCATAGCCATAATCAGGCGCTTGCTTCGCTCTATACCCTGATTTACTTTTTTAATTGTTTAAAAGCTCAAAGATCGCGATGTATTCGATAGCCTGACAGCCAGTTCCGGGCTTGCTCAGAGCTTATACATTTTCAGTATTTACTCCGGGAATACCCTGAAAAAGACGAAAGTACACATAGGATAATGGAATCAATGGCCCGACCGGGCTATTGATTTATTTTATCTCCGGATATTTACACAACCGGAGTCTTTTTAATATGATACTCAGCTGACATTAATCAATGCTAAACGAATACACCCGATTATTCCAGCACAATTCTTGTTCTCTGTACACTATTGTCCCGCTTTTTTATGACAAGCAGGTAAATCCCTTTGGGGCATTCCGGTGTAATAGCAAAGCTGACCGGAAGTTCCCGGGTTTTTCCGTCAGTCGAATACAGACTGATTTCCGCAACATCATCCGGTTTGTCAAGATAAAATGTACCGGAGCATGGATTAGGAAATACCATAATTGCATCAGACATAAATGTGTTCTGAGGCAGAGACGTTATCAGATCATAAAAATAAAGATACTCCGTATCCTTCCTGTAAAAGTAGGTAACAGGATCCCAAATCTCGTACAAGGCCGTCTGCATTCTGCCATTATCCAGAACCCGGGTATGAAAGTCAGCAGGAACCGCCAGAGAATATCCGTTCTGAAACTCTTCACGGTATCGCTCATAACCCGTTTCATCATAGTATATTTCTCTGCTGTAAGCGCCATTGCTGGTTTCCGTGACGGAAAATTCCTCATATTGCCATTCTGTATGCGCTATGGTATCTCCGGCAACTCCCGTCGTCAAAGCTGCCAGTCTCCTGTTCTGATCATCATACATCACTGACTGAAAAGTCGTGTCTCCCGTTGCGCTGATACGGTAAAATGCGCCAAGCAGCATTGAATCCGGGTTAGTATCATTATATCGCTGAAAACTGAGATCAACTCTTTTTTCCTTTAAGATAGTACGTTCATTCAACACCTGATACACCGATATGGTATCCAGCCTGTTCTGTCTGTAGCCAAACTCGGTAATCTCACTTAATACAAGACCTCTGTCTGCAAAGGAGTACGTCAGCTTTTCAATCCGTTTCACCTGTCCGTTTTCCTTTCTGCCATATCTCCATCGGACTGACGGGTTTTTAATAATTTTCTGTTCTTCGGATACTTCCCGGAAATTATGCTCCACAAGCGTATGATAGCGATCATACAGCCATTCTTCATCCTGTCTCCACTCCCCCACTTCCTCCTGATATTGATTCCGGATAAAATAAGTCAGCCGGTTATGGATGTCGTACTCAAACGAACAGGTAATTGTAACTGGCCTTGGATCAATTATATTAATAAAAGTAAGAGGTATATCATCCATCAGTCCGACATTGGTTTTGACATGCTTTTTGACCCGTCCGAGCGAATCATATTCGATAAAATGGTTGTAATAATGAGCTTTAACCTGCGTGTGGTATTCATAATAATATTCTTCCACTCTGGACGGCTGACCATTCAGAGGCAGATTCTTCTCATAATAGAAAGGAAGACCGTTAACCTGCCCGCGACTTATTTCCGGAATACACAGCAGTACTATGACAAAGAAAAAAGCGGTATACCTGATCAGTAAAACAGGTTTTTTCATTTTATCCGGACAAAATAATGTAAGATATATCATAAAAATAATTACAAATACCTCTATAAAGCTATAATAAGGAGCTGAAATTCTTCTCATCAGATCGGTATCATCAAAGCCTTTACTTTGCAATAATACAATATTTTTTTGTATTTTATTTTGTAAATATTGCCACCAATCACCAATATCAATACTTTACTATCAGATATATATCTAATAAACATTTCGTTTACCACTATTCTAACGAAGACCTTTGAGTCGGATTTTTACAGGCCTTCTGTGTTTACTTTTTCATATCACAAATCGTTTCTGCCATAAAAGGCATAGTGTTATATTAAACCAATTTTAGCATGAAAACCACATTATCAAGAAGGGATTTTTTAAGTTTTGGCAATAAACAGGACCCGCTTTTAAAAAACATCAGCCCTCATGCCAGAGGCCGGAGCAATGGCAGTCCCCATGCCCGGATACAGGCAGATGACTGCACGACTACCTCTTCAGGTGTAGAAGCATATTCAGGTCCGTTTGGCAGGACAGAGCTCATCCACCTGCTCAAGCGAGCTACCTACGGAGTCAAAAAAGCAGATCTGGATTATTTTGCCGGAAAATCACTTACAGAAGTTGTAAATGAGCTTACATCCGGCCTACCCACCGCTATTCCGCACTATCCACTGCGGGAATATGATTCCACTGTGGGCAGAAACGGTGATGGATCGGTGGATTGGGGTGGTGTGGCACCTGGTGAGGAATGGGGCAGACCGGAACATGTTCTTTCCGGCAACGGTGGGCAGCTGGGCATTTCGGATCCGACCGCTGACAACTTCTGGCGGGACCGGTCATTGCAGAAGTGGAATATAGGCCTGGCACTGAATCAGGGACGAAGTGTATACGAAAAGCTCGTTCTGTTCTGGCTCAATCACTTTGCCATGAACTCCGTCACGCTGAACTACTCACAGCGATCGTTCCTTTATACGAAGCTTATCCGGGAAAATGTCAATGCCGATCTGAGAGAGCTTGTAAAAAGCATTACAAAAGATCCTGCCTACCTGATGTATCTGAACGGACAGGATAATACGTCCAACTATCCGGACGAAAATTTTGCACGTGAAATCCAGGAACTCTTCTGCATCGGTAAAGAGGTCCCGTTTGACAAGCGGTATACCGAAGAAGATGTAAAGATTTTTGCCAGATGTCTCACAGGTCACAAAGGAATCATTTTCAGGCAGGGCGTACCGTACAATTTTCTGGGCGCTGATTATGGCTTCAACCCTATGGATCATGACTACGGCGTAAACCATCTTCCGGCCAGGCCGGCCAAGCAGCTCTCCCCTTTTTACAGCAACAGAGTCATACAGGACAGTACCCGAAATTCAGCTACAGCCGGAGACAATGAGCTAAACCAGCTGGTCAATGCCATGTTTGACGATACGGACAGAAACATTACCACACTGGCCGGCACAGCATTTCAGGGCTGGTCGAGAGCCGATATCGTCGCTGATTTTATTGTCAAAAAGGTGTATCGCTGGTTTGTATTTTCCTATATCGATGACAATATCAAAGCCAATGTCATAAAGCCATTGGCTGACCTCTACAAACAAAGCAGCTTCCGTATACTTCCCGTGGTAAAAACCCTCCTGGCCAGCCAGCACTTTTTCGATATGCGCCACAGAGGCGCCATGATCAAAACACCATATGATGTAGTAATAGGACTTCTGCGAACCACCAACGGAGAAACTCTGGCCAATGTCAGCGATGTAAAACAACGCTATTTTCACTACAACGCATTGCATCAGCAAACCCTTGGCATGGCTATGGGAGCCATTGAGTCACCCAATGTTGCCGGCTGGTCGCCCTATTATCAGGCTCCCCAGTTTCACGAGCTGTGGATAAACTCCGACACATTGCCCAAACGCCAGGATTTTGCAAAAAGATATTGCGGCAACGGCGGGGCAGGCACCTGGTCATTTGATGCGTTTCAGCCGACACTGAATCACATTGAGTTTTGCAAGACCCTCTCCAATCCGGGCGATCCTAATGCCCTGATAAATGAGCTGGGTGAATTGTTTCTGGGACTGCCTCTCACCACCAATCAGAAAGATACATTAAAGTCACAGACGCTCCTGACCGGGCAAAGCAATGACAACTACTGGGCACAGGCCTGGAACGCCGCTATTGCTCCCAACTCCTCCATACAGCAGAGAAATGTGGTTACAACCCGTCTCCGGGCACTATTTGACGTACTTGTAAGGCTTGAAGAATTTCAATTAACCTGAACTTTTAAATCATCTCAACCATGAATCGCAGAAAATTTTTAAATAACGGAATCAAGGCATGCGCCTCCACACTGTTCGTAGAACAATTTTTCAGAAAACAGAGTCTTTTTGCCCAGAACGCATTTCTGAAAGCCATTGCCGGATCATGCAGCGACAAAATTCTGGTCGTGGTACAGCTGTTTGGCGGCAACGATGGCCTCAATACATTCATTCCTCTTGACCAGTATGCCACCCTGCAGGGTGTCCGCTCCAATATAATGATTCCGGAAAACAATCTCCGGTTTGCCACCTCGGTTAATAACGGCATGGCCTCACTGGGCAGCCGGTCCACGGTTTCCGGCAAATACGCCGATCTGGCTTTTCATCCGGCTATGGAGGGATTGTATGATCTGTTTGAAACCGACAGGATGTCGGTTGTAATGGGCTGCAGCTATGACAATCCCGACTTTTCCCACTTCCGGGCCACGGATATCTGGATGATGGGCGCTGACTCCAATGAGTTTCTGCCTTCCGGCTGGATTGGCAGGGAGCTTGAAAGCCTGTATGGCGAATACGGGTTTCCCGATCCTGCCATGTTGCTTGAAAATGGCTATCCTGACCCGCTCTGCATCAATATGGGCTCTGTTTCTCCTCTCGCCCTGAACGATTCCACGGGTATTGCCGCCGGGGTATCAGTCACCTCCATTACCAATGATTATCCGCTCTTGGGAGGCTACGGTGATCTCGCCCCCGAAACCTGCGCAGGCGAAGAGCTTACCTTTTTGCGCAAAGTAGCAGTAGACACAGATAAATATAATGCGCGTATCGTCAGCGCTGCGTCCAATGCTCCGGACAGCTCATTTCCCAAATCCCGGCTATACGGCAATGACCGGCTGTCCACCGATCTGAGAAATGTGGCCCGGCTGATAAAAGGCGGCCTGCAAACTAGGGTTTATACGGTATATCAGGGCGGATATGATACACATACCAGTCAGGTAGGCGGCAATGCCTATGATGGCACACACACCGGTTTGCTCAACAGCCTGTCGAGGGCCGTGGCGGGGTTTCAGGATGACCTTCAGAAAATGGGAGTAGATGAGAAAGTAGTGGGACTGGTCTTCACAGAATTTGGGCGCACTGTACGATCCAACGGCGGGAAAGGCACTGATCATGGACGCTCCACTCCGATCTGGCTGTTCGGAACTGCGCTGAAAGGCGGTCGGTACGGCATCAATCCTCAGATTTTCAATGCGGATGAAAACAGGGTGGAAAGTCAGGTGCCCATGCAGTTCGACTACCGCAGCGTCTATTATTCTGTATTGAAAGACTGGTTCTGCCTGTCGCAGTCACAACTGGAGTCCGTATTTGGCGGACCGGCAAAAACCGCCAGGTATGCTGCCCAGTACCACGACCTGTTCCGCCCGGAAACCATAACGTCCGCAAAACATATATACACCAACGAGCGGCGCATCGATAAGCTACAGGATATCTTTCCCAATCCTGTCAGACAAACCGGAACCATTCCCCTCAGTACGAGCGGCGGACACGTCCTGCTGGAGCTGCTTGATACAGAAGGTCGCAAAATCAGAACACTCACGGAAAAAAATATCAGTCCCGGATATCACGAAATCCTGTTTGAGAGACAAGGCCTGAAACCCGGTACGTACATGATACGAATGCACAAAGACGAGTTTCAGAGCACAAAAAAGCTGGTGGTGCAATAGCACATCCTATAAAATCAGAAAAAATGCAGGTAATCATCAGCTGATTTATTCTTATTGTCAGCAAGCTCCCTTAACACCGGGGAGCCGGCTGGCAATAGCTTTATTATATACTCCGGTAAGTTGCACATAAATGCTCATTAACTATCAACTCAGCACGCCTGACTTTCTCAGCATAAAGCATATCAATCTGATCCTACAGCTAAATATTCTATCGTTCATCTGAATGATTTCCGATTTCAGCAAAAAACCACCAAAAATAAGCGGAAAAATGGTTAATCTCCGGATATTCTGGCACTCTCCCAGCCTATGATGGCTGTTTTCCGAACAGGTCCCCACATATATCCTCCCAAAATACCGGATGACTGTATAACTCTGTGACAAGGTATCAGAAAAGCTACGGGATTGCTTCCTATAGCCGTACCCACAGCCCGCGAGGCATTGGGATTGCCGATCTGTCCGGCTATGATACCATAGGTAACCAGCTTGCCCATCGGAATCTTCAGAAGACTTTCCCAGACTTTAAACTGAAATTCTGTTCCCCTCAGATGCAGCCGGATCTCCGATAGGCGGCTCCAGTCATCCTGAAAGATCAGCAAGGCCCGTTCCTGCATAGGATCTGTTTGTTCCAGATAGACCGCATCCGGAAGCTTCATTTTCAGATCTGCCACTGCTTTGCATTCATCCTCTTCAAAAACCATATGACAGATCCCTCTGGCTGTTGATGCCACCAATAGCCGTCCAAACGGACTTTCAGCAAAGCTGTAATTGATCCGAAGATTTTTACCCCCATTCTTATATTCAGCCGGTGTCATACCCTCAATCGTAACAAACAGATCATGCAGACGGCCGGTTCCGGACAATCCTGTTTCATGTGCCGCGGAAAATAAGGTAGCCGGCTGGTCATCCCTCAGCAGACTCTTGGCATGCTGCAGGCTGATATACTGCAAAAATTTTTTGGGTGTTGTACCGGCCCATTCGCTAAACAGACGCTGAAAATGAAAAGGACTCAGATGCACATGCTCTGCTATCTCTTCAAGCCCGGGCTGTGATTTGAAGTTGCTTTTTATGTATTCAATTGCCTGAGCAATTCTCCTGTAATTGATGCTTTGCTGTGTATCCATATGCTTTTCTGTCAGACAACAAAGTTCGCAACTATTTTGCATACTAAAAACCCGAAACTTGCTGAATCTGAAAAAACACTGACACACAAGTATCTAAAAATATCTGATTGCTTTCCGGTCATCTGCGAACAGCTGATTTTTATAAGGGACACGGTCCATATCCGGATTTACAAAGACAGTATCCGGGTCTTTGCCGGGACGCTAAAACTCCGGTTTTATTCTTACCTTCGGATTCCGGATACAAACATTAAAATTATGAAACACATTCCTGAAAACAGCAGCATAAAGCTATAGAAATACATTTACCAGACGTAGCAGGCAGGTAAACGAATTTACATTTTATAATCAACCAAAAACCGATCTTTACAAAATGTCAGACCCCAAAAAAGCTCTGGCCGGGAAACTCACGCTGGACTCTTCCCGGTTTGAGGAGCTATTTGCTCTTCTTCACCCGTTAAAACTCGACAAGGATGCCTATTTTATCAGACCCGGTGCAATATGTCATCATATCGCTTTTGTCGTTCACGGCACTCTCCGCTCCTATTATGTTAATGAGCTTGGAAACGAAATCAGCTTTCTTTTTCACTTCAACCATCAGCATCTGCACAATCAGTTTGTTTCAGACTATGAAAGTGTGCTCGCAGGCAATCCTTCCAGGCTGTATATACAGGCCCTGGAGGACAGCGAACTATTGCTGCTCCATAAAAACGATCTGGAACAACTGTACCTGAAGGATGCGTACTGGCAACAGTTCGGACGCATCATGAACGAGCGTATTTATCTTTCAGCCAAAAAAAGAGTCGAAGACCTGCTTTATTTTTCTCCTGAAAAACGTTACCAGAATCTTTTATCTGAAAATCCCTCTATTTTTCAGCATATACCTCAAAAATTCATTGCCAGTTACCTGGGAATCACTCCGCAATCATTGAGCAGGATCAGAAGACGTATTGCGCTCAATTAACAAGTGAATGCATGGGGGACTTTATGTCCCCTGTTTTTGGCTAAACAGGCAATCGCTACTCACAAAAGCCTGCTGCAGAGACAATCCCCCTCTTTTTCACCGGATCTCATCCAGCACACGTTGGAGCGTCATGGCAAACCAGACGGTATAATATTCCGGGTGTATACGGGTATCATCCAGAATTTTTGCAGGATCTGCCCACTTCCAGTCCTGTACTTCTTCCTTATCCGGCTGAGGAACAGCATCTGTCACTCCCACAAACACATGATCAAGCTCATGCTCAATCAGGCCGTTTTCAACTTCTGCTCTATAAATAAAATCAAAAGCTTTTCTTACCCGGCAGGTCAATCCCATTTCCTGTCCCAATCTCCGGTATACTGCTTCTTCCAGTGTTTCTCCGGGAAGCGGATGCGAACAACAGGCATTCGTCCATAAACCGCCACCGTGATATTTACCTTCTGCCCGCTGATGAATCAGCATGTCTCCTCCACTGTTAAAAATAAACACAGAAAAAGCCCGGTGAAGGATTCCTTTACGATGCGCTTCCAGCTTTTCCATCCTGCCGGTTTCCCGATCATTGATATCAACCAGTATGACCTCCTGTTTCATTTTGAACGTATTTGATTAAGTCTTTCCTTATTAGTGCCTGCTCAGGTTATCCCAATTTGTCCTTCCTTTTCAAGTACTTCAATAATAAAAGGGGGGGTAACCTGTTTTATATATCTGTATAAAAGTAAAACGATTTTCTTAGAATTGCAGCACAACTGCCCGACAGGGGATGATTCCTGCCCTGACTGAACATGGTAAAATCTCAAAGCCGAATGCATAATTTACGTTGTACAGATTATTCAATCAGCTATAATCTCCTCCCGCTTATCCTGAAATTTATAAAAGAACCTTTATCCGGAAAGAGACAGAAACGAATACTTTTCCCACAGAGGACTTCGGGGAAACCTCAGCTCCCTGTCATCTTTCAGCATTGAGCTTTATGCTTCGACAGAAAGCATTTATAAATCCGGCATTTGAAAAGTCCCGTAAAGTCATTCAACCGCATCCATCATCAGTATGCGCTGGCCTTATTCAGCATTTCGATATCTTCTCCGTCCAGTGCCAGTTCCGATGCTGCCACAATAGTTTCCAGCTGACTTTTGCTGGTAGCGCTTACAACCGGAGCTGTGACAAGCGGCTGAGCCAGCAGCCAGGCGAGGGCTACAGTGGCAGGAGCTGACTCATGTTTCCTTGCAACGGCATCCAGCGTTTTAATAACATTTAACCCCCGTTCATTAAGATACTGCCGTACACTCGTTCCCCGGACACTCTTGCCCAGATCTGCTTCCGACCGGTATTTGCCGGTAAGAAAACCGGCAGCCAGCGCCCAGTAGGGGAAAACACTCAGCTTGTATTTTTCGGCTATCGGAGCATAGGCTTCTTCAAATTTCCTGCGTTCCAGCAGATTATAATGAGGCTGCAAGGCCTGGTAACGGGGTAATCCGGATTTTTCTGACGCCTCAAGCGATTTGATCAATCTCTCCGGTGCTAAATTGGAAGCTGCGATATAACGTACCTTTCCGGCCTTTATCAGCTCTTCGTATGCCGACAGTGTCTCTTCCACCGGGGTAATCTTATCGTCAAAGTGTGTATAATACAAATCGATATAATCCGTCTGCAGGCGCTTCAGAGATTCCTCCACAGAACTGAGTATATGTTTTTTACTGATGTCATTGGGGTGATCACGGTTTTCCGAACCGACTTTCGTGGCAATAACAATTTCAGATCGTTTTCCCCGTTCTTTCAGCCATTTTCCGATCACTGTCTCCGATTCTCCTCCCTTGTGGTCCGTAACCCACCAGGAATACGTATCAGCTGTATCAATAAAATTAAACCCCTGCCCTATAAATGCATCAAGCATGGTGAAAGACTCTTTCTCATCAAGAGTCCAGCCAAATACGTTACCGCCAAAATTTATCGGAGCTACCTCTAAATCCGTACTTCCAATCTTTACCTTTTTCATATCCAAATAGCAGGGTATCTTACAGCATTTTTCCTGATATCCTGTCCAATTTGATAAGAGCTTAATCAATACTTTTGTTTGCCTCCGGTCAGACTAGAGCCCGAGCTCAGCCTTTACTCTGCCTGGCAGCCCCTTCACAACCAGCGCATAGGACTCTTTTGTCCAGGACAAAAGAAGTTCATCAGGCACATCCCCGCTGGTTTGCACTGTATTCCAGTGCTTCTTGCTCATATGATAACCGGGGCTTACAGCCTGATACCGCTCTCTCAGCGCAACCGCTTTTTCCGGATCACATTTCAGATTGACACTCTCAAAATTGTCAACATCCAGCAATGCAAACATTTTCCCCCCGACTTTAAACACAAGCGTATTCATATCAAAGGGAAAGCCTTCTTCAGTATGTGGTAAAGAAAGACAAAAATCACGATACGATTCAATATCCATATACAGATGTTAATGAGAAAAGAGAAGTCAAGTTACATTTTTACTTCCGAAATACCATACTCAAAAAAAACATTGATTATCTACAATTTACATCAGCAATACACTCCTGCTTTCACTGCTGGTTTGAATAACATTATTACATTTCAACCGGTTGAATCTGAAAATATGGGTGTATGCTTTTATCAGGACTCAATGGCAAAAAACACCATCATTTCCTGGCAGTGGTCTACAGGCCGTGTTTTTTTAACTGATCTATTAAGCTAAAACGATGAAAACACTGATCAGAAGTTATCTGCAAAAGACACTGGGATTTAAGCAATATCTTGCGCTTTTTTCATTATATAAGATCTATGCAATCCGGATTGATAAGAAAGAAAAAGACTTTCTGCAATTTATAAAGCTGATTCCTGCAAAGGGATTGATACTGGATATCGGAGCCAATATCGGGCTCACCTGCGTTACGCTGGCACGAAGCCGGCCGCTGGCCACTGTGTACGCTTTCGAACCGATTCCGCAGAATCTGCAGATCCTGAAGCAAAACATCAGGCTCTTCCGGCTAAAAAACACAAAAATATTTCCCATTGCCCTTGGCAATGAAAACAAAATGATCGATATGATAATGCCTGTAGTTGATCAGACCAAGATGCAGGGATTATGCCATGTTGTACATGATGATATGCCAAAGCAAAGTGAAGGAATCCATTTTAATGTACCGGTCAGAACACTGGATAGTATGCTGAACGAAACAGCCAATACCCTGCCGGTAGTTGCTGTAAAGATTGATGTGGAACATTTTGAATGGGCTGTGCTGGAAGGCAGTCTCGGATTATTGAGCCGCTACAAACCGGTTATTTACTGTGAGCTGGCAGAAAATCAAAACAGGACAAAAAGCTTTAATATGCTTGCATCGCTGGGCTACAAAGCCAATGTAATCCATAAAAATCAACTTGTGGATTACAATACCAGTATACACAGGACAGACAATTTTATCTTTACTGCGGCATAAGATCAATACCTGGATTTTAGCAATATAACAGGGTATGGCCAGGCAAAGACAGTATCAGATACTGCCTCTGCCTGGCCATACCCTGTTACAAATAGAATGCTGACTACTAACTATACAGCATTGTCTTTTTTTAAAAAACACTAAAAGCCCTAAAACGGTGAATGAATTTTATCAATGTCATTTTGAAATATAAATACTGGTTCTGTTTTCATTTTGGGCTATGAAACAAAAAAACCGGGTTTCCCCGGTTTTTATCTTATTTCAGAAACTTAAGCTGATTATTTACTCAGCAAAACAGCACCAGTCAACGGTTTCATCTCGTCTCCAACATCAATTACATAATAATACGTTCCGACCGGCATATATTCTCCGTTTTTCTTCCCATCCCATGGTTTGTAGCTTCCTCTGGCTGAGTATATCAGATTGCCCCAGCGATTATATATTTCAACTTTAAGATCAGTGAATCGTTCAAGCCCCTGCACTTCCCAGGTATCATGTATTCCGTCACCGTTTGGAGTAAAGGCATTGGGGATAAACAGCGGAAGCACGACTTTCACATGCACCTCATCTTTTGCAGTACAACCGTAAATATCGGTAACCAGCACTGTATAGGTAGTGCTTTCATCCGGTGCGACAGTAGGTGATGCAGTCGGAGCCACATTACCCGGCTCCCAGTAATATGAAGCAACAGAACCATTCGTCATGGTGATTAGCTGAACAGATTCACCAACATTGATCACGCGATCAAATCCTGCATCCACATCAACCTCCGAAAACTGGATGAACACACGCTCCGATACATCGGAACAGGTTCCTGATCCGGTACTGACATAGTATTCGCCGGCCTGATCCGCTTTATAGGTACTACCGGTTGTTCCGGAAATAATCTGACCATTGAAATACCAGATATAAGAAAGGCCGCCGGATGCAGTCAGATCTGCCGATTCGTCACGACAGATCACCTCTTTGGCGGCCGACAGACTCACCACAGGCTGATTGACAACCGATACGTTTCTTTCGACAGCATCGGACATACAGCCATTAAGATCGGTCATATATACCGATATCTGCCCTTGCCCCTGAACAAGCCCCTGTACATCGATGGTGTTTCCTCCGAAAGTAATTTGCTGAAGATTATTGCTCAACATCCAGCTCAGAGACTGAACGGCACTTCCGCTCACTGCAGTATAGGTTTCCGTCACTCCCATGCACAGCAAATCACTTCCCGTAATACGCTGAATAACAGGTCTGGCTTTTACTTCTATGCTTCCTTCATGCTTATCGGAAAAATTATTCTCTTCTACAGTAAGTGATGCCTCGGCAAATCCGGCCTGATTAAATACAACCCTTACAGGCCCTTCTCCCTCAAACCGGGCAGGAACAGCTCCCGGTCCGAAGCTCCATCTGTATGTAGAAGAAGGAGAAGTTCCGGCAGAGCTATTCACAAACTCCACCGTATCACCGGCACAGACTACTGCCTTATCAGATGAAAAATCGGCTCTCAGATCGCAATAGCGTAACGAAACCGCCAGAGTAGCTTCCGGAGAAACGCAGCCCTGCTCATTCGTTTCGACCACAGTAATCACTCCGTTGGCAGTTCCGAACGAGACTGCAACAGATGCCCCGTTATGAGACGTTATAACAGCTTCTGCGGGTACTGTCCACAGATAAGTGGATGTAGCAGAAGGCGAAGCTACTGAATACAATTCACCCTGAGCCCCACAAACCGGAGATTCTTCACCATTAATAACAGGAGCCATAAGCTCTGTTTCCGTCAACATCCAGCTATCTGAAGCAGCTGAACATCCGTTGAAAGAAAGTACTACATGATAAGAGCCCGGCTCCTGAGCTGAAATAGTCCTGCCTGACGCCCCCTGAACCGGAACACCTCCTCTGTACCAGGCATACTGATAATTGCCGGAAGGACTGGTAATTGCTTCGATGGTTACATTTACCCCCTCACAAATAGTAGCTGATGCTCCGCTTATTGTCAGAGCCGGAAGCGCTGCCCTCCCTATGGTAAGCGACTCTGTTTCGCTGATACATCCTCTGTTGTCAGTAATTCTGACCATGTACTCTCCTTCTTCATCTACTGTCACACCACTTACTGTACCATTCACAGCAGTACCATTTCTGTTCCAGGCGGCTGTCACCAGCGTACTTTCGGAAACAATACGTATATCCAGTGCTTCACCCGGACAAAGAACAGTCTTATCCGCTTCCAGGCTCGCCTCAGGCAACTCATTAACTGTTACCATTACAGAATCAGCATCTGTCAGCTCACCTCTGCAGGACCCGTCAGATTTAACCAGTACTTTTACCCAGTCTCCCTGAGACAAGTCAGCCGAAGAGAACACAGAAGATGATCCGGGCTGAAGCATACTATTTACATACCATTCATACACCGGAGCCGTCACATTCGTTGCCAGCGTATTGACTTCCAGCGTTTCCCCGGCACATACTGCAAATGAAGCTCCGGTGATTGTAATTTCCGGTTCCGCTCCTGCCGGCTCTATTCTCACCTCTGCCTGAGCAGAACCTGTACAGCCTGATCCGTCATCATAATCCGCTATATACAATCCGGCCTGAGGATCGCTCAGGCTTACCGAAGCATCGGCAATAACCGACAGATCAGGCAACGTCCAGCTGATTCCGGGTACATTACCCATATTGGTTGTAAGCTCAAGCGCATCTCCTTCACACAAGACCGTTTCTCCGGAAATAACCAGCACAATTTCGGAAGATTCCTCCACCTCAAATACGCCTGATGTGTCCCGGCAGCCGCCAGGCAGTTCTACCACCACAGACCATTGACCACTTGTAACTGTTCTTGTACGCTGGGCTGAAAACGTTCCATCCGCAACTCCGCCGTTCAGGAACAGATAGGATGCTCCCGTGCCTGCATCCGTTGCAGTAAGCAAAGCTCCGCTGGTTCCGGCACAATAAGTAGCCTGTGATGCCGCCGCATCAATTTCAGCAACCGGACGGTCAAGCTCCGTCACAAGGACTTCTGACGAATCTATGCACAAAGCTGAGGAAGAGACAATTACTTTCCAGACTCCTTCTGTTGCATTTGCATACGTTGACGACAGAGGGTCATTTGTCTGGACAACACCATCCTTTTTCCAGGTATACAAATAGTTTGTACCGGAAGAAGCAATCAGTGTGACACCGTCTGAGCCCGCACAATACTCAAAATCTTCAGGAGACGAAATAACAGCTGCAGGCGATGAGGTCTCGCTGACCGCTATCATTTTAACATCATCAAGAGACCAGCAAAGCCTGTTTCCCTGATTACCGGGATCGGCATACACATTAACTATCCAGGAACCGGCATCTTCAGAAGATATGGTGATTTCCGGCGTATCTCCGGCGCTAACCGGAACACCATCCATAAGCACAGCCCCGAACAGCTGTCTCAGGTCAAATTCAAAATCATATTTCTGCGGAGAAAAGGACAATACGGCAGTCTGACCCTCACATAGCTGAATAGTATAAGGTTCGGTCAGTTCGGCACCGTCCAGGAACATCTTTACATCTGCCTTTTCACATAAATAATCTACAGTTGCTTCTTCTGAAAGGATTCTGCATGTTTCATCGGTATCACTGACAAGACGAACCACATACCTGCCGGTATCACTTACAGCCAGTGTTGGCTGATCCAGGCCGGATCCGGCTAAAGGATTCTCCAGATCAGGCAATTTATACCAGTTGTATATCCAACCAGTCTGAGCCGGAATAACATCAGCCGTAAGCGTTGTTACCGAACCTGCTTCCAGAAGCAGGTCTCCCTGAATCACTACCTGATCAGGCAGGGTACATACTTCATCCAGTATCACCCGTACAACAGCAGATTCTTCAACGCACCCGGGGTTACCCGGCTGCACCACCCGTACAATATAACGACCTGTATCGCTTACCGTAAGTGCAGTCTGATCCAGACCAGACTGGCTTAGCGGCGTAGTAAGGTCTGGCAGCTTATACCAGTTATATATATATCCGCTCTGCACCGGAGTTATCTCCGCAGTAAGTGTAGTCGACTCTCCTTCTGCAATAACAGTAGTACCTGTGACAATTACAGTATCAGGAAGAATACATTCAACAACATCTCCAAGACAGGATACGATATTCTGACTGGCAATGGAATTGACAATAAATCCATGTACATTGGTATAGGCATTATTGACAATCTTTCCGTTGGCCGGACACGAAGCAATATTTCCTGTCCAGGTATACGTTATAATTTCTCCTTTCAGAACCGGTCCCTTTATAACCGGGTATTTTAGTACTCCTCCGGTAACAGCTCCATTATCCGATGCTGAAACAAACGTAACACCATCCGGAACAGGGTCCGAAATCTCGATGTCAAAACCGGAATCCAGGTGTGTTTTATAGCTGATTACCCGGTGCGTCCCGTAGCTGTCACCACCATTATCAGCCCAGCCATTGATAAATCCGGCGTATCCCGCCCTGACAGGAAACCCTGTAAAAGTCATGGTAGGTGTCGGATTGGAAGTATTTCCAATCCATAAGTTTACCTGGCCGTCAACCAACTCCAGCTTAATAGTTGATGGCGCTACATTCGGAAATCCGGCAGTAACGGCAGATCCCATCTGTGTTGTTCCGTTATATAACCTGATTTCCGTGCTGCCATTGCCAGGATTCGGTTTAAAGACAATATACAAGCCATTGCTTTTCGCTCCGCCGGTATGCCTGAAAGCGAAACCAAAAGACGCGCTTCCCTGAAAGTTAACAGCAGCCTCAATAACTCCGTTGACCCCATGTGAATAATTATAGGTAGTAACCCCGGCGTCATTGGAAACCGTAGACAGCTCCCCTCCGCTGATATTCATCAGAGTACCATTCTGAGCTTTCCAGCTGGTGTTACTGGTCAGATCAGCATTAACCAGTGAGCCATTTACGTTTTCATATTCCAGTGTATAGACGATATTCTCTCCGACATCGTAGTTATTCTTATCAGAAATCTTCGTCATGGAAGAAGGCGGAGGAGGCAAAATAATCTCTTCGCAGGTGATGGTAACATCTGCAGATGCCAGAACAGGCGATTCATTGTCACCATGTATGGAGGCTGTATTTGTCTGTACTTCATCCGCCCTGTTACATGCACCGGTTGAGAAATCTGCAATTACCTTATACCGTATTTTCCCCTTTTGCCTGATCTGGAGACGATCTTTTGTCCAGGAAATCGTTCTGGTAGCGGCATTGTACGTAACATCCTCTCCCAGGACCGTCATGGTATTCCCGATTTCAACCCCGTTTTCATCGACAAAGGCTACAAAAGTGAAGCCTTCAGGAATAATATCCGTTACCACTACATTATTAACATCTCTGCCTGGCAGGGGGCCACTTCCATAAATTCTTCGCCAGGTATATCCGTCCCATTCTTCCACCAGAATATTGGTGGCAAATACAGTAGGCTTTTGACAGGCTTCGTTATGCCAGACCGTAACCGGGCGATCCGGATTATTAATATCCGTCCAGTCATTGGCTACGGGATAATACAATCCATCTTCGGCATCATTCAACGCCGGATTCCAGGACCAGTCATCATCCCATTTCACATCTGCCCAGGTGCTGGAGCTCATCTGCCATACAGCACGTAAAGGCTCGGCTCCTCCCTGATGTACCCGTTGTCCCTTGATTCCAAAATACCGGGACAAATGCGGCATAGAGGTCGCATACTGCTCTGAAAACTGAACCACCAGTCGCTGATTCCACGCCCCTCTTGCGTCACTGCCAGGTGTGATATCTTCCTGAAAAATTCTGACCGCCGCTTTATCTCCTCCTTCGTAAATTGTCGCATTGCCCAGGCGCCAGCCCGCTGTACAGGTCGGATCAGAGTCCATGGAGCATGTATTCACATTGTCATTCAAAAACAGCGACAGGCGATAATTCTGATAGTCAATATAAGGTTCCGCCGCGCCATGATACAGGCGGAACATAATCCAGTGCTCCGCAGCTTCGGCAGCCGTACCCTTGTGGGCATAGGCGGGGACCACATCCGGGCGCCCTCCATTTATATAGCCACCGGAAGAGGCATTTTCAAACTCGACATCATAAATCAGCTCAGTTCCGGGATTTACCTTATCGTAATTTACCTTTTTAGTGATTTCAAGAGCTTTCTCAACAATATCCACACAGTTTCTTTCCATTACCGGCGTTACATTGTTGGGATACTCATTGGATGTCCATCCTGTGCCGTTTGTAGTAGTAATCGTTGCCACGGGGCAAATCCCTCCGGAAAATCCCGGCGCTACTCTTACGGTAAATGTAAACTCTCCTTTCGTCGGATTGATTCCCGTAGCGGTCTGAAAACCGGGAACGGTGCCTACATTCCATTCGATTTTACCCCCGGTGTATACACCTCCTCCGGTAGAGGAAACATACTCGACCCCTTCCGGCAGGTCTGTTGAAATCTTCACTCCTTCCGCGCTGACAGATGCATAGTTTCTATAGCTAACCGTATAGGTAATAAGGTCGCCGGTAAACGCATAGGTTTTATCGTTGTCCAGATACACCTTCATATTGGACTCCAGCTTAAGCCCATAAGGACCATGATGGTTTCCCGACAAGATCATTAATCCCAGCAGCCTGAAAAATCCATGAAAATATACCGGAACACTCGTCAGGTAACCATCACCGGCCCTGACGATATCCCATTCGATCGCACACATATGATATAGCTTGCCCATGAGCTCATAATCCTGCGCAGATACCGCGGCAGGAGAGCCGGTGCCGGCGTTCCAGTTCAACGGAAAACCTTGTCCGCCACTAGGATCTGCCCCGTCCGGTGTATACGTCCACATCAGCTGAGAAGGCCCCATATAGGTCAGTTTCGGTCCTCCGCCCAGCGTAACGCAGTCGTTGCTCCACGGTGCTTTTCCCGGATTGCTCAGAAACCGGGCATGCCGTATAGCCATATCTCTTTCAAAGGTATTAGCGCCCGGCACTACCTGATGCGTAACCGGGTTCCAGGTAGTGCCGGGATTACCGTTCCACATATAATTCATCGCAGTTCGCCAGGCAAAACGAAAATCCTCCCCCTCATTAAATCTCGTAAACCTCGCCTTATTGTCAGCGTCCAGAGAAACCCATCCGGCACTCAGAATAGCAGTCGGCGAGTTTTGATAATGTTGCCCTACCAGCCAGTCTGAAGAAGCTTCCGCTCTTAATAGCTGACTGATATTCCATTCCAGATCCTCATCAGCTCCCCCCTCTTGCTCAAGAAACCTGGCAAAATGATTAAAATAGGCAGGCGCTACATAATCTATATGCAAATCCTGAGGTCCCTTAAACTCAGGACACCACTCCGGATCATTATTGGCCCAGGCGGTTAGCTCACCCCAGGTATTGCCATTCTTGAAATATCCGTCAAAACCAACATTGCCGGAAATGCTTCTGCAATCAAAGCGATTAGGGTCCAGCTTTTGGTTTTCCCTTTCAACAAGCCCTCTTATAACCTTCAGGGCTTCTTCCTTGTATGAAATAACCGTACCGTCAGGCCAGGTATACCCTGAGTTATCTCCCCATTGACGCCAGGCCATCAGCAGACCAAGCGCAAAATCCACGTCGCCATCCGTCGCGGCATCGCCGCCTACTTCCGTAATCGTATTCTTTCCATATTTATAATTGGGATATGGATTGACACCATCCCTAAAGCGCGGATGGGGCATCCGGACATCATGTTCCCGAAACCAGATCCCGTCAAACACTTCCTTATCACCCATATAAGCTGCCGCAATCATGCTGTACCCCACTCCTTCTGTACAATCATACGGACAACCTATGTTGGTTTTCATATATCTTACCCCTTGATGCACTTCGCCCGTATATTCAAAAGCGTTTGCCATAATCTGCCAGGCTTCGCGAATGAGCTTCTCCATTTCAGCATGAGTTACTCCCGGAGCATTCTGAGTTCCGAGGTTCCCGAGAGAATGTCCCCCGTCAGCCTCATAGGGCAAAAACTGTGGAAAAGGGAACTTTGGATTGCCTGAGTTGACAGCGACCTGTACTGCCTGCCCGTAACCGGACGTAACCGCCAACACAAACAAGCAGGCTGCGATGAGCCTGAGCAATCCAGACAATGGAAGCTGTTTAAACATCGTTATTTTCATGCCTGATGAAATATACTGAAACTGTATTTGTTCTTACTGTTATACAATGCAACACCGGCCGGCTTGTGTCTTAAAAGACCAAAACCGGAAAGCTTTTCGGGTATATTGATTAATTTGGGGGTAATGCAAATATGTAATTTTTTACTGAAAAAATTATACTCACTATGCAAAAAGATTCCGACAGCGGACCGTACTCTGTTCCTCATTCGCATTTTTCTTATTACCAGATAGCTGGGATCACTCCGGTTATAAATACGTTTCAGGAAGACAATTGTAAACATCCCTGAACCGATTCTCTCTATACCCGCTTCATCAGGCGAGGTTTATTTCCGGCAATTAAATGAACTACAACCGGCTACAGGGAGTTTTGTTTAAGCTTAAAAAGTATACTGAGCTTCAATCAGCAATTTTCCTAAAACAAAAACGGGATAGCTTACACTATCCCGTTTTTGTTTATCAGTCTGCATGCACCAGCTGTACTTCGCAGGAAATTTTCACTTCGTCACTTACCAGCACTCCGCCTGCTTCCAGACTGGCGTTCCAATTGAGGCCCCAGTCTTTGCGGTTGATTTTGCCTTCCAGAGAAAAACCGGCTTTTTCGTTGCCCCAGGGATCTTTGGCAATTCCTCCCAGCTCTCCATCCAGCGTAACACTGTTTGTTTTATCCTTGATCGTCAGATCACCTGTCAGCTTAAATGAGTTCTTGTCCTTTTTTTCATACTTCGTTGACTTGAACCTAATCTCCGGATACTTTGACACTTCAAAAAAATCGCTGCTTCTCATATGCTCGTCCCGTTTGTCATTGTCCGTGTCAATCGATTCTGTCTTAGCCACGAATGTTACTGTACCATCGGAAAAATCCTCTCCTTCGGAGTAAGCTTCTATTTTAAAATCATTGAAACGTCCTGTCACGTTGGTGATCATCATATGTTTCACTCTGAATTTGATTTCGCTGTGATCTGTATCAGCGATCCACTTCTGTGTTGCCATTATACTACTATAGTTTTAGTTTTATTATACAAATTTTATAAAGTCATCGGAACATCCATAAGCAAAAATTCGGCATTGCTTTCAGCTTTGACCGTAATACTGTCCGTATTCCAGACTCCAAGACCATCACGGCCTGAAAGCACCTGGTCATTGATGCGGACATCTCCGTTCAGAATAAAGGCATATACACCATTGCCCGGCCGTTTTACCGAATAGACCGTATCCACACCCCTATCAAATCTGCCGAGGTGGAACCAGGCATTCTGATGGATCCATACACCTTCATCATCCGGGTTCGGAGATACCACCTGCTGCAACCGGTTGTGTCTGTCTTCCAGCTTAAGTGTCATCTGATCATATCTCGGAGCAACATTTTTCCTGTTGGGAAAAACCCATATCTGGAGCAACCGCACTTTGCGGTCTTTGTTTTTATTATATTCACTATGGAATATTCCCGTACCTGCACTCATGACCTGTACATCTCCGTGCTCAATAACAGCCGTATTTTTCATACTGTCCTGATGCTCCAGCGCCCCCTCAAGCGGAATCGTGATAATTTCCATATTATCATGAGGATGTCTCCCGAAGCCTTTACCGCCTTCGATCATATCGTCATTCAGCACCCGGAGCGCTCCGAAATGCATTCGCTCCGGATTGTAATAGCTGGCAAAACTGAAGGTATGATACGTTTCCAGCCAGCCGTGATTGGCATATCCCCGGCTCGACGCTTTGTGTAATATGGTATTGGCCATGATTTTTGAATTTGTAGCAGGTAAATGATTAAAACCAAGCACTTCTAACTCCCTGAGCTCGTCAATATCGTTTTTCACGATATTACCCAATGAGCTGGAAGCAATAAAAACTCCTGTACCCATTAATCCTTTTTTAATAAATTCCTTTCTGTCCATGATTGTTAGGTATTTGGTTGTATAATTCAAAGATAAAGCTGAATTCGGGGCTTTACTATGAAGCAGATTAAGAAATACACTTAATCCAGATTAAGTTTTCAGCCGTTTCTCAGAAGACTGCTGCGCATTTTACTGAAAAACTCTGGAGTAACTCCTATATAAGAAGCGATCTGCTTCTGAGGAAGTCTTTGTATAAGAGTCGGATATTTCACACAGAACCTCTCATAGCGCTCTCCGGCTGTCAGGCTCAGCCGGTCATGAAGCCGCTGTTGGCTGGCTACAAGCGAGTTTTCGGCAAGTATTCTGAAGAAGCGCTCAAATTTAGGCACATCCCGATACAGCAACGCCTGTTTTTCTCCGGACAGAACCAGCGCTTCACTTGATTCAAGCGCCTCGATAAAAAGATTACCCGGCTGTCTGGTGATATAGCTGTACAGATCACCTATCCACCAGTCTTCCGGCGCAAAGCTTAATACATGCTCTGTCCCGCTCTTATCTACCGTAAATCCTCTGAGACATCCCCCGGTCACAAAATATATATGATTGCTGATTTCACCTTCCGACAAAACGCATTGCTTATTCCGGATTTTCCGGTATTCAAGCAAAGACGTGAAATACTGTTCCTCTTCTGTATCCAGCAGAATATGATTGGATACATTTTTCAATATAAGCGAATAATCCATAAACACCTGATTAGATTAAACAAAAACACCTCCGGATAATCCGGATCTTTTTCCCGGTAACTAAAACATACATAACCCCTGCCGGTTATGATGCTGTAAAACAAATCAACTATCTATGAAAAAGATAATTACTTTTCTCGTGCTTACGGGCAGCATATTGTTCATATCCGCCTGCTCATCACGGAAAGTTGCTCATTTCGGCCGGATAAATCCGGTTCAGCATGATTACAAAAAGAACCGGCAAATCAGCCATATTCCGGATAGTTATACAGAAGCATCCACTATTCATACCGCTCTTGATCAACCTGTAACCGGTGAGCAGGAAAGCTCTGAAACCGTATTTGCTCCGCTTCCGGTTCAGCCGACGGTAGTCCCTCAGCCCGAAAAATACGAGCAAACGCTGAAAAAAGATAAGATTTCGAAAAAAGATCTCAAACGATCCGTCAAACAGGCTTCGCAGGCAAATTATTCGGTATTTATGACTATTCTGCTGGTAGTGCTCGCAATAATACTGCCGCCGGTGGCTGTTTTGCTGGTTGACGGACTCAGAGGGCCCTTCTGGCTGTCCATCCTGCTAACCATCTTATTTTATCTGCCAGGCATTATTTATGCATTTTTCCGGATCTTCAAAGCCAGATAATTCTATTGCATCATCCTTCATAAATCAGGACTGCTCCGCAGGCAGTCCTGTACTGAAAACGCTGTTCTGTATAACCATTTTCTCCTCCCGGATCTGCCCGGCTTTTCATAATCAGGAATTTTTCACGATATTTTGCCATTAAATGGATTCGTTGACACAAATTGTACTGGGAGCTTCGGTAGGAGAGCTGGTATGCGGCAAAAAAGCAGGAAACAAAGCCCTGTGGTGGGGAGCAGTAGCAGGGACTATCCCTGATCTTGATGTCATGGCTTCACCATTTCAGGACATGGTTCAGCAGTTACTTTTTCACCGGAGTGTTACCCATTCCATTCTTTTTGCTGTGGTCATGGCCCCCCTGTTCGGCTGGCTGGTACACCGGCTCCACAAAAATACTCCTGCCACTTTCAAAGACTGGACTCTTTTATTTTTCTGGGGCTTTATCACGCATAGCTTGCTGGACTGTTTTACCACCTGGGGTACCCAGCTATTCTGGCCATTCAGCTCATACCCGGTAGCATTTCACAATATCTTCGTCATAGACCCGCTTTATACGCTGCCATTCCTTTTCTGCATCATCATGGTACTTTTTTACAAAAGGACTGATTCACGAAGACGATTCTGGAACACAGCCGGGCTTACCATTAGCTCTCTTTATATGTTGCTGACTCTTGTCAATAAATACATTGTCACCAGTGTTTTTACGGAAAGCCTCCGGGAGCAGCATATTTCCTGCCAGCGGCTGACCACCAAGCCAACTCCGTTCAACTCCATACTATGGAATGTCACTGCTGAAACTGATTCCGGCTATTATATCGGATATTACAGCCTGCTGGATAAAAGCCGGGATATTAAATTCAGTTTCTTCAGGAAGAATCATGAACTACTGGCACCTTTTCTGCCCGATGAAAAGCTGGAAACACTGCTGCGTATTACCAACGGCTATTATACCGTGACCAGAAAGGGGAACCTGTATTGTATCAATGATCTTCGCTTCGGTCAGCTGGACGGCTGGGCAGGCGGCAAGGAAGATTTTGTATTTTCATACAATATTGAGCAGGCCGGCAACAAGCTTCTTTTCTTTCAGAATCCGAACGATCTGAAAAAAGGCCGGGAGCTTCTGGGACCATTATGGCAGAGAATAAAAGGGATATGACCGATATGCTCAATCGGTCATGTTACCAACCCCTTAGTAGCTGTCTTTCCAGCCAGCCAGCTTCTCTCCTGCCCGAAACGCACTCTCCAGAAAATCGGAAAGAGCCTGTCCCGGATTGCTTTCCCTGATCCAGTCAGCATAATCATACAACGCCATCGGACTACCATTGCGCTCCTGCCAGTAGGCCGTCTCTGGCTTCAATGGCTCTTTGTCAAGACCATCCGGAGAAGGCCATGCATAGGAGTAAAAAGCCGGCTTGCGAAATTCCGGATCACCAGGCCAGAATCCAAAGCTGATCACCTCTCTGGAATAAGCTTCCTTTTCCACCGCCGAAGCGCCCTTCATTGGTTCTGCACGCCTGCCCGAAAATCGGGTTACCGTAAGATCCATGCTGTGCCAGTATAATTGTACGGGTGAGGTTTTGCCATAAAAACGGCCGGAAAATTCCTTGAAAACCCTGTCAATAGCTGTCAGACTTTGCCAGTAACGGCTTACATACTCTATCTGATACCTGTGATGTTCAAAATCATCGGCAAAAGGAATATCGCTTTCCATCTTGTATGGTTCCGCTTTTATGTGCACCACAATATCCAGCTCCCTGAGCCTGTCAAAGACACTATTGTAGAAATCGGCAACAGAAAGACCATCGTAAAGCATAATTACCTTAATGCTGCCGTCTGAGGTCTCAATCACAAAACGGTGATCAATAAAGTCAAAATGCATCTGGAAGTAGATATCTTTGTAGGGAATGGGGCCGGTTTCCAGACCTCTGGCCTCTACAAACAGGGGAATCTGCCACCAGTGGTTCTTCCAGGGATTCAGGGCCAGCTTGATTTTTCCTGCAATCTGAAAATACAGATGCAATGTTGTCTTGGTTTCCTCCCACTCTTCCAGCGGGAGCGGACTCAATCGGGTTAAAAGAGTTGTTTCCATCATATCCGGAAAACCGGCGAAACCACTCCAAGGTTTATCACAGAGGTCCGCCTGTCACAGGGGCATCCGTACAAAATCATATAGATCCCGGTCCAGCAGGTGGCTTGGGGAAACATTAGTCAGCGCATTAAAAATGATTTCCATCCGGTCAGGGTATTCCTTTTCCCAGTTTAGCAGCATCTGCTTAATGATTTTACGCTGCATGTTTTTCTGGGAACCACAAAGATTGCAGGGAATAACCGGAAAGTTCCGTATACGTGCATACTCCTCAATAAGGGTTTCGCGGCAATAGGCCAGCGGACGGATCACCACATGCTCTCCGCTGTCTGTTTTAAATTTTGGTGGCATTGCCTCCATTTTCCCGCTGAAAAAAAGATTGAGAAAAAATGTCTCAATAATATCCTCTTTATGGTGCCCGAGGGCTATTTTAGTGGCTCCGATCTCTGTAGCTGTTGTATACAGAATCCCCCGCCGAAGCCTGCTGCACAGGCTGCACATTGTCTTGCCTTCCGGAGTTTTATCCACTACCACGCTATAGGTATCGCGCTCCACGATCCTGTATTCCACACCCAGACTCTGCAGATATCCGGGAAGTATTTCTTCAGGAAAACCAGGTTGCTTCTGATCCAGATTAACGGCTACAATTTCAAATTTATATGGAACCGACTTCTGCATATGCAACAGCATATCAAGCATGGTATAGCTGTCTTTTCCTCCGGAAAGACAAACCATCACCTTATCCTCTTCCTCAATCATGGAAAAATCAGCCGTGGCTTCCCATACCGACTTACGCAGTTTTCTTATGAGCTTTTCCTGATTAATTTCTATAGTTTCCATGTATTCCGGATTTTCTGACAGCGATCTGCAAATTTAGAAAAAGTTCATTTCTCCTTTTCCAATGTCTGATAATTCTTTCACAAATCAGGGATAAAAACAACGTTACCGGAATTACCTTTTCTTCCCGCTTGTTTAAAAGATAAAGAGCAACTCACATGAATAAAGAAGATAAAAAATATATAAACCGGGATGAGATCGGTGAAAATATTGAAATATATGAATCAGCAGGGCTGAGCACTCCGGAAGCGGAAGAAGCAGGCGATTTTGAAGGCGACGGTGAAATAAAGAATCAGCCTGTAAAAGATGGTAAAGGATCCGCCGGAGAGACGCTCTATCCCTTTGATCCGGATCAAACAGATACGAGCACTACAGGAACCAATGCCCGCAAAGACCCAAATCTGGAAAAACAGGGAGCGGGTGAAGCCGACAAAGAGCGTGATACCTGGCAGCAAAACATCAGCCTATAGGTAGGTAAGATAAAACGTAGTCCCGGAAATATCCGGGACTCATTAATAATCATTCGGTTTATTACCAGCAGTATTTTTATATTTTTCACAATAATATCCTATATTTGTATTATATTTAGAAATAATAGTGATTCAGAATTTTCCTCTTAACAAGTAAACATTCCGGCAGTCATTCAGTAATAACAAAGCCTAACCTCTGTAGATGTACTCACTCTGTATAATTATCCCCTGCTATAATGAGGCTCAGCGTTTCGACAGGGAATGTTTTGAAAACTATTACCGGAATTCTGACATACATTTTTATTTCGTCAATGACGGGAGCTCAGACTCCACTCTCCGGATGCTCGAATCCATCCGGGAAAACAAGGAAAGAGTCCGTATTGTCCATCTTGAAAAAAACGTGGGAAAGGCAGAAGCTGTACGTCTTGGTATTCTGAAGGCATATAAGACCGAACAATTTGAGTACATTGGTTTCTGGGATGCCGACTTTGCCACCCCGCTATCCGAAATTGACAAAATGATTGCAATCATTCAGCCCGGATTTCAAATCATAGCCGGATCAAGAATAAAGCGTCTTGGAGCACAAATAGAGCGGAGCACCTTCAGACATTATTTCGGAAGAATTTTCTCCACCATCGTTACCAAGCTGTTTCACTTGCCCATCTACGATACCCAGTGCGGAGCAAAGCTGTTTCACCGGTCTTCCATAGATCCTTTGTTCGACAAAAGCTTCTATGACAAATGGATGTTTGACCTTGAGCTTTTTATCCGGTACAAAAACAACCGTGGCATCCGAAGCCTGGTCAGCGACTGCTATGAGCATCCCCTTTCGTCATGGAAAGAAGTAGGCGGATCCAAGCTAAAAACCACTGACTTTTTCAAAGTCCCGTTCCAGATCGTACGTCTTTTCCTGCACTACAGGTAGCTTTTTTTCGCTTGTTTTTCGGGTACCATAGTAATATGGCGCAAAAGGCATGCTGAATCTTTCTCCTTTAAAAAGAACAGATTGAGGCTCTCTGCTTCCTTTTACATAAAAAGTCCCGGATTCTGTTTGTATATGAACCGGAAGATCAAAGCCATCCACTATATTTTCCCAATAGAATGTAAGCGTATTCCAGGGATAGGAGAAACGATAACTGTAGACTAATACAGGAGACTCCCGCTGATACAGATACTGTCTGAAAATCCAGCTATAGTCTTTTCCCGTTTTCCGGTTAACCAGATCAAGAAAGTCCTTTGTCGATACGGAGCTCTGTCTGAATTGCACGGCAAAACTCTTTAGTATATCCCTGAAAAGACTATCATTGCTGATTGCGTACCGCAGGCTGTGTAAAAACCAGGCGCCTTTGGTATAAATATCATTATCCCTGAAGTTGGTATAGCTCACACCCGGCGGGCCGATGACAGGATACCGGTTCTGAATCTCGGGGCGATACCCCAGCAGATACATCTGACAGGCTCCCAAGCCAAATTTTTCTTCTACGTACAACGCTTCACTGTACGTGGCAAAACCTTCATGCAGCCAGAGCTCAGCCATATCAGGAGCCGTAAGGCTGTTGCCCCACCATTCATGCGCCGTCTCATGCAGTATGATATAATCAAAATTATACTCCTTTATGTTTTTATAGCGGCTGCCGTACGCTATGGCAGACTGGTGCTCCATACCTTCATAGGGGCTTTCAACCATTTTAAATCCGTCCTTCCACCAGGGATATTCTCCAAAAGCTTTTTCAAAAAAACGGATTATACCGGCTGTCTGTCCAAAATGGCTCCGGGCTTTATCCTCAGAATCCGGTAATACATAAAACTCCAGGTCTCTGACACCTTTATCTGTTTCATAAGGTAATACGATACGGCGATAGTCTCCGATATAAAAAGTGACATTGTAATTATTAACCGGATAAGCAGTCCGCCATTTCCAGACGACATTTTCACCTCCCGGCAGGGTGTCCGCTCCTGCAAAACGGCCGTTGGCCACTCCGGTCAGCCCTTTCGGTGCCACAATATTGATTCCCACACTATCCGGTTCATCCGAGATATGGTCTTTCAGCGGCCACCATATACTCGCTCCGTCGTCTTCACAGGCTACACCTATCCAGGGATTTTTCCGCCTGTCTTTTTTCCATACCAGCCCTCCTTCCCACGGCGGCTTACGGGCTATCCGGGGTTTGCCGCTGTATGCAATCGTAATAGCTCTGGTATTTCCTGCGGTCAGCCCCTCTTCAAACTCTATCCAAAGAGCATCGCCCGACCGGGTAAACCGCAAATCCCGGCCATGCTCCCTTACAGACTGCGCAGTCATGCGACTGGCAAGATCGATCTGAATACGTCTGGTATCATGCACCGCCTCAAAGACAATATCTACAGAACCCTCCAGTGTTTTCCTGCTTATATCAGGATGGATAGTCAGCTCATAATACCGCACATCAAAAGCAGCTCTTTCCGGAAGCAGCGTCCCCCTGAGTGTATCCGCCTTCGTAAAAACGGGATATTTTCCGGGCTTTTCCGGAACAATGCCTTTATAATTGGCCCGATACATACAGGAGACAAAGCATACCTGGCATATCAGAAACAAGATCTGTCTTTTCACGGTCTGACAAATAAAAGTCAAAAAAAGAAAAAAAGTGCCGGAACACCAATATAAAGTGCCGTCAGGCCTTTTTTCTTTTTTCCGGTGATAATTTGTTTTTATTTTGCTTTCAACCCTTAGTGCAAAAGAAGGTTTGATTTTTGCTTAACATCACATTTGATCATGTACATCGATTCGCACGCCCATATTTACAACGAACAATTCAAAGACCAGCTCGCTGAAGCTGTTGATACAGCCCTGGCTTCCGGAGTCGGCAAAATATACATGCCCAATGTCAATGTGGATTCCATTGATGCCATGCTGGAAGCAGAGCACCGCTATCCGGATGTCTGCATACCCATGATGGGCCTGCATCCCTGCGATGTAAAAAAAGGATTTGAAAAAGATCTGTATGTGATTGAAGACTGGCTTTCAAAGCGGACATTTGCCGCCATTGGCGAAATGGGACTGGATTACTACTGGGACGAGAGCTTCAGAGAGGAGCAAAAGGAAGCCTTTCGCATACAGACAGAGCTGGCCATAAAGTATGGGTTGCCCATTGTATTGCATACCAGAAATGCCAACCGGGACGCCATCGATCTGGTAAGCCGCCTCAAATCCGATTCACTCAGAGGTATTTTCCATTGTTTTTCCGGTACAGTGGAAGAAGCAAGAGAAATGATTGCTCTCGATTTTCTGCTTGGGATAGGCGGAGTAGTAACCTTCAAAAACGGTGGTCTGGACAAAGTGCTTCCTGATCTTCCCACCGAATCAATGGTACTGGAAACAGACTGTCCCTACCTGGCTCCGGTACCCTACCGGGGCAAGCGCAATGAGCCATCGTATATTCCGCTGATTGCTTCAAAACTATCTGAGCTGATGCGAATCAGCACGGACGAAATAAAGGAAATTACTACCGGAAACGCTCTTGCTGTTTTCAAAGCAGTAAATAGTCCGGAGATAAAAAATGAATAAAAAAGGCCTGATTTACGTTAATTAAAGCAACATCGCAGATAGTACAGACCGATTCCCGGAGCACAGAATATGAAAATCATACTTGTATTATCAATAACACTTCTTTTCAGTCTTACAGCCTGCGGACAGACCGCTGAAAAGCCTGAAAACACAAAACAAACCAATATCATGGACAAAGCGACAACTAGCAAAATGCAGGTAGAAATATGGAGCGACATTATGTGTCCTTTCTGCTATATCGGAAAACGTCATTATGAAGAGGCATTGAACAAGTTTGCCGACAGAGAAGATATCGAAATTGTCTGGAAGAGCTTTCAGCTTGACCCGGACATACCGACAGAGCTTTCCAAACCCGTAAATGTGTATGAGTATCTTGCCAGCCGCAAAGGAATGTCCTATGATCAGTCCGTGCGCATGCACCAGAATGTAACAGAAATGGCACGAAAAGCCGGATTAGAGTATAATTTCGACAAAGCCGTCACTGCCAACTCTCTCAACGCACACAAAATCATTCAGCTGGCCAAGACAAAAGGCCTCGGAGATGCTATAGAAGAGCGCTTCTTTAAAGCATACTTCACCGAAGGAAGAAATCTGGCAGACAGCACAACTCTGGCAGAGCTTGGTGGCGATATCGGGCTGGACAGAGAAGAGGTGCTGCATGCGCTGAAAGACGATCGCTATGCCTATCTCGTCAATCAGGATATTACGGAAGCAAGGCAGATCGGAGTCACAGGTGTTCCGTTCTTTGTTTTTAACCGAAAATATGCCGTATCCGGCGCTCAGCCGGCCGATGCGTTCCTCAAAACCATTGAAAAAGCATACGCAGAATGGCGTCGGGACAATCCCCGCACAAAACTGGATATCAGCAGCGGTCCTGCCTGTACACCGGAAGGCCTGTGCGAATAGCAGAAGCACTGCCCCCCGGCTGTAAACAAGATCAGCAATAGTAGCTGCCTGTCTCCGTTTTTATGATCCGCCGAATCATCAATAATGAACACAAACCTCTCTGACACGTTACGCAGCATTGCCGGATTTGGCTTATTTATCCTGATTACCCTATTGCTGCCGGCCGGCCGTACACAGGCTCAGATCCTGAAGCCTGGCTTTGATATCGACGAATATATTGAGCTTCTCAAGCTGACTTCCAAAAACAGTGATCTTGAGTTTGGCAGGGATATGCCTATGCCTGATCACTTTGTGCTTCAATACCGCTCCGCTGCCATGGGGCTTGACAACGCCTGGGAATTGTGGATCAATACGGATAGCAGCATTGCAGCCATCAGCCTGCGGGGCTCTACCGGCAACACCGAAAGCTGGCTGGCCAATTTCTATTCGGCCATGGTACCAGCCACCGGCTATCTGGTATTAAGCCCGGCAGATACCTTTCATTATCAGCTGGCAGAACATGCTCAGGCCGCAGTACATACAGGATGGCTGCTGGGCATGGCCTATCTGAGCAAAGAAATTGTACCCCGGATAGACTCATGCTATACGCAGGGGATCCGGAATTTTTACATTACCGGCCACAGTCAGGGAGGCGCTATAGGATATCTGCTTACTTCCTATGTATATCATCTTCAGTCAAATGGTCAGCTTCCTGCCGATATCCGGTTCAAGACATATTGCAGCGCCGGCCCCAAGCCCGGCAATCTGCATTTTGCATATGCTTACGAAACACTGACACAGGAAGGCTGGTCATACAATATTGTAAACTCTGCGGACTGGGTGCCGGAAATGCCTTTTTCAGTGCAGACCATTCACGATCTCAACGAAGTCAATCCTTTCCAGAATGCCAGCCTGATGATCAGAAAGCAGAAATTTCCGAAACGCCTGGCATTCCGCATAATGTATAACCGGCTGACCCGGCCTGCTGAAAAGGCACAGCGCAATTACCAAAAATACCTGGGTACCGTGATGTCCGGACAGATACGAAAGCATCTGCATGAATTCAGTCCACCAGTCTATTGCTCCAGCAACGATTATGTCCGTACCGGAGCATCCGTTATTTTAAATGGCGACACCGAGTACATTAAGCAGTTTCCCGCTGATAAGCAAAAAATAATGAACCAGCACTCCTTTTACGCCTATCTGTTTCTGGCCCGGCAATTAAAAACCGTAAAAGAGGAAAAAAAATAATTTCTCTGTCCGGAGCAGCGTTGCTGCTTATATAGTCATTTACAGATAAAAAGGCGGGATCCCGGAAAACGGGATTATGTCATCCGGCAAAACCCGGACTACCATTTCGAAGTATATATGAGATGTACTACTTCTTTTTTGCAAAACGGTGATGTAAACATTTTTATCCGGAATCCGGCATTCATTAAATACTGAATCAATTTTATTGAACCGGGACGGGCAATGCACGATAAAATGCTGCATTGAGCCGGTCAGGGTTTATCACTACCATAGAAGAAAGTATTCGTTCTGTATCATCAAATTATAAATGTACTGTTGTCCATGAAAAAACATAGAGTAAGAGTCTATCCTTCCAAAGAGCAGCTGCCACGCGAAGAGCAGCTGGCCTGGAAGCTGGCCGTTATGGTTACCGATTATGAAGCGCCCATATCAGACGAGGTGACTGACATGGTAATCAATCGTATACTTGACAATGCTGCTGTTGCAGCTGCTTCCCTCAACCGTACACCGGTGGTCAATGCACGCGCTCAGGCAATAGCACATGCACGCGACTCCAAAGGAGCCAATGTCTTTGGTATGCCCGCTTCTTTTCTTGTCCATGCCGAATGGGCAGCCTGGGCCAATTGTGTGGCAGTGCGCGAGCTGGATTTTCATGACACATTTCTTGCCGCAGACTACTCACATCCGGCAGACAGCATTCCGGCCATTATAGCCGTAGCCCAGCAGGCCGGTCTGGGAGGAGCTGATGTATTGCGGGGCATACTGGCTGCTTATGAAGTTCATGTGGCCCTGGTCAAAGCCATCTGCCTTCACAAGCACAAAATTGATCATATTGCACACCTCTGTCCTGCTCAGGCTGCCGGTGTATGTGCCTTACTTCGTCTGGACACTGAGACAACCTTTCAGGCCATACAGCAGGCCCTGCATACTTCCATCAGCACCAGACAAAGCCGTAAGGGCGAAATCAGCAGCTGGAAAGCCTATGTACCCGGTCACGGCGCCAAGCTTGCCATCGAAGCAGCAGACAGAGCGATGAGAGGAGAAAAAAGTCCCTCGCCGATCTATGAAGGAGAGGATTCTGTCATTGCCTGGATACTGGATGGTCCGGATGCCCGGTACGAAATAGAGCTGCCTGAGCCGGGAGAAGCCAAAAGGGCTATTCTCGAAACCTATACCAAAGAGCATTCTGCCGAGTACCAGGCCCAGGCGCTGATTGATCTTGCCATCAAGCTTAAGCCCAAAATCGATAACACGGACGATATACAGTCTGTCGTAATCGAAACCTCGCATCACACACATTATGTAATCGGTACCGGCTCCAATGACCCTCAGAAGTTTGATCCGTATGCCACCAGAGAGACCCTCGACCACTCCATTATGTACATCTTTGCTGTTGCCCTGCAGGATGGCGTCTGGCACCATGTCAACTCCTATACTCCCCAGCGGGCGCAGCGGGAAGACACTGTCAGATTGTGGAAAAAGATCTCAACGGTCGAAAAGGAAAAATGGACAGAACTATACCATGCCGAGAATCCTGACAAAAAAGCCTTTGGCGGTAAAGTGATAATCACCATGAAAGACGGAAGCGTAATTTCCGAAGAGCTTGAACGGGCCAATGCCCACCCGGCGGGAGAAAAGCCTTTTGGCAGAGACGAATATCTCCGGAAGTTTCATACACTGACCGAAGGAACGCTGTCAGGAGCAGAACAAAACCGTTTTATTGCCTTAGCCACCCTCTTGCCTCAGCTTGACCATCAGGGGATCATGCAGCTGACGATCGAAGTAAATCAGGCAGGCCTGAAGCCGGCCGAAAAGAAAGGACTGTTTGAATGATTATCAATCCTACCTCTCCCGAACAGAAACGGAAGCAGCTTGCCGAAGGCATCCGCTCCGGCAGACTACTGCAATTTCCCGGCGCCTATAATCCTCTCGTGGCTATGCTGATCGAGCAGAAAGGCTTTGACGGAGTATATGTTTCCGGCGCTGTCATGGCCAACTCACTCGGCCTGCCCGATATTGGCATGACTACACTGACGGAAGTAACCGGAGCAGCTTCTTCTATTGCCCGTGTCACCTCACTTCCTGTCATTATGGATATTGATACAGGCTTCGGAGAGCCCATGATGGTAGCCCGCACGATCAAAGAGCTGATATATCTGGGAATCGCCGGATGTCATCTGGAAGATCAGGTCAATCCGAAACGCTGCGGCCATCTGGACAACAAAGAGCTGGTTTCCGGACCGGATATGGTAAAGAAGATCAAGGCAGCAGCCGAAGCAAAAACAGATCCGGACTTTCTGCTCATTGCCCGTACCGATGCCAAAGGCAGTGAAGGGATAGACAAAGCCATAGACCGGGCCAAAGCATACGTGGATGCAGGAGCCGACATGATCTTTCCGGAAGCGCTGCAGGATGAAAAGGAGTTCGAGACATTCCGTAAGGCGATCTCCGCCCCCCTGCTTGCCAATATGACGGAGTTCGGGAAAAGCCAATTACTGACCAGACAACAGCTGGAAAACATCGGTTACAATCTGGTTATATATCCGGTCACAACGCAGCGCTGGGCAATGAAAGCAGTGGAAGATGGTCTGGACAGCCTCCGGGCTACCGGTACACAGGCCAATACACTGAATCAGATGCAGACACGAACGCGCCTGTACGAGGTGCTGAACTACGAAGCGTACAATCAATATGATCAGTCACTGTTTAATTTCAGGCTGGGCGATGATCAGTAAGTAAACATAATTCCAACATCTTAAAACATAAAGCTATGTCTGATAAAATAAAAGTACCTAAAGGTCTGGCCGGTGTGGTGGTGGATTCTTCCTCCATTTCCAATGTCATTCCGGAAAAATGCCTGCTCTACTATCGCGGATACAGCGTGGTGGAGCTTTCAGAAAAATGTACATTTGAAGAAGTAGCTTATCTGCTGGTAATGGGTGAGCTTCCGGACCGGCAGCAGCTTGCCCGGTTCAGAGAAAAAGAGAACTCCTATCGTACCTTGTCTCCCGAGCTGCTTGAAGTCCTGCAGAATATCCCTGCCAATGCGCACCCTATGGATGTGCTCCGGACCGGTATCAGCCTGCTCGGCACGCAGGACCAGCGTACCTGGGACAACAGCGCGGAAGTAAATCAGGACAAGTTTTGCCGGATTTTTGCACAGGTTCCCATCATCATAGCGGTGGCTCTGCGCCGCAGAATGGGTAAAACCATTATTCCGCCGGACCGGAATCTGAGCTATCTGGCCAATTTCTTCCATATGTGCTTTGGCGAGCAGCCTTCTTCTGTTGTCCTGAAAGCATTTGAGGTTTCTCTGATTCTGTATGCCGAGCACAGCTTCAATGCATCTACCTTTGCAGCACGGGTAATCACTTCTACCGGCTCTGATCTGTACAGTGCCATTACCGGTGGAATAGGCGCCCTGAAAGGTCCGCTGCACGGCGGAGCCAACGAGCAGGTCATGCATGTGCTGAAGGAGATCGGAGAGCCTGCCAATGCCGAACCCTGGCTGCGCAAAGCCTTGGAGGAAAAACGTCTGGTGATGGGATTCGGTCATCGCGTATATCGTTTCGGAGACTCGAGAGTGCCTACCATGAAAAACTGGGAGGAAAAGCTGGCAGAAGTAACCGGGCAGCAAAAATGGATGGAAATCTCGGATATTCTGGAAAAAATCATGGTAAAGGAAAAAGGCATTCATCCCAATCTGGATTTTCCTGCCGGACCAGCATACTATATGATGGGATTTCCTATCGATTTCTTTACTCCGATTTTTGTAATGGCCCGGATCACCGGCTGGACGGCTCATGTTATCGAACAACAGACTGAAAACAAGATCATTCGTCCGCTGGCCGAATACACGGGACCTGGTGAACGCGAGATAAATTAACGAAACCAGCCCCGCATGCGGAAAAGCAATGATTCATTTTTTTCCGCATGCTTTTACCTATGTTGCCCATCCTTACCCGGCGTTTTGCTGACCATATTTTCAATTTATTTCCGAAAAGCCGAATGCCATCACCAGACCACCGATCAGACACACCTCCAAAGCTATTACACACATCCGGATCTGAATCCGTCAGTATTTTCCCCCTTTTAAAACATACAAACAACTATTTTAAAATCAATAATTTATACAACCACTAACGTCTGACAATTTATTTTTTGTTTACTTTCCCTTACCCCGCTCGTCCCGGATATATATTAATTACGATTCAGACAAAATCAGACAGCCCGGGCATTTTATTTCATTGATTTTGTCACTCAGGCATCCCGCAGGGGAGATTTATATTTTAAACTAAAAATTGACACAACGCCCAATTTAAACTATTAATGAAAACGACCATACGCTATAGCTTATACCTGCTGGCAGGTATAATGACAAAACTGTGCATAATCAGCAGCGCGGTGGCTCAGACTGCGCCTCCGCTGGTATTCGACGTAGAAAACAGAACACCCGCCAACTGCAATACTACATTTGCTCCGACCGGCGCCGCCAATACGTATCTGCCCGATCCTTTCAAATTGACGAATGGAAACAGGGTCAGCACCTTTGATGAATGGACGTGCCGGAGAAACCAGATCAAGTCGAATATCGAGAACTACGAAATAGGAACCAAGCCACCCAAGCCTTCCAATATTACGGCTACCTATTCAAATGGTGTATTGACGGTCAGAGTAACAGAAAACGGCCAGACGCTGACACTGACTTCCAATGTCACAATGCCTTCCGGCTCCGGTCCTTTTCCTGTAGTAATCGGAATGAACTCCCGCACCGGAAGCCTGTCGGCAAACCTTTTTTCGGATGTCATACAAATTCCGTTCAATCACGATCAGGTCGTTTCCTACGCCAACGGGTCAGGCTCTATCAACGCCAGCGATCCCTATTTCAGGCTGTATCCAAACACCAATATCGGCAAATACAGCGCCTGGTCCTGGGGTATCAGCCGTCTGATTGACGGTATAGAGATCGTAAAGGCACAAATGAACGCCGACCCGAAAAGGATCTGCGTGACAGGATGCAGCTATGCGGGCAAAATGGCGCTTTTTGCGGGCGCTTTCGATGAAAGGGTAGCGCTTACCATCGCCCAGGAATCCGGCGGCGGCGGTATCAATTCATGGAGAACATCTCAGGCATTTACCACCAGAACCGGAACAAACATTGAAAAAATTGACAACACCAACTATAGCTGGTTCAAAAGCAGCATGCGAACGTTAAATCCGAACACGCTCCCGCACGATCATCATGAACTCATTGCCATGATTGCTCCGAGAGCTTTCCTGGCCCTGGGCAATCCCGGTTTTGAATGGCTGGGCGACGAGTCCGGCTACAAATCCTGCATGGCAGCGCTGGAGGTATGGAAGGCCATGGGTGCAGAGGATCGTTTTGGCTTTGACTTTACAGGCGGTCACAACCATTGCGCGGCTGCATCAACCCAGAACAACTCCGTCACTGCTTTTGTCAATAAATTTTTAAAGAACAATACAAGCTCCAATACGACGATCCGGATCAATCCCTCCCAAAGCGGATTTAACCTGAATATGACTTCGGTAATAAACTGGACCACACCAACTATCCGGTTCACCCAGTCCAATCCCAATACGCCGTCGGTATCCATTACCTCGCCGGCCAATGGCAGCACATTTGAGGCAGATGCCGGCATTACCTTCAATACGCTGGTAACAGATGCCAACAACGATGTCGTAAAAGTGGAGTTCTTTTCAGGCACCACCAGGCTGGGCGAAAGCACTGCGGCACCCTACAGCTTTACATGGACAAATGCCGGAGCAGGCACGCATACCATCACTGCCAGAGCTACCGATGCCCAGAACCTGACTGGTACTTCCGGCGAAATAACCATTACGGTCAGAGCCCCCCGGCTGCCCTTTTCCGGTACACCACATCAGATTCCGGGCAAAATCGAAGCAGAAGCTTATGATCTGGGCGGAGAAGGAGTCGGCTATCATGAAGTAAACAACAACGGCAATGAAGGCGGAGCCAGCTTCAGAAATGACCAGGTAGATATTGAAGAGACGCTGGACGAAGGCGGCGGCTACAATGTCGGCTACATCCTGCGCGGCGAGTGGCTGTCCTATACCGTAGAAGTCGACCGGTCGGGATTGTATGATCTGCACCTTCGCGTAGCTGTCAACGGAAGCAACAGAATCATGCATATTGAAATTGACGACCGGGATATTTCAGGCCCCGTCATGCTCCCCAATACCGGCGGCTGGCAAAACTGGCAAACCATAACGGTCAACGATCTGAATCTGACCGAAGGAAAACAGGTGATGAAGCTGGTATTTGACTCGGATTATCTCAATATCAATTACATGACTTTTGAAGGAACAATCATAACAGCTGCACAAAACCGGCAGGAAACAGACCATTTCAGCTGCTATCCCAATCCGTATACCGATTATCTCACGATCACGCGTGAAGGACCGTTTGACTACCAGCTGAGTGATATAAGCGGCATGGTGCTGGAGTCCGGAAGCGGAGCCGATAGCCAGCGTGTGGGACACAGTCTGCCCGGAGGCATCTATCTCCTGACGGTAACAAACCATCTGGGCCGCAAAACCGAAAAAGTCGTAAAAAAATAATACCTCTGCTATAGTATACTTCTGATTTTTTCATACCCGGACAGGCTCCTCCGATCACTGCAGGAGGAGCCTGTTTATCTGTATCAGGATACGCGATATACCGTCGCCGGCTTCACTCCCCCCGAAAGCAGCTCCGCCCGATTTATCCCGACCTCATTTTCAAACAAGACCAGGCTCCTTCAATACGTCATTATCCGTTCAAAATGTCCGGTAAATGTCCTGTCACACCGGATGTATCAAAAATTTCATATCGGCCTGGTTATTCTTATGGAAGCACGCAGCGCTCAAGGCCTGCATCCTTCCCTATATTTCTCTGAGCAGGCCAGAACCGGAAAAGCAGCCGGATAGAACCGGCGCCTGGCAAACCTGTAGCCCGGATACCGGTTTTATACCCAAAAGCCACGTGTAACCATGACCAAAAACAGCAAAAAGTCTTCTTCCAGATGGTCTTCCGGAGTTACCCGAAAAAGCGATGCGCTGGATCTGGAGAAAGGAATTTTTACCTCACGGGATCCTAAAAAAATCGCACGTTCACTCAAAAAGTCAGCAGAAGAGAGCACCCGCAGAAAATCATCCCCTTTTCGTTCTGCCATGTCCATGCTTACATTTTATATCAACCGGGCTGGCAAGAATCTTGACAAGGAGCAGAAAGACGTGCTGGAGGAATCAAAAACAGAGCTTCGCAGAGCGTTTGGAAAAACAGCCGGTAAGTAAAATAAAGCAGGACCGGCCTGACGGCCGGTCCTGCAGAAGTAATCTAAAACGATCAATGTGAACCGGATGCTGAAAACAGCACAGGGGATTCGCTATTTCTTCTGAATCCTGTATGCCACCACTTTATTGCCAAAGAAGGTAGGCACTACCCAGAAATCTCCTTTTTCGATATAAGTCAGGTCAGCAGCGTTTATTTTTGAGGATCTGGTATCAAGCACTTTCCAGTTTTCGCCTTTGGCATTCAGGTAGTATACCTCCCCTTCCCAGTTGGAAGCCAGATAGGTTCCCCGTGCATCGGTAGCAATGCCATCCACCCTGGGGATTTCTTTTGTCCACAAGGTGGCCTTTTTGCTTTTCGGATCGACGGTATAGATTTTTCCCTGATTCATATTGGCCAGCAGAATCCTGTCCTTTTCCGCCAGCAGGCCGTTGGGCATATCCAGCGCAGCGCCTTCCAGCCAGACCTCTATCTTACCGTTTCTGAGCCGGTATATTTTATTGTCAAAGCTATCGCTTACATAGACAGTACCGTCCTTGTCTACGGTTACATCGTTAAAAAATCTGGCTCCGGCCGGTGCATATTTTTTTACAATGGCCGCGCTGGCAAGATCTATCTCCACCAGCTCCGACAGGTCGCCCACATACAGCCTGCCGCCGTATATGGCCATCCCTTTGGGATCATTGAGTCCGGTAATCCAGTGCAGGTTTTCGACCTCGCCGTTCAGCTTCAGCAGGGAAATAAATCCGTCACCATCCGGGGCGTCGTCATGAATCGCGTTCATGTTGGTGACCAGCAGCAAATCGTTCTGAGGGTTGTATAGCACCGATTCCGGAATTCTCAGCACCGTATCCGATTCCCATATGCTGACAAGGGATACAGGAGCCTGCGCAAAGAGTGTGTAAAACGAGGCATACAGCAATGCCATCAAAAACAGTCTTTTTTTCATAACTTGGGTTTAATTGGGTTAAAATCAGTCAAACCTACATATTTTTTGGCAAAATCACACCCCCGTCCCGCTGTTTGTTAGGCCGGCCCCGGCTCCTTCACCAGAATGCCTCTGCATTCCAGACCTATCTGAGTGAGCCTTTCAGCTCATACTCTTTTAGCGCCTCAAGATATAAGCTGGTAAATGCTTTATTCGAATAAGGATTCTGGCTGGTTATCAGCATCCGGTCCCGCAGGGCGAAATTGGCTTTCGGTTTACCCTTCCGGTAGATCAGGCCGAGCTTTTTGAGCTGCCTGCCGATCTTTCTGTTGGCCGGCTTCCCCTTCATGACAAAAGTTTCGATAAAGCATTCTTCCAGTCCCGTTACCGAGTTGACCGTATAGCCGATAAAGGGGTTCTCTTCCCGCGGGATGGCAAGAATCAGCGCCGGCGCATGACAAACCAGCCCGATGGGCTTATCCTGCTCCCGGAACTCTTTCAATATCCCCGACACTTTCCGATCGTAAAACAGATCCGACATCAGCCCCTGCCCGCCCGGAATGACCAGGCCGGTGTAGCGTCCGGCATTTTCGAGGGCATATTCGAGCGTATAGGGATTATTAAACCGCTGATCTTCCCTGACAAAGTCCCGGGCTTCCGGCAGAAGCGCGCTCTGTTCGCCCCAATAGCTGTCCCTGAGGCTTTCCTTGTCGATCGGGGATTTTATTCCGTCCGGTGTTGCAAAATCAATCTCGTAGCCCAGTTCCGCAATAGCCTTATAGGCCAGGTAAAACTCGCTCAGAAAGACCCCGGTTTCCTTATAGACCTTATCTTTTTTTAGCGGCAGCTCACTGGCTGCGCTCATTACAAAGAGCACCTTTTTTTGTGCGACGGCGGCAACTGAGACAAAAATGAAGCTCAGTATCAGAGAAAATTTCTTTGTCATCCTTTTCTTGTTTAGAGTCAGACAGCAAAGAAAAATCAAGGCAGCCGGTTCTGCATTAACCTATGTTTACGGATTGGATATTTTTCCTGCAGAGTCTCCACGCTGTCTGCACCAGTAGCTATTCATTCTTCATGCCGGTTTCGGTTAGAATCGTTATAAAACAATGATTCAAAGACTGTTTTAATCAAAGAAACGTAAGCATTCGGGCTCCATTATCAAATTTTCCAGCCTTCACATGCATAATTTAAACGTCACTCGCCAAAGGCGAAGTGACCGGGACTCTGTTTATCCGAACAGCTGATAAACTGGCGAGAAAATCCAGACAATTATTTTTATAAGCTCAGCTTTCAATACAGACTCCGGAATCCTGCTTATGATACATATTCAGGATTAACAAAACCAGACAGTGTGAAAACAAGCAGCAAGGCTTATCAACCGGATCCGGCAAAAGACAGGGGCTGAGCTGTTTTTAACACAGAAAAAAGCTTTACAAATTGATTGCTAATACAAAACACATGATATTTACCTTTTTATTCTGCCAATACTAACTAAAATGAAGAAACTGTTTTTTATTGCTGCCATACTCTGTAGCGCAGGAAACACTTTTGCGCAGGGTAGCGCTTCATGTGCGACGGCTGTTCCGGTCGGAACCGGTGTGCATACCTCCGACAATTCCCAGGGATCGCAATGGTTTGCCTATACCAATTCAGGTACGGTAGCCGAAATCGTAAAAGTATCTTCCTGCGGATATACCACAGAGGATACCTTTGTCGGAGGCTCCTTTCAGTGCGGCGGCCTGGCTGCCAAAGCCAATGACGATGCCTGCGGCGCACAATCAGAAATTGAGCTCACCGTAGAGCCTTCCCGTACAGTGCTGATCGAGTGGCTGGCCTTGTATACCTCCGCTGCCTTTCAATGGGCGCTTACAGCAACTCCGGTTCAGGCGGGTGATATGTGCTCGATCCCTAAAACAATAACCCCTGGTTTAAACACACCGGACAAGCCCGGAAAGCCGCAATGGTATTCCTATATGAATCAAAGCAGCGGGGAGCAGGTCATAAGCCTTATCGGCGATGACGCCAATGTGCTTATTTTTTACAGCAGCTGCGAGCAGCCCTTTGCATCCGGTATACAGTATGATTATCTGATAGCTCCGGGAGATAGCCTGCTTGTCATGTGCGAAGGATCCGGTTCATGGCTGTTTGAAGTACGTACACCGCAGACAGGCGACCGTTGCGATATGCCCCAGCCTGCCGTCGCCGGAGCCAATATTCCCAATTTTTACAGCAATGCGCAATGGTTTGTTTTTACCAACACCGCGGGGACGGAAAAAGTAGTGGAAACTTCCATCCGGGCAGACCTGAACTATATATTGCTGTATGATGAGTGCGGCAAAGAACTGCCGCTGCAACACAGCACACATGGCTACCTGAGCTATATCACTGCTCCGGGACAGACACTGCTCTTCTCCACCTCCTATACCGACGTGTTTGAAATCAATGTACGGGATATTGCTCCGGGCGATTACTGCAGCAATCCCATCCGAGGACAGGAAGGCATCAATTTCAACTCCAACCTGGGCATGGACCTCTGGTATGCCTATACCAATACGACCGGCGAGACCAGGGAGGTAACCGTTGCCACCAATGAAGATCCCTTTATACGGGTTTACCGGGGCTGCAATGATTCCCGGAGCCAGACCGTACAGTACGATTTTACGGAAACTCTCCTGCCTGATGAAACCATCTATTTCCTTATGGGCAGGGCAGAAATTTACTCAATCGACATCGGCAATGAGCTGCAGGGAGACCGCTGTGAAAATCCTGTACCGGCCCGCTATGGTATCAACTATCCTAATAAGGTTATGCAGGAACAGTGGTTTGACTATACAAACGAGACGGAAGAAACCGAGTATCTGCATATCGACAACGGCGGCTACTGGACACATGACCTTCTCAACAAGTTTGCCCTCCTTGCAGACTGTGACCAGGAAGTTCCCTATCTGAGCCGGTCGTCTTCCGGCGTAGTAGCTCTCTCTCCGGGCCAGTCCATGTTCATACACTGGTTCAATGTATCGAACTGGACAATGAGCCCGTATACCCCGGCAGAAGGAGAAGTCTGTGCCTCTGCCCAAAGTCTGGCTCCGGGTATGCATGAAGCCGATAACCAGGAGGGAGATCACTGGTATGTATACCGCAATGAAACATCAGAGCCCCAGTATGCCGAGATCAGCAGCTGTGAACTGACTACGAGCGATACGTATGTAGCTTTGTACAGCGATTGTAAAGGAACAGAACTGGCAAAAAACGATGACGACTGCTCTCTCCAGTCCAGGCTGAACTATACCATTATGCCCGGAGAAACCGTATATATCTGCTGGCAGAATCTGTACAACCGCGCTACTTACACGTGGAAATTTGACATTGACAATGTGCTGTCTCTGAATCCGGCAGGTAAAGAAGCTGTTCTTGTTTATCCGACCAGTTCAGGCGGGACTTATAACTTTTCGGAAACTGTTGAGTCAGTCACGATATACAATTCGGTGGGCATATTCATCAGAAAAACAGGCAATACCCGCTCCGTCAATATTGGTGATTGCCCACCCGGCATCTACTTCCTGAAGTTCACTACCGGCAACCAGACCCAAACTGTCAGGGTGCTGAAATCATAACAATCATTGGGCAAAGGTCCGGCAGCTGCCGGACCTTCATAATATATCTCCCGAGGCAAGCTTATTCATAGTTCTAATCTAATATCTCAAAACATGGAATCTTTTTTTCAATTTATCGATAAAATCAACAACCTTTATTCTCTCTTGGGTATAATCATAGCAGCTTCACTCTGGCTTCTAAAAAAATACCCCATCAATACACAAAAAATTCAAGCCGGTGTCGGCAAACTGGTCCAATCTTCCCAGGCTCCGATTGTTTTTTCGGACGGTAAAAACGGGCTTTATCTGTCTATTACCCCTAAAGCATTCTTAATTTTTCTGTACGATACTTTTACGTTTTGCTTCATAGGAATGATGTTATATCTGGCTGCTCTATATTTCCTGCAATTTTCCATTGAAAAAAACACTAGGTATCTCTTTATCGCCTTAACAACTGTTCCCCTAGCAATGATGACTAAAAATGTAATTGCCTTTCTTAAAAGCAGTAAAACATCTGATATCTTTGCAGCCATTCTCTGGGTAATTCCAACCCTGGTCTTTTTGGGCTTGCTGAAATTGATAGCAGATTAAGAACGCTCTGAAAACCCAAGCCGGACTCTTCAATCTGGCTTGGGTTCTTATTTATAACTAACTGGACCTATATACCTAAAGATCCAAATATCTGAACTCCCAAAAGATTTAATTCTTTACTCTCGCAGGTGTCTTCCCGCGGCTGCATAATAGACAGAGAGATATGTGTGGGCTATCTTTCAGGTCTTCAGACCAGAAAGAATTCAAACAAAAAACCTGTTTCCTAACCACTTCGCCATCAAACAATCAAATCACTTAAAGAACTTTTTAGGACGCCCGGCCCTCAATGCATGACGCCATCCCTGCGCTATGCGGGGATGGCGTTGACTGCGAGTTTCAATTATATCCTATCTCATCTTACAATAGTACTTATTAACAACCTATTATTGAGAAAATATAAATTTATATTGTAGCTGAACATATTCCTCCCACGTATTTACAACGAAATCACCTTTACTAATAAAACTGTCTCCACTATTTCTAAAAACAGAAACCGTAACGGGGAAATTATATGGATCGTCCAATAACGGATCTTTAACTTTTTGCAAAAACAACTTGAATAAAAATGTATTAAAACCCTCAACAATTACATTATTATTATAATTAGTTTCAAATTTAGATTCTAAGTTATTTTCATTTTCAGTTCTCTGTTCATAAGGTTCATTCATTGCCCAAATAACGTCAAAACCGACATCCTTGCCGGAAATGCATTGACCAAAAACATACTTTTCCTTCTTTTGATTACTTTCAAGACTTTGGAGCGAACCAATCCATATTCTTAATTCCTCATCACATTCAAAAATAAATGCTCGTTGAAAAACATCCTTAAAATGAGTCTCTGATGAATCTCCTGGCATTATAAATTCAGTTTCCGCTGGATTTTTAAAGTCCTTCAGAGAACAGCTAATTAGGATTAGACAAACATAGAAAACCTTAATTATTTCATTAAAAATCACACTATTAAAACATTACATAATAATAACTACTCTTCAATTGCACAAGCCGGAATACTAAATATTTGCTCATCAAACACTTCAATGTTTCGAAGTGTTTTTTATGTAATTTCATGGGATTTGCCGCGGCAATCCTTATGATAAGCAGACATACCTATCTCCGCCTTTTAAAATATCCAAATATTGATAATGCCATTAGAAAAACAACTAAGCCTAATTGTATCTGAGCTATTATTCGTATTCTAAATGCAGAATCATTTAATTGATTATAATGTACTCCATACCTTTCTATAACATTCTTCAATTCAACTTCAATACATAAGTACAAATACGTTGAAAAAATAAACGCTAAAAATAACAGTGTCCTAGCCCCCTAATGAACTGGACTAAATTTGGGAAATAATTTAGTAGAGTTAAATTAGTAAATGAAATGGGAAAAACAAGAAGACATTTTAGTGTAGAACAGAAGATGCAGATCCTTCGGGAAGCAGAATCGGAAGGCATGTTAAACACATGTCGTCGTCATGATCTGTCACAGGCTCTTTTTTATCGCTGGAAGCATCAGTTTGAACGCAAAGGCAAAGATGGCCTGATCCCTCAATACAAAACCATAGATCCTGAACTAAGAGCTTTGCAGGAAGAAAATGAGCGTCTCAAAAAGATCGTAGCCAACCAGGCTCTTGAACTGGAGGTAAAAACCGAGCTTATAAAAAAAACGGAACACTACAAAAAATACGGAAAGCTGTAATCGGCAAGTATAAGACAAAGTGTTGTATGACATATCTTTTAACCTGGACAGGTCAGCAAAGGAGCAGTTACTATTACCGTTCATCCTCCGGTAAAGCCGGTCGTAAAGCTAGTACCCATACCCGATTAACCAATGGAAGAATAGTGGATAATGCAATTGTGATTGAAACTATCAAAAAGATCCTTTCGGTGGAGTTTATCTGTTATGGCTACCAGAAAGTGACACCGGAATTAAAAGAACTGGGCTTTGTGATCAATCACAAGAAAGTGTACCGTCTGATGAATGAAAGTAAGCTCCTGCTTGGTAAGCGTATCAGCAACGCGGAAAAAAGGCGGTTTGTTAAACAGCGCAGGATTCAGGCAGCTCATCCCATGCAATACCTTTCTATGGATATCAAGTATGTGTATATCCATGGAGAAAAGCGCAATGTATACCTGCTTACCGTCATAGACGTATGTACCAGAAAAGTCCTTGGTCATCTGTTAAAATCCAGCATCCGAAAGCATGATGTGGTCTTGCTGCTTGACGGTATCATTCAGGAATACAAGGTAGAAGGCATGACCATACGCAATGATAACGGGAGCCAGTTCGTAGCACATGCGGTCAGGGAGTTTCTGAAAAGCAATAACGTGAATCAGGAATTTACCCATATAGCCACCCCGGAAGAGAATGCGTATATCGAAGCCCTTCATAGCATCATAGAGCGAGAAGTGATCCGAAGATACTGGTTCGACAGTCTGGAGTATGCCAAATGGAAAATAGAAGATTACTACAGGTTCTATAACAACCGTAGACGTCATAGATCGATCGGGATGTTATCCCCTCAAACATACTGGGAACTATTTTTTTCGGAATATTTGCCCAACAAAACCGGAGCGAAAAACGGAATTGTTGTCAAGGGTGCCGAGGCACGAGGCACTTGTCAGGCCCTTGACAGCAAGGAAGTGTTCGCTACCTTTGTGCAGGCAAATAATAAGCAAAATCTTCTAAAATGATTTGGAAGAAACGTCCAATAATTAGGGGTGTGAGACAGTAATCTCTGTATTTAGGATCTACAGTCGGGAACCTAATCAGATTAGGATTATACATTCTTTCCCCATAATCCTGCCAGCCAAGCTCCCTGTCATATTCTTTTCCATTGTAGGTATGGCGGCTTAGC
>JAEVZS010000016.1 GCA_023392125.1 Bacteroidota bacterium
ATCGCTGGTAAGTAAAAGAATGGGAAAGAAGTATATGCAAATCCCTGATTACGGAGAATATTTCGGCTAATTTACCCACTGATTCACACTATTTATATTTCGGCCTGTGTGCCACAGGCCGAGGAAAGGGCTTTTAGGTGTAAAAAAATCAAAATATTTTTTACCTATCCCGTGGTCTGTGTATCGTCTCTCCGCAGTCGCGTGGCACACCGACCGCAATGTATATCGCTGGTAAGTAAAAGAATGGTAAAGAAGCATATACAAATCCCTGATTACAGAGAATATTTCGGCTAATTTACCTACCTGATTGTATTTATATTCCGGCCTGTGTGCCACAGGCCGAGGAAAGGTCTGTAGCTAACCAGATTATAAAGAGGCCCCGGTATAATAGACGGGGCCTCTTCTGTTATAAAAGCTTGTATTACTTTTTGAATACTTTGCGTACTTCAGTATGCTGATTTTGTACGACTTTTATAATATACACTCCGGTAATAAAAGTGTATTGATCCATAGAAATGGCGTTTTCCATTCCCTGATGGCTGGCCTGATAAAGAATATTTCCGGCCAGGTCCGTAATAGTGACCTGATACGCTTCCTGGGGCTGTATTCCGTCCATAGTAAGGAAGAGTGTATTTTCTACCGGATTGGGGAACGTACTTAACCTTGCCGAGCTGTTTACAACCTGAAAGCTAATGGTTTTTCCCTGTCCTGCCGTTCCGCTACCATTGATCCCTGTGTAAGGAGTAGCCTTAAGGGTATAGTTTCCGTTGGCATAGTGATGTACGGCATAGTTTCCGTTGCTGTCTCCGAAAAGCGCATACGGTGCTGTGTTTTCTTTTCTGAAAGCAGCAACTCCGTTGTAATCAAAGACAACACTGACCGTAGAAGGCATACGTGAGTGCGCCTTGATATTGAGCTTGTTGGTTCCGATGGCGGCCACATCAATGATATGTCCGCTGCGCAATGTGTCGATTTCCTGGTTAGTGTTGGCATTGATAAGGATAAAATCAATATCGCCGGGATCATCGGCAAGGACAAACTGTATGGTTCTGGATTCGATGACGGAACCGGTACCGTTAGGTCCCGAATACACGGTAGCTGTAATGGATTTTGAACCGGGCGTAGCGCCGTTCCAAGGGTTATAGTTACCATTGTTATCGCCGCCTGCGGCATAAGGCGCCACATTTTCTGTCCGGATTCCGCTGAAGACCACACTACCCGCAGAAGCCTGCGTGTTGTACCGGATATTATAGCTTTTTCCGGGCAATAGCACCAGCGTATCCCCCTGCTGTATGGTTTTCAGATCGGTATCACTGTCTGCATCGATCCAGGTAAAGTATGATTTGGGCTGTCCGGGATCATATTTCCAGAGCTTGGTCACTTTATCTGCCGGTGTAAGCGCATAATCGCCCGGATACGTGGTAAAATAGATCATATTCTTGAAGTGTATAATATTGTCCGTGCCGGCAAAGCTGATCCCGAAGAGTGTTCGCAGAGAGTTGGTGGTTTCACTGACCACGTCCAGCTCCATAAACTGATAGTAATCGTCCGCATTATAAGGATATTCATAAAACGACGGGCCGTCATTGTCTGCATAAAGTACATACTTCTGATAAGAAGTCGGCGTGCGGGAATCGCTGCTGCTTATTCTGCCAATCTCTTTTGTTTCATTGGCAAGAGCATCGGTTCTAAAAATTCTGTCTTCATATCCATCCAGGGACTCAAAAGAAATGGCAAAATTATTTACTGCCATCAGATGCTCAAAGATCCCGTAGGAAACAATGTCCTGAAAGACTGTTCCCCCTGGTGTGCCGTCAGTGGCCCATAAAGCCACCAGATAGCTGTAATTCTCAATCGCAAAATAAAGATGCGTATCCGTGCGAATATAGCCTCCATCAGGATATTCCTGTCTGCCAACAAAGGCCAGCTCTGTAACTACCTCTGTCAAAGGATTAATTTTCCAAAGGAAGCATACATTGTCGAAAGAATCTTCGTAGCTTATCAGAAAATGCAGATCACCGGAAAATTTGTCAAGATAATTCAGGAACTTGATTCCCTGACTCCCCGGAATAAACTCGTGATGTAATTGCGTGCCTGCCAGCGTTCCATCCGTTTTCCACAATTCAAAACCGGTAGTACCATTATCCGCTACGAAATAAACATGACCGGCATCAGAGAAGAAGGTCCTGCGCCCGTATGTCAGTATGCCATCGCTGCTGCCTGCATAAATATCTTTGACCAGGACTGTACCGGGACCGGTCCCGTCTGTTTTCCATAGCTCGAAGCCATGCACACCGTCATTGGCCGGGAAATAAAGCTCGTTGTTAAGAACTGCCGTACTGCTGTAGTATATATTCATGCCACTTGCCGTACCGGGGTAGATATCTTTGACCAGCGAAGTGCCGGCAACAGTCCCGTCCGTTTTATACAATTCGCTTCCTGTAGCAGCTGAGGTTCCTGTAAAATAGAGAAAGCCGCCCATGGTATTCAGAAAATCATTGTATTGAGCCAGCTGCACCGTTCCGCCAGGGCTACCATCACTGCTCCATAAATAACCGCTCAGAGAAAAAAAGAACCGGTTATTGAATTCGGCGACCGGACGGTAGCAGCAGGTATTAAGGCCGGTTTTAAGCAGGAGCGTTCCGTTGGGTGTACCATCGGTTCGCAAGAGGGAATCTCCGGAACGGAAATAAATATAATCCGTAGTCGCGTAAAAATCAGTGCCGGGTGTGGGCAGCTGCCCGATAAATTCCGGCTGGGCATAGGCTATGCCGAAGAGGCTTAGCATCAGCATGCAGAGAAGGTTTTTTTTCATAACTGGTTGATTTTGGTTTAAGTATATAAAATTAAAAAATGGCTGATATCGGACAATGCGGCATAATGTTGATTTTTATCTGATTTATAATTAGTTACACTAATAATATCAGTTATTTTCAATCATTTATTACTTCATTTTTAAGCTTATGTCTTTACAGATAGTATTTATATATTGCTAATATATAGAATATTAATATTTTACACATTAATCATATAGGATATTTTTCAAAAAAAATAATAAAAATAGTACATATTAATGATTTCTGTCTTTTATCCCGGTGCATCTTTTGAGCACCAATGCTGGCGGAGAGAGCGGCAATATCATGGTGATTCCTCTATTCTTCGGAGTCTGGCAACTCCGGAAATCTTATCGGGGAGTATATAATCCTGCTGACTGAAAACGGTTCAGAGAACCGGGGATAAGGCTATATTTCGGTCTGTGTGCCACAGACCGGGGAAAAGGAAAAAGGGAAAAAGAATAGTAAAGTCCGGAGACAGATCCCCTGAATGCTGTCTGAGGCTCTCCAAGACAGCATTCAGGAGATTCATTCGTTGCCTCCGGGCACTCCGGCTATTTCAGAGCTTGGTAAGCGCTGAACCTTTATGAACCGCAACATGATCCGTTTTGCTGCTTTTGATGGCATATTGCGGATCATCTTCCGTGGCATGGTGCGTATAGCCCTTGTAATCAAAATTTTTGGTATGTATTGCTGTAATAGTACCGCTTACTCTTCCTGCTTCAGAGTTCCAGCTTACTTTATCCCCTACTTTGTATTTAGTTGCCATAGCTGTGTCATTGATGATTGAACAAATCCTGATCGTAATAAAAAACGCGTTTGCCGGCGACTCTGGCAGGTGAGGTATACGGATGCTCTTCTGCTTCGCCTGCCTTTCTGATATGCAGCACCTTCCAGCCCTTTGCTTTCAGATAGTCCGATACCATGGAGCGGTGACATCTCCACCAGACAGCTTCGGAGCACATAAATGCAACAGGCTGCTCCAGCGCACTACTTTCCAGCGTTGCGGCGGCTTTTTCAAAATCGTCCGTTTCCATATAGTCGGCATATCCCCTGAACGAATCATTTCGCCAGCGGTCATTCCTTGAATCCTTCCGGACTTTTCTTCTGCCGCCCAGATCTTCTATGTGCACATATCGGATTCCGTTCTTTGCCAGGGTCTCTGCCAGATTTTCACTGTTAAACTGAGGATACTTCCGCGATCCGGGAAAACGCCGTATATCAGCCAGCATCGTAATACCAAAGGATTGCAAGGCCTGAATAAAATCATCCATGCTACGGGTCGAATGCCCTATGGTATAGATCGTATGCTGCTCTGATGCCCCCATCTGATTAGTATAATGACCTGACTCCGGCAATTGTTTTAATGATGGCAGTCATCTCATTTGCATTTTCACTCCTCCGGAAACTGTCCGGCATCCCAAAAGCCGGTGCTCCCCGGCCGGTTTTCAGGGCGGGCTTTTTATGTATACATTGCCGTCGGGAGTCTCAGGCAGCTGCATACTTATTAAAAATCAAATAATTATATACAAGTCTTATACTGAAAAATGAAACAAAAAGGAAGATTAAACCCTAACAATCATGCATTGCCTGGCTTTCTAGTGTATGCAACCAACATATAATCTTGCCTGCACCTTAAACACATTTCGTTCTACTCTGCTTAACACCGCCAGCGCACTATCCGCACTGCTTTCATTTTCATAAATTCCGGTTACCAGAGCAATCATTTCTACCCGTGCATCTTTCTTGTAAAAACGAAGATATTCCAGGCTTAAGCTCTCGGAAGGAAAACGCCTTGGATAATAAGCACCTGCATACATCTCATCTTCATCGTCTTCCGGTAAGACAATTAAATTTTTAGTCTCGTCATAAAAACGTCCCAATGTATCAATGGAGCTATTAAACAGCAGACTCAGTTCTGTCATCTTTTCATGAAGACTGTAATAGTCAATATTCGTATCCGCAATGACTACAAAACAGGTAGCATAATCCTCCTCTGTGCTGATTACCGTTTCTTCATACCCTGCCTGTGCGTCAGCTTCTGCAATGACCGGCACATCCTTTTGCTCAGGCAGAGCTTTCTCTTCTGTTATGTCTGTCACATGGGGTCCGCAGGCAGTCATATACATTGCCAGCATCCATCCGAAAATCCGTATCATGGTATTTTTCACTATAAATCTCCTTACCGGTTGCCGGTATTTGTCATCATTTCTCTGGTATACAGCACTCCTTTGTGCTGATCGTTCACTATCAGAAGCTCATTGGCTGTATTACTGCACAACAAAAAAGCGGCCAGACCTGAAAAAAACACCTTCAGCTAAAAAGGCCGCCTCCGTCCTTGCCCAAAAGCAAATCAGGAGGCAGGCACTTTTCCCCCGTTTAACCAATCATCATCCAGTTATCTATAGTCAGGTATGATTTTATATTTTCCCTTTCCGGCAGGCTTATTCCCCCGGTAGCGGCACATGTCATTCCCAGGTCCCCATCACAGAAAAGATCACGGATTCATTTTCTACTTCCATATCTATGGGATATATTATCTTGTATTCCTTCATCCTGATGGTATCGGCTGCGATCAGTCCCGAAACATCGCCCCACAGCTGAAGCGATATATTGTCTTTTTTGTACAGGCGGAGCTTGAGATGCGGATGTATTCCGAATGTAACCGGAAGCGTGTATTCGCTCGGATAGATTTCGGTAGTGGCAAGCACACTTTCATCGTCTGTATTTACAACTTTAATAAACAGATTCTCCTGCTGCGCATGATGCTTGTGATAGTGCACCAGCCTGACAGATTTCATGGTAAAGATATAACGGTCTTTTTTGCAGCCGGTCAGGATCATCAGACATCCTGCTATCCAAAGTATTTTTTGTATATTTTTCATTATCAGCAACTAGTTTGAAGTACTGTTTTGTTGTCCGGATACAGGGCTAAAACGGCGGCAGGCTCCTTTTCAGCGACGTCAGCGTCTTATTGATATAGGGAAACAAGGAAACCAGTATAATGGTAAAAACCAGCAGTATGCAGATCATTTCATAGTAATCGACTGCAAAGCGGATCCGGCTCTGCATCTTCAATGCTCCGTCCAGCAGCTTGGTGCCTGCTCTGGCTGTACCAGCGGGACTGGCGCCATGGGATAGCAGCATCTCCTGATACCGCGCAAAGACCTGACCGAAAACAGCGCTTTCTTTTGACACATGAAACTGGAAGGTATTGTAATGCTTGCTGCCGGAAAACAGCTCGAAATAATTGATGAGCGCAATGCTCAGATAAAAGCCGAAACAGCGCATAAACAGGCAGATTCCTGCGGCTGTCGAGCTCAGCTTTTCGGGTACGGACGTAATGACATACACAATGGTCGGGGTCATAAGCAGCCCCGCACCCAGCCCCTGCATAAGCAGAGGAACATAAAACGCTTCTTCATTGGCCTGCGGAATAAACAGGAAAATCATCCAGGCATGGTACACAAGCAGCAGCAGAAAGCCGTAGATCCACAGCAGCCTGATCGGCTTGTGGCGTAAAACATAGATACAGGCAAGCACTACACCGGCAACAATACCGGCTATATTCCACAGGGTAATGTATCCTACATGTATGGGATCCAGCCCGAGAACAAACTGAAAATGTCCGGTGGCTATACCAAAAGCAAAGCGGCAGATATAGAATACCAGCAGGATCACGCCTCCTACCCAGAAGTTTCTGTACCTAAATACCTCCAGGTAAAAGTATGGCCGCTTCATCCTGAGCTGTCTGACAATAAAAATGACCGCCAGAACTCCGATGGCTATGCAGCTGTAATATATCCGCTGATCATCGAGCCAGTAATACTGCTGGCCGTATACCATAACATAGCCGGTAAGGCTGAGTATAACCGCATAAAACAAAAAACTTGCCCAGTCCAACTGATATAAGGGAAACTTGGTAGTAAGCCTCACATCGTTCATGATCAGCAGAAGCAGAACCAGACTGGGCAAGTAAGAAAACATCGCACATTTGTAAAGAACGTTGAAATTGAATGCGTCGACAACCTCGGCGGTAGCAACATTATTGAACGGTATCATGGAGATCAGCATTCCGAAAAATATGGAATATCCGATCGTACGGGCCTGCTCTGTCCGGAGCTGCATGAAGATCATGGTCAGCGACAGATTGACTGTCATGGTAAAAGCCATACCCTGTATAAATCTGAAAATAAACAGAAACGCCACCTCTTCCGTTGCAAAACAGATATAAGAGCTCGCTATCTGTATAAAGGTGATAATGATAAAGTATTCCTTGGCTGCCAGAAAGCTGAAAAAGCGCCTTTCCAGTGAAAAGAAGCTGGTATATCCGGCATAAAACAACACAACCGAAAAGTACACATCATTGATTTCGATACCGGTATTGCCGGCCGCCGCATTTACATTGGTAAGGGGCAGAAAAAACAGAACCAGACTGGGAAGCAGCACGATGAATAAAGTAAACTTTATCAGCCACTCCGGCACCCATTTCTTAAATAAAAACCGATGAATCTGCATTTTCAGCCCTGATCTTTAGCGATAGAAACATTTACATTCATTCCGACTTTCAGCAGATCCAGCTCTCCTTTCTCTCCTACCACTCTGATACGGACCGGAACCCGCTGCACAATTTTCACATAATTGCCGGTCGAGTTGTCCGGAGGCAGCAGGGAAAAGCTCGACCCGGTCGCCGGCGACAAGGAAATAATGACCCCTTTGAAAATCCTGTCGGGATAGGCATCAGCCGTAAACTCGGCGGTATCACCGATACACATAGACGCTATCTGGGTTTCCTTATAGTTTGCGACCACCCATTTGTCCGTTTCCTTATTTACTATGTACCCCAGCACTTCTCCCACATCAATCATCTGCCCTTTTTCGATTGTTCTTCTCCCCATTACCCCATCGTAGGAGGCCGTAATTACCGTATAGGAAACATCCAGCCTGTGCCGGTCCAGCAGCGCTTCCAGCCGCCGGATCTCTGCCCTGATCACGGCAATATGCGCTCTGGCATCTTCTATCTCCGACAGAGAGGCCAGATAGATATCATTGGCCGACTGATACTCTGCCTCTGCGACTGTATAGGCCGCTTCCACAGCTTCCAGCTGCTGCCTGGTCGCTGACTCCTCCTTCACCAGCCTGCGGTACCGCTCCTGCTCCAGCTCCTGCTTCCAGAGGACAGCTCCGGCAGATGATACCAGCGACTTATTTGCCTGAGCCCGCCGGTTGAGCGTGGTAACTTTTACTTCCCAGACTTTCAGCTGGGCATGAGCATTCATAAGGGCCGCCTCTGTCTGGGCTTCCTGTATCTTGTATTCGCGGTCATCAATCAGCAGCAGGGTGTCACCTTTTTTCACCGGCTGATTTTCATCAAACTTTACCTCGACAATAAATCCTCCGGCTCTTGATATGACAGGGTTGACATATTCCTGCACCTGCGCATCATTTGTCTTTTCGTTTTTGCAGATATCCCACAGGGTAACGATACCCCAGATCAGTAACACGATTCCTGTGCAGCCGGCAATCCAGGTCGTAATAGTGGTGATGACTTTGTCTGTATAATGACGTTTGGAAGCGGTTTTCATCTCAAAGATTTCCTAATACATTTTGCAATTGATAATATCGATACTGAGCTTCAATCCGGGCGGAAGCAAGTTCAAACCGTGTCTGCAGAACCTGTATGTCCGCATCCAGCAAATCCGTTATCAAAGCCGTCTGGTTCAAATAGTTGTTTTTTATAATCCGGGCATTTTCATCGGCATGAGCAATATTGGTCCGGGCTACCCCGATGCGCACGAGCGCTTCCTTGAAGCGGACGCAGGTCTCATAGACCTGCTGCCTGATCTTGTCTTCGGTATCATGATGCTCCATTTCTTCCTTCTTGAGCTCCAGCGAAGCAATCTTCATTTTGGGCACATTCATATACAGAGCCGATACCGGAAAGCTGGCCTTTACCCCCATTACTCCCAGCATATAGTTGCCGGGCGAGTACGGAAAAAGAAATATCTGCGGATTGGACAGGAAAAAATCACCGTACAACCCCACCTTCGGGCTTACATTGGCTCTTGTATACCGGAGCTCAAGGGCTTTGAGGGCAGTTTTCTTTTCCGATATATGATATTCAAAGGAGTTGTGAAATGCTTCGTGCAGATATTCTTCATAGGAATTCAGCGCGATCGCCTCAGGATCTGTCTTTTCGACCGGAATGACCGGCTGTGCATCGGGCAGCCCCAGTATGATGTTCAGCTTCTGATTGGCAATAGCAATATCGTTTTCGATCTGTACGAGCATCAGTCTCTGATTGGACAGCTTCAGCTCAATCCTCAGCTCGTCGCTTTTCAGCACCACCCCATTACGCAGCAGATGCCGGATTTCCTCCAGCTGCTTCTCCTGATTAATGATATCATTGATCATCAGCTCCCTGTATATCATACTGCGCTGCAAATCCAGGTAATACGAGGAGGCCTGCAGCTTTATCTCGGAAACGGTAAATTTCCTTTGCTCGTCAAGAATTTCGTGCCGGATTTTCTTCTTATCGATCGTCAGATTGATTTTATTACCATTATAAACGGGAAGATACAGATCCGTACCCAGCCGGTAGAGCGTATGGATCACCTCGTGCTGTTCGGGCCTGTTCAGCAAGCCGCGGCTGTATACAGCAAGATTGGTGGCATGCTCGATAAAGCCCCTGACATCCCACTCCGGGAGACGTTCAAATTTTGCTTCCCTTACTTCACCCCTGCCTATCTCCGTTTCAAACTCGGCCAGCTTGATTTTTTTGCTGCTTTCAACAGCCTTTTCCCAGATTTCGTCCATCGACAAAGGCAGCGCAGCAGTATCTGCCGATATTGGATTATGCTGAGAAAAAAGCAACGTAAACCTGAAAGTAAACAGGCAGCACCACACTACCTTTTTGGGAAAGCGAAACATTTGTTTTGTCCTATTTATGGGGCAAAATTATTCGCTTTTTCGCATTCCGAATTATTCAAAACAGACGAAAATTTATCTGTTCCGGCCATATAATCATCCTTCCGGCCTCGTATATAAGTCCGCCGGCACAAATTGAACTTTACCAATATTTTTTTGAAGAAAAAAAACCCCTTTCCGGACAAATATTTTTCCTTTTCCGACAAAAAACTCCGGATTACAAACTATCTTTGCACAGATAATTTCGAGGAAATATCATGGGGTTAATAGCGTCTTTGCCTGAAATTGATAAGGATCCGTTTTCTGTTTATGTAATGCATGAACGCTCGGAAAAATTTATACCCAGCCATACACATACCAAGGGACAGCTGTCCTATGTGGAAGGCGGTCTGGCGTATGTGCAGGTCAAGGACCGCTGCTATGTAATCCCGGCCAGGCATTACTTCTGGATACCCAGCGGCCTGGCGCACGTATTAAAGATAGGCCATTCGGGTACCGTACTGCGATCGCTGTTTTTTTATGCCCACGATGATTCCAAGCATACGTTTTACTCACAAATAGGCATCTATCCGATCAATGAGCTGCTGGTACAGATGATCAAATACTCGGAATCCTGGGATGGTGATATTATTCCGGACGACAACCGGTATTCATTCCTGACGGTGATAAAAAATATCCTGCCGGAAATCAGCGACCGGAAAATTCCTATTGCCCTGCCTTTTACCGAAAACGAACGGATTCAGCCTATTTTAAGATATATTGAAGCAAATTATTCGGAAGGGCATTCGCTCAAAGAGTTAAGCCTGAAATTTGCTCTGAGCGAACGGACCTTATCCCGCCTGTTTCAGTCTACACTCAATATGTCGTTTCTCCAGTATCTCAAATTATTCCGGATGGTAAAGGCTATTGAGCTGATGCTGCAGACCGAGCTTTCATTAAGTGAAATTGCGTATTCGGTAGGCTATCAGAATATTTCTTCCTTCAGCGCCTCATTTCACAAGCTGACCAATTACAGGCCGTCTGATTTCAAAAGAGATATCTGACAGGCTCCTTATTACTTACCTTTCTGCGCGCTGTAGCATAGCTAAAGACGAAGGTCCTATGGAGCAGGCCGCTTATTTTTCAATGCCACACTATGGGCTGAGACTTCCGCAGACTTCGAGAGCCTCAGCCTGCGGGGACCTCAACCCGATTCCTGCCCCGCTGTGCTCCCTGAATCGCAGACTTTAAACTTCCCCCCCCCGGAAAGGAATACAACCTAATTTATCTCATTGTCTGAAAAAAGAAACCTGATCTCATATAGCTATCTTCCTTCGCTCCTTTTTGGCAACTATTCCTGAGCCATAGATATATGCATTCAAATCCCGGCCTGTAAAAAACAAGTTTTTTTATTTGCGCAACCAAATGATTGCATTTATATTTGCAACTATATAGTTTCATATTAGTTATTCACAGGAACTACAGTCAGTTGCTGTCAGAATGATTATGGTTCACACAACGCAGATACCATGAGAAGAGATGTATTTCAGGCCATAGCCGACCCGACCCGCCGGGCAATCATAGCGCTTATTGCTCTGCAGGCCATGACGCCCAATGCCATTGCCGAACACTTTAACACATCCAGGCAGGCTGTTTCCAAGCACCTGCGTATCCTTGCCGAATGTGAGCTGATCCAATCCCGTCCTCAGGGCAGGGAAATATATTACCACCTCGAAATAGAAAAAATGAAAGAAATAGACCAGTGGCTGGAACAGTTCAGAAAAATCTGGGAACAGCGCTTCTCGCAGCTGGACGATGTATTATCAACACTTAAAAACAAGCAAAAATGAACAAAGCGATCCTTTTCAACTTTGACGTAGACAAAGCAAACAAAAAAATAAACGTAGAGCGCTCCTTTGATGCACCCATCGACCTGGTCTGGGCAGCCTGGACCGATCCCCGAATACTTGATCAGTGGTGGGCCCCCAAACCCTGGCGGGCAGAAACCAAATCCATGGATTTTTCGGAGGGCGGACGCTGGCTCTACTGTATGATCGGTCCCGAAGGGGAAAAGCACTGGAGTCTTTTTGACTACGAAAAGATAAGCCCCCTGCACCGCTTCTCAGGTCGGGACGCTTTTTGCGATGAGCAGGGTGTCATCAGCAAAGACCAGCCCCGCAGCTCCTGGGAAAATACCTTTGCTGATGAGGACGACACGACAACGGTGCGTATAGAAATCCGTTTCGAAGCGCTGGAGGATCTGGAAACCATTATCGAAATGGGATTCAAAGAAGGGTTTACCATGGGACTGGAAAATCTGGATCAGTATATCAGCAGCCAGTTTTACCTGCGCAAGCAAAAGAAGCCGGACAACCGGGTCAGGGTGGCAACCTATATCAACTGTCCAGGCAATACAGAGGAAGCGTTCAGCTTCTACAAATCAGTTTTCAAGACCGAGTTCGTAAACGGTATTCAGCGATTCGGGGATATTCCTGCGACTCCGGACCAGCCACCGGTCAGCGAGCAGGTCAAAAAAATGGTACTTCATATCGAGCTGCCTCTTCCCGGCGGCCATATTCTGATGGGTACCGATGCCCCCAAAGAAATGGGATTTACCGTGGTACAGGGCAACAATATGCACATTAATCTGGAACCGGAGTCAAGGGAAGAAACAGAGCGTATATTCCGTGAGCTATCAGAAGGCGGCAATGTCAGCATGCCGCTGCAGGATATGTTCTGGGGAGCTTACTACGGCAGCTTTACGGACAAATTCGGCATCAACTGGATGCTGAATTTTCAGCAGAAGTAAAGCAAACGCGCCTTCATACAACGGATATGAAGGCGCGTTTTTATCTATACAGATCAGGGTTTACTGACGCACTATACGCGAGGTGCGCTCTCCGCTGCGAAGCATATATATACCCTCCGGCCAGTCTGATACAGAAATCTGCTCTACCTTGCGGTAACTGCCGGTTAGCTGCCCTTGTGCATTGTAGACCTCTACATGATCCAGCAACTCTCCCAGATACAAGCGGTCACTTACCGGATTTGGATACAGTGTCCATATATGCTTTTCCGTCTGCAAAGCGGTCACGAGGCAATCCGGACGATTGGGACCAACCTCAAATAAACTGATATGCCCCGGATTAACCGGCACAGGATCAAAACAATTGTCGAACGCGTAAAGTGAATTCAGTGTTGCCGGAAGCTCCGGCAAAGTCCTCAGAAAATTTCCTGCGCATTGCAGCTCCTCCAATTGGGCCGGGAGCTCCGGCAAAGCATCAAGCTGATTGTATGAGCATGCCAGTTTTTTCAGTGAATCCGGCAAAAGCGGCAGCTGGTTCAGATCATTGTACAGACATCCCAGAAACGCCAGTGAGTCGGGAAGCCTTGGCAACGAAGTGATATTATTGTAGGATACTTCCAGCACTCTCAGGCTGGCAGGAAGAGCCGGCAGGTTCTGTACGGCATTGTACACACAATAGATTTCACGCAGACCGGAAGGCAATTCAGGCAATACAGATATATTTATACGAAGACAGGCCAGCTTTTCCAGTGAAGCTGGCAGATCCGGCAATACATTCAATGGGTTTTCACTGCATATCAATGTCTTTAGCCCGACAAAATAGTGCAGCCCCTCCAGTGATCCGATATCACGTCTGGAGATGTTCAGCTCAACAGCTCCTGTGATAGCAGGATGCGTAATATCCATATTGTCTTCTGCATCAAAAGCCTCCGGAAAAAACTCCTGCAAGGCCTTTCGGAAATTCTCGTCCGGTATGCGCTCATACTGCTGAGCATAAGAAAAAAGGCTGCATATCAGCAGGATTGATGTAAAAAATTGTTTCATGATCAGAGTACTTAGTATGCTGTTTAAAAAGTTTTTGAATGTAAAGCTATTCACTCTATGCAACAAATACTAATCGTATCCGAAAACAAACGGCAGAAAATCAATCCGGAACCTGACATAAATTAACAGCCGCAGACTTTGATATGAGCAACCGCCTGCGTATTCTTACAGCTAAAACCGGTCGGATTAATTCTCTGTCCGCAAATCTGAAAACACCATACAGTCATGACACCTGCTAATGATATCCGCGTAGAAGCGCAACTGATGATACGCCAGCCCGCAGACAAAGTCTATCAGGCTTTTGTCGATCCGGCCATTACCACCAATTTCTGGTTTACCAAGGCAAGCGGACCGCTTGAGACAGGCAAAACCACGGTCTGGGAATGGGAAATGTACGGCGTATCCAGCGCTGTGCATACCAAAGAGCTCGTACCCGGAAAGAAGATAGTCTTTGAGTGGGATGAGCCGGCCACCACGGTAGTATTTACTTTTACCGCGCTGGATGAAAACCGCACCTATGTGCAGATTACCAATTACGGGTTTCAGCAGACCGGCGCTGAGCTCATTCAGGCGATTAAGGACAATACAGGTGGCTTTACCACGGTGCTTGACGGACTGAAAGCATGGCTGGAGCATGGTATCCGGCTTAATCTGATCGCTGACAAGTTTCCGCCGGATGCTCCGCTATAAGATAAATACCCCTGCACTACAGGTGAATATTGAGCATAAACCCGCCCAGACGGTTGGTTATATAATGTAAAACCGAGACATTTCCGTATATATTTTTATTCAATCCGACACTCAACAGTAATCCGGCTCTGGTCTCCGCTGCCAGTGAAATACGCGGGCACAGGCTTACTTCCAGACCCAAGGCCGGCATCAGGCCGGTACTGAACGTTTTAGTGACATATTCCAATTGCTCTCCGGCAAAACCACCATCCTGCTCAACCAATCGATGCGTATAGGCAGCAGCCAGGTCAAGAGCTCCGTAGATACGAACGCTCTGCCCGATCTTTATCCCTTTTTCCATACCGACGCGCAGCAACCCTTGTCGGTCATTATAGATATAACTGGGCATATCAAACGAGCCGGGAGTAGCCTTACGAATTCTTTCGGCCCGCGTATATTCTGCCGCGATACGGTAATTGACCTTTTCTGTACATCGCTTCAATACAATTCCGGACAAAACATGTGGTGTAAATCTGTCATTGACATAGCTACCTGATTCGCTGAACAGAATCGGAGCAATCACATAGCGGTGATCGCCGGACTGCGCACCGGCAGTCAGAGAAAAGCATATAAAAACAACGACAGCAAAAAAACCATGCAACATCATATCAAAACTTAATAATAAAACAATGATAAGTACAGATAACGGCGTAAAAGTAACTGTTCTTTCTTATAAGAAAATAGGGATCCTTTCCTTCGGAAATACAGGAAGAAAAAATTCAGCAACCAGGGCAAAAATGACTTTAATCAGTTTTTATAAGGAAAAAGGTCATTTTTTGCCTGCCCCCCTGTCTATACTTTTGCATCAAACAGTGTACAGATTTAGTAGTTATGACAAACAGCACGCTAACACACAATTTCTCGACTGAGCTGCTTTCCGAGATAGATTTTCTGAAAAAGGAAGTAGATTTTCTGCTGGGCCTGCTCCGCAACGGCTATTCGGCAACGCTCAATATGGACGGAATCAGACGGCTGGACAACATGTGGAAAGGCTTTGAAGAGAATATTCAGCGTATGGAAGCGCTGTCCGGACTGATCAATGTACCGGAAGGCGGCGCTGAACAAAACGGAGAAAAGAGTCATTTTATGCTTGATGATGAAAGTATAATTTCTGAATTTTACCGGATCAGCGGGGCGCTGCGCTCTGTGAAAGAAAATTTTTATGACTACATGTCCGGAAAATCCGGCCGCTTAAGTTTTTAACTCTGATAAATACAACCATCCATGAAAGTTGCCATATACAGTACACGCGGATACGAACGCACTTATCTCGAAAAATCCAATAACGGTCAGCTTGATCTGCTGTTTCTGGAAGAAGCGCTTTCATCGGATACCGTCAGTCTGGCAGAGGGTTGTGAGGCGGTTTCCATATTTACCAACGATGACGGATCTGCTCCCATCCTGGAGAAATTGTCGAAGCTCGGCGTAAAATACATCGCCATACGTGCAGCGGGCTATGACCAGACGGATATCAGCAAAGCCGGTGAGCTGGGCATACGTGTAGGCAATGTACCGGAATATTCCCCCTACTCGATCGCCGAGCATACCATCGCTATGATACAGGCGCTCAACCGCAAGATCGTGCTGGCAGACAAGAAAGTAAAAGCCTACAACTTCAGCCTCAATGATCTCATCGGGTATGATCTTAACGGAAAAACTGTCGGTATTGTAGGACTTGGTAAAATCGGGGGCATTGTAGCCCGGATTCTCAACGCTTTTGGCTGCCGGCTGCTGGGATACGATATTGAGCCCAATCAGGAATTTATAGAAAAATACGGAGTCAGCTATGTGGGACTCGATGAGCTTTGCGAGCAGTCTGATATCATTTCCCTGCATGCGCCGCTCAACGAGCATACCAAATACATGATCGACAAAAATCGTATAGCCCGCATGAAAAAAGGGGTAATGATTATCAATACCGGTCGCGGAGGGCTGATCAACACACAGGATGCCATAGACGGACTCAAATCCGGACAGATCGGATACCTGGGACTGGACGTTTACGAAAAGGAAAAAGGGCTTTTCTTTTATGATCATTCAGACAGCATCCCTCAGGATGATGTATTTGCCCGTCTGCTCAGCTTCAAAAATGTGCTGATCACGGGTCATCAGGCTTTCCTTACTTCCAACGCGCTCGAAAATATTGCCGATATGACGATCTATCATCTCAGCAGCTGGAGCAAAGGACAAAAATCCAAACATGAACTTACTGATTTCTAAACAGCATGATAAAATATAAAGGACACACCACAAATCTGTTGTCAGACCTGTCACTTGAACTCGGACATGCCGTTGATTTGAAGCAGTCGGAAAATGTCCTGGGAAACTTCTTTCACTATGTGCTGAAAGAAATTTCCATAGAAAAAAATATCGAGCTGCTTTCTCTTTTGCCGGCTTTTATCAAGCCCTTTTGCCAGAAGCAGCCGGACCAGCCAGCCACGCTGGCAAAAACAGAAAGTAAAGTCACACAGGCTGTGCTCCGGGTACTCAGCAAATACATTCCCGCAGAAAAGCTTCAGTCTGTTTATGCCTGCTTTCCCTCTTCGATATGGGCGTCACCGGCGCAGCCTGTAAAAAATCTTTGCCTCGCTGCCTGATTATCCTGTATATTGCATATCAACCTATTATTGACACGATTTGTCTGAACTAAAAAATAATATACCGGGCCACAATCCGCTCGAAAACGAGTCCCGCCTCAGAGCGATCATTGATACAGCCATAGACGGAATCATTACGATCGACCAGCGTGGTATCATAGAGACCGTCAATCCGGCGGCTGCCCGCATATTTGAATACAGCCCTGCCGAAATTATCGGCAAAAACATCAAGGTGCTGATGCCGGAGCCTGACAAAAGCCGCCACGATGACTATATCCAGAATTACCAGCGCTCCGGTGTGCGCCGCATTATCGGTATAGGCCGCGAAGTGCTCGGACAGAAAAAAAGCGGTATTATTTTTCCTTTTCTGCTCAGTGTAAGTGAAGTCATTTTACATGACCGGGTGATTTATACCGGTATTATTCATGATATTTCCCAGCTCAAAGAGGCTGAGAACGCATTCCGGCAGCTCAATGCCGAGCTGGAGGAACGTGTGCAACAGCGTACTGCCGAGCTTTTTGATGCCATAAAAAAGCTCAGGGAGACTAATGCCCGGCAAAAACAGGCAGAAGTGGAAGTACGAAAAGCGCTGGAAAAGGAGAAGGAGCTCAATGAGCTGAAATCCCGTTTTGTGACCCTGGCATCACATGAGTTCCGGACGCCGCTAAGCACCATACTATCCTCTGTATCCCTGATATCCAAGTACAATCAGCTGGGTGATACGGAAAAAAGTGATAAGCATATACAACGGATCAAATCGGCAGTCACTAACCTGACCGGTATACTCAATGATTTTTTGTCCCTGAGCAAGCTCGAAGAAGGTATTGTCGGCAACAATCCGGCCGAATTCAGTGTACCCGATCTGGCAAATGAAATCATCGAAGAGCTGCATCCCATGCTAAAACCATCACAGCAGATGAGCTTTCGCCATACGGGCTATCAGGTTGCAATGCTGGACCGCAATATTATCAAGAATATTCTTCTCAACCTGCTCTCCAACTCGATCAAGTATTCGGAAAAGGGCATGATCGAACTCTATGCGGAAGTCAACCGGACCAATGTAATACTCAGTGTATCCGATCAGGGAATCGGCATACCGGATGAGGATAAGGCTTTTCTTTTTACCCGCTTTTTCAGAGCCCATAATGCCGGCAATGTGCAGGGAACCGGACTTGGCCTCAATATCGTAAAACGCTATGTAGAACTGCTCAACGGCTATATAAGCATGGAAAGCAGGCAAGGTGTTGGCACTACGTTCAGCATAGAATTACCTCAAACCACTCGTCCATGAAAAAGACTATACTGCTTATCGAAGACAATCAGGAAGTAAGGGAAAACACTGCCGAGATACTGGAATTGTCAGATTACCATGTAATCACGGCAGAAAATGGCAAAACCGGTGTGGAACTGGCCCGCAAAGAGCTTCCTGACCTGATCATCTGCGATGTGATGATGCCTGAGCTGGATGGATTTGGCGTATTGCATGTATTGTCCAAAAATGTGACGACAGCGTCTATTCCTTTTATTTTTCTGACTGCTAAAGCCGAACGGGAAGATATGCGCAAAGGCATGAACCTTGGCGCTGATGATTACCTGACCAAACCCTTTGACGATGTGCAGCTCCTGGACGCTATTGAAATACGCCTGAAAAAAAATGAGAAGCGGAAAAGTCCGGGCGGAAACGAGTCTCAGGGGCTCAAAGAGCTGGACCAATTGCTGACCGTGGAAAAACGCATCAGCCATATAGCAAAAAAACAGATTATATACAGCCAGGGCAGCTATCCCAACTTTCTGTACTATGTCCGCAGCGGCAGGATCAAGACTGCCCGTGCCGACAAATTGGGCAATGAATTTATTACCGGTCTTTTCAAAGAAGGAGATTTTGTCGGTTATATCGAGCTGATTGAGAATATTCCATACAATGAAAGTGCAGTAGCGCTCGAAGAAGCTTCGGTCTGCGCTATTCCGGCCAATGATTTTTTTGCCCTGCTGCATTCCAACCGGGAAGTTGCCGGCAAGTTTATACGCCTGCTCTCCGGCAACGTGGTCGAAAAAGAAGAGCGCCTGCTCAAGCTGGCGTATTGCTCCGTACGCAAGCGGGTAGCCGAAGCGCTGATTCTCCTGCAGCAAAAGTATCGTCAGGATACGGATGAAAAAAACTTTACCATAGCAATCTCCCGCGATGATCTGTCCGGTATTGTGGGCGCCTCCAAAGAAACAGTGATCCGTACGTTAACAGATTTTAAGGAAGAAGGACTGATTGCCATAGCCGGAAGCAAGATTACCCTGCTGAATGAAGAACGGCTGAAAAGTCTGAAGCACTAAAAATCAAATCATCAAAGAACCGCAGGCCATATGCTGCCCGCGGTTTCTGAACCTGGGTTTATTGTTTGCTTTTACCGGATACTTACTTTTTTCGAAAATACCTGTCTGTCCCGATTCACTGTCAGAATATAGATACCGGGTGAAAGGTTGCCGGTAGTAATAGTCGTTCTCCCGCCATCCAGATTGCCCTGAAGAACCATAATCCCCACACTGTTGCTCAGCGTAAATCCGGCAGGTTGCTCTCCCGGCAATTCTACCGTAAACTCAGAGGTTGCCGGTTGCGGATATACATTGATTGTCTGCTGACGAGCGGTATTTTCCATGGCGGTTAGCACACAATTCACTCCCGAATACGGATTTGCACATACCTCCTGCCAGGCTGCCGCCTGCATGATATCTGCTACCTCTTCAGGCACTGTCAATCGTACATTGTTGTACTGATCATAGATTACATTGGTCAGGCCTTCCGGGCTTTCGCCATATATGGTGGCATACATGGTATATCCGGACGATAGGTACGGGCATAGGTCAGAAAATCATTGGCTTTGGCGTAGGTTTCGCTCCAGGCAGTATGATTGAGCAGAGGTACCGCTTCGGTCACAATCATATGGCTGTAATCGCCCGCAGGCAGCGCCGTTGTATAGGGAGTACCCTGTGCCGATCCCGGGTTTTCATAGTTCCATTTCAAAGGAGATCCGATAATGACCTGGGCAGCATAATCACTGCCTTTCCCGGCTGACTCTGCAAGCTGATGCACCATTGCCGGCATATCAAAGTTGACCAGACTGTGCCCCACAAAATAATAGGAAGCATCATGCACACTCTGTGCTCTCAGCATCATTGAAGTCAGTAAAAAGATCAGGATAAAAAAAGGCCTTAGCATAAGCGTATAAAAATATGGTTAACGCTGATAAATACTTCTATATCATATGCAAGTAACCAGCTTTAAACCCATTTATTATACATGTTTAAGCAATATAGAAAGCCAAAGAAAACCCTGTTAGCAGTCGATCACCAAAACAAATCTTTAGAACAGTGCAGCTATTTTTGCCATCCTATTCCAATCCATTGATTTTTATCGCGTATTAAAAAAATGTATCTTATACCATAATTTCTCAACGTATCTGCAATATGAACTGGAAAAATCAGCTTACGAAACTATTCAATACAGAGTATCCTTTTATTCAAGCCCCCATGCTGGGCGTATCCACTCCGGAAATGGTGGCGGCAGCGGCAAAGGTCAATGTACTGGGCGCATTGCCGCTGGGCGATCTGCCGGCCGGTAAATGCACGGAGCTCATCCGCTCTACCAGAAAACTGACGGATAAGTCTTTTGCTGTAAATATCTTTGTCAATGAAATACCGGAGCTCTCCGACTCCCTGAAAAAGCACTACTCGGATACGAAGCAATATATTGAGCAGCTTGCCAGGCAGCATGATCTGGATGTAACACTGCCGGCTATTGAGGAAATCAGGCTGACCAATTATCACGATCAGATAGAAGCCATCCTGTCCGAAAGCTGCCGGATCGTGAGCTTTACATTCGGCAATCCGGATACAGAGAGCATCCGCAAGCTGAAACAGCATGATGCGATCCTGATCGGAACATGTACTTCTGTTGAAGAAGCAATAGCGCTGGAAAAATCGGGAGTAGATGCTTTGTGCGTACAAGGCATAGAGGCCGGCGGTCACAGGGGAAGCTTTCTGGGAAGCACCGTTCCGCAAATCAGCGGGATATCTCTGCTTGCTCAGGTATACGATACGGTCTCTCTCCCGCTCATATACGCCGGCGGACTATACAATGGCAGAACAATACGGGCGGCCAGCGCATTGGGTGCGCAAGGATTTCAGATCGGCAGTCTCCTCCTGGGCTCCAGAGAAAGCATGCTGCAGGAATTTGAAAAGCAGCGACTCCGGAATATAGACGAAAAAGATATTGTTCTGACCCGAAGCTTCACGGGAAGATATGCGAGGGGAATAAGAAACACGTTTATTAACAACCTGGAAAACAGCTCTTACATACTTCCTTATCCTTATCAGAACAAGCTGACTGCCGAGCTGCGCAGAATGGCCAAAAGCGTTCAGAATACTGACTTTATGAGTCTCTGGCTGGGACAATCCATAAACGGGTTCAGCGGACTCTCCACAAGCGATATTCTGCGACAATTGATCGAGGAGACGGAGAAAACAAAATAAGAAATGCTATTTCTGATCATATCGAGGACTTCCTCGATATGATCAGAAAATAAAACATTGATAATCAAATAGAAACAACGAATTCAAAAACATCAATGCAGAAAAGCCATTCAGTTAAAAATGTAAATAATTGATTTAAAGATAAATAACAACTTTTCTCCATACAAAAGATTTAAAAACTGTAAATAACTACTCCGGATCACATATTCAACAATCTGTTTATAAGATAAATAACAAAATTACTTCGGTTTCTATGATAGAATCAAGCTGATTGATTTATTTTCATGACTTCCTTTTTGTTGTCTTCGGGGACTTCACCAACAAAAAGGAGCTCTCTACTACAGATCAATTCGTATTGTCCTTTTTTTCGTTTAATCGTCCGGCATTCTGCAATTTTTCTATTTTTCTTATGCTGTCCGCCGTAGGAAGATCTTCGGGCATAGTCCCACCCAGTTCTTCAATAGTTCTGCGGACTTTTTTCCCCACTTCCAGATGAGCCATATTCGCCTTCTGCTTTCCTTTGATATTTTCGCGTCTCAGCTTTTCCTCAGCCTGAGTAGCTCTGAAGAGATTGGCAGCCAGCTCTGTACTCCCCATATGATCAAGGATTTGCTGACTCTTTTTTAATCCTTTCTTTTTATGAATGGCTTTTGCATCCAGTCCTCCATACAGGCCCATATAGCCATGATTCTGAAATACAGCATAGTCTATTGGCTCAATAACTCCGGCATTTTTAGCTGTGGCAGCCAGCTGCAGGTTATGCTTGGTCATTTCGTTGCGCAGAAACAATCGTTTCTCATCCTCTGTACTGAGACGATTGTATTCCTTCATCTGCCGGATCTCCTGCAGGCGTGTCTGAACGGCAAAATATGTCTGCCCCAAAGCCACGACCTCTTTGGCCGGGTCTGCATTCTGAACGATGAGATAACAGGCATATCTGGAAAGTCTTACACTTTCGACTTCACGTTGCGCTGTTTTTCCTGTACGGATCATTTCGAGGATATCCTCGAAATGATCTGTGACTTGCTGCCCGCTATTTTTACAGGCTTCTCTGGATCTTTCGATTACGGGCATAAAATGCCGGTATTCTGAATATTCCAATACTTTTGCAATATCGCGGCCACTCCAGAATTCGTTACCGTTTTCGTCTACTTGTCGTATCTGTTCAAAAACAGTTTTCGTAGTACCGCTTAGTTTTTTTACCATAGTGTTTGAATTTTACGCTTACTAATCAGGTTTTTATCCGCTGAAAATCTTTAAATATACACAAAGTGTCACACATAGCATAAAAAATATATTATCAACATGTTGCACAAAAAAATATAAGGGATCATGTCGAGGAGGTCCTCGATATGATCCCTTATAAAAACCGGACTACTATACTTTATTACTTCCTAATAATGAGTAAACTATATTAGAAACATCATTAAAACCACCTGAGCCAGGGTCTGCTCACCAAAGGAGAAAATGCCCATGGTACAGATGTCAGAATAAGCAAAAGACCAACGGTATACCAGAGAGCCATGGTTTTGTATTTTTCATTATCGGTCAGTTTACGCCTGGCTTTTGCCGACCCGATAGTAATCACCACAATAGCGACAAACATCATCAGACTATGTTCCATACCAAAAAAACGCAGGGTACGCTCATGTATGGCTTCATGGAAGTGATGCAGAAAATAATCCGTCAGCGGACTGATAAAATAAAGCCACAGTCCCAGCATCAGCTGAATATGTGCAATGGTGGCCGTCCAGTGTCTGACTGAATTGTCAAAAGCGGAAAAAGCACTTCCGGAGCGCCAGCCACGAAAGCCACGATAAACCGCGAAAAGCAGGCTGATCAATACCAGCCAGCGCACGAGAGAATGCAATGTCAATACTATCGGAAACATATCAGTTAACAGATCTGATTTTAGCTATCAGCAATAAAGGTAAAAGAAAGCATTGATATGTTTCTTTTATTCTGTGTACTTCAGATCAAAATCATGTATTTTTATTTTCCTTCTCATTCTCCTTTTTCCGAAACTCTGTAATACTGCGTATCAGCGCAACGGGGAGCGATTTGTCATTGGGCAGCTGAATCGCAGACCTGCTGACCTTGTATTGCTTCAGTTCCTTTTCGAATGTTCTCAGCAAAGCATCGCTCCAGGGACTGGAAAGTGAAATATGTTTTGCATAAGCCGAATAATAAATCAGGTAACCCTTGTATTTGAAACAGGGTATCTGATAACTGATCGTTTCCTCCACTTCAGGTACCACGCTATGCACCACATTTCTGATTTCCTGCATTCGTTCTGCCACATCAGCAGGGAATGCCGCATGATACTGGTCTATTGTCTTATAATCGGTTTTTGCCATAGCGTTGAATTTTGCCGTTGTAAATATAGGAAAGAGCCAGAATGCCCAGTATGAGCAACGGGAAAAACGAAACTCCCACCCAACCATCTATCGCGACATGACTTATGACGGCAAAAATCAGGTTGTAAGTAAGACCGGCATATGCCCATTCTTTTATTTTGGCCGGAATCTGAGGGATGATTAATGCTGCTGCCCCTAAAAATTTGAAAATGACTAAGGCAACCGCGAAATAATCGGGATAACCCAATGGCTGTGTACCGACAGTCGTATATTGCGGAGCAAAAATAAGGGTGCTCATGGGCATCAGTCCTTCAAACAGAAAAATGATGGTGGTGGTAATCCAGAAAATTATCTTGTTCGTTTTCATGGTGATTATTATTTGTTTGTTTTCAAAGCCGGAAAAGAACTGCTGCTAAAGCGCCTTTCTGTTCTGCCCTTTTTACTTTATCTGAATTGTTTTGGTTTCAGCTTCTGAGCGGCAAGTTCAACAATTTCGCTTATTCTTCTCTGTCTGGTCTCTACTTTTCTGGCAAGAACCAGCCATTGCAGAATGGCTTTTCGGTCTGACCTGCTCAGGCTCAAAAAAAAGTCCATCGCTCCTTTTGCGTTGTTAAAAGCCTCTTCCAGATCCTCAGGTACTTTCAAATCCTCAACATCATCCAGAATCGTCCAGGATCCGTTCTTTTTCGCCTTTTCTATGCTCTCCAGACCTGCCCCGGTCATCAGCCCTTCATCCGTAAGCCGCCTGATTTTCTCTTTATTGATCCTGGACCAGCCACTGGCTGGTTTCCGCCTGCTGAAAAGCTGCATAAACCTCTCCTCATCCATTGTTTTTTTGGTACTGTCAATCCAGCCAAAGCACAATGCTTCTTCTACCGCCTCCTGATACGTGACAGTAGGCTTGTGAGAATTTTTCTTATAGTAAACAAGCCAGACTGACTGCTCTGACCGATGATTGTCCGCCAGCCATTGCCGCCACTCCTGCCGCGATGCGGGACAATAGGTTTTCAATTCTTTATTTGGCATTGTATTTATTTCAGGCAAGCTGAACGCAGTTTGCTGCTGGCTATCAATTATCAGACTTTTATTCTTCTTCCTTTAAAAGCTTCCAGTCGGATTCTTTAACAAATCCGACATTATTAAAACAGGTCTTCAATACGTTTTAAACCCCTTCAAATATACCGGCCACAAGCTCTCCGATTCCTGCAAAGATATTTCCAAACAGATCCCTAGATATTGACCGGCACTACATGAACATCGTTTATTCAGATCCAATATTTTTTCTGTATTCAATTTACCATTTACCTGGTAGTCTTCATGGATTGACCGGTTTTATCATCGTTTCTTTTTACTTGTTTTCCATTCGACTACAACCAGTACAGATATAATCGCGATTTCTATCAGAAAATAGGTCAGACCAATCCTGGTAAGAGCAGCATTGTAGTATACCACAAGCCCCAGTGTCAGACAACAATAAAAGAAGTTCACAACAGCAAGGATTCTCAGAAACGGTTTCGAGTTACTTTTGACTCTGAAAAAGCAGGTAAGAGAATAGATACACAGTATGATAGCTATCAGCGACAGACCAATCAAGAGCTTTTCAGGCATTCCGACATATTCCCTGAATATTCTCAGAATTACCAAAAGACAAAATGCAGATACAAAAGCCCCCACGCCATCAATCAGAAAAAGCATCTGAGACTTCAGGCTATATTTTTTCTGCCACTGTTCAGATTTCATTACCGGATACTCTGATAGCGGATCAGTTTCCCGAGTGACTGGTCTGTACCAGCCTCATTATCCCCCGGATCAATACCAGCAGGAATGTTTTCAAAAACCACCGTAGCTCTGGTCGTATGATTTGCAATCTCTTCCAATGACACCTTCATGATCATTTCGCCTGCAAGCTCCTCCTGACCGGACTGAAAATAAACCGACTGAATAATCTTCTCATATGGTTGCAACAGGGCAAATTTTACTGAGAAGCGGTCTTCATTTCCCGAGGTCTTGCCCTTGGTATGATTGTCCTTATAATAAAGTGACATCGTATATCCTCTGTTGACTCCCGGCTCATATTGATGAATCTTGCCGGTCATATCGTTGGGAGCCTGCCAGAACTCCAGAGCCTGCCTGTCTATAAAAGCATTATATACTTTTTCCCTGGCAGCCGGAATAATTTTTGAATTTATACTGGCTCCTGGCATCAATATATAAACTTGCGTAGATTATCATTTACAAGTCCGGCCCGCCCGGGCATATTTCCGGCATACATAGGAGTCAAAACCACACTGCTTCTTATATTCCTGCGCCTCCAAGTATTTCAAGCTCCTGTCCTTTCTGCGGCGCACCGGCTATGATGGGCATAGCTTTCATAATCAGTTCCCTCACCCCCTCTGCTTTCAGCGAGTTGTCGTGATCCTCTTTGCTCTCCCAGATTTCGGTTACATATACAGAGTCCGGATCATTCTGATCCCGGCCGATCACATAAAGTTTACATCCTTTTGCGGTCGAAACCAGCCTGGAAGCCTCCAGCAAAATATCTGCAAGCTCATTCGAGCGACCTGCTTTGGCGGTCAGTTTTCCATGAAGTAAGTACATATGCATTATTGTTTTTTCGTCATATCCGTTTAGCGTCCGTATCCGCGATTACCCGATTCAGGACACACCTCCTGATAGTACACAGGGAAAGCCGGGACATACTTCCATGATTAAACCCTGTCAGGAGTTCCGGAGTTTATGATACGTGACGTATGAGCCAGCCAATATAGCCAATATTACAAGGGGAAAGACAGACTGTACGCCAAACCCATCCACTACGGTATGCGAAACAGCCGCACTGATGAATATAAATGTAAATCCGGCATAGGCCCATTCTTTTATATTACCTTTAAACGCAGGGACAACAAGCACGATCGCTCCGCATACTTTAAAAATGGCAATCAGTACGCGAAAGTAATCAGGATAACCTAAGTGGCGTATCCCCTCAACGGCGACCTCCGTATGGGAAGTCAGTGCGGGCATCACTCCTTCAAAAAGAACGATTAAGATGGTAAGCGTCCAGTAAGTAATTTTTGTTGATTTCATCATTCAGTTATTTTCAGCGTACGCTTTAAACTATTTCTCCCGACAAAATTAAGGGATTACGTTGTAATCTTAGCCGGCCAAGCAGCGATAAATTGTATCTGTGAAGATCTTTTTTTGCAAAACATGCCTTTTCATTCGGGTCCATCAGGCTTCTTGTCCGACCCAAAAATAGACATAAACACTATCATCCACAATAGATTACACACTGTCCTTACTACCATTTTGGCATAGCCACACTATCATATCGCCCCCAATTTTTCCATGGCATTTTTTTCTTTCACCGACAGCTCTTTCAGTAACCCCGAAGCCTGTTCTATACAGCGTATATCTCCGGTCTCGCTGACTTTTACGAACAGACCTGAAACTTCTGTCCACAGAGCCGCTATCCCGACCCAATCCCTATATCCCTGTCGGAGGATATCCAGCTGCAGAAGCTCATAGCTCTCTTTCAAAAAATCCCGGTACAGGTTTCTGAACAGCGCTCCGCCTGTTCCCGCTTTTTCCATAAGCATGGCGGTTGTGCCAAAATCACCTTCAATGTCTCTGCTTGTACTGAACCATTTGATCAGCCCGGCGCTTGTTTTGGCTATTCCTTTGTATCCGATATTGGTAATCGGCGGATTCAGATAGTCTTTTGCATTGGCCCTGATGGCATCAGGAATGGCCGTTTTCAGGTCATACTCCCTGTCTGTTTTTTTCAAAACGTAATAAAGATTTTTAGAAGCCATCGGCCCTTTTTCGGATCTTGCCAGCGCCAGGCTTTTCAGGCTTGTTTTAACCTGACCACCCTGCTGGCTGGTGTCTATAAGAAACGCCCGGTTATCGTCATACCCGTACATCGCCACATAGTGCCCGGCAAAATGAAATGGCCTGGTAAAATATTCCAGATGATAACAATCCAGTTTCAGCCCTACTACCTGTCTCCTATCAATCAACAACCTGACACTTTCCCAGGCTTTCTGCGACGAAGAAGTTTCATTTACAGTCAGCTCAAGATGCAGGTTTTTCGCAATATTCTGTGTAAGCAGATCCGGCTTTATTCGTCCGCCAATGAATGGAAAGCTCATTGATTTCATATTCCAGAATATAAAACCAAGGCCTTCACCAAGTCCGAAAAGCATTGGCTCGGAGAGCTCGATTCCAAGTTGTCTGAGCAACGTACCGGTTGCTGTTGTTTCGCAATGTTGCCCGTCAAATGGCTTCAGCGGCTCTATGATCATCTGGTTTTGCTGTTTGCTGGTGTATAACAGCAAATATACAAAACCCGGCTGCTGTATTCTAACCCTCCGGGGATGTTTGACAACACTAACGTCCCTTGAGGGTTTACAGTCTTTATTTCCTTAAAACTTTATCGCCCTTCCTTTTATCAGCTCATCCAGATAGCGGACTCTGTGCCTCATTCGCCGGTAATTATAAAAGAAACCGGCTGCCTGTTCGGATATTGATTATGCTATACGTTTGTAAGTCATATCCTTCAGCACGTTCGAATATATAGAATCAAACATGAAATGAGGCATTGAGACAATTCCCATTTTCACAATACTGTTCATCAAAGAGCTATGTTGATGAAACAATTGCCCCAACCACCAGGATTGTGTAACAACACTATCAACTTTCGATTTTCGCCGCTGTTGAAATAATTCAAAAATGTCTTTCAACGGCTGCTGATTGCCGATAATCATATTGACAATTGTATAGGCATCTTCTATTGCCAGACAAGCTCCATTTGCCATATTGGGAGTTGTGGGATGGATCGCATCACCAATCATCAATGCGTTGTCGTTAAACCAGCTCAGACTTTTTCGACGCTTAGGATTAATATCCATCAGCTCTGATGTGTATATGCTTTCAGTATGCTCAATTACGGATCTGATGACTGGATGATCTCCTTCAAAAAAACTTTTCAATGTCGATTTTCCGACTGATATTTCCATATCCGGCATTAAAGGTCTGATGATATACCAGCTATAAAAGTTTCCGCCGGTATGAATAATTGCAAACCGTATATTACTGCCAATAAAGTCGTGATAGGCATTCCTAAACTTATTTTCCAGTCTGATTTCACTTATACCTCGCCACAAGACCTGATTCGCCTTTCTTAGCTGGAGCTGCGGATATAGTTCCTGTCTGAATTCTGATTGAATACCTTCAGCGCAGATTACCATTTCATCAGGATTAAAATCTTTTGCAGATTTTACTGAGCTGAGGGCAACTTTGTTGTGGTCCAGCTGCTGATATAAAAGCTGGTGAAACTTCTTTCTGTTGACACAGAGAGCAGGCTGTTTTAATCGGAATGATTTTAAATACCTGAGCTTACAATCTCCAAAATGAAAGTGGGTAATTTCTGCCCCCAATTCTTTAGTCTGCTCCAATATATTCCATTCATTTAAAATTGGCCGGATATTATGACTAATACCGAGTCCGACATTCGCATATGTAATCTCATCGTCTTTTTCAAACAGCTTATAATCAAGCTTATTTCGCTGAAGCGCCAAAGCTGTCGATAACCCTGAAATTCCTCCGCCAATAATATTTATCATATTCGGATATATCTCAATTATTTATGCCAACATCTGGACGTTGAATTTTACTCCACCCCTATTCCTCATGTTGTTCAATTGTCTACCTTGCTAAAGAACGTAATGCTTCATCAACGGAAGCAACAAAATTTACCTGTTTTCCCTTATTGCTTTCATAGATAAAATCATTCAGACTTTTGCTTGTCAGCTTTGAAAAATCTCCGACTATTGCGAGGCGAACCCGATAATTTGAAAATTTCTGAAGAATTTCCCCGGCCATTTTATTCTTTAAATCGAAGAAGTCTGCTGTAACATTCTTTTGGTGAATAATGACTTTGTCGAATCCCTGATAATAAACAGTACCCATCAAATCCAGCGCGTCTTCTGCATTTTGTATGATTATCCGGTCTGAAATTACTTCCGCAATTTCTGTTTCGTTTATTTTATGCGGTTGAATATTCATGATTTGTTGATCAGGCGATGTTTTTCCTCAGCTTTATTGTACCGAATGCAATCCTGACTTGTTTCCCTCTGTGTCTGTAAACAACGCAAAATACCCCATCTCCGGACTGATCTCAGTTTTGGGCACTATTACCTGTCCGCCGTTGTGCTGCACCTTGTCGAGCATGGGTTGCAAATCGGTTCCGGCATTCAGATAGAGGACGGCTCCGTCTGTTGTCGGCTTATAGCCGCTGCCCTTTATCAGAACCACGTTTACCGATTCCCCGTCACCAGGCAATACCCCCAGCTGAGTTCCGTCCATTTCAACTTCTTCGATACGGATATCTAAAAGTGTCTGATAAAACTTTACGGCTCTGGCAAAGTCAGTTACCGGTATTTCTACGATGGAGATCAGGTTGTTCATATGATTTGTCTTTTGAAATATTTTGTAATTTATTGCCGGTACAGTTCAGGATATTTGCTCCGCGAAACACAGCAAGCACTTTTCTCCGGAGATTTGTCCGCTATATTTTGCCAGTCCAGGTTATCAAAATGCTTTTCCAGCTCAAGGCAAGCTTCAAAATCGTCCTGGCTTACATCATAGCAGTTGCCATCTCTTGTACCGGATAGTATAATACGTATGGAATTGCTGTAAACCCAAATAAACGTCTGGTATCCGAAGAGTATGGAGTGTCCGGGTTGCTCAAGGTCGGGATACTCTCTGATTGCATTTTTAAATTTCGCGAACTCTGCTGCCGGATACGTTTGCCCGATCACAGGCCTCGGAAAATCGTCCGGAATTACGTTTAATGTTATACCTAGTTGTCCGAGTTTGTGTATCAGGTCTTGCCTGTCAGTATACAAAAATGCCGTTTGAAATTCATCGCCGTCATTCGCATGTCCGCCCCAGGCCCGCTTATAATAAAAATACCGCAGCTGTCCCAGCCACTTTCTGATGACCTGCTCAGAGTGTCGCTCAAATAACCATTCAGGCGATAATCTATCCATTTATTTACATTTCTGCATTCAAAGCTTTGCTCATTTATCCGCCTTACATGATAGTACGCACAAGCTCCCAACGGGATTTTATTCCGCCATTTGTATACTTCCCGTCAGGTAAAACATGATATAATCATACTATTTCATTCATCGCAGTCAGTATGACCGGTTCCCTATCCGTAACGACAATCGTGTGTTCGTGCTGAGCCATATACCCGCCTCTATTCCCAACCATAGTCCATCCATCGCTAAGTTCGGTCGCATAGGCGGAAGATGTGGAGATAAATGTTTCAATCGCCACCACAGAGTTTTTTTTGAAGCGTCTGTGATCAAACCGGTTTCTGTAATTAAGCAGCTCATCCGGCTGCTCGTGCAAGCTTCTGCCGATACCATGTCCCCCAAGATTTCTGACAACCATGTAACCTTTCTTTTTTGCTTCGGTTTCCATTAAGTGACCAATATCCGCGATTCTCACTCCACCTCTGATATGGCTGATGGCTTTTTGCAATATTTCTTTGGATGCTTCTACCAGCTTCTGATGTTGATTACGATCTTTTCCGAGAACAAATGAGGCCCCGTTATCCGACCAGAAGCCGTTAAGCTCAGCAGAAACATCAATATTTATCAGATCCCCTTCCTTTAGGATTCGCTTATCGGACGGAATACCGTGACAGAATTCATTGCCAACGCTTATGCAAGTCCATCCCGGAAACCCATATGTCAGGTAAGGGGCTGATTTTGCTCCAAAATCGGATAAAATCTTAGCTCCATAGTCATCAAGTTCTTTGGTGCTCATCCCGGGCTGAGCAAAATTGATCATTTCTCTTAGTGTATAGGCAACTGCTTTACTTGCATTCTGCATTCCTATTAATTCGGATTCTTTTGTTATCGACATCCTTTTCCATTTTGGCTACTTCTTAACAACTGTCTGCTATAAAAGCAAGATAATCGAAAGGTTAAATTAAAACATATCTCCCTAAAAATTTACAAAAAATCATTTAAACTGAAATATTCCCCGCCCTTACTCAAACTCATTCAGGTATTTTCTGTAGCGGAGAGGCACATGCTGCCGCTGCAGCTTTTCGTTTTTCCGGGATGCTATGGTAGTGCTTCTGTAGTAATCTTTCCAGAGCTGGTCGTATTTTATTTCGCCGTCATCAAACCGCTGTACAACAACACCGGTATCTTTTTTTTGCTCCCAAAAATGAAAGGTTATTTCCTGGACAAGGACCTTATTGTAATACAGGCCAAACGCCCGCTTTTCGTCGTATATAACCCAGGGCTGATCGGTATATCGTTTCTGAAAATGACCGGCAATAAGTGGAAGCACATTAAAATCGGGATATATGACTTCAAAAAAGGTACCATCGCTGAACTTCTGAAACCGGATAAAGGCTTTCATTCTGTGGGCTTCTCTGCCTACACTTTTGGCAAACCGGCTTACTCCCAGCACGGCCGGATGTCCGAAATTATCAGACACTTTTCCCGGATTCTGAAACACGTACACGGCCATATCCAGCAGATATTGATAACCTGCCTGCTGCTCGGAAAAAAACGCGTAAAAAAACGTTTTGAATGAATCCGCGTCCAGTCTTTTTCGCAGCCCGTCGTATACCCTCCTGGCCTTTGCGTTGTCTGTAATTACTGTAAAGCAACCGTCAAACATGGTTGCCTGATAATCGTCTTCTGTAAATACTCTGGCATTAAACCACTTTCGTTCAAATACTTCAAAAACACCGGTAAGCAGCCCTTTCCAGGAACCGTCAAACAGCAGATGGGGCACAGAAATCTTCATGCTAAAACAAGGAAAGCTGGTGGCTATGCAGCGCGCTGAATCTGGATCGGCTTTCTTCCAGAATACGCCTCCGGATTCGTTCCGGCCGGTGACCGAGCACTGAAAAATCGGAATCGGCACAAACAATAAAATGTCTTGCCCGGCTATAGGCAATGCCCATTTTTCTGATCTGATCGATGCGCAGCCTTCCATATTTTCGGGCTGCCACAATTTTCATAGCGCTTTTGATCCCTATGCCCGGAACCCGCATGATCATTTTATAATCCGCTGCATTAATATCTACCGGAAAAAGATGCGGATTGCGCAAGGCCCAGCTGAGCTTGGGATCGATCTCCAGGTCCAGATTCGGATGTCTGTCATCCAGTATTTCCCTGATATCAAAGCCATAAAACCGCATCAGCCAGTCTGTCTGGTACAAACGATTTTCCCGCAGCAAAGGCGGCTGCATCCCGATAACAGGCAAACGTGTATCGTGACTGACCGGAATATAACCCGAATAATACACTCTCTTAAGATCAAAAGCTCCGTAATACGAATCGGCCGTATACATAATGTCTCTGTCGGTCTCCGCGCCTGCTCCTACCACCATCTGGGTACTCTGACCGGCTGGTACAAATTTGGGTACTGACCGGATCAGCTGCCTCTCTGACCTTAATTCCACAATTTTGCCTTTTATCACACCAAGATCTCTTTTTACTTCCTCATGCGACTTTTCGGGTGCGAACAACTTCAGACCGGCATCGGTAGGCATCTCAAGATTGATGCTCATACGGTCAGCGTACTTTCCGGCTTCATAAAGCAACTGATCACCGGCCCCGGGTATGGTTTTGATATGGATGTATCCGTTAAACCGCTCTTCGGTCCGTAATCTTTTCGCAACAGCTACCAGGCGCTCCATGGTATAGTCCGGAGCTTTGAATATGCCTGAGCTCAGAAACAATCCTTCTATATAATTCCGGCGGTAAAACTCCATGGTAAGCTCCACCACTTCATTGACGGTAAAAGCGGCTCTCTTTACATCGTTGCTGCGCCTGGAAACACAGAACAGGCAGTCGTAAATACAGTAATTGGTGAGCAGAATCTTAAGAAGGGAAACACACCGGCCGTCTTCCGTATAGGTATGGCAAATGCCACTGCCCGTATCACCGATCGTGTTCGTGTCATTTTTTCTGTTGCTGCCACTGGAGCTGCATGACACATCATACTTGGCAGCATCGGCCAGAATCTGTAGTTTTTCGCGTATTCTTTCCCACATACCCAAAAATACAAAAAAACCTATTTTGCTAAAATATTTAGCAAAACATAAATCCGGGCCGACGTCCCTTACATTATGCCAGCCAGCTTACCCATTTTGCAGTAGTGTCAGATACTTTTGCTTGTTATCGAGTATAATCCAAAGAAGAATAGCCCAGATTACAAGTGCAACAGGAAGTCCATCCGGTGCAACAAAAGCATGCGTCAGCAAGACCCCAACCATTACCGGAAAAATAACCAAAGCCCCCAATGCCCTTGTTCTGGGTAGCAGAATGAGCAAGCCGCCCAGAATTTCTGCAAAGCCTATGAGCGGTATCAGCCAGGCAATCTCATTTAACGCCATCGTATCCTTTACCAATACTTCGGGTAAGTCGTCAGGAACCGGCATGTAATTAAGAAACTTGTTCAAGCCACCATTGATAAGCAATAATCCGAATATCACGGATAATACATTTAAGATTTTTCTTTTCATATCATTTTTATTCTAATTGTTCCAATGCTCCTTGTTTCTTTATTTGTTTTCATAATCCGGCTTGCCACCTTTTTCCGAATATCTCTTCTCCTGCGTTAATTATTTAGTTTAAAATATGGATTGTAAATTAAGCCAATGGTGTTTCCGAAAGGATCTTTAACCGTTGCTGTCACTATTTCTCCTCCTACGTTATGCGGCTTTTCATTTTCTGTCGCTCCCAAATCAATCAACTGATTATAAACTTCCTGAATATCTTCTACTCCCCAATACGAAACGACACTATCTGCTTTGTCCATAATGGGATTTGCTTCAGGCTGAAGTCCCAATTCATAGCCCTCAATGTTGAAACCAACATAGTATGGCTCGCTAAAATACGGTTTTGTTTTAAACGCTTTCGAATACCATTCAGCGGCTTTCTGAATATCTCCTACTTTGTAAATTGTTGTTCGAAGTCCTAACATATATCATTCTTTTTCAGGTGTCTGTTTGCACACAATCCTGCTTTATATTCAATACGGTCATCAGCAAGGAGTCTATCATGCGTCATTTTTTCACGCCCTCTCCCTCATTGGTTCATAGTAAAGTATTACCCCTCCACCACTAAGGACTTTTGTCTTGACAAGTTTCAGAATTGTCCTTTCGGTTATATTTTCAAACAAGGGCAAACCGCTTCCTGCAACCACAGGATGAATGCAAAGCTGGAATTCATCGATCAAATTTAAGTTCATCAGCTGAATAATTAAACTCCGGCTGCCAACAAAAATATCTTTACCTGATTGCCGCTTTAATTCGTTAACCACTTCTCCGATTGGTTTATTCGCAAGTTTTGCACTATCCCATTCCGTATTTTTCAATGTATGCGAAAAGACAATTTTTGGAATTTTGTCTATAGCCAGCGCAAAGTCATTCATTGATTTTTCTTCTGAAGGATTTTCCAGCAGTGTCCGCCAAAACTCCATAAGCTGATACGTTGTTCTGCCGTATAGAATTGCGTCGCCGCCATTTAGCAATTCCTGATAATGCCGGTGTACTTCCTCGTCTGGCAGTAATATGGTATGGTCACAAAACCCGTCAAGGGTTATATTGATTGCAGCGATTATTTTTCTCATTGGAGGCTTGCAGTTATCTTTTTGTCATGTTATAAACTTTCCTTCATTTATTGCTGTATGTCATCCACTCCCACCTCTCACCCGGCTTTCCCGGAGAGCTTGTCAATAATTGTCATTGCGCAGAGCAGAACTACTGAAAGGTAATGTCAATAATTAAAACATCTGAACTACTAAGGGAAACCTGTAGCTCAAGACGTTATGCACAACTTTTATTTTTTCAGTTGCCGCATTACCACTTTTGCTATTTCTTTTGAGCTGAACGGGTTTTGTCCTGTAATCAGGTTTCCGTCCACAACTACTTTTGATGTCATTGGTATAAAAGCCTTTTTGTAGTCTGCTCCCCTTTCTTTAAGTGATTTCTCAAGGTTGAAGGGAACTTCTTTTTTTCGTCTGGCAAGGCTTTCTTCAAACCAGCTAAATCCTGTAATTGTCTTGTCCCTGATTAAATACTCTCCATTTGACAGCTTCACGTTTAAAAGTCCGCCAACTCCGTGACATACTGCTGCAACAATTTTGCTGTTTTCGTAATGTTGTCTGATGACAGCCTGAAGTGTCGCGTCGTCAGGGAAGTCATACATCGTGCCGTGTCCGCCTGCCAGATACACACAGTCAAATTGCTGTCCGGATACTTCACCTGCACTTTTTGTGTGCTTCAACAACTCTCTGAACGAACTGTCTGCCCAATATTCTTTGGTTACTTTGTCCAGCATCATCGGTTTCAGGCTTTCAGGGTCTGCAGGTGTGTTTCCGCCTTTTGTGCTTGCGATTGTTATGTGGTAACCCTGCTCGTTGGCAAGGTGGTAAATATGCGTCAATTCGCTCAGCCATAAGCCTGTTTCCAGGTTACTGTTTTCATACTTCGCAACACTGGTAATCATAAGTAAAATTTTCATCATCACCTTTTTTGCTCGTTCATTATTTCGGTAATGCCTTCCCGGTAGCTTGTGATTATAAAATCAGGAAACCGCTTTTTGAATTTATCGGAAACAAAAATGTTGTCATACTTATAGCGAGGCAGAAGTTCCAACAATCCTTTTGCTTGTTTATTGATTAGACTGCCTAATTTGAGAAACCACATTGGCATAACAGAATAATCAAGTTTTTTATTGGTAACTGTCGATATAAACGCAATCATTTCCTTGTATGTAAGTCTATTATCATCACAAGGCAAATGCCACGTTTGGTTATACGCATCAGGCGTATTGCCGATTAGAGCCATTGCCCGACTTGCATCGGGTGTCCAAATTAAAGTCCGTTTTGTGTTGTCTTTGAGTGGAACTCTTGGTTTTTTACCTTGTTTAATGTTGTCAAAAATCAATGTGTTGGTTACACTTTGCGTTTTACCTGCTCCGTAAAATTCAGGTGCCCGGCAAATAACTGCTTCAATATTTTTATTGCTAATCTCGTCCAACAGCATCGTTGCAATTTTTGCCCTTACGACTGATTTTTCTCCGACAGGCACAAACGGACTTTCTTCTGTCTGTGGTTCGCTGGTTTTGTCATACATATACGTGTTGTCAAAAAATACCAATTGGCATTTATGTTTTTTACAGGCTTCAATTACGTTTTTCATCATAATCGGAAATTGCTCTGTCCACATTTGGGCATTATTCGGCAAACCTACGGTCAGATAGGCGATGTCGCTGCCTTCAACGGCTTTGTCCGTAGCTTCTGCGTCCATTAAGTTTGCAGGAAACAACTGGTCTGTGTTGTTTACCTTTTTAGGGTTTCTGCTTACCAACCGGATGTCGGTTGTATAATTTCTATACAGCTCCCTTGCTAATTCTTCTGCTATCTGTCCGTTGGCTCCAAGTATTGTCTGCATATTTGTTTACTGTCTGTTGTTCTGTGCGAGGGTTAGTCCAAAGTTGCCTATAACGTTTGCGGCTTGGCGAAGGACGGGGATTTCTCCCCTATCGCCCGGATTTCCCGAGTGATCTTTTATTCCTGCGGTCTGCGGCCGGTTTGCAGCAGTTATAATCTCCAACAGGTTATTATGTTGGCTTTGTCATATTCATAGCTTACAAATAGTTGTTGTTTGTCAAAAATCTGTGCTACTCTTTCTTTTTCGTTCAAGGTTATTTTATCAATAGTCTTTTGCTCCAGAAATGAATAAATCCCAATCTGATTGTCTTTGATAAGATATAATTTTTCCTCGCTTTCAGAAACGATGAATTTGTCAAAGTCAAAATCAAATTTGATCGCAATCTTTTTTGTCAGGTCTGATTTTAAATAGATATCAATCTGGTTTACAGGCTCTATTCTCTCGCGGGTAGCTGAAGTAGCTTCAACGATCTTCCCCGGATGAAGATAGAGTTTATCCGATTTGCTTTTATATGCCTCGCAGAAAATAGCTGCCTGTAAAATTTCTTTTAGTTTGCCGGTGCGTAAATCGAATTGTTGTACACTTCCGGTTCTTGCACAAAAAATCAAAAATTCCGTATCGCTTTCTTTAAAAATTCCTCTACAGCTTTTCAGCTTTTTCTTTGTTCCTTTTTCGTCATTATAGTTGTAGACAAACAGAAAATCAGCACCGGAGCTCATCAACAAAAGCGTGTCCTTGTCATTGGATGAAATAAAGTCGCTATACTTTTGAATACCTTTTTCAAACTTTCTGATAACTGAAAAGCCTGCTCTGTCGATCTGAAATATTTTACTGTCAGAAACAGCAAAAACATTTTTCTTATCAGAATTGAAATACAAGCACCTGACTGAATTTTTTATTGATACAGCATTTAATTCCTTCCCATTCTCAAAAGAAAGCTGTCTTAATTTCATTGAAGGGTAAGCTGAACCCCAACCATCCGAAATATAGAATTTTGTGTTGTCAAATGGGTCACTAACAGGTGTCAGCCCACCCAAAATTCCGTTTTTTAATTCTGTTGACCAGATTGCTTTTGGTTTCATCGTGTGGCCCTGATTACTTGCTGCCGGCGGTTTGCAGCTTGCCGCAGTGGATGGTGGTCTTTATATTCATAGTGCCGGTGTTTTTATGAAGTGTAAATTTTGCCTCCTGCCAATTGTCTGTGGGTACTATTAACGGCCGGAGGCCTTGTCAACAACCGTCACTCCGCAGAGCGGAACGACCGGAAAGGATACTAATAACAGATAGCCGAGCAACAGCAGGAGTCTGCTTTCTCAAAGACGACTTTCCCTGATTCAGTAATTGTTCCATATCTTTTTAAGCTCGTGTAAACCGTATCGTAGCTGATCGTGTCCGCACTGTCATAATTTTCATAGACAATTCTGGAATTATAATTATAATCCATCGTGAGGTCTTTATTTATGTTGGTCATTTCCTGACATTCCAATATTTCTCCTCCAAAAAGAACACATTTCTCCTCTAATAAAGCTTTTTTTTCCAGAACATCTCCGTTCTTTGAATAGACCATTAAATTAAGATTCGTCACACCTCCATGAATATAATAAAGGATGCCGATATAGCTTGATGTGTCAGGCAATATGCCGACGATGTCGCGATGCAATCCGTCATTTTGCAATTCATCGTAGGTACTATCAAGCTTGTACATTACTTTGTAATCATCAATTTGTATAGAATCAAAGTTTATTCTGTATGGCAAAGTAACAAAACCTGCTTTTTCGGTCAGCCTGTGTATTTCATTAATTTTACTTTCCCGGACAATCAGGCGTGAGTCCTTTGCCTGGCTATAGCCTAAAAAAAGTGATATAATAAGGAAGTAGCAGAGATAGATTTTCATATCAGTAGTTTTTTTGTGCACAATTACCGCCAACGTTTTAGCAGCTTTGGGTTCGGGCGGGATTAGAAGCACTTCTCCAGACTTCCGCCAAGAAAGACAGGTCTAATTCTGCTGATGTAATAATGTATATGTTGAGCAAGAACGGAGATCGTATTCAGATTCCGGAATTTTGCCGTTACAATTTTCCCAGTCAAGATTTTCAGGTTCATTTTTAAAATTCGTATTTACAATCCAGCTTCTGTTTAAAATTATTACACAAAATCTATTTGCAGGTTTTGTTTGATTATCCATGTTTCGTCGTTGGCGAGGTACTTTTGTCGCTCTATCGCTCGGGTTTCCCGAGTGATCTCATCCCTCCGGCCGGTTTGCACCAAACAATAAACCGGCCGGAGGCCTTATCCATAGAAGTCACTCGCTGAAAGCGAGCGACTGAAAAGAGTCTTTTACTTCATTTTCATACTCCTTTTTCGGTATTACAATTTCTGTTTCAGATTCTGTTGTCAGCTTAACATTTTGGTCAGTATGTTGAACCCAATAATTGATTCCCGTAAAACAACCTTGAATATGAACTTTCGTGCTATTCTCAAGATGGTCAATATGATGTCCACAGCAAGGAATTAAATGTTCACCAACTAAATTTTCTGGGTTGTGATTGTTTTCAATTGTCCTTAACAAATGCACTGACATTGCACTTAATGTCCAATGATTTTCTTTTTCTCTACGGTCAACAATAATTTCATTACCAATTCTAATTTTCACTTGTCCGTGAGCACATAAGTCAATTTCTTCAGGGGTATCTTCCAACCAATGAATGTCTAAAAGCTCTATTTCAAATTGTTTGTCTTTCATTTTGGTGTGTCGTCCTAAAATTGGCTATAACGTTTCGGGGCTTGCCGAAGGCGGGGATTTTTAGCACAAAAGTTCAATAGAATTACTAATGTTGAACCTTGCACAAATGCTCAATCGAAGCACTTCAGCCCCGCTTTTGGCAAACCCTTGTTACCTGCAGGCTTTGTTTTTTTGTTCTCTAGTTATTTATGGAAAGATAAATATCAATTTCAGCGTTATTCCAGTCAAAACTTCTTTCGTCATAAACTTCAAAGTCAAAGCCAAATTTTCGGTTAAGATTAGATTTCCAAATTCTAGTCCAAGTATCAGAAATGCATCCAGTCATTTGTCCTTTTGCAGTTTCTTTATGATATTTTTGTTCAGGAATTATAAGTTCATCTAGGTTTTCAGGTTTCTCGGTATTCTCATCGACTTTGCATCCGATAAAATATGAAAAAAGTCCATTTTCGTCATTCTCATAATCATAATAAACTGCATATAATGCGTCTGAGGTTTTATTAGGTATTATTTCAGCTATTTTATTTTCTTCAAAATACTGCCAAAGTTCTCCACAATCTATTCCAGATTGACCATTTTCATTTTTCGTTTTTCTATTTAATTTTAGTCCAAAAAGTTTAAACTTTTCCATTAATTTATTTTATTAAAGTTTGATTTTGTTAAATTGTCACGCTTGCAGGTAACGGTTCGGGGCTTTGCGAAGTGGCGGGAAATCGAAGACGAAAGTTTCGATTTAGACGACACATAGCAAAAGCCAATTTTTGTTTGCTAATTTATAAAAAAAAGCCAATAAAATTGGCTTTTGCGGATTACGAAGCAGAAAGTTTCAATTTAGACGAAACCCGCCATTTTGCAAAACCCTTGTTGGTGGCAGTTTTATTAGTACGTTCTGCTTTCTCCGTCATTTGGAATAAATATTTTGTTTATAAGTCCAATTTTTGAAACTTCCATTCTTAATTGTTCTCTTGTTGTTGGGCAATGATTTACAGCTTCTAAATGATTAGCGATTACTTGATTTGGTGCATTATGAAAGAATTTAAGAATATCTTTCATTTTCATTAAGAGCGGTTGAAAAACATCAAATTGAGCCGTTCCACAAGCCACAACTGAAATTTCAGGCTTTAACTGTGTTAATACTTTATGCACATCATCAGTATAAATAGTGTCAGCACTTAAATATATTGATTTTTCATTAGGTAATTCTATGTGAAATCCCATTACGTTTCCCATTGGTTTTGCTATAAATCCGTAACCGTGAACAGCTGGAATACCTTGTATTTTGCCACCTAAAAAATTTGTTGTTTTCCAATAGTCAACGGTTTGGACAACATTCAATCCTTTTTTTCTTAATATAGCTTCGTCTTTGACACTACAAATAACTGGAATTTGTTTAGAACGAAGAAAATTTTCTCCTTTCCTGTCAAAATGGTCTGGATGTAAATGTGTAATTAAGCAGTGTGTTGTTTTTTCAATGATATTTGTTGAATTGTTTGGTAAATCTACAATAGGATTACGTTTCGGTTTAAAACGGAAGAATGCAAATGGCGGAGCTGATGTTCCTTTTTTTCCAAGCATTGGGTCAACTAAAATTACTTTGTCGTTTGTTTCTATTGCCAAAGTTGCATTTCGTAAATGATGTACTTTCATTATTCTGAATTTTAAATTGAAAGTACAAAGTTGTCCAATGAAAAGATATTTTCCATTGATTGAAATCAAGAAATCAGATTTTCTTTCTAATTCTACTTAAAGTTTCGGGCGAAATTCCCAAATAAGAAGCGATATGATATTGGGGAATCTTTACCAACCAGTCTGGTTTTGTCTTCATAATATCAAGATATAGTTCTTCAGCACTATTTACAAAATGATTAAATTCTTCGGTTTCTTTATTGACAACAATTCGTTGGAAAACATTTTCAACAAACAACTTTCCACAACTATACTTATTGAATAAAGTCAAGTATTTATCTTTGGACAAAACCCTCAAATTTACATCGGTCAAACATTCTATATACTTTTTCGTTACAGTTGAATGTACAAATGAAGCAAAATCAGTTACAAATCCTGGATTTGTGTAAAAATAAATATTTTTTTCTTTGTCTTTGGTTGCATAATATTCCCGAATAACACCTTGGTCTAAAAAGCGTAGTTCATTTTCTACATTTCCATTTTTTAAAATAATTTCTCCTTTCTTGTAAGACTTGAAAACAAAATTATTTACAAAATCTTCCAAACCTTCTTTGTTTAAAGGGAATTCATTGTTGAAGAATAAAGATAAATTGTCTGTTTTCGTCATTTTTATTGTTAGGAGTTTTCCGCAGTTCGTTTTTCAAAAAATTGCCACCAACGGTTCGGGTATTGCCGAAGGCGGGGGTTTTTAGCACAAAAGTCCAATCGAAGCCGTTCAGCCCCGCTTTTGGCAATACCTTGTTAGCGGTTCGTTGTTCTTTACTCGTTGTCATTTGGTCTAATTTGGTCAGCAAGTTTTTTAGGTGCCACTTCACAATATGCGGTTGTCAATGCGTCAAAAAATAGTTCTTTACGAACTTTACTCATTTCAATAAGCGTCCAACCTTGTTTCCCCCATTTATTCTCTACTGGAAAAATAATTGTCTTGTCGGCAGACGAAAAAACATTTTGGTCAATTTCAGATAATTTGATACAAGCTCTCTTTTTCAGGTCGTCATAAGTAGCAAAGATTTTCTTTTTCACCCTAAAAGAAGTTTTTTCAAAATGGGGTTCTTCTGTCGCTTCGGGAAACGAAAGAGCCAATTTTCTGAATATGTCAATTGTTACCATATAAATTACTTATTGTCTTCAAACCATTTTACAATTGATGGCATATTTCTCTCAAAGCCACCCGGAATAAAAAAGTTTAGAAGTCCCGATTTTTCATCTGTCCTGTTTGCAAAATCGTGAATTGTCCTTGCAGGTATTCTTAGAAAATCTCCTTTACGAATTTCTAACCATTTGTCACCAACCAGTATTGATGTTGTACCTTCTATGCCGTAAAAAACTTCGTCATTGTCTTCGTGTTGATGAGCACCAGGCCCGTCAGAGTTTGGTTCAAGCCACCATTCCGAAATGCTGTATTTGTCTGCTGTTTCATTTTCGTCTGCCTTAAATACAGCTGTCATTGTTCCACAGTTATAAATCCTGCCTTCTCCTGCTTTAAGAATTAATTCGTCAGTGTCGTTATGTTTATGTTTCATTTTTTGTCTGTTTGTTGTTTGTCGGAGGTCGCTATACAATGACCGTTAGCGGTTCGTTGTTATTCATCAAGTCGTATCATACACATTACTTCTTCTTTATCTGATGCATACCATTCCACACAGTATCCCTGAGGGTCTATATTTGGTTCTTTGAGTAGTTTTTGAAATGCTCTGTCAATACTCATAATGTCTTTGCGAAAGTCACTAACAGTAATTGCCACATATTCTCCTTTGGGTATAGTCAAAGTTTCACAATCTACTTTTTCAGCTTCTCCATCATACATTTCTTCTGCTGCCGCCCTATAAACTATACCGCTATTGTTTTCTGGTCTGGATAATCCAAAAATTTTCCTCTCTTTTGAGAAAGGGAAAAGGCTATGAAGTTTCTCTGTGGCTGCCGAAATGCCTTGTGGAAAGGACTTAGCAGTTACATAAAACACCTTGATGTCGTCCTTTAAACTGAATTTTTCCATTTTTCTCTTTTTTTTAGTCATTAAAGTTTATCTGTCCCCTTTGAACCAAACGTTGTGATGCTTAAAGTTGTCTGAAATATAAAGTTCAAATGCTTTCCGTGATTGTCCTTTGGAAGCAAGTTTCAAAAAGTCTCGTGCTATTTCTTTCTTTGTCATTTTTTGTTCTTTTTGTTGTTTGTTGTGTCGCCAGTTACAATGACCGCTAACGGTTTGGGGCTTTGCGTTCGGGCGGGATTTTCAACTGAAAATTCCGAGCGAGCGACAAAACGTAAATTTACGAAAAAATGTCAAACGGGAACGTTCGACCCGCCTGACGCAAAACCCTTGTTAGTGGCTGTGGCTATTGGTTGTCCGTTGTTTACTGGGTTGCGTGTCGGCTAAAAAAAATAAAAAAAAGTGGGAGAAGGGGAATTTTTATTGGTTGAAAAGGTAAGCTCTTTACGCATTTTTTGTTGGCTTTGTGCGGTTGCCAAAATGCGTAATGTGCTTACCTTTGTGTTAGCCTAATTAGTACTGATACTCATTTCCGTTCAATAGTACCCTTGTGTATTTGCAAAAAACAGAAAAGGATAGGAAGGAGATGATTCTGATGTTTTAAAAATCAATCTCTATTTCACTGGTTACAATTTTAATAGTTAGTGTCATAATTGTTTATCGTCGTACTTCACAAAGAAGTATAAATAAATAACCCTTGCATAACGCATCATTACCGGTTGGCACAAAATCAATATGAGAATATTAACTCCCAAATACCAAAAAAGGCTGTTATCCAAAAAGCTAATTCCAAATATCAAAGCGTACCAAATAAGGTTAAATACCGTTAGTACGATTGACAATCCGTAGCTTACATATCCCGTTCCATAATAAAAGCCGGGTTCGGGTTCCATTCTTTGTCCGCAATGCGAACACCGCTCAGGCATTTTCATCATAGTCCTCAACGGGAAAATTGTTTTTTGGCTGTACATATTGCCATGCTCTCAACTTTCCGTAACTCTCCTTATTCTCAATACTTGTTCTAACTATCTAAGCCAATCTTCTGTGTCCTCCGTATTGATTGGGATTTGGTCAAGAATAGCCGTAGCTTCTTCGTCCGTGTAAATTCCGTAGCCGTTTACAAATACGCCTTTTGAACCGTCTTTTCGGTTACTTATTGCGTATAAAATGGCTTCGTCCGATACGTCGTTCTGACTTGCAAAACGATAAACCCTGTCAGTAATCAAGTCCTCTATTTTTACTTTGCCGCCGTCTTTGTCGTGCATATCCTTTACTTCAAGTAAATTAAAGTCCTCTGTGTAACCTCTCCCTTTCAGCACTTCCAATACTTCGGTTAATGTTTTTTCTGTGTGTATCATCGCCTAATTTTTAGTGCTACAAAAATTATTGTTCTCCGCTTAATCTCTAATTCACTGCTCTGAAATTTTGATAGTTGGTTTCATTCTCAAAGTAAGCTACCTCGCCGTTATCTCCGATAAGAACGATATAAGCGGTTGCTTTATCCACTTCTTCCAATGTATGAGGGTCTATTGCATAGCGTACAGTACCGTCTGTTGGTATTCTTTCCTGACACATTTTACAACAACCGTAATACATTTTCCCCTCAAACGGTACTTCCAACTGCTGTTTGCCCATATAGGCATCATTAACCATACAAACCAAATTACTTGGTACGTGGTCGCCCTTTTTAGGCGTATTGTCTTTTACAGTTGATGTATTTTGGTTATCAGTAGTTGCTCCGTTATTATTTTGATTGCAACCGATGAAAAGTACCGTGACAATAGCCACGATACTTAAAAATTTGATTTTGAAATTCATATCTTCTATTTTTTAAATTATTTAATTCACTGTTTTACTTTCTCCATTTCAACCGTAGGCTGTTGACTACCACGCTTACACTACTTAATGCCATTGCAGCACCTGCAATCATTGGATTAAGTAAGAAACCGTTTATCGGATAGAGAACACCTGCCGCAAGCGGAATACCGATAAGGTTGTAGATAAATGCCCAAAACAAATTTTGCTTAATGGTTGCTACCGTTTGTTTTGATAATCTTATTGCCTGTGGTATCTTGGCAAGGTCTGATGAAATAATCGTCATTTTAGCCACGTCCATTGCTATATCCGAGCCTTTTCCCATTGCGATACTCACGTCCGCTGTTGCCAATGCTGTACTATCGTTGATACCGTCCCCAACCATTGCAACGATTTTGCCTTGTTGTTGGAGTTCTTTCACAAAATCGGCTTTGTGCTGTGGTAATACTTCTGCTTTATAATGGTCGATACCTGTTTGCTCAGCAACGGCTTTTGCCGTAGCTTCATTATCGCCTGTAAGTATGTACAGTTCAATACCCAATTCGTGCAGTTCTTGGATAGCCTGTACCGATGTTTCTTTTATCTTGTCGGATATGGCAATTACCGAAAGGGCTTGTTTGCTGTCTGAAAACCAAATAACGGTTTTAGCTAATCTGCTCCATTCGTCTGCTTGCTTTTGTAAGTCTGGAGCAATAGAAACGCCTTTTTCTGCCAATAGCACCCGATTACCTATATAATAGGTTTCGTTGTTGTGGACTGCTTGTACGCCCTGACCGACAATACTGTCGAAGTCGGACAACGATGTTGTTCTTACTCCGTCAAAATGTTTAACTACGGCATCTGCCAATGGGTGTTCGGATTGTTTTTCGATACTCAAAAGAATGTCTTTTGTGGTATCGTCATTGTTCAGCCATTGAATACCTGTTACCTCCGGTCTGCCCTCGGTAATAGTTCCTGTCTTGTCTAAAATAATTGCATTGACCTTTTTAGTTAATTCAAGACTTTCAGCATCTTTTATCAATATGCCTTTTTCAGCACCCTTACCAACACCTACCATAATTGCAGTAGGCGTAGCCAATCCCAACGCACAAGGACAAGCAATAACCAATACTGTAATGGCAGCCAATAAACCCTGTACAACTCCGTTATCGCCACCCAAAGTGAACCATACAATAAATGTGACAATAGCAATAACAATCACTATCGGAACAAAAATACCCGCAATCTTATCGACCAACTTCTGTACGGGAGCTTTACTGCCTTGTGCATCTTGTACCATCTTGATGATGTTAGCAAGCATCGTATCTTTGCCGACCTTAACGGCTTTGAATTGGAAACTACCTTTTTGGTTAATCGTTCCTGCGAATACTTTTTCGTTCTCTTTTTTCTGTACAGGTACAGGCTCTCCGCTCAACATACTTTCGTCCACGTAAGAACTACCCGAAGTAACTATGCCGTCCACGGCGATTTTATCGCCGGGTTTTACAAGAATGACATCATTAACATTCACATCTTCAATAACCGTTTGCTTTTCTATTCCGTCAGCTTGTACCACGATGACGGTTTTGGGTTGTAAACCCATTAGCTTTTTAATGGCTGATGAGGTATTGCCTTTGGCTTTTTCTTCCAACAATCTTCCTAACAGAATGAATGCGATAATAACAGCCGCCGCTTCAAAATAAACGTGGGCGTGTAACCCTCTCTGATGCCAAAAATCGGCAAACAGCATATTGAATACACTAAACACATAAGCAATACCTGTACTTAATGCAACCAACGTATCCATATTGGCAGAACGATGTTTTGCCTGTTTCCACGCATTTATAAAGAAATCCCGACCTAACCACAATACGACAGGCGTAGAGAACACCCACATAATCGGGTCGGCATAAGGCATATCCATAAAGAACATTCCTATTACTACGACAGGCAAGGACAGTATAATTGCCCAAGTGGTTTTTGTCTTTAATTGTTTGAATTTCTTCTCGTGGATAGCTTCTAATGTTTCCTGCTGATTGCTTTCTTCATCAATTATTATATCATAACCGATAGACCGAACTGCTTTTTGCAGTTCGGCACTATCAATCATATTGGGAAGATATTCAACAGTAAGATTAGCGGTTCCAAAGTTTACAGAAGCATTTACAACTCCCTCTTGGTTTTGGACTGTGCTTTCGACACTTCCTGCACAAGAAGCACAAGTCATTTCCAAAACAGGGAAAGTACCTTTTACAGTGGTAACACCATAACCAAGGTCTTTAATTGTTTTGACTGCTTCTGAAACAACCTCTTTGCTATTAACGGTAATTACAGCCCTACGGTTATTTACTTCTACCTTATGGCTCTCGATACCTTTAACCTGTGCAAGTCCTTTTTCGACTATCAAGGCACAATGTTCACTTTCAACATCTTCCAATGGAAGATAAATGATGTTTTTATTATTTTTAGCCATATCTTAATTATTTTTTATCATTATCAGAATTATGGGGCTTGTTAGGAACTTCCGTACCCTCTTGTACTTCTTCCGACCCCATTTTTAAAATTTTATCTCCCTCATTCAAGTCGCCAAATACTTCGACTTGCTCGGGCATTACACGACCTTTGCTTACAGGTACATTTTTGGTTTTGCCGTCCTCTACACGGATTACATATACACCCATTCCGCTTTCCACTACGGCAGATTTCGGAACAAAAAACGTAGGCTCTGAATTTTGCAACGGAATGACAGCCTCCGCAATCATATACGGTTTTAATGAACTGTTTTGATTGATAAAATCGGCTTCGATTTTCTCCGAACGCAGTTTTAAATCAAGGCTTCCTGATTTTCTGCTGACCTTTGCTACGTATTTTTCCTGCGGCTGTGAACGAACGTGAAAACGTATCGTATCGCCTAATTTGATATAAGGCGTATTGGCTTCGGGAACTGACAAGTTTAATCTCAACTTGCTGTTGTTCTCCACAACAAGCAAAGGCTCTTTATTCATTGGCGTAACGAATGCACCCAAATCAACATTTCTGCTTGTTATCGTTCCGCTAAACGGAGCTTTGATAACCAAGTAATTATTAACGTCCCTGATTTCGTTGTATTCAGATTTAGCGGCGTTCAACTGTGCCTCGTCTGATAGCATTCGGGCTTTGATTTGGTCTAAAGCGTCTTTGGCAATAGCTCCCTGCGTTTCGTTCGCTTTCATTGTTCTGTCGTAGGTCGCTTTCGTAGAAAGATAAATTGCCTGTTGAGCTTCCAACTTTGCTTTGGCACTCGCTACCTGCGATTGGATTTCGGGAGCTTCAAGCACTACCAATACTTGCCCTGCCGAAACTTTGTCGCCTATATCCACACGAATACTTTTTACATAGCTGTTTACTTTCGCAAACAGTTCGGTCTGCTGGTCGGGTTTTAATTCCCCTGCCAATTTCAACATTACCAAAGGGTTTGTTTTGGAAATCTCAACGGTTTCCATTGGGTTCATCATTCCCATTCCCATACCCATTGCAGGCATACTGCCCTCTTTTTTGGTTTCTTCTTTTTTCTCGTTGTTGCAGGCTACCAAAGACAGAGCCATTGCAAATATGATGATTGACTTATAGTTCATTGTTTTGATTGTTAGAGTTAATGAAATGTGTACTGTTTTCGTCTTCAGGGTCTAATGACGGCGATACGATTGTCGCTTTGCCTTGTACCCAAGCAAATACCAATGGTAGCAATACCAATACGGAGAAAGTCGAAGCTATCAGACCTCCGATTACGGCTCTACCCAATGGAGAAACTTGGTCGCCTCCCTCGCCAAATCCGATAGCGATTGGCAACATACCTGCGGTCATCGCCAACGTAGTCATAATGATAGGACGAATACGCAGATTGGCTGCTCCCAATGCCGCTTTTACGGCGTTGCCGTCTTTCAGTCGAAGCGTTTCCGCATTACTGATTAAGAGTACCGCATTCGCAATGGAAACCCCGACAGCCATAATCACACCCATATAGGATTGCAGGTTTAAGGTCGAGCCTGTAAGGTTAAGCAATATCAATGAACCTAAAACCACAAATGGAACAGTCGTCAAAATCACAAATGAAACCCTGAACGATTGGAAATTAGCCGCCAACATAAGGAAGATAACCACAACGGCAATCAATAGTCCACTTGCGAGGTTATTCATTGTATCGTCCAATACAGGGGTCATACCTGCTACCTGAATGTTTACACCTTTGGGCAACTCTCCCAAAGAAGCGATTGCCTCCTCAATGTCTTTTTGTGCCTTGCCTAAATCCGATTTGTGTACATTGGCTGTAACGGTTGTATAGCCCATTGTACCCAAGTTGTAACTTTCTCCCAAAGTTTTCGTTGGGGTAATCGTAGCCACATCGCCCAAAACAGGTCTATCCGAATTTTTAGAAAGCGGAATGTTCGCTAATTCGTCTTGGCTGTTCAGTATGTTTTGTGGCATTTGTACCTGCACATCATAAGCGATGCCCATCATACCGCCAACCCACATATTTTTGTTGGTATATCTCGAAGAAGCCAAACTCGGCGTTAGCGACCTTGCAATATCTTGTGCATCAATTCCTAATTGAGCGGCTCTCACACGGTCAATATTGATTTCAAAAGCTGGATAATTCATTGACTGCGGTATTTGCTGGTCACGCAAATAATCCAATTCTTTCAGCTTTGCCAACAATTTGTTTGCGGTCATCGCATTCATTTTCTTCATCATGCCCGAAATGCGGATTTCAACTGGGGTATTAGCTCCCTGACTTAAAATCTTTTCAGTAAGCTCAATCGGCTCAAAAGACAACTTCAGTTCAGGCATTTTCTCTTTGATGTGCTGTCTTATTTTTTCTTTCAGTTCATCAGAATTACTTGCTGATTTTTTCAATGCCACCTGCATCAATGCCTCGTGAGGCCCAGCATTGTATAGGAATATTGAACTAACAGGGAAAGTCGAGGGGTGCTGTCCTATATAAACCGATGAAATGGCAATATTGTCTTTGCCTAAAAGCCCGTCCAATTCTTTCAAAAAGGCTTTTACTTTTTCCTCTGTTTTTTCAATCCGTGTTCCCTCAGGTGCGGTGATCCTTACTTGGAATTGGCTCGAATTTACCGTAGGCAAAACGTCTTTTCCTGTAAACATATAAAGAAGACCAACCGCTAAAAGTGCAACAATAAAACTTCCCGTAACAATGATTTTTTTACGTGGCATTAAATTTTGGAGCATTGTAGCCACTTGGTTTTTAAAACGGTCAAAACGAGTTTCTTTCTGCTCTTTCTGATGATGTTCGTTTTTCATGAGCCAATTTGCCATTACAGGAACAAACGTCTGCGACAAAATGAACGAAACAATCATGGAGAAACCGATTGCCAATGCCAATGGCATAAACAATGAACCGGGAATACCTGTCATCATAAAGGCTGGTGCAAATACGGCAAGTACACAAAGCAAAATCAGCAATTTTGGAAAGGCAATTTCCTTACAGGCATCTAAAATAGCCTGTGCTTTGGTCTTCTTCATTGCAAAGTGCTGGTGTATGTTCTCAATGGTTACGGTACTTTCATCGACCAAAATACCTATTGCCAATGCCAATCCCGATAGGGTCATAATGTTAATGGTCTGTCCGAATAATTTAAGGAACAATACCCCCGAAATAACCGAAATAGGAATGGTTAAAATCACAATCAGGGCGGCTCTTCGGTCACGCAGGAAAAGTACAACCATTAAACCCGTAAGCAATGCTCCCAAAATCCCCTCAACCATTAAACTTTTAACGGCATTGACAACGTAAACAGATTGGTCAAACTCATAGGAAACCGTTACGTCATCAGGCAGGTTTCGCTGAATGTTCGGGATAGTCTTTTTTAGATTCTGCACCACATTATAAGTAGAGGCTTTTCCCGATTTTGCCACGTTCATATATACCGAGCGCTTACCGTCAATCAGAGCATAACCTGTGGCAATATCCGCACCATCCTTAACCGTAGCTACGTCACGGATATACACATTGTCTACCTGACCTTTGAAAATTGGAATATCGCCAAATTCTTCAACCGTTTTCAGTGTATTGTTGGTTGGTGTCAAATAGTTAGTACCGTCAATATATACGTTTCCTGCCGCAGCTGTTACGTTCTGACGACTGATAGCCTCTACAATCTGCTCGGGCGATAATTGGTGTGCCCGTAACTTGTTCGGGTCAATGTTTATCTCAATGGTTCTCGGACTTCCCCCAAATGGCGGTGCGGTCGTCAAGCCGGGAATAGCAATCAAAAACGGACGAGCCGTAAAGTTGGCGATGTCCTGTAATTGGTTGTTCGTTTTAGTCGGACTACGGAAAACCAACTGCCCGACAGGTTGTGAAGAAGCATCGAAACGCATAATGAACGGTGGCGGAGCACCGGGCGGCAGGAACACCTGCGAACGGTTGGACAAGGCGTTTAATTGGGCAATAGCTTCGCCCATATCCGTACCCTCGTAAAAGTTCACTTTCATCAGGGTCAAGCCTTGTGTATTCTTACTTTCTATACTTTTGATACCGTTGGTAAACAGCATCATATTCACGTACATTTTTGTAAAATACCCCTCCATTTGCTGTGGTGTATATCCATTGAAAGTATGGGCTACATACACTACGGGCAAATTCATTTCAGGAAGAATATCTACCTGTACATCTTTGACTGAACGCACACCGAAAAACACCAATCCAAGTACAAGTACCATTATTGATATTGGCTTTCGGAGTGCAAATTTTATCATATTATTCATATATAAATCTGTTTATTATTGTTGGGTAAAAACTCCTAAATCGCCTCTTGCCGAAGCCAATAAAAGTAAAGCCTGCCACACATTGTTTTGGGCAATTTCGTAATCTATCTCCGCTCTGTTCAGACTGTACAACGCCTGTGTATAATCTACCAAAGTAGTCAAGCCGTTTTCGTACAAAGCCGTATGCTGTTTATATGCCATTTGAGCCGCAGACAACTGTACTTTGGTTTCCTCAAAATTTTCTTTGGCATTGTTCAACTGCGAATAAGCCATTTGGGTCTGTGCGTTGAGTTCTTTTTTGAACAAGTCGAAATCCTGCTGTAAAGATTGGGTAAGAAATCGTTGCTCTTTGACCTTTGTTTCTGAACGGAACAGATTAGTAATATTCCAAGTAAGGGAAAGCCCCAAAAGGTAATTGCTTCGGTCTATCCCGACACCTTTCAGATAGTTGGAAGAATAAGCGGAGTTGTCCTGTGCATAGTTTGCCTCAAAGCCCGAACCACGACCTTGCAATACTCCAAAAGCCGATAAAGTCGGTCTTTTGTTAGACTTTAGGATTTCTTCGGATTGCAGGCTTTCGGCAATCTTACTTTGCTGTAACTGCAACAAAGGGTGCTTATCCACTTCATTGTTTAGATTTGCTAAACTCTGTAACGGAATAGTGGTGCTGTATAAGCTGTCTAATTGATAGGTCTTAAAGTCTTCGCCTAACAGAACTGCTAACTGTTTGGAAAATTCAAGCTCTTTATCGTAGGATTTGATTTGTAAAGATTTGGCGTTTGATACTTCGGCTTTGGCTAATTGGGCATCCACTTCGGGAATTAAACCACTCTTTGCCCGTGTATCTGTCATTTCAAAAAATACCTCCGCACGTTCAAAGTTTTTTTCCTGTACATACTTAATTCGTTGGCTTGCCAACAAATTCAGGTAAGCTGCACTTACTTTGATTTGGTGCTGAAATATTTCCTGTTCCAAATCGGCTTTGGCAGTCTGTTCCTTTCTACCGCCTAACTCAACTTGGTTTTTAATTCTTCCGAAAGTAAATAGGTTCCAATTAACATTGGCAAAATAGAGTGAGCCAAATGCGGCATTCCAATTTTGCTCTGCCAACGGCATAGAGGTCGAAGCCGATGCCATACCACCATAGGCATACATTGTTCCGTGTAGCATATTTACCGTTCCGAAACTCTGCTGTGCAGAAAGGGTTACATCGGGCAGATAGTGTTGTTTTTGGAACGTGGTGTTTTGTTCTGTTGCCGAAACAATGGACTGTTTCGACTTTATTTTATCGTATTGTTCTACCGAACGTGATAACGCATCTTCTAATTTTAGAGTTTGGGCAAAGCTATTGAAACTCATTGCCCATACTAAACTTATAGATGCAATGAATTTTAATTTCATTGTATATAAAATTTAGAAATTAGACATAAAGAATTTGAGTAGTACCGGAGAAATTCGGACTACTTTGGTCAATTCAATACGCTAAAATCAAATTCTATAAACGCAGTTGAGAATATAAAGGGGATTGCCCCGAATGGGGACTTTTGATGTAAGATAAGAGGTAGATTGTTTGGTGTCGTCAGCAAAGATTGAAATCTCGAATAAAGCACTTAATGTTTCATTAGGAATAGCATCGCCCCAAAACTTTACGGAAAAATCCAATTGGGATTTGGTTATTACAGTGTCATCAACCTTTACAATTTTTGCTTCGTGGTCGCAACAACCTTTCTTTTTCTTGGTAAGGTCTTTTTCTTTGCTCGAACAAATCGGACAAGGTTCGTCAGAGTTTTGATTTTCGCTATTCGTCAAGCTGTAAAGTTTTACAGCCATAGCCTTACAGGTATGCTGATATTGGGTAAAGCCCGAAGACAATACCAAATAGAACAGTGAAAAGAATATGACGAACAGTTTTCTCATATAGATAAAAGCAAAGTTAATAGATATTTTTCATACAGACTTATAAAATTTTGGTAAAAAGTTGTAAAATTTTGAAATATATTGGGTGTATTAATGCTGTCTAAAAAACCTTAAATGAATAAAGATGGCAACCATTGATTGCTGTCTATGTTCTTTAAATGCTACTCTTTCTGATTTAGAAATGGATAATTTGGGATAGTGGTTGAGTTTTGGTTGGTTTGGCTCTTTTGGTTTTGCGAAGCGTTGGCTTTGTGTGTCGGGGCAAAACCAAATGTGCCAAATGTGGGTTGGGAATTTTTTTTTCTGTGTCCGGGCTGTTGTTGTTTGGTCAGGTGTCGAAGACTCGGTTCGAGCGTTCTGCCATTGCCACTAACGGTTTGAGGCTTTGCGAGGGCGGGGGTTTTTAGCACTAAACTTCATAAGATGTACAAAGCTTGAATTTAGCACTTCACTGTCATAGAAGCACGAAAGCCCCGCTTTTGCAAAACGGCTGTTATGGGCTGCCGTTCTATTCTTCATCATCAGTTTCAAGTTTGTTTCTTGTCCATTGTCCACCAATAATATCTCTCTCGGCTTCTTCTCCATATTCCAGGTCAAACACTTGATTTAATGTATTGTCCTGCTTAATTAGCTCTTCTAATGCAACAATTCTAATGTCTTCTTGAAATTGGTCGCCTGTCAAAAATTGCCAGTCTCCGTCAATGTCGTGAACTACTCGTAAAATTGGTTTGTTTTCCTCAAGCCATTGTCGAGTTGTGAAAGTTGTCAAGTTTTTGGGTTCGTAAAATTTAAATTCAGCGTTTCTGTCAAGAAGTGGTTGCTTGTATAAAAACTCTTCTTCAAAATTATCTTCCCACGGAAGTTTGTCATTGCGGTCTGTCCAAACAACTTGTAAAGCGTCAAAACTCTTGTCGCCATAGTAATTCATTGCTGCACCAAAATAATCAGCTATGTTTCTTTTGTCAACGTCAATAAATGCAGCTTTGCTGTCCTTGAATATTTCAGTAGAAATTTCCCCTGCTACAAATCTCTTTCCACTTTTAATGATTTCGGCTATGTCGTTAATGATTGCGTGTCCAAGGTCATTAGAAAGTCCGAAACATATAATTTCTGGGTGTTTGTATGTCTGTGTCAAACCAATACTGTAAGCAAACGAAGGGCAATAACTTGTCGAGCTAACCATAATAACTTGAAGTCCAAATTTGTCAATGTTCAATTTGGTGTTATTCAGTAAGTCGTCTTTGTCTATGCAATTATGTTCGTTGTCTTTTGTCATTGGTTTTATTTGTTACGTGTCGTCCTACGGTTGCCCATAACGTTTTGCCGCTTTGCGAAGGCGGGGATTTTTAGCACTAATGTTCAATAAAAGCACTGCCGTTCGTTTAAGCACAAAAGTTTCATAGAAGCACTTTACCCCCCATTGCGGCAATACCTTGTTGTGTGCTGTGTTTTTTAATTTTGCGTTATCATTAACTTATTATATCTAAGGGTTGTTTCGGCTAAATTTTAGAAAGATATTCCTTTAGTTCAAGATTTATATTTTCATAAAATGGTTTGAATGATTGAATCTTTTTTCTCCCTGCAAAAAATGGATAAAGTCCATAAAAATCTTCTCCTTGAATGAGCCTTGTTTTATTATTTTCAATTGGTTCAAGATGCCAAAAATGAAGCCCGACTAAAATACCTACAATTCCACCTCTCCATTTTAATGATTTAAAAGGTATTAATTCAACAATCTTGCCTTTTCCTATATATGTTTTTCCCGAACCGTCTGGTGTGACGGTTTCCATTTTTACAATTTCATTCAGTTTGGGTTTACCCTCAATGAACTTAATAGAGGAACACCATTTTTCATAAGATTCAAAATCGGTTAAAGCTTGCCAAACCTTAGTTGGCTCGGCATTTAAAATTATTTCTGTTTCTATTCTTTTCATTGATACAAAGTATATAATTGTTCGTTTTCGCTACTATATTGCTGGAATCGTATTTTGTGCACATTATTTATTCATTTTTCGATATAGATAATAACACTCATTGTCAATATACTCTAATCCATTATTTTTTTGTTGGAGTTTTGATTTATTCGATTTTGATAAGCTACTATTAGAATCAATAAAATATTTGTGCTTTTTTCGTTTGATTAAACCGATTAACACGAAATTATCTTTTTCTTTAATCGATTCATTATCAGAAAATAAACTACTTGTTAAAATTAGACCACCTGGCTTTATGTATTGCTCACAATAATCTATCAGTTTTCCAGCAAACAAGGACAGCAACAAATCGAATGAAGCATATCTCAACCCCAAATCAATTTTAAAGTCTTTAGGTATAAATTTCCAATATGACGTTTCTTTGTATCTCTTGTTTTTATTAATCAAATCTGTAACTATATCAGCGTTGGCAAAAAAATCCGACGCTATTTGATTTTTATCAATGTAAACGACATGGTTAAAATAAAATGAAGGTGTGATATGGACAGAACATCCCGGATAAATTACTGAACGTGGGTTGAATTCCTGTTTTATTAATTCGAAAAGTTCGGAACGTTCAAATCCCATTGATTTATAAAGTAGGTCATATTTATTCTTTGCTAAACTATTCATGTTTATTGGTAAACATAGCACATAACGGTTCGGGGCTTGGCGATAGTGGCGGAAATAGAAGCACGAACTTTCAATTTAGCACCACAGTAGCATAAGCCATTTTCTATTTGCTAAATTACAAAAAAGGAAATAAAAATGGCTTATGCGGTGATAGAATTACTGACCTTGAATTTAGCCGTTAACCCGCCATTTCGCCAAACCCTTGTTATCGGTAGTGGCTCTTTTCGGTCGCTTTGTTGAGCGTGGGCTTGGTGGCTCTTTTGCAATTTTGGCTTTGTGCGGTTGGCTTGTGAGAATTGCAAATGTGCCACCAAAAGCGTTGGGTTAAGTTTCTTCCTCGTAGTATATTTTGTAATACTTTCGTCCATTTTCGTCAACTCCTTGCTCAATCAATTCCCTGTTTCCGTGAATATATATATGAAAGTTTTTGTCAAGTTTTAAAATGTTTTTAAAAACCCTTGCTTGTTTTTTTACAGCTTGTGCAGATATTTCAAAACTGTCTGCTAACTCAACTTCGTTCTCTTGTCTATATGTTTGGTCAAACTTTCTGAATGATTCGATTACATTACTATCTCCAAAAACTTGTTCCTCAAACTCCTGTTTGTCAAATGTTTCGTTCTTTTTAAAATAATCAACAGAACGATTTAGAAAATCTATTTTGTCGGTTTTAGACACTTCAAAATCTTCTGATAGTTGTGTAGTTACGAATTGTTTTGCAATTCCTAAAAACTGATTGGTTTGGTGGTATTCATTTTTAATAGGTTGAACACTTAAAAAATCATCTTTCCAGTATTGAGCTTCTGCACTTTTATTTGTATTATCGACAACAGAAACTAAATAACCGTTTTCATTCTCAGTATTAAAAATCAGACAACCTTTATCCAATTTACGTGTACCAATGCCTACTACTTCTGTCAAATCATATCCGTTTTTAACAGTGTCAATTTTAAGAATTGTATCTTTGTTTTCGGACTTGAATAATCCAATACAATTCACAACTTTAGCATTTATCTGACAATCTCTGAACAGCATTATACACAATTCGCCACTTTTTATTTGAGGATGTGTACTTTTGTCATACAAATATCTTCCTGCATTTTTTGATTGTTCTACAAAAGTGTCTTTGTTCTCAAAAATCCCCTTGATAAACTGGTACATTGGATTTAATTCTAAGTTTGGAAGAAAAAAGAAATGATATAATTCTTCCGTTTTAAAATTGTTATTTATCAATCCTTTTATCTGTTCTTCAATAGTTTCAAAGTGCGTTAATTCGTCTGATAACCGTACACCATCTCCATTATTTTTATTTCCAATGAAATGAATAATAAGTTTGTCTATTTTACCTATGGTAAAGTCTTGCATAAATTTTAGCTTTTATCGTATATTTTTTTAGGTATTAGCCCTTTTCCATTTATAAATTCATCAACGGTATGGAAGTGTGATAAATTATTGTTTATCCAATAATCTTCAGAAGCGTGTTCTACCATAAATATTTGAAAATGATTGTTTTTTTCTTTTACAATGTACTCAATAAATGAGTTCAGTAGTGAAAAAGCATCTATTAGTTTTGACCTATCGTCATTTCCTTGCATTTCATCACTTCCTGCGTAATATGGAATACTTGGCTGGTCAATAAATAAGAATTGAGGTACGTGTTCTGGATTGACATTTATTATATGCTCGTGTAAACCTAAATAAACGCATAGGTGCATAAACATATAGTTTGATTTACTGCCAACATTGTCTAAAGGGAACAATTGACCTTCGGGATATAATTGTAAAATCATCTTGTCAGAATTAAAATCAAGCCTGCTATTGGTGTATGCTGGTAAAGATTTTAATTTATTAAAATTGCGTTGAATACTTTTGTTCAACTCTGTTTTTAAATTGAACTCTATTTGCTTTGTGTCAGTAGGTACTTGAGCCAAGTCCTTACTTTCTTCCGTTAATACATTCAACCTTATATTATCAATAGGTTTACCTAACTCCAATTTTAAAAGTTGCTCTAATGCAAGTTTGATTTCGCCTAATACGATGAATTTTTGAGCTTCCGTTCGACTTTCTGTTAGATAGTTCTTCTTTATTTCATTAAGTTTTGAAATTTGATTTTCAATTTCTTTTAATTGTCTATTCAATTCTTTTACATCGCCTGTAACCTTTATCGGTTCAATAATTTTCTTGGATAGATTTTCTTTGATACTTTTCAAGGAAGATTCTAAGGATTCTACAAATGCTTTTGTTTCGTATGAATCTACTAATTGGTCAGACAATTTTTGATTTAGAAATTCTATCGGCTGTAAACTGTCAGCTGATTTATTCAAATTTCTCTTATACGCTTCATATTCCTTTTGATATTGGCTTATAGCATCAATCTGACTTCGTATTGCAGTTTTTCTTTTGTTCAGTTCGTCTAATTCTCCAAACAGATTTGTATTTTGGGCAACCTTTTGAGTAGTTGTTATTACGTCCTGAATGATTGGAATTGCGGTATCAACCGTTTCAAAGGGTTCGGAATATTCTATAAAGTTATACTTCTTACATTTTTCAAATAGAATCTGAATTTCACTCTCAAAATTCTTGACTTTTCTTTGATTTCCCTTTTCTTGATTTTGGATTTTTCTTATTTCACTTTCAACTTCCTTTAGCCTTTCAGAAGCCTTGATTTTTGCCATATCATTAACTCCAATTACCAAATTGAAAATATGGTTAAGAGCTTTATCATATTCTTCTTTTCCGTAAAAAGTTGTATCGAAATATGTTTCCTGTGCTCCAATGATATTTTCGGTTAAAGAATTAAAAATTAAAAAATGACGATAAGAAAGATTTAGGGAAGTACCTCCTAATTCTTTGCCATAAGGAAATCTTAACGTATCTGTAATGCCAAATTCACTATCTAATATTGATTTAATTTCTGAAATTTCTTTGTTGCTTTCAGGATAGTCAGGAAAAGAACCCAAATTAAAAAACACTTCCGAAGATACCGCTCCTTTATCTGGTGTTTTTCGCACAATAGACATTTGTTTATCATTGATAGAAAAACGTATCCCAAACCACAAAACTTTGTCGTTAATTGTGTTGGCTATATTCACTTTCCCCGATAAAAGGCAGTAATCTATAATATTCCAAAAACTGGTTTTTCCAGTATTTGAGCCACCTGTAATAACATTAACCTTGTCAGGTAAAAACTGATAATTTTTAGGCTCGGCATCGGTATCTTTAAACCATAATTTTATTTCGTGAAGTACAAATTTCATAGTTGAATTTTTAAGACTTTATACAGATTGGACGTTGTGTATTTTTCAAGTATTTTTATAAAATCAGGGATAACGTTTTCTATTTTAGCAAATCGGTCTCCTAAATTCGCATTGTCAAATGTGAATGTTTCTGTTTTTACAATCTCACTTCCAATGAGGATTTGATTACTTTTACTTAAAATCATCAAGGCATTAATGGTTACTGGCAATAATGATACATATCGTTTATTGAACGAAACAAATAATCGGGGTTGGTCTTTTACGAGTTGTTCTATATTTAGATTTTGTCCTTGATTTTTCGCTAAATAACTTACTGTTCGGTCATCTAATAAAAATGGTAAAATCAGGCACGAACGAGCAATATCCAATTTGTCAACCTTGTTCAGTACAGATAAAAGAATGCAACTTGCAATGGCTTCATTGTTATATGTGTAATAAATTTCTTTCATTATTTTTTGTACTTGTTCTGCCAGTCAAAGTGCCAACCAATTTCTAAATTGTTTGACAGTAAATAGTAATGTCCATTTGTGAAATCTACACCTAATGGTAAATAATCTCCAATTGATAAGTCAAGTCTGCGGATATATTCAACGAGTTCAATACTTAAATTTTTTATTTCACTTTCTAAACTTTCTATTGTTGCACCTGAATTTATTTTTCGTTCAATTTGCCGATACTTGGCTTTAAATTCATTATCCCACCTGCTTATACTATCTCTTTTAAAATCCTCTGCTTCTGAAAATAGGATAAAATTTTCCTCATCAGACCAGTATGTATAATGTCGAAGAAATTTCAGCATTAATGTTGTGTATTTTATTACATCTTGTGAACCAGCCTGAATCTCGCCTACATCAAGTAGTTGTTTTATAAAAATTTGTTCTTCTGGATTTTCGGGAAGAAGAATAGGGAAGTTTCGAGTAGGAAGTTTTTGTACTCCTGTAGATACTTTAAAACATTTTCCAAATTTTTTATTGAAATCATCAAAGGTAATTTCAAACTTCTGCCCTGACTTTATTTCCAGATATTTTGACAATTGTAAGTTTGAATATAGGCTATCGTATATTGTTTCAACAATATGATTTTCTCTGTAAAGTTCAAGTAGCTTATTTTTAATGCGTTTTACTATTTCATCAACACCTGTTTCAATTGAAATTTTTGAAAGAAAAAGGGATAGTTTTGTCTTATCAAGAGAAACTATATTTTCGATGTATTTCTGTATGGTTGTGTCTTTTGTTTTATCCTTTAAATCATTGAGTTTTTTCAATATCGTATAGATGTTTTTATCAGTCTTAAAATTGGAAAGACTACTGACAAACTCATTATTGTTTTCATTTTTATTGGTTGCTAAGACAAAAGAGTTCTTATCAAGAAAATTTCCTTTGCTCTTTTTGATAAAATCAGCCCAATTGCTCAATGTTTTCCATAAATCCGTATCTAATGTTGTCAAATTTTGAGTAGCCCCGTTGCTGTTTTCTAAAACAGTATGTTTTGTTTGAAATAAAATAGTAGTTCCGTCTTCTCTTTCAATATGTACATCGTCTTTCACTTCAAAACCAACTTTTTGTCCGTGACGCAGTTCAAGAGCTAATAACATAAAGTAATAGAATTGATAATCAAATCCTATGGCTTGTGCTCCTGCTGTATGTTGCTCTTGTATTGTTTTAGTTTTAGCCATACTTATTTTATTTATTCCTATTCAATCTGCGTTTTGACAATTTATCCCAAATAGAATGTGCCAAACCAACTTCTTTTTGTGTCAAACCATAGTGTTGTTTCAGGATTATTTCATTCGTAATTTTCAAAATCTCATCAATGCTTTTTTTCTCTCGCATCATTTTATCAATCACTTTAAGTAATTCCTCATTTTGCGATTGATAGGGAAGAAGTATCTGTTCTGCTTCGCTTGGCATTAGTTCCAAAACACCACCGCCATAACTGCGACCTACAATTTCAGAAAATGCCAATGAAAGCGAATTGTAGAAACTGGCAATAAACGCATTTTTGTTTGTGGTTTCCTTTACAAAAACTCGGTGCATTGTGTCCGTTGTATAGGCGTTGGCTTCGTTTAAAATCAAACGTGGAAACAAATTATTTCTGCGAATAAATAAAGCATCAGAAAGTTTAATTGACGGAATAACAAACCAATCATCACGAATGCCTGTTTTGTAACCTTTGTTTATGCCAATACTTTCGCCATATTGTATATAGTCTTGTACTCCTGTGTGTCCGTTTAGTTTTTCTTTTGGTGGAAAAACCAACAAATTTGCTTTGGCTTCGGTCTGTTGATTTTTAAACCAATCATCTTTTGTAAAAACTATGCTGTTTACCTGAACACTTCTGCCAACCATTGGCTTTGCAAATTCTTCTAATCGGTAGAACGCAACGGTTGAATATGGAACAGTAAAATAATTATTTGCTCCTGTTGTTATGCCAACTTCTACATTTGCATAATTTCCGATAGTCGGAATTTTTCTTTTTGTTGCAATGTTTTCTAAAAAGTCAATTTCTTCCTGCTCTAAAAAATAGTAAGTCCATTTGTTGGATTTGAAATCTATTTTTTTGCTTGGGCTTTTTAATCGGTTTACATCTAATGTTGGAAGGTCGGAAGCATCTCGTAATTCCAAATGTTCAATCAAATGTGAACCGCTTCCGTTTCTTTCACAAAGCAATAAAACAACTTCTTGTTGAATGTCGGGAAATACCAACTTTTCAAATGATATAATGTTTATTTTGTTGTAGAAATGTGCTAAAAATTCACGCAGTTGTTGAGCATACGAAACCTGTAATAATTCCGCAGGAATTACAAAACCGATTTTCCCTTTTTCTTTCAGTAATAGACTTGCACCAATCACAAATGAAACCCAAGCGTTAGTTAGCTTTGAATATTTAAGTCCTGCCTTCTTGAATATCTTATCGGCTTCTGCTTGCTGTTCTTTGTCAAAATATTGATAACGGATATAAGGCGGATTGCCGACAACTAAATCAAATTGCTCCGTAGTTTCATTACAATACAAATGAAAATCGGTATTGATTACATTTTTATTTTTGAGTTTTATTTTATCGGACTTTTCGGCTTCAACTTCATCAAATTCAATAGCTGTTACCGATTTGAATTTGTGATTATTTTCTTTCAGTTGCTCTAAAAAAACACCGTCCCCACAACTTGGTTCTAAAACCTCGTAATCAGAACTTCCGTTAATGCCCCATTTCAAAATAAATGAAGCAATCGGTTCAGGCGTGTAAAAACCACCCCGAAGTTTTTCGGCTGTTGCGTTCTCAATTAGCTTCATACAATTCTTTGATTAAAGGGATTAATAAATCATCATCGCCCAAATCGTACAATTCGGCTAATAATTTTTCCAAGTTTGCTTTTTCTCTCGCAAACTGTGCTTGAAGTGGCGTTAAAGTTCTTTTGTTTCCTGCATTGGCATCTATTTGGTCGTAAATGCTGATTAACTCTTTTTGAGCCGAAACAATTTTGTCGTGAAGTGTTTTTTCTTCTTTGTTAGTAAAATCAATTTTTCGGATTGGCAAGTTTTTCAAAACTTTTGTACCTCTTGCAATGTAACCACCTCTAAAAACTTCGCCATACAATGCACTGAACCATTCCAAATATTTGGAATTGAGAATGGCTTGAATGTAGTAGATTGAATATTTCGAAGTTTCGGGAACGGCAACCACACAATAACCTGCTGTTCCACCCGACGAAATCAATGTTCCGTAAATGTCAATGGCATATTTATCGCCAACTGAAAGAACACCAACAATAATTTTCTGTGGCAGTCCGCAACTATCCAAACTTTGATGTCTGCCGTATCTGTGCCATTCTTCTTGTGTTTGTGGCGTTGGTTTAATATCTCGCTTTGGATTATTCAAAATCGCTTTATGCTTTTGCAAATAAGCATAAGCCAAAGGAAATTTCTTTTGAATGGTTGCAAGTGGAATTACATCAACACCTGTTTTTGTTGGCGTATAAGGATAAATTACTCTTGCGTTAGGTTTGAAAGTCCGGTAAGTGTTTAAATTATCTTCGCCTGATGAAGTTTGAAAATACGGTTTGGTAATTTCTTTTTCAATCTTGTATTCTATTCCTTTTTTAGAAAAGAAATAATGCTTTTTATCTTCTTTAGTTGGCGTGAAAATGTAAACATCGTTTGCACTGGTTTGAATACCGTTGAAGATATTATCATTGCCAATCAAATCAACCAATTTCGCACTTTGCGAAACGATTTTATTGTATGCGTTGGTTAATTCAGGCGAAACTAAAACCCAAACTTCACTGTCTAATTCTTCTGTTTTTTTAGATGCAAATTTTACTGCTTCGGGTTCACGGACTTTCCAACTGTTCAAACTCTTTACTTCTGCATATTGGAAAGTCTTTTGAGGCTTCTTATTCAGGATTAGCAAACAAGTGTAAGTTGTTTTGTCTGCAAAAACTTGATTTGCACCAAAAGAAACGATTGAATGTAAATACTCTTTTTCTGTAAGTAGTTCACGTAATTTTTTACCTGCACCAACTTTGGTAAACTTGCTTGGAACGATATAGCCTAAAATTCCGTCATCGGTCAATAAATTTAATCCTTGTTCAAGGAACAAAAAGTATTTATCAAACTGTTTGTAAGCCGATGTGTAATTTGTTTTGTAAAGCGGTAATTCAAGCGGTGTAATATTTTTCATATCCTCCGACTTTAAATAAGGCGGATTGCCGACAATCACATCAAAACGAAGTTTTGAAAAATCAAACGGATTGATTTCTGTTTGGTTTTTCTTTTCAACTTGGCTTGGATTTAGCAAAGTATTCCCGAAAAATATATTTTCTGAAAGGTCAGGTAAAACAGGTTTGGTTTTGTTGGTCGAATTTACATCTTCACTTTCCAACAACTTCAACAACAAACCAAATTTTGATGCTTCAACTGCGTTATAATCTTTATCAACTCCGAAAACGCAATTCAACAAAATTTTTCTTTTGGTTTCAAAAGGAAGTTTGTAGGTGTTGATGTTAGTTTGGATAAGTTTTGATTGGTCATTTTTTAAATAATAGTCAATCAAAATATCATTCAATAATTGAAATAACTCTAACAAAAAAGCACCCGAACCGCAAGCAATGTCAGCGAATTTTAATTTTAGAATTTCTTTGTCGGTTTTGTCTTTGCATTTTTCTAAAACCGTGTTTCTTAAAATATCGTTGATGATAAATGTTGGTGTGGTAACAATATCTCTGTCTATGTTTTCAGGTTTCTTTACCAATTCAACAGTTCCATTTTGAACGACTAATTTTTCGGAAAGGAAAATTTCATAAATGCTTCCTAAAACATCAGACGAAAAAACGCTGAAAGAATAGGGACTTTCAGGGTAATAAAGCTGTTTGATAATTGTCCAAAATACCGAACATACATTTTCAACGATTTTGTCTTTCAATAACTGGTCAAACAATCCCGAATTATAGCGTTTGTCGGCTTCTTGAAATTTCTTGATTAACGCTTTAAAATCGTTTGTGTTGGCAAACTTCAAAAGTGTTTGATAATCTTCTAAATTTCTATCCTCACAAACACGCAAAAATAAAACTCGGTTCAAATAACTTTGAACGATGTCATTTAGTTGTTGCTCGTCAATTTTCGGTTCGTGTTTGTGGATTTCAGCACCTAACGCTTTTCTCCACTCATTGATTTGTTTTAAAAATAAATTATCAATGGAATATTGATTGAGCTTATTTTCAATCGCTTTCCATTCGTTATCAAAAGCACCTGAATAAACAGCTTCTTTGCTTAACAGCCGTTTAATTTCTTCAAACTTTTCTTCGTATTCAGTATAGTGATATTTCTTTACAAGAGCTTTTTGAAAAGTATCTTCCTTTTCAACTTTGACAGAGGTGTCGTAAATGATAAGATATTCAAAGTTGGAAAGAACAGAAATTTTCAATTTCGCAGTAAAACCGTATCGTCTTACTTGCTTAGCTGTTTCATTGTCTGCTTCAATTTTTACAGACGGTTTCTTTGCTTCCAAAAAGAATTTTCTTTCAGAAAACAAACGAAAAGTGTAATCAGGTTTCTTTGAGTTTTCAGAAGCATTTGCTTTTAATGCTTCTTCCAAAATTACTTCCCTCTCGTTGGTCGGTTTACCTGCATTGTTTTTGATGTCCCAACCCAACAACTCGAAAAAAGGGTCTAAGAAATCACTGCGAAGCAGTGTTTCGTTATACTTGTTGGTCAGATAATAATTTCTGTCCGACTGATATTTTTCTATGAGTTGTTTTATCGTCATTTGTTCTTGTTCGCTTTTAAATATTTTACTCTTTGTTCGGCTACTTTTAAAGCTTTTACTCCTAAATCTTCATCTTGAATTTCATACATTATTTTGTCGCTAAGGAACAGTACTAACAGTTCGTCTTGGTTGTGTCCGTAGATGTCTGCAAGTTTGAGAACGATGTCTTTTGTTAGTTTGCGTTCACCACGTTCCATTTTGCTTAAAATAGCTACATCAATATCGAGCAATGCAGACACTTTCCGTAATGGAAGTTCTTTGCTTTCTCGTAACTGTCTAAGTTTTTCGCCTATTGTTTCTGTTGACATACTTTCTATTGACAATAAGTGTCAAATTTAGCCAAAGTTTTTTGTCTGCCAAAATTTTTAGTAAGAAAGTAATTCACTTTGGGGTGGTGGTGGGCTTGGGAGCGTTGGGGCAAAATTAAATGTGGTGCAATAGCGTTGGCATTGTGCTGCTGGTTGCACCTCTTTTAATTTTTGCGAAGCGTTGGGATTTTTCGTTTTTTCAGTCGGTTGATTTTGTGTCGCAGCGTTCAATTGCCATTACCGATAACGTCTGACTCGCTTGGCGAAGGCGGCATTTTAGAACTAATTTTCAACCGAAGACGAAACTTCAAATTTACGAAAAATTTTCTATCGAAGCCGTTTCCTGCCGCTTTTGCCAAACGAGCTGTTGTGCGTTCGTACATTGTTATTCTAGCCGTTTAATTACTGTAGCTTTATAGTTAAGTCCATTAATGTTATATTTATTTATTTCATACTTTTTAGTATCAAGATATTTTTCCACAAAAGGTAAATCTGGAGCATAATGAAATTGTCCGCCTACTTTTAACGCTTCTAAAATATTCATATATGTTTTTGCATATTCAATGTAGTTTCCATCAACTCTTAAATTGTGATGTTGGAAGTGATTTGAGAAACCCAAGTTACTGACAATTGTTCCCCATTTATTTTTTCCATAATCATATTCAAGCCAATCTATAGTTAATAATTTAGGTGAGTTGAATTTATACCTATCAATGCCAATAATGTCTATACTATTCTTTGCAAGGTAATTAACTAAAAGACTGTCTTTCCCACAACCAATATCCAAAACAGGTTGATTTAATCGGTTTACATCTATACGTAGTATGTTTATCTGTAAATCAGGATTGTACTGTGAACAAGTAATAATATCAGCTTGTTGGTCATTATCTTTATTTACGCTTTTAGCAAAAGAATTATTTTCAATAATCCATTGTTGTAATTTTCTATAATGATTTTTGGCAATATCTTCAACTGGATATGATTTTGCTTGGATGCATTCTATTAGTTCTGTATATATTTCTCTCAATTCATTCCTTGCTTTAGAGCCAAATGAATAATATTGATTTATCCTACAGAATTCTTCAATCGCTTTATCTGTTGCATAGTCAACAAGGCTATGAAAGAAGTCGGGAGACAATGTTTCAGCCTTTGAAATTGTTTTAATCGTATTTTCAGTAAATTGAAAATTATTAAGGTCTTTAAAAAATATATTTTTCCCTTGATTGAACCCTATTTGTTTGTCTATAGTTGACTTAAAATCATTCATTTGTTTTATGGTTGTTTTTGTATGACGCACAACGGGCCGCGTATTGGCGATGGGCGGGATTTTTAGCACTAACGCTGATACGAAGAACGAAAGTTGAATTTCGCACTTCCGTTGACACGAAGCCGTTCGCCCCGCCTATTGCCAATACGATGTTAGCGGTTCGTTGTTTTCTGTCGTCCATTCGATTTTAGTGTTTATGTTTTTATGTCTTCGCAACCAAGAAAAATTCTCCACTTGCAGGAACAAGATTGTCGGTTCGGTCTTTAAAATATTTTTCTGTCATATCTTTTGTTGAAACGGTTTGGATTTCTTTCAAGCCTATTTCGTCTGCAAGTTTTGTGATTTCTTCAACGCTGAAAAAACTTACAAATGGCGTTCCCGAAGCTGCCGCACCTTTAATTGCAATTTCTTGCATTGACTTGTCTTCTTCGTCAAGTTGCTCTAATGGTAAATAAAATGCGATTGCAATAGTCGAACCCGATGCAAGCGAAGTCATTTTTTTTAATGTGTCCGTAATGGCTTCTTTTGTCAAATAAAGTGTTACACCTGTGCAGGAAACAACGGCTTTTTTGTTAGTGTCAAAACCTTTGTTTAAAAGTTCAGTCCACCAAGATGAAGTTTCAAAGTCCACGGGAACGAAATGTAAATTGTTGGAAATTTTGTAGCCGTTTTCAATTAATTTTTCTTCTTTCCAAGCCAACGTGTCGGGTTGGTCAATTTCATAAATGTCAACTTGCGAACTGATTTCTGTATTTCGTTGAGCAAAACTGTCAAGTCCTGCACCAAGTAAAACGTATTGTTTTATTCCGTTGGCAATTTCTGTTTTTGCAACATCTTCAACAAATCGGGCACGAGCAACGATAGAAGCACGAAGTCGTTTGGTGTATTTCATATCAGGACGTTCTTGCCATTCTGTTTCTGGTTTGATTAAGTCATACCCGATTTTGTCGTCAATAACGTAAGGTTTTTCGTCTGTCAAAACGTGTAACGCTCTCCACAAAGCTGTTCGTAATGCTGTATTGTCTGGTTGTTTTGTTGTCATAATTTTGTTCTATGCACGATGTCTGTTACAATGACCGCTAACGTTTTGGCGCTTGGCGCAGTGGCGGATTTCGGAGCACTAAACTGTCAATACACCACAAAAGTTGATGCGAGGTAGAATGTTCAATTAACCACTTCACCCGCCATTGAGCCAAACGCCTGTTATAGCTCGTTTTTTATTCGTTTCATTTTCCACTGTCTGTCAAGTGTGTAAATATTTTCTACTTTTTCTAAATACTCGTAAATAGTCAAACATTTTTCATATAGTTTTTTGTTGTCGTCTTGTCGGTTGTCAGCGATTAACAAAAGTATTTCAGCAAGTTTATCTAAGTTGTCGTTTGTTAAGTTCTTTTGTGTTGTAAGTGTGTCAATAAAGTTGTCTGTCGGAATATCAAGCAACGCTTGTATGTCAATGTTTAATTCGTTTTTAAGTGCCTGACTAGTTATTTCAAGTCCTGCGTTTATTTGTCCGCTGTTTTTTAGTCCAAGTAAGTCAGAAAATATTTTCGCCAATACTTGTCCAAGTTGGTCAATTTGTTTTTTCAAGTAGTCTCGTTGTTCCATAATGTCAACTAATGAGAGGAAACAAAGTAAGCGAAACATATCCAATTAAAGACAATAACAAAAGTGTCTTTTGGAGTTTACTAACTTTTGATAAGTATTGAATGAATTGTTTATTGTATTTTTTATAAAGTGAATATCCATAAAAAACTATTCCGATAACTGCTATACAAACTACAATTAAAACAATTGTTCTAAAAACATTGAGCATTTCGCTGTTGTCGTATATCAGCACTTCCATTGATGTAAAACTCATTTTCAATGCCGCTAAAAAAGAAATTGAAAGCCATAATAATTTGTTTTTCTCTTTTTCGTATTCAATTTTTACCAAATACATAGTAAAACAAGCAATTTGTGTCATTATTCCCATAAGCGGAAGTCTGAATACGGAAAAAATACTTTTGTTCATTATTAATGTCGGATTTCCTTTTATGTCAACAAATGCAGGGATTTGTTGCGGAATACTTTCATAGAAAATAGGCAACAAAACAAACGGAATGATTGTCAGAATAACGGATAATGTAATAAGTGTTTTTGTCATTACTAATTCTGTCTTTGTATTCTTCTTGGGTTGTCGTCCTAAAATGAGCTATAACGAGCCGCGTATTGGCGATGGGCGGGATTTTTAACACTGAACGTCAATCGAAGAACAGAAGTTGAATTTTGTACTTCCGTTGATACGAAGCCGTTCAGCCCGCCTATTGCCAATACGATGTTATGTGTTCGCCCTTTTTCGCATTATAGTTTGTTATAGTATTCTTTAATTTTTTGAGCCATTAATTTTCGTCTTAAAGTCAAAAATTCTTGATAATCGTCAATGCTCATTTCCATAATTTCTGTCGGAACACAATTCATTTTCAAGTTGTCTAAAAGTTCCTGTTCGGTCGAAAGTCCGCTAACCAAAGTATTGTTGTCGAGAATTTGCGTTTTGATAAGTTCAAAATAATCTTTTGGCGGTTTGTTTCCAACTTTTATATTCACTTCCGATTGCATATAAACGTAGTTTGCAATTTGGTTGTATTTGCTTCTGTCAAGCCCGTTTTTGCTTAAATAATCTTTCGGAAATAAATGATGAATGTCGCCACGCAAAGAAATCAAGTCGCCAACCAAAACATCTTTTGATAAAAATCCTCTGTCGTTGGCTTTTACTTGTGAAGCCAAAAACACGTGGAAATAGGGGCTACTTGCAACCGAAGTGTCTAAACTTTGAGGCAAAGAAGCATTCCAAAAAGCGTCAGAAAGTTCTCCGTCTTCTTTTTCTTTCAAATATTCTGCAAATGGTTTTTGTGAGATTTGTTTGATGTCGTAGTCAAACATACTTTCGGGCGAACCTGAATATCTTCCTGTCAAAATTGAATAAACCAACCATTTTCTAACATAACTTTCTATTGCAACAGAGTTTACGCCAAGTTCTTTTAATTTCAGATAAACGATATAAGCGAAATTGATGGCGTTTTGCGAACGAATAAGTTTTGGCGAAATAAATCCTGCGGATTTTACAATCATTAAAAACCTTTTGAAATTGGTTTCGTTGATGAAATTGTAAACGCCATTTTTGAGTTTTAAAAACGATTGTTCAGCAATTTCGGTTTCATAACTTCTTGTTTCAAAGTTTCTACCCGATAGTAAACTTACCAAATCCGAAAGTCGTCCTCTGTTGAATTGCGAAGTAAAAGCCACACGAATCAAGTCGTTGTAACTTGGGTCGTACAAATCTTCGTTTTCAGTTTTAAGCCACGACATTTTTTGGAAAAAGTCGGTTTTCGCAAAATCTTTGTCGTTGTCAACAATTTGCTTGTAAAAATCTGGTGCAATGGCTAAATGACAAAAATAGTCAATGGCTTTTCGCAATTCGTTTCCGCCATTTTCTGTGTCAGATGCAATTTTGCTCATCGCAAAATCTGCTTGACTTAAAACAACGCCTTTTGAATTTATTCTGATGAAAATTTCCGTTACGGTTTCAATATCCAACTCGGGTGCAAGCTCAATCATACCGATTGGTTTTTTCACGATGCTGATTAATCTTGAAAATGAATTTTCTATTAAATCTTCGTCAATTTCAGGATTGAGAGCCAAATAATCTCTAACCAATTTTAGCAAACTAATTTTACCAGAAAAAGCGTCCGTAATGTCGTGAAGCCAAACTTTATCTTTTAAAATTGCAGGGTTTTGCACTTCAAAACGTTCTTCGATAGGGTTGAAGGCAATTTTGATTTTTATGCGTTGATAATTTTTGTTGATAACGTATTGTCCAAGAATTCCCGCTGTCAAAGCCGTTACTCGTTGTTGTCCGTCAATCAAAACCTTTTTTCCTTCGCTTAAACTTCCGTCTTTCAGTTTTACGTTTGGATTTCTCCAAGCGATTACGTAACCGATTGGATAACCTTGATACAAACTGTCCATCAAATCACGAACTTTTGAACTGTCCCAAACGAAAGGTCTTTGGATTTCTGGAATTGCGATTTCGCCCGAATTTACCCAAGCTAAAATTGTCTCTATTAAATGTTGGTTTACTGAATATTTCTGCATTAGTTTTTTGTCGTTCGTTTCTATTTGGTACGGTCGTTCTTAGGGTGACACATAACTCTTAAATATACGCAATATAGCAACTTTATAAAATTTATCACAAAATCGCCATAAGGCATGTTAAAAACAAACAATTATAGCTAAAAAATACTTTCGCAAAGTGTATTGTTTTTACTATACTTTATCATTAGCATTGTGAATAAAAATACGAAATACGAACAATATGAGTTTTGAAATCATACAGCCATTTGATCACCGAAACTATGTTTTTGAACCAGGACAGCACAATGGTAAAGAGGTAATTTGGATTTCCTTTCCTTATAATAAAAATCTTATTTTGTACCTCAAAAACAATACAAAAGCATCTTGGAGTCAATCGAATAAAAAGTGGTATGTACCAGATAATGCCCACTACAGAAAGTTATTTGGATTAGAAATCAAAAACAATACAGAAAGTACTATTAAAAGCATATCTGTCGTCAATCAAAATGCTTTTATAAAATATGTAAATCATCTCAAACTACGAGGGTACAGTCCTAATACGATCAAAACCTATTCAAACGAGTTTGCTCAATTGCTAAAAACAATTAATAATCATCCCGTTGACGATTTAACTCCTGAAAAACTAAGATCATTTTTCTTATATTGTATTAATACATTAAAACTATCCGACAACCTGATTCACAGCAGGATAAATGCGGTAAAATTTTATTTTGAACAAGTCTTAAAACGAGAAAAAATGTTTTTGGATATTCCTCGACCAAAGAAACCCAGCATTTTACCCAAAGCAATTTCAACTCAGGATATAAAAAAAATGCTACTTGTGTCAGATAATATAAAACACCAATTACTACTGAAAATGTGTTACGGAATGGGACTTAGGGTAAGTGAATTGGTTAATTTGAAAATAACAGATATTGATAGTAAACGTATGCAGGTTTTGATATCCCAGAGCAAAGGAAAAAAAGATCGCTATATAATTTTACCAGAATCGATTTTGGATCAATTGCGTATCTATTATCTTGAATACAAACCCAACGATTACTTATTTGAAGGCCAAAACGGTGGGCAATATTCAGTACGTTCTGTTCAGCAGGTTTTTAAGAATGCTATGAAAAAAGCAAAAATCAATAAAAAAGTGGGAATACACAGTCTTCGGCACTCCTATGCTACACATCTGATAGAGCAAGGAACAGATATTCGTTTTGTTCAAGAACTTCTCGGCCACAAAAACATTAAAACTACCATGATTTATACAGGTTTGACCGATCAGGCTAAAAGAAAAATCAAAAGTCCTTTAGATTCTTTACTTGGATAATGCTGCATAAAACCCCTCTCTCCCCTACCTGATCAACCCCATTTTGTACTGGAATACCTGGGCGATATTTTCGGCGCGGTGTTTGGTAAGGTCGGCATTGGGACCGGCGAAGTGTTCATCAATGTTTGTACGGAAGAGCTGGAGCCAGCGGTCAAAATGATCCCGGGCGACGGGCAGGCCCATGTGTTTGGGAAAAGGCGCTCCTTTGTAGCCCGGAATTCCCAGTATAAGGGAATTCCAGAAGGCGTACATCACGGGCAGGTGGCATGACCAGTCCACCGCCGCAAAGTCATTAAACACAGGAGACAACAAAGCATCCTTGTTTACTTTGTCATAAAAGGTGTCGACCATATGGCGTACATCGGCCTCGGTCGTAATATCAGGTGCTGTTTCTTTAGTCATTGCAGTACATCATTCAATCAAACATCAGTTATCGTTTGCAAACCCCGGCTTTATCAGATGAACACCTATAAGCCTTACTTTTTCTCCCTCGAGGGAGAAAAAGTAACAAAATCCCGACCAGTCAGGACAATGATCGTGATCAAATCCGCTAAAGTAGCGCCTGGTTCCAATATATTAGGAATACAGGTCTCCCACACGATTTTCTTAACGCAATTTTATCAATGTCCGGTCTTCAATCTCCATACCAAACCTCTTTCACCTTAAGCGTTAAACTTTAAGCCCTGAGCCTATAACTTTCAACTTTAAGCTTTAAGCTTAACACTTTCTCACATATACTTCAGATCATTATTCAGCTTCAGGTGAATGACTCCGATGCGGTCCAGTATCCAGATCACCGGATAGGTCGGATCAAACTCATGCCAGCGTATACCAAAATTGGCCCTGCCACCAAATTTATGATGATTGTTGTGATAGCTTTCGCCCATCATCAGAAAATCGAAGGGAAGCAGATTTTTGGCCGTATCGGATACCTTGAAGTTGACATAGCCGAACTTGTGCGCAAACCAGTTGATAATCGCTCCGTGCACCGGTCCCATCAGATAGTGTACGGGCAGCAGCAGATACATCCACCATTCGGTGGCAAACGCGATATACACCAGCGTATACGCCGTGCCCCAGGCCAGACGGGACAGCCACTTGTCACCCAGCTTTTCTATAAAACCCCAGTAGGGCACACCTTTGATAAATTTGGGTTCAACCTCTACCCGCTTGTTGAGTATGTTGTTGTAAATAGTCTTGGTCTTCCACATCATGTCAAACAGATTGCGGCTATAGGACGGTGAATGCGGATCCTTTTCCGTATCGGCATACGCGTGGTGCATACGGTGCATGACACCATAGGCATGCGGGCTCAGAAAGGACGAACCCTGAAAGATATACGTCAGGATATAGAAAAACTTTTCCCAGCTTTTGCTCATCGTAAACATCTGGTGCGCTGCGTAACGATGCAGGAAAAAGGTTTGCGCAAACAGGGACAGATACCAGTGCGCGATGAAAAAGTACAGGATAATCATCTTAGTGTGTTATATTACTTTTGAAAATTGAACTTCTTTTCTGGCTTCGGCGTGCATGCGCGCGTCAAAAGCCATACATATATTGCGGAGAAAAGGCTTACCCTCTTCATTGACCTTCAGATCATAGTCTCCGATCCGGATCAGTCCGTCGCTCTCCGGCTCTTTCAGCCGGCCGATCACCTCTGCCAGAGCCTGCCGGTCGTCCCAGCGGGTCTCCCTGCGGCACATGATATCGAGTATATGCCTGCGGTAGCGGAGATCTTCACTGTCCAGCATATGGCCTCTGAACACGGGCAGCAGCCCCTGCTCCACGATCTGCCGGTATTCTTCTACCGACTTCGCATTCTGGGCATAGGCGCTCCACAGATCACTGATGGCTGAGACACCCAGGCCGATCAGCCGCTCCGTATGGCGGGTCGTATAGCCCATAAAATTGCGGTGCAGCGTACCCTCCTGCTCCGCCCGGAACAAGGCATCACTTTCCAGCGCGAAGTGATCCATACCGATTTCGCGGTAGCCTGCCGCCTCCAGCATGGAGCGGCCCAGCTCATAAAGCGCCCGTTTGCTTTCATCATCCGGCAGATCCATTTCCGTAAAGCGGCGCTGTCCCGGCTTTACCCAGGGCACATGGGCATAACTGTAGAATGCGATCCGGTCCGGTCTCAGGCGACTGACCTTCTCGATAGTATCGGCAATGGTAGCCGCGGTCTGCAGAGGCAGTCCGTAGACAATATCATAATTGACCGAAGTATAGCCCGCTGCTCTCGCCTCTTCCGTAACCCGGCGTACATCGTCGTAACTCTGTATCCGGTTGATCACATGCTGCACCCCGGGATCAAAATCCTGTATACCGTAGCTCACCCGCCGAAATCCCAGGCCGTGCAATACCTCCAGATGTCTTTTGGTGGTATTGGCCGGATGACCTTCAAAGCCCAGCTCTGCTCCCGGCGCCAGTGTTGCCCCGCCCAGCAGGCCGGAAATAAGCAGCTTCAGATTGTCAGGACTGAAAAAGGTAGGCGTACCGCCACCAAGATGCAGCTCGCTGATTACCGGCTTTTGCCGCATATAGGACCGGTACAGGTCCCATTCTTTCAGCACCGTCTCAATATACGGCAGCTCGACCGAATGATTGACCGTGATACGGGTATTGCAGCCGCAAAACGTACAGAGGCTTTCGCAATACGGCAGGTGCACATAGAGACTGATCTCTTCAGCTCCTTCCGGAAAACGCTCCCGTACTGTCCCCTCCCAGCCCCCGCGGCTAAACGAAGCCGTGTCCCAGTAAGGCACGGTCGGATAGCCCGTATACCGGGGTCCCGGCACATTGTATTTGCGTATCAGCGAATTGTCAGCAGGCTCTTTCATTATCAGTGACATTGTGTAATTTTTCCACTTTTATTTTCCGGGCTCACATAAGGAATATTCATATTCAGGCCCCGTACGATCAGCAATACTGCTACCACACAGGCCACATAGGGCATAGCTTTATGAAACAGGCTCCGCATTTTCAGGCTCAGCATAGTCCCCATCAGCGACACCGTCAGCATCATCGGCACAGTACCCAGACCAAACAGCATCATAAATCCCGCTCCGGACAGCATATCACCCGCCGCCAGCGAAGCCACCAGCGCCATATACACCATACCACAGGGCAGCAGCCCGTTGAGCAGGCCCAGCACGAAAAGCGGGGACCAGCCGGATTTTCTGAAATACGTCTGAAAGGCCCTGCGTACCGGCTTCTGTATGCCACCCAGCATATTTCCGGACATACGGCCAAATACATCCTGCATCAGCACTACAGATGCGATTATCAGCAGACCCGCTACAATAGAGACGGTCTGCTGCAATCCTGCTATGGCCAGCCCCTGCCCGACCAGACCGGTCAGCAGCCCCAGCGCTCCGTAGGTCGCTACCCGTCCTGCATTATAGAGCAGGTACTTGAGCACCCGGATACGGCGGTCGCTGGTGCGTACCGGCAGGGCAAAGGCTATAGGCCCGCACATGCCCAGACAGTGCGCACTGCCCATGAGTCCGATCATAAAAGCGGCATACCAGAGCATATCAGTCAATCATCAGTGTTTTTTCGTCATAATACTGCATACTTCCGACCTTATAGTCCACCTGCACCCGGTAGTAGCCTCTGGCAAACAGATGGCGATCAAAAAGCTGTACGCCATGCAGGTTGGAATTGATTGCCAGACGCAGATCCTTGCCCGCATCGGAAGGCCGGAAAAAGAGAATATCTCCCTCTATCTGCTGGCCCGCCAGCGATTCGGGAAAACGCAGCACCACCTTATCACCGGCCACCACACAGGATAGTGTATCGGACAGGCGGTTCTGATTGAGCTGCTTGTCAATCTGGGACTGAAATTGCAGCTCCTGACCATAATAGTCTTCGACTACCAGATCAAAATTCTGGCGAAAAGCGCTCACCACCATAAAGGTCATAAAAGCGACAAAGCCAAGAGCAAGAAACGTAATTCGATATGCCCAGTTCATAATACTATCAGTTAGTTACAGGTCCGACAAATGTTGTTGTAAGCGTTTCCAGCTCTTTCTGATCCGCGTATACGCCAAGGCGGATCTTTGTTTTGGTTTTGGTAATGGCTACCCGGTCAAGCACGATAAATGCTGCGGTCTCAGCCGTACCCTGCGCCGGTATAAGCAGGGATTTGCCCACCAGCTGCAGCTCGGCCTCTTCCGTAAGGCTGCGCAGCTCCACATTGATCTCCCGGTTCGTCTTATTAATCATCTTGATATTGTACAGATTGCCTACCCGGCCATCCGGCATATCCTGATACATGATACCCGGAGTACGCAGCATGCTCGTCTCCACATCGGAACGCAAAGCCAGCAATGTGCCAACAAATCCCAGCAGGACCACCAGCACCGCTGAATAAGCCAGTATGCGGGCTGTAAAACGGAAAGGCTTGCCTTCGGCAATCCCCGCTTCCGAATCCATACGGATCAGTCCCTCGGGTAATCCCACGTTGCGCATCATAAAGTCACAGGCATCCATACAGGCCGTACAGTTGGTACATTCGAGCTGTGTACCGTTGCGTATGTCAATGCCCATGGGACATACATGCACACACTGATTACAATCGATACAGTCCCCTTTGCCGACCGCCGGCCGGTCTTCGTGCACTTTAAGCTTACCCCGGCTTTCGCCCCGCACATAATCATAAGCTACCACCAGCGAATTTTTGTCAGTCAGCACCCCCTGCAGTCTTCCGTATGGGCAGACTGTGGTACAGACCTGCTCTCTGAACCGGGCAAATACCCAGTAAAATACAGCGGTAAACAGCAACAATGTTGCCATGGAACCCGCGTATTCAAAAGGCGCAGCCAGCATGCGCATGACTGCGCCCACACCTATTATATAACTCAAAAAAACATTGGCAATCAAAAAGGAGATCAGGAAAAACACCAGGTGCTTGAGCGACTTTTTCACCACTTTGGAAACCGAAAGCGGTGCCCGGTCAAGCGCCATACGTGTTTTCCAGTCTCCTTCTATCCAGTATTCAATTTTGCGAAAAACCGATTCCATGAAAATGGTCTGAGGACATATCCATCCACAGAAAATCCGTCCATAAATCACGGTAAACACTACTACAAAGAGCATCATGACGATCATGATCAACAGGAAAATATAGAAATCCTGCGGCCAGAAGATTTTCCCGAACAATATAAACTTGCGTTCGATAATATTGAACAGCAGTAGCGGCTCACCTCCTATTGTCATAAAAGGTCCCGTCAGCATGAGCGCGATCAGCGCCCAGGCTACGATAGTCCGATAACGGGTATAGCGCCCTTTGGGATTTTTCGGATACAGCCATACACGCTTTCCAGTCCTATCCACGGTGGAAATAGCATCCCGGAAGGTTTTTTCGGGTGGTCCGGCAAAGTTTGTGCTGCTCATAACAGTATGCCCCTTTATGATCGTTTGTTTTCGTTATTAGACAATGTTGATTTTGGACGGCCTTCGAGACGGTTTTCTTAACTCGATTTCCTCAAAGCCCGTCACCAGAATCAATTAATCTGCTTCACATTGCTTCTATCTGTTATTTCATTTAAAGAATCCGCCTACTCCGCTGCCATTTCAGCAGTTTCAGCAGCTTCTTCATCCGCTTCCGGCACATATTTATCACCCTGAGGCTCTTTGCCATTTGGCGGATTAGTACCTTCCAGCGTCATGATATAGCTTGCCACATCCTGCATCTGCTTGGCACTCAGCTGTGATTTCCAGGGGATCATCCCTTTTTGCGGTACACCGTGCTTGATCACCCGGAATACATTCTTAATACCACCTCCATTGAGCCAGTACTCATCCGTCAGGTTGGGTCCGACTCCGCCTTCCCCGATTTTGCCGTGACAGGGAGCACAGTTCTGCACGTAGATTTTCTCTCCGCTGAGTATGCCTTCGCTATCCGCCATGGTTACGTTGGTTTCATTAAGCGCATCATCCTCTTCTGCAGCCGTACCCTTCTGCGCCTGTGCCAGAAACAGCTCCTGCTCATACTCCTCGATCTGCAGCTTACCGTTGCCCATATGATAGTAGTACAGATACACTACAGAAAATACAATCGTAGCATAAAACAGATACTTCCACCAGGGTGGCAGGTTGTTGTCCAGCTCCCGGATACCATCGTACACATGATCGGTCATGATCTCCTCTTCCCGCTCTACCGGCATGGAACCAGTCAGGGACTTCAATACACCGCCAAACAGTGGCTCGACCGGTGTTTTCGGCTTCGCATAGTCCAGAAAGGTCCGCAGGGCAAGAATCAGATACAGCAGCACCAGCGAGATCACAATGAGCAGCCCGCAGATGAACAGCATCAGCAGGTCGTCCGGATTTACGGACAGAGACCCGGAGCTTTCGGCCCGGACAGTCACAGAGCTCAGCAGAAGGGCCAGCAGACCGGCCGGACGTATTTTTTGGGATAGTATGGTAAAAATCTTCCTCATCTTAGTTTGTCGGGTTATGGGTAGCATCGTCCAGTGGCAGATTCTGCATTTTGACAATGTGGTTTTTATCGCTTCTGATCACCAGCCACAGCATGATCAGAAAAAAGCTGAAGAACAGCACAAAGGATATGACCGGATAGATCTCAATATTGCCTATGCTTGCCATGTGGTGTTTGATAAACTTCAACATAATTCGCTTACTTATTGTCCTCTTTTTTTACTTTGATATCGGTACCCAGCCTTTGCAGATAGGCAATCAGCGCCACTATTTCCTTGCGGTCGCCTACTTCTATGCCCGCCTCTTTCAGCCCTGAGGTAATCGTTGTCGCCTGCACCACCAGGTCCTCGTTGGCCTGCCGCTCATATCCGGCCGGATAAGGCACGCCCAGCTTTCGCATCGCACTGATAATGGACGGCGTACGGCTGGTATCGATGTTTTTCTCAAACAGCCATGGATAAGCCGGCATGATCGAGCCAGGTGACATGCTTTCCGGATCGAGCATATGATTGTAGTGCCACGAATCCGGATATTTACCACCCAGCCGGTGTACATCGGGCCCTGTACGCTTCGAGCCCCACAAGTGCGGATGGTCATAGACGAATTCCCCGGCTTTGGAATACTCCCCGTAACGTTCAGTCTCTGACCGGAACGGACGCACCATCTGCGTATGGCAGTTATTACATCCTTCCTTGATATAAATATCCCTGCCATGCAGCTCCAGCGAGGTATAGGGCTTCACACTTTCAATCGTCGGTATATTGGACTTGACAAGGAACGTCGGAATCATCTCTACCAGACCGCCAATCAGGATCACCACAAGACTCAGAATCATCAATTGCGCCGGTCTGCGCTCAATCACCCGGTGCCAATGATCTTTTCCGGCATGAGTTTCTTTGACCAGCGCAGGCGCAGTGGCTTCTTCGTTGGCCAGGAAAGAGCCTTTGCGGGCGGTCATAATCAGATTGTAAGCCATGGTAACCGTACCGGTGATAAACATGGCGCCACCAAGCGCTCTGAGCATATACATGGTGCGGATCTGCGTTACGGTTTCCAAAAAGTTGGGATACGCCAGCAAGCCGTCCTGAGTAAACTCTTTCCACATCAGACTTTGTGTAAAACCAGCCCAGTACATGGGAAGCGCGTAAAACAGGATACCCAGCGAACCGATCAGAAAATGGAAATTGGCCAGTTTCTTTGAGTACAATTCGGTTCTGAACAGTCGCGGAAACAGCCAGTACAGCATACCAAAGGTAAGAAAGCCATTCCAGCCAAGACCACCTACGTGAACATGCGCCACAATCCAGTCAGTAAAGTGTCCGATCGCATTGACATTTTTCAGTGACAGCATCGGCCCTTCAAATGTAGCCATACCATACGCGGTAATCGCTACCACCATAAACTTCAGCACTGCGTCTTCACGCACTTTGTCCCAGGCACCTCTGAGAGTCAGCAAGCCATTGAGCATACCACCCCAGGAAGGCGCGAGCAGCATCACGGAAAATACCACCCCGAGCGACTGTGCCCAGTCAGGCAGCGATGTATACAAGAGGTGATGCGGACCTGCCCAGATATAGAGGAATATCAATGCCCAGAAATGTATAATGGACAACCGGTAGGAATATACCGGACGGTTGGCCGCCTTGGGCACAAAGTAATACATCAGTCCCAGATAAGGAGTAGTAAGGAAAAACGCCACCGCATTGTGTCCATACCACCATTGTACCAGGGCATCCTGCACACCTGCATACCAGGAATAGCTTTTCATAAAGGATACCGGCAATCCGAACGAGTTGACTATATGCAGCACCGCTACTGTCACAAACGTTCCGATATAAAACCAGATAGCTACATACATATGGCGCTCCCTTCGTTTCAGAATGGTAGCAAACATGTTCCAGCCAAATACGACCCACATCAGGGTAATGGCGATATCAATCGGCCACTCCAGCTCGGCATATTCCTTGCTGGTGGTATAGCCCATGGGCAGGGTCAGCACCGCCGAAAGAATGATCAGCTGCCAGCCCCAGAAATTGATCTTGCTCAGTGTATCGCTGTACATCCGGGCTTTGCAGAGACGCTGCAATGAATAATACACGCCGGTGAAAATACCATTGCCCACAAAGGCGAAGATGACCGCATTGGTATGCAGCGGGCGTATCCGGCCAAAGGTGGTAAACTCCAGTCCGAAATTGAGTGCCGGCCAGGCCAGCTGCAGAGCGACCAGCAGCCCTACCAGCATACCGATCACCCCCCAGGTGATTGTCGCGAAAGCGAAATTCCGGACAATGGTGTTGTCGTACGAAAACTTCTCTAATTGCATGTTCACTTACTTATTGTTTTGTTTAGGTTCTGTTTGTTTCTCTTCAAAAAGCATCCGTACCGAAGGCGTATAATCGTCTTCGTACTGCCCGTCCCGGATCGCCCACAAAAAAGCGCCGAGAAACGATCCCGCTACCAGCAGGCTTACAAGCACCAGAATAATCAATACACTCATAGTATACCGTTCTTTTGTACACAAAGAAAGAGGATAGCTGCTCCCCGATGAATGAGTTCCGACACCGCCGGAAATGATATTTGTCAACTTTGTATCTGAACTCTCAAGGTTTCAAAAGCTTTTGAGAGCTTAACCTATTTAAACCGGTACTTCCTCCTGGCCAGCACCCGGCTCATAATCACTACAAATACCACCACGGACACGGAGCTGACCGGCATCAGGATGGCAGCAATCAGTGGTTTGAGTATGCCCTGCACCGCGAAATACAACCCCACTGCGTTGTAGGCCAGCGCAAGCACCAGTCCCCAGTACACAATCTGCATGCAGTCTCTGCTATAGCGCATAAAATCCGGCAGGCGATAAAAAGCATCTGCTTCCAGTATCGCATTGCAGGCAGGAGAAAAGCTACCTTTGTTTTCCACAATGCTGATTCCACAGTCACTTTGCAGCAGCGCCCCGGCATCATTAAGCCCGTCTCCCAGCATCATCACCCGGCTGGTTTCGCCGATTGCTTTTACATAATCCCGCTTGTCTGCCGGCGACTGATTGAAATGCATATTGACGTTTTCGAAGTAAGGACTCAGGTTGTCCTTTTCTGCATCATTGTCTCCCGATAAGAGATGTAGTGTAAAGGATTTGCCCAGCCTGCGCAGCATCAGATCCAGTCCCGGCCGGTATTTGTTCTGAAAACGGAAACAGCCTCTGACTTCTCCCCCGATCTGCACCCATACCCTGGTCTGGTGGCTCCCGCTGTCCGAATTATTACCGGTCGCCGATCCGGCAAAAGCAGCCGAACCGATCCGGATGGCTTTACCTTCCGCTTCCGCATACATACCCTGCGCCGGATATTCCGAAAAAGAGCTTATGGATATTATTTCACTGCCGGACAAATGTTTCGCAAGCATCCGGGACAAGGGATGGGTGGAGTGACAGCATACCGACCGCACCAGCGACAGCTCATTTTCAGTCAATGTACCTTCCTGCACAATCGCTGCTTCTCCTGCATGCGTAATGGTACCGGTCTTGTCAAAAACTACCGTATCTACGGAAGCGAGCTGCTCTACAACCTCCGCTTTTTTCAGAAACAGTCCGTTGCGCCCCATGATATTCATGGCTGTACCAAAGCAGAAAGGAATAGCAAAAGAGAAAATACAGGGACAAAAGATGATCAGCACTGTTACTGCTGCATACAAAGCGGTCGACGAGGCCCCCTGACTATACCAGTATAGATAGGAACCCAGGCTGATCAGTATAACTGCCATGGTAAAGTACACACCTATCTTGTTGGTAAAAGCCGTCAGGCTGGATTTGCTCTCTCTGACCTCCTCCCTGTTCCAGAGACGTGTCAGATAGCTGTGCGATACTTCCCGGATCAGACGAAGACGTACCGTAGCCCCCGCCTGTCTCCCGCCGGCATAGAGCTGCTCGCCGGTTTTTTTGGGTACAGGTGCAGATTCCCCGGTCACAAAGCTGTAATCAATATTTCCCTCTCCTTCAGCCAGTATGGCATCAGCTGGTATGATTTCTCCGTTTCGTATCAGAATACTATCACCCGGCTTCAGCTCGCTGACCGGCACAAAAGACTCTTTTCCATCTTCTATTCTTGTCACTGCCAGCGGAAAATAGGATTTATAATCCCGCTCAAAAGACAGGGCCTGATAGGTCCTGCTCTGGTACCATTTGCCGATCAGCAGAAAAAACACCAGCCCCGTCAGCGAATCCAGATAGCCCGCGCCTGTTCCGCTCAGAATTTCGTATACGCTTTGCCCGAACGCTGCGACCAGTCCGAGAGCGATCGGCAGATCCATATTGATTGTCCGGTTTCTGAGCGAATACCAGGAGGAGGTAAAATAGTCGGAAGCGCTGAACAGAAATACCGGCAGGGCCAGCAACAGACTGAGTCCTGAAAAAAGATGTTTGATACCCCCGGCAAAAGAGTCGGCCACCGACAGATACTCAGGCAATGCGAGCATCATGATATTGCCGAAGCAAAACCCGGCTATTCCCAGCTTGTAGTACAGAGACCGGTCCACTGATCTGCGGGATACCGGTTTGCCATCCATGGTAATCAGAGGCGGATAGCCAAGGGAAGCCAGCAGCCTGGCCAGCTCCCGCAGGCTGATACCACTGTCAAAACGCACATCAAGCTCTTTGCGCTGAAACTGTATGACAGACTGAAGAATTGATTTATCCAGTTTGTGCAGATTTTCCAGCAACCAGATGCAGGAGCTGCAATGAATGGATGGTATATAAAACGTAACACCTGTTATATCGCCTTCCTGAAAATTAATAATTGTCCGCCTTATTTTTTCTTCGTCCAGATAAGCATAATCGTTTTCCGATGCTCCTCTTACCCGGTTCCCGGCCTTATCATCCAGCGAATAGTAAGTGCACAGCTCATTTTCATTGAGCAGCTCATAGACAGACTTGCAGCCGTTGCAGCAAAAAGAATGAGACTCAAACTCGATTCCCGAGTCCCCGCAGTGTTCTCCGCAATGATAGCAACTCGTCTGGACAGTATTTCTTACAGCCTCCGGCATAGACATGATTTTTTTTGCTTCTCCATTACAAAGAAACGCGGAACATATGGGCAAATAAATGACAAATATCACCCTCCGGACTAAGGCTTATCATCCCGCAAACATTTCAGGGCTGCTATCTTTGAAGCGCTAATTTCACCAAATCGGAATATGGGAACTGAAGAATATTTTTATGAAGTGGATCTGACCCACGAGCCGGGAAAAGAAGGGCGCATATCCTCACACGGGCTACAGCCCATCAACGTACTGACCGCCATAAAGCCCCCCAGAGAGCGTAAAACAGTATGGTCTCCGGAGCATCTGCTGGCCGCGTCGGTATCGGACTCTTTTATGGCTACTTTTCTGGATCTGTGCGAAAAAATGCAGGTCAATATACAATCCTATCAGAGCCAGTGCTTTGCCAAGCTGGTAAGACAGAAAGATAAATTTGTAATGACAGAGCTGTTGTTACGTCCTCTTATCAGGCTGGCAGATCACCGGTCCATGCTCAAGGCGTACAAATACGTCGAAGAAGCAGAAAGTCTTTGTCCCGTTCGAAATGTACTGAAGATACCGGTTGAGGTACATCCTCAGTTTGAATACATCGACAAGGGCTCTAAAGTAAAAGCCTGACTTATTTGGACTCCACAGAATGCAGATCAGGCCGGTCCTGATAGCCCCATTCCTCATCATGACCAAGGTCCCGCCCGGAATAGCGACCATAGCGCAACACGACATATACCATCCAGCCCAGAAACAAATGGGATATAGAAAAAAAGAACAGCATTAATCTCAAAGGAGCGTCTAAACGACCAGCTATCGTAAACACCACCAGAAAGAGGGTCACGACAAAAATGGCAATTTTCGGATTTTTCATATTCCACAAACTCAAAAAAACCGGAAAGGTTATCAGCCAATACCAAACCGCTTCGCTAACTCGGCAAATCCAATAAAAACATAAATTATTAATTATCAAAAATATAGATATAAAGTGGGAAATTAATTTAAAATAAATCTATTGAATTAAGCATTTATTCAATAATCGTTTTGTCTGGGCGGGGCCTGTCTGAGATTTTTTAAAGTTCCCTTTAGGAGGCTAAGACAGAAACAAAACTATGACCGTTTTTCATTCCGGTGGTTTTCGAAATGAAACACCATGCCATTTGGCAAATACAAAAGCTAAAAATTATGGACCTGCCTGTTTATCATTTGGAATGAATCGCCCGGAAAGGTCGCCCGTGGAGAAATACAGGCCAGAAACCGGCATTAATACTTGATGAATATGATTAAACCGGTAAGAGGAAAGCAATAAGACATTACACAATTACCTGAGTCGTTTTCTTTTTCTTCCGTACAACACCAGGTTTGTTACCTGATGGTATCTTCTTCCACCAGATAATAAAGCCGGTTACAGGTAGAGAGCAGCCAATTAATGATGCTATAAAGTAAAAAATCAGACTTGGCCATCCAAGAATTTCACCGGTATGCAAAGGGAGTGAAATTTCTACGAACTGCTCATGCAGTTTTTTGTCAGCAAAACGTTCAAGTGTTCTGAATTCACCCTGGTTGTTAAATGTTACAATATCCGGCACAATGGCTCCTAACATATTTTCCGTATTGATTTTTTTGACTGTAATATGCGGAGATTCTTCATTGGGCAGGGAAATGGTGGTAATTGCCCGATATGGCAGGTGTTTGTTGCTAAGCTTTATTATTTCATCCAGCGATATGGTTTTTTCCAGATCCAGATTTTCTTTATCGTTTTCTGTTGCTATCATGTCTTTCAGCAAATCTTTGAAAGAGTCGGATAATGCATCATTGACAGGCGCTTTAGAGTTTGCGGTCAAAACCGGTTCCCCGCCTAAAGCCACAATAATACCGCTTTTTACCCAGCCATAAGAAACATACAACCCTGTAACAGCAATGAACAGCAATAACAATAAGCTATAAAAACCCAGGACATTATGCAAATCATAGTTTATACGTGCGAACTTTGCTTTCCAGCGAATTACCAGCCCACCTTTTAGCTGTTTCCATTTTTTGGGAAGCCATAGTACAAAGCCTGAAATCAGAAGGATAACAAACAGTAAGATAGAAGCTGCTACTATGTCTCTGCCAATTCCGCTTATCAGCAACGAGCGGTGTATACTAAGTATAAGACTGAAAAACTCTTTGAGAGAATAATCACCTGATCCCAGGTTTTCTCCGGTATACGGATTCATATAGAATGATCCGATTTGAATACCATCAACAGATTTGTAACTGATCGTTAAGCTTTTGCCGGGAGAAGAAGGAATAGAGATAGCAGTAATCAGTTTTCCTTCATCTTTTAATCTGTTCTGAATCGTATCAATAGGAAGTGCAGGTGTGTTTCCTGCCGAAACGTATACTTTGTCGTAATTCCAGGCATCGATTATTTTATCTTTAAAAGTATAAATACTCCCGCTGAGACATACTATAAATACAACAACGGAAGATAAAAGTCCGAGCCACAAATGCAGCACGGACATTATATATTTGAACCAGGATTCTTTTGGCCTCTTTTTGCGAAGCAGAGCCTTGACAAAGCGTTTCATTACTATTATTCAGCTTTTTTCTCCGATGGTTTTCCACCCTCTTTATGCTCGCCTCTGAAACCGTACTCCTTCACTATTTCCTGATATTTTGCATACTGTTCTTCGGTGAATATATCTTTCAGCGCTTTTTTTCTTTCTTCGTCAAACTTGTTCCAGTATTCTTTGGCAGCTTCTGCATTACCATGATAGTAATCATGAGCATTAGCATATGATTTTTCAAAAGCATTATTTACTGCAACCAGCATTTTACTTTGATTTTCGTCCAAGGCTAATTCAGTTTGTATTTGCCCTATCAGCTCATCGGAATATCCGGATCTTCCACGATTGAATTTCTTTGCAAATTCCTTGTATGTCTCTTGTTGCTCAGGATCAAGAATTGCCAGAATTTCTTCATTGTACTTCTTCATCAGCTCTCTTGATTGTGCCATACGAGTCGCACGATCTACCCCTTCCACATTCCGCATAGCCTCACGTGATTCATTGTACCTTTTCACAATGTCATCAAATTGAGGCTCTTGTACTGAAGACAATTTAAGTCCTGGTTTTATTTCGTTCAGGTCCATTCCTCTTCTCTTTTTTTCTTCGCTGCAAGAGCTTAAAACAAACAGCAGAGCCAAAACGGGAAGAATAAGTTTTTTTATCAGGGTGTTCATAGTTGTGAAATAAGTAAAATTATTGAAATATGAAAATAGAAAAATTAAAGGTATAGCAGGATTGCTATACCTTTAATCATTAAATAAACTATTGAAACTAGTATACACCAATATATCTGTTTCCAGCAGGGTTAACTAATTTGGCACCAACAGTTACTTGTGCTGTTTTGGTGTTGAAAACATATATATTACCATCTATACCTACACCTGCAACAGCAATAAATACTTCGTCACCAGCGACAGCAATGCCTTGGTACTGGCCAAAGTCCATATTTGCATCATTAGGAATATTCACCTTAGTAGCAAATTTTGAATTTAAATCTACACGGGCAACATAACCACCTTGACGCTCACCACCAACGTTTAAGCTGTAAATGATATATCCGATTCCGTCTCCGGCATATCTCCAGGACTCAATATAGCTATCCTTCACGCCGAGTGCATCGTCAATACTGATAGAGTATGAATTGTCATATGTACCGTCAGGGTTAATTCTTATGATTTTAGAGCCACCTGTACCTGCAGTTTCTCTATGTGTAGCCTGATATACATATCTGTCTGAACCTACATAAGACATAGGACTTCTGTAGCCACTGTTATCTCCTGTTGCCTGAGTCGATGTAATAATTCTGGGATTCGTAAGAGAAGGATAGTCAAGCACTACCGTTTTTGTTCCCAATCGCTGGAAAGCTGAAGCGTCCGCTGTTGTAGTTCCTGGAACCCACTTACGTGTCCATGTACCTATGTAAAGTTTGTTACCTGCGGCATTTAGTACCGGTGCATCCAGACGGAAAATATGGTGACCTTGCTTCTGCTCTTCCGCAGAAAGTGCCAGTTCAAATTCAGCCACTCTGGTTATTGCAGGATTTTTCAAATCAAGAACAACCACTACAGCGGTACCGGAAACACCCACGAATTCAGCATTTTCGTCATTACTTGAATATCTGTTTTTGATGTCTCTTACATTGACTGCTACACCAATATCTTCACTGGCTTTTACCCAACGTGGAGAGGTACCGGCATAGTCGGCAACACTTACAGCGGCACCTTCTTCAACAAGTATATTACCACCCTCTACTTTGTATTTATTGAAAACACCGCCATCAGCACCAGTGTACTGAATATTATACAGGTAGTTCCCGTCACTAGATGCCTGTAGACGAGCTGTTCTGCTTGACTTTACATGCACGCCATTGTCAAAAACATTGATAGAAACATCCGGATTTACAGCATCATCTCTTTTTACGCTATACACCATCGTACCACCGTTGCCATCACCCGGATCTGTACCAAACAATGCTCCGGCTACTGTAATCCAGCGATCTGTAGTTCCTTCTGATTTCGCTTCTGGCCCTTCGTCTTTTTTGCAACCGGATAAAGCCATTACTGCTGAAAATCCAGCGAAAAGAACCTGCTTAAAGAAATATCTGTTCTTCATTTTGTTTTTGGGAAAATTGTTATCCGGAGTTCTTATAATTATTTTTTTAAACAAGATTCAATAAACCGTAGAACCCCGATTGACGGCATCATTGAATCCTTGGTAAGACGTTGTTAATCTGCTATATTTTGAATTTATTAAGGGTATAGCTTACTTTCACATAATAGCCTCTTCCGGGCTTCTGAACAGCAAAATTGTCATACAATTGTCTGTCAAAGATATTCTTGACATCAAAGCTTAGTACAAGTTTCTGTTTGGGGAATCGGTAGGTTATACCCACATCCTGAATGTATTGAGCCGGAGTGACCTCTGTATCATGGCCTACCCAGGTCATCTTAAACGGATGAACATATCCGAAGTAATAGTTAAAAGTCAACACCGATTTTTTCTGTATAATATCCGTAAATCTGTATTGGAAACTGGTACTTAACAAAAATACCGGTTCGTTAGGAATCTGATCATTGTATCTGGCAAGTTTCTGACCTTCATTGTCATACTTTTGCTTAAAGAGAGAGTTGGTTTTGGAAAGAGATAGCAGCAGGTTTAGTTTGTCGTTGTAGTTATAGGTCAACTCAGACTCAAAACCAATAGCCTGTGCCCTATTTAGATTTATAAAAGGTAAAACCTGAGTATTTTCATTTATCCTTCTGTCTTCCGCTTGCCGGCCTATGCGATCACGCACATTTCTGTTGAAGAAATTTCCTGAAAACATAATTCGGTGTCTCCCGAGATAGAAATTCCCCAGACGTAAGCCAAGATTAATATTATTGCTGAGCTCCGGTCTCAAATCAGTGTTAGCGACTATATTCTCGGCCGGGCCACCAAAAATTTCCTGTTCCGCGGGCATACGTACCGCTTTTTCTGCAGAAGCCAGCAACATCACATAATGTGTAATATCGTACGTTGCAGCCAGCCCATATCCGATTATGCTTTTTGAACTTGAAACATGATTCTCCATATATTTCAGCGTAACGGCTTCTGCATATGGAGTAACCCTGTCAATTACCTGATTATAATGTTTGGCAAAAAGATTGGTTTTTAGCCGATTCTTGATAAACTGTGACTCATATGCCAACGAGGTTACACTTTTTGACAGATCACTGGTACTCAAATACTTTCTTTCCGAAACATGTATTATTTCGTCCTGATCATTTCTGTCTACATTATAGTAGTAGTAATTAAGTATGAAGCGGTGTTTTTTGGAGAGATCATAGCTTAAGCTGGTTCTTACAGTAACCAGTTTCCGGTTTATGGTCATCATGGTCGGTTCACCTTGTTGTGCACCGGAAGATGTTTTCATCGGCTTCGATACAGAGTCCGGAGAAGTGGGTAATCCATACCTTATTTCACCATACCAATTGTATCTGTAGCTTACCGTATCCTGGACATATTGATCCCGGTCAGTGTATACCCCGTTAAACTGGACGTGTAATCCTTTGGTCAGGAAGTTTCTTTTGGTATAGTTTAATCCAATCACATTAGCCTTGGATTCGGTATACCTGCCCATATATGGTGTAGTCATATACTGACCATGCTGTATTTCATTGTAAGAATACGATCCGTTGTAGGATATTAAAAAATTGTCAGCCCATTTTACCTTGGTAAATCCGGCTTCTACCCTGGTGCCATATGTTTTATAGGCATCATTGAACCGGTTAGCAGTGACATTGAGCATTACTCCATTGGGTTGTGTATTTCTGGCATAACGCCCCCAGATTTTATAATCGTTGTCGGAATAACTATAAAAACCCGAAGCTTTTACAGTGATTCCTGTTTTGGGATGGCGATATACTCCGCTTATATCAGTTTGTGAGGTATTAAAAGACCCATAAGAGGTCGATAAGGTTACATTGTTTAATGTGAGGTCTTGCTTTAATATAATATTGATGGCTCCACCCAGATAATCACCGGATAAATGTGCAGGAAGAACGCCTTTATAAACCTCAATACGCTCAATCATAGCAGGCGGTATATTATTTAGATTAAATGAGGCCCCATATGTAGAAATTTCTATCCCATCAATAAAAATACCTACAGAACGACCAGACATACCGTTCAGGTTATATTCTACACTTGACCCCAGTCCACCGTTCTGACGGACTTTTACACCTACAGCCCTGTCCAGCAATTCATTCGTTTGAAGATTTCTAAGCGCAGCTTCTTCCGTTTCTATAACTTTTACAGCAAAACCTGACTCTTCTATCTTTTCCTTTTCAGTTTTCTTATATCCTAAAACTATCTCATTCAGCTGCTGTACTTCCTCTGTTAATTTCAGGTCAAGTTTTAAAGTCTGGTTTTCTTTTAAAACAACTACCTGAGTCTTCTTTTTATATCCGATTCCTGAAACTGACACTTTGTGAGTTCCCGGTGGTAAATTCAATACCTGGTAGTTGCCCGAAGAATCAGACATATTGCCCAGATTTAGTGAGTCGACAGTGATAGTTGCATAAGGTAGCGGGGCTCCTGTATGATCGAAAACTTTACCTTTTAAATTTGCCTTTCCAATATTCTGCGCCCATACACATACTGATAATAGACAAAAAGACACTGCTAGCAAGGTTCTACTATATTGCATTACTTTGAATTCTTAAATCACATTGCACTATACATGCATGCCTCTTTTTTAAGATATACAGGGTTATAACTTTGGCGTTAAGATGTACCAGGCCTCAAACTTACAATATTATACAATTACCAACAAAGCTTATTTAGATTAATTTTAAAAAAAATAATAGTGAGCCACTTATGATGCGACTATTTTCAAAAAATTAAGAACGAAGGTCATAACTTGAGCATCAAAGCCCGTCTGGCCGACTCATTCAATTCATTGCTTCAGTCGGTATCAGAAGCGCAGGTACCGGCTGAGCCGGTATCTCTGGCACAGCTGATTGATGAGACCAACCGGCTCTATCCGGAAAAGGGTACAACCATTATTTCTTTTTCCAATGATGATCTGAAAATTATTACCGCGCTGAAATATGACCGGAACAACTGGCTGAACTTTTATATTCCCAACAAGGCGGAGTTTAATCAGGAAGGCAAAGTGATCAAAGAGCTGTGGTATGCCGATCTTCCTCTGCATAAGCAGTTTATGACCGTGGCAAAACCACTCCATACTGGCGAGATTATGGGACTGGGGAGCATTATCGTATATTTTATTGTAACACTTATCGGAGCTTCGCTTCCCGTGACCGGGTTCATCATCTGGTGGAAGAAAAAGTAAATGAAAGAGCGTTCCTTGCGGAACGCTCTTTTGTCTGATACCCCTATCAAACCCAGCAATAAGAAATGGTTACTAACTCATTTTACTTATATATCTGCTCTTTACGATCTTGTATATAGCGAACCCTTTCAGACTTTTATATGAGCTACTGAACATTGACCATTATTTTTTTTGAATCACCCGGTGCAGTGTCAAGAACAAGCATATATAAGCCGGATTTTATATGCAATACATGAATCGTATTTCCGCTCAGCGTATTGCTGTCAGTCACCCGGCCTGTAAGGTCAATCAGCTGATAGGAAACAATGTTTTCTACTCCTTCTATGGTCAGTATATCCCGTACAGGATTAGGATATACTGCAACTTCTGTAACAGACAGAGAACCGGAAAAGCTCATAACCGAAGCGCAGTTTTCACTAAATATGCTATTCGGACCTGTATTTTTCCAGTTTGCTTCGCTATATGCCGCGTTATCCACCTCGATACACCTTAAGTCAGCATTTCCCATAGTATTAAAGAACTCCACGTTAGTATTATTCCCGTTTTTAACATTTAGTGTTGTCAGCTGATTGTCACCACAATCCAGCTTGACCAGACTTTGACAATGGCTCAGGTCCAGAGTGCCTAGCTGATTCAAACTACATTGCAACTCTCTGATCGTTGCCAGAGATGTTGTATTCAGGGAAGTAAGCCGGTTGGAGCTGCAATTCAAAACAGCCGGCCCCGAAATACCAGTAAAAACAAGAGACTCCAGAAGATTGTCATTACATTCCAGCGTAACAATTCCTGAGCCATCTATTGTCAGTTCAGATAGCTGATTACGGGCACAGTTCAATAATTGAAGGGCTAAATTATTTTTCAGATCCAGCGATGTCAGCATATTTCCTTCACAATATAAATGTAACAAAAACGGCTGCCGTGCCAGATCAAGATCCGCCAGCAGATTATTCCGGCAGTCTAAGTATCTCAAAGAGTTAAGGCTTTTTATGTCAAATGCCTCCAGTACATTGTTATTGCAGGTAAGAGAAACCAGCGTTGTAATCTGACCGAGATCCAGAGAAGCTATACGGTTGAAGCTACAGTCCATGCTATAAAGCTTTTTATTATTACTGATATCCAATGCACTCAGCTGATTATTACCACATGTCAGGCTAAGGAGTTCAGTATTTTTGCTTACATCAAGCGCTGTCAGCTGATTGTATCGGCAATTCAGTTCGAGAAGTCCTCTGCACTGACTCACACCCAGTGTCTCCAGCTGGTTATGGCCACAATCCAGGTACAGCAGTGATACATTCTGACTTATATCCAGCGCTGTCAACTCATTCTGAAAACAGTGCAGCACAACCAGACTCTTGTTATTACGCACATCGAGCTCCGTCAGCTGATTGTGATTGCAGTGAAGATATTTCAAAGCCGTATTTTGTCCCAGATTCAGCGAGGTTAATGCGTTGCTGAAACAGGATAGCAAAGTAAGCGATGTAAACGCTTCAATGCCTGTAAGGTCACTGATACCTCTTCCGCTACAATCAATCGATCCGGCAAACCTCTCTGCCTCACTCACCTGAATTTCATTATCACCATTTATATTAATCAATTCATTTCCTGTGAGGTAGTCCTTAAAATTCCGATCAGGGATATGCACCATCTGCGCATTCAGACTGTACACCACTGTAAAAAGCAAAACTGCCAGTAAACCATTTTTCATTCCTTGTTATTTTAATGATGAATCAATTTTCAATTGCAAACTGCTTTCTCAAGCAAAAGAAACTGTAGCTTTATTCCTGTCTTTTATTGCACCCTGAGCAAAACTTTCTTCGAGTCACCGCTGACTGCATTAAGAATCAGGGAATATAATCCCGGTTGCCTTTCAGACACATCCACACTGTTTCGGATCAGTTGATTGCTGTCAGTAACCCGGCCCGTCAGATCAAGCAGCTGATATGAAACAAAATGCTCCTCTCCTTCTATAGTCAATATATCCCGGACAGGATTGGGGTACACTATAAGCCCCTGGGCAGACTGGATGTCGGCAAAACCCATAACCGCCCCACAGTTTTCACTAAATACTACAGACGCGTCCACATTTTTCCAGTTCACCCGGCTATATCCGGCATCATCCACCTCAATGCAACTTAAGCCGGGATTCCTGCCAGCGTTAAAAATCTCTATGAACGAATTAACACCATTTTTAACATTCAGAACAGTCAATTGATTATCGGCACAATTCAGCCTGGATATTGTTTTACAACGACTAAGATCCAGCTTCACCAACTGATTATTTTCACAATACAGATTGCTTAAAACAGGCACAGGTTCCAGATTGAGAGTCTTAAGTCGATTAGTTCCGCAAAAAAAATATCTGAGTGCCTCAACCCCGGTTAAATCCAGACTTTCCAATAGATTTCCAGCACAAAGTAAGGTTTCCAGCTTCCTTTTATTCCTCACATCCAGATCGGTCAGCTGATTAAAACTGCAATCCAATGTGGATAAAGACGCGCTATTGCTGATATTCAGCAGACTCAACTGATTGTGTCCACACAACACACTAAGCAGCAGATCATTTCTACTCAGATCCAGTTCGGTCAATTGATTATGACTGCAATTCAGGCTCTTTAAGTTGTAATTGTTGTGCAGATAAAGGCTTGTCAACAAGTTCCCGGAGCAATTCAAGGAAACAAGTGACACAAAATACTCAATACCAATAAGGTTTTCAATATTCATTCCACTACAATCCATAGTTCCGGCAAACATTCCTGCTTCACTTATCTGAATTTCATCATCACCGTTTACATTAATCGACCTGTTACCTATCAGATAACTCTTAAAATTCGCGTCCGGAATGCGTACTACCTGTGCACTAAGACCATACACCATTGTAAGAAACAGAACTACCAGCAGATTATTTTTCATTTATATTGTATTGTTAGTCAGAAAATTACCCTACTTAAATACCAATCCGTTTATCTTTATCGCACATTTACCAAAGCTTTCTTTGAATCCCCCTCAGATGTAATAAGAACAAGGGTATACAAACCTGCCTTTATATGCGATATAGTGATCATATTCCCTGTCAGCATATTGCTGTCAGTAACCCGGCCCGTCAAATCAACCAGTTGATAAGAAACAAAATCGTCTTCCCCCTCTATAGTCAACAGATCCCGTGCGGGATTGGGATACACCAAAAATTGACTGGCTGGCTGAGGGTCAGACAAAGCGGTAAGCACTCCGCACTCTTCGCTAAAGTGTGTACCAGCATCTACGAAAGTCCAGCTGGTACGGCTATACTCAGCATCATCCACCTCTATGCAGTGCAGGTCTTCGTTATTGAAAGCGCTAAACAGCCAAAGGCGACTATTTTGACCGTTTTTGACATTCAGTGTCCTCAGTTTGTTGGAATAGCAACTCAGAATTTCCAGCTCCCTGCACATACTCAGATCCAGATTTGTCAATTGATTATCAAAACAGGAAAGCTCTTGCAACAACGTATTGTGTGTCAGATCCATATTTTCAAGAGCATTGAAAAAGCAGTATAACCTGCGCAAGCCGGAATTCTGTGCTGTATTTAACGAAGTAAGACTATTGTTATGACAGGACAGAGATTCCAGCTTCGGATTGCTGCTCAAATCAATATTCGTCAACTGATTATCACCACAGCTAAGCTGTATCAGGTCCGGGTTACCGCTAACATCAATTTGTGTCAGACTATTTTCAAAAACTGAAAGAAAAGCAAGCCTGGCGTTACTGCTGACATTAATATTCGTCAGACCATTTCTATAGGCACTAAGCGATGTCAGTTCACTATTGGCTCCGACATCCAGCGAGGTTATGCGATTCGCACCGCAATTCAGTGTAGTAAGGAATACATTACTGAAAAGATTCAGATTCTCAAGCTGATTACCGGAACAGAAAAGTCGTTGAAGAAACACATTTCGGGACACATCCAGCGTTGTCAGCTGATTACCGGTGCACTCCAGCGTATTCAGCCATGTCAGCGATTTTATATCCAGTGTGCTCAAAGAGCTTTCACTGCAATCCAGGGTAAGCAGCTTCGTATTATTCCGGACATCCAGCGTAATTAACGGATTCTGCCTGCAAACCAGGACGGAAAGATCTGTATTATTACTAATATTCAGATGAGTCAGCTGGTTATACATACATCTCAGAGAGGTAAGACGCAAATTATTGCTTAAATCAATAGAGGTCAACTGATTGCTGTCGCATCTTAATGAAAACAGATTCTCAAAATGCTCAATACCGGTAAGGTCTTCGATACCTTTTCCGCTACAGTCAATCGATCCGGTAAATACCTCTGCCTCATCTACCTGAATTTCATCATCACCATTCAGATTAATATTCCTGTTCTCAAGCAGGCAGGTTTTAAAACTCGCATCAGGAATATGCACCACCTGCGCACCGGAACCATAGCCAGCTGCGGCAGCCAAAACTGTCAGTATCCATTTTTTCATAGATTTTCATTTTAATATTTATCAAGCTATACAACTCATTTGTAAAATGATATTTTCTTAAGATAAATGACTTAATAGTCATTTATCTTAAGAAAATATATTCCGGTTGTCCTATATATTTTCTCAAAATCAATAATTTTGTATGATTCAGCCTGTTTCTCACCGGCCGTCAACCGGGAGCCTTAACCTCAAAGCTCCTCAGAAACAGCAGATACGAAACCAATAACTAATGAAAAAGCATTATCTTTAGCATCTTAAAAATGGAGTACTGTATAAAATAGCTCAGCTTGATACGCATAAATCATAATGCAAACTAAGTGGTAAATACGGTGCGGCACAATAGTGAAAAATCACTATACCACAAGGAAAATGACATACTTATACCCCGTTAATACATATGGACTCTTCTAACCAGACCCGTCTCTTTGACGATCACCACATCTATTTTCAGCAACTGCTCCGTACCAATAGCCTGATTGACCGCATAGCCGATCCGGCAACCGCTGTACCTTTTACCAACCTGACACATTATGAAGAGTTGCTCCGTATCACTCCGGGCATCATTATGCTGATCAACTACAGCCAGCATCAGTATTTGTATCATTCACCCAATATCTCCCAGCTCGATATGGATATCAGTCTGATGTACCAGTACGGTCCTCTTTACACACTTTCATTATTCAGACCGGAACACTACCAGATTATGAGAGACACCATTATGCCGGAGCTTTACAGACTTATCAATGAGTCCATTGAAAACGGGAGAATTTACGATCTGCGTGTCTGCTACAGCAACCAGATGCGCACCAGCTCAGGAGAATATCACTGGTTTATGCATCATGTCAGCCTTGTTGCCGCGGAAGATTCAACCCCGCTTATCGGATTGAAGTATATGATTGATATCAATCATTTTAAAAAAGACAACTGTATTGATTTTGTCGCCACCCTAAAGAATCCGGATAATTCAGAAACAATTATTGCTCAACAAGCAATTAACCCTGTAAAAAAACAATTCACAACCAGAGAACAGCAAATCATAAATCTGCTTGCAATTGGAAAAACCAGCAAACAGATCGCTCATGAACTTGGTATCAGTACCCACACTGTCAATAACCATCGAAAAAATATGATGATAAAAGCCAATGCGGCAAACAACTCCGAATTAATCAGCAAAGCTTTCGGCGAATTTGCTGTTCACAGGTAATATTCATTTTCTTTAATTTATCCGGTGAGAGCCGGCCTTGCTCCGCTGAGCTGTTTTCGGCTTATCTGTCTCTTTCTGTAGTAGCTCTTTCTCTCTTTTTTTCAGCGCCAGGTGTTTACTTTTTGCCATCAAAAATGTCTATATCAACAACAAGGAAAATGTTTTAACCAAAAAAATTAAAATTAAACACAAAATAACCATACTTTTACATTTGGTTAATAATATAAAATTATAAATAGCATGAGGAAAAACATATACTCTTTTTTCTTTACCCTTGCTTTACTGATATGTTGTTCATTAGCAATCAGAGCACAAATCATTATTGAAGCAGAATCCGGGCAGCTTGCTGAGGGAGCCACCATCGAATCAGATACCAGAGCTTCCGGAGGAAGATTTGTAAACCTGAGAGAAGGAAATCTGGAATTGTCTTATACAATCACACAGGAAGGCTTCTATGATATCTATATAAGAGTAGCAGCGCCATTCGGAGAAAAACACAATTATTTTTACCTGAATGATCACTCGACCTCTTTTTACCTCCCTGAAAACCCAAACTATATAAGCCTGAAAGTTGCCAATACTGTTTATCTGTATCCGGGTATAACAACTTTCAGCTTTCAGAAAAACTGGGGTTGGATTAATATAGATTATGTCGAACTGATCGGAGTATCTGCTTCCGAACGGTTCAATGTCAATACCGAACTCGTTACTCCCAATGCGAGCCCGGAAGCAAAATCATTGTATAAGTTCCTTTATGATAACTATGGTGAAAAGATTATTTCAGGTGTAATGACACTTGAGCCTTTCGATATGTCCAACTGGCTTAAGGCGCAAACGGGCAAAGAGCCTGCACTGCTTGGACTTGACCTGATGCATTGCAACCGAAACTACACCTGGTACAACGACAACGAACCAATCGAGAATGCTACTACCTGGTACGGACGCAATGGTATTCCGATTATGGCATGGCACTGGAGAGATCCCAGCAGACAGACGGAAAACTTTTACAGAAACGAAAACGATGCAAGTAAAAATACCAGCTTTGACATCACTAAGATTTTTGAGCCTGCTTCGCCGGAATATCAGGCTATGATCAGCGATATTGATGCAGCAGCTCTCTTATTAAAAAAGCTTACCAACGACAATGTTCCCCTGCTGTGGAGACCGTTGCACGAAGCTGCCGGCGGCTGGTTCTGGTGGGGCAAAGATGCCGCTGCCTGCAAAAAGCTGTATCAGATCATGTTTGATCGCATGGTAAACCTGCACGGACTGAACAACCTGATCTGGGTATGGACCAGAGAGCCCTCTGACGATGCCTGGTATCCCGGCGACGAATATGTGGACATTGCAGGAATGGATATTTACAGACAGGGTGATCATGGCTCCTATGTTCTGGACTTCAATATATCCAACGAAACATATGACAGAAAAAAAATCATAGCACTTTCAGAATGCGGATCTTTTCCGGATGTAGACAATCTGATCCATGACAAGGCGGCATGGTCCTGGTTTATGCCCTGGTATGGCGATTTCACGACCAGCCCGGCCTTTAATTCCCTCGAGCTCTGGAAAAAGATGTTTGACAGCGAATACGTGATTACCCTGGATGAAATGCCGGATCTGAAAAACTACGGCGAAGTGGTTTCAGCCACACAGGGCACGGCAAAGTCTGGTTTTATCATCAGACCCACGCTGATCAGTGATTATACAACTATCGAAAGCGGAAACGAAGCAATAACCAATATCAGGATTGTATCCGCTACCGGCATGCCGGCAGACTCTTATCAATACAGCAGCGGGCAAACCAGCGTTACGCTTCCGATGGCGCATCTGGCCCAGGGTGTATATATGGTAATAATAAATGGCAGACATACTACAAGAATTATAAAAAACTAAGACATCATGCCTCCATAAGTCAACTGCTTGTGGAGGCTTCTTTTATTACCAGCCGCCACTTCGGAGAAATGCTGCCTCCTTTGCAATAGCCAGACAAACCTGCTTTTATCTTTTGCAAATTATCATTGTATAGACTTTTAAAACAGCATATTCTTGAAACTGATTTTTGTTACCGGGCTTCCAGGGTGTGGAAAAAGCTATTTTGCCCGACATCTTTCGAATCAAATCAATTCCGTATATATCAATGGAGAGCTAATCCGGAAAGAATCGTTTATGAGTCCGGATTATTCAAAAAAGGAACGAAAAGCACTCTTTCATAAAATCACAGATCTTATAAACAGATCATTTTACAATGAAGAGCATATCATTATAGATACAATATTGTATAATCTGAATGATTATCATTTTTTTGTAAAAAATACATCCCGATACCTGACCGGTACCATCGTATTTGAAATCATCAGCAACGAAAAGCTGATACAAAAACGTCTGATGGAAGAAAGACCGGACAGCGATACCAATTTTGCATTGTATCAGCTTATCCGGTCTTATTCCAAACCTCTTACTGTTCCCCATTGCAGGCTTTGGTCGGATACGGCCAATATCAAGGAAATGCTCAATAAGGCCATGGATTACCTGAATACCTGCTAAGATATTTTTCTAAAAAATCAATTGTATACCCATGCTTATGTATTCGTAGCGGTCACCTTTGCCTCTCCCCCAGACATAATGTAACCCTGCTTTCAGATCATCTTCATAAAACAGAAAGTTAATGCCGACATCATGAAAATGCCGGTAGCTTCCGGTATAGTTCTCGGTATAGGAATAGATCGGCTGCAATACCTTGGTTTTAAACATAACCAGATTATACCCGGCCTTCAGGCTTATAGCCTCATTGCGTTCACTTACACGCTCACTGACATTCATGGTATCTCTGCGCATCCAGTCATATTCTGCCACAATATCGACCGGGCCGAAATTAAACAGCAGATCCACTCCCTGCATTTCATTGTCCATAAACACATCGGTTTTTCCCTGATACGCATGATTGTATGCCAGTGTCACGCCTTTCCGCTTGCCATAATAGGACTGTACATAACGTATGGCATATTCATCCAGTTCAGGATCTCCGACAGTAAGCGCCACCCGTCCTACCATAAGCGGATACCAGTGTTCGCCTTTTCCATTGAGCTCTTCTGCCGTAGGATTGAATAAGCCCAGGTTGTAATTGATGCTCCAGGATTTGCCAAGATACAAACCACCGAAGTTGATACCAGCCTCACGCCCGCTTGCCCTGTGCAGCATCTGATTACGGACGAGTGAGTTCGTTAGTCCTTTTTCAAACCCAATGACGAAAAAAGCGCTTGTGATATTTTCTCTTCCGAACTGAGGTCTGAAATATCCGAAGGTGGTATTGAACAGCGAATGCACCTTGTAGGTAAAAAAAGCATCCCATACCATAAAAATCCGGTTGTCAGGATCATTGGGATTACCAAAAGCTTCAATAATCTGATCCTTTCCTATTCCGTCATAGGCAATGGCAAGGTTAAAATCAATCTTGTTGAAGCAGGTACCCTGCAGTCCGAGCCGCCCGCGACGAATAAAAATGTCGTTTCGACGACCGGCATCAGGCTCTGCCTCATTAAGCATGGAAACTACATTCCAGATCTGAACGGATTGAGTTACTTTCAATTCCGTATTGGGAATTTTGATTTTTAAACGTTCAAGCCTGCTTGAATCATTGTCCTGCGCATATGTCATATACGCGCATAACAGGGACATAAGTCCCAGCCATCCATATTTTGGGGTCATAAAACTTTAGATAGTAAAAGGTTGATAATAAAAACTCTAAAAATCCGGTTGTCCGGGATTTTTCCATTTAATTGATTTTGGGGGCAGTTGTTTTTAAAAAGTATATTTTTTTGCAGAAGTTGTACAACCCACATCCCAAAACTACGTTTGTAGTAGTAATAACAAGTGTTATTGACCATATATGGTCCTGTTCCACTTAAAAGAAAGGAGGTACTAATGTCTGGTTCTAATCAAACTTCAAAAGTAATTTTCTCAGTTATATTCTGAGCCAACAACTTTTGAGCTTTCATTATGAACGGATTGGCCCATACCGGGCCAATTTGTTTTTTATATAAGTATCAGCCCGCCCGGCAACCGTCCTCATTATCTGCCTTCTTTGCGGATTTAACACAATTTTTAAATCGATTTTCTAACAAAAAAAATATGCCCGTGTTAATCGTGAGTTGATTTAAACTAACCAATAAAAATCTGACTCATGACAAAAGTAGCTATTAACGGGCTTGGAAGAATCGGTAGAGCTGCCTTTAAAGCCCTTCTCGAAAATTCTCAACTGGAGCTGGTAGCCATAAACGATCTGGCTCCTGCAGATCAGTTAGCTTATTTATTAAACTTTGATTCGGTATACGGAAAATCAGAGCACAAAGTAGAAAACGATAACTACAACCTTTATGTAAAAGGTAAAGCAATCCGTACACTGTCAGTCGAAGATCCGAAAGATCTGCCCTGGGGCGATCTGGGAGTTGAACTGGTATTGGAGTGTACCGGCAGGTTCAAAAACAGAGAAGAGTTGGAAAAGCATCTGAAAGCCGGTGCGAAACAGGTTATTCTATCCTCTCCCGCAAGTGATTCCGATATTCCGACCATTGTACACGGAGTCAACAAACCGGACGAAAATCTGCAGATTGTATCGACAGCCAGCTGCACAACCAATTGTATCACTCCTGTAATAGAAATACTTAACCGGAGAATTGGTGTCAAAAAAGCGGTTATGACTACACTGCATGCCTATACGGCCTCACAATCACTCATAGACGAACCCTCTGACAATCCGAGGCGGGGACGAGCAGCAGCGCTCAATTTCATTCCCACAACAACCGGAGCAGCCAGAACAACCGCCAAAGTACTTCCTGAGTTTTCAGGACGCTTCGACGGGCTGGCAGTAAGAGGGCCGGTAGCTGTGGGTTCGCTTGCCGATCTTTCCATCGTTACAGAACGTAAGACTTCTGTCGAAGAGATCAACGGAATCTTTGGTGAAGAAGCCGGAAGCGATCAGTATCGGGGTATCCTCGGTGTTAATGTCGCGCCTATTGTTTCATCCGATATTATTATGGATCCCAGAGCCTCCGTGGTTGACCTTTCCATGACACAGGTAATCGACGGAGACCTTGTAAAAATACTTGCCTGGTACGACAACGAATGGGGTTATGTAAATCAGATGCTTCGCGAAGCAGAAAGATTAAGTACCCTGCTGGAAGAACAGGAACGCAAAAAAGAAAAAGAACTGGAAACCGCATAAGCCGGAAAAAGAAGCTGCTCAACAGGACTGCTCCCAAAAGTTTGATACTTTTACAGGGGGCAGTCCAAATCAGGTAGCTTTTTTCTCTTTACCTGCTGACTATCCGATTTATAGCGAAGAATTATACTCTCACCAGACGTATTAGTGGTTCAAAGGAATATAATGCCGGCCTTCTACCCGCAGCAACTTCTTTTTGTACTAAATATCCTCTATCTGTCAACTTTTTAATAATTCCTGTAACAGTAGCTGCTGGAATTTGTGTTGTTTTAACAAATTTATTGTTCCTAAAAACGGGGTTGGTAAAAATAAAATCAAGAATAACAACACTCCATTTGGAAGAAAGCAAATCTGTAAATACGGTTTTCATTTCTTCATATAAACTTCTGATACGTTCTGATGTCTCCAGATTTCGGGTCGCCTGCTGCGTTACCGCAGTTAAGAAGAATTTAATCCATCCATTCCAATCGTTATTTTGGGAGACATTTCTCATCGCTTCTATGTACTCATCTTTATGCTCTTCAAAATATCCACTTATGTAAAAATGAGGTTGAGATAAAACACCGAATTTCCATAATAAAAGCGTGATGATCATTCTCCCTATTCTGCCGTTTCCATCCTTAAATGGGTGCAATGCTTCAAATTCCACGTGGGCTAAAGCGGTCTTTATCAATGCAGGTGAATTATTATTTTCTATATAATTGATCAATTCATTCAAACCATCATTTAATTTTTCAGGGCTTATAGGGATGAATTGAATCTTTTTGGCTGCACGGTCTGCCAAAAAGTTCTGTTCCTTCTTAAATTCTCCGGGAGACTTTGCAGCTCCTCTGCCAAAAAACAATAATTGCTGATGCATTTGTCTGATGAAACTGAGCGAAAAATTATACCCGTCCTCTAAAGCAAACTGAGCATTTTTCAATGCTCTTTGGTATAAAATGGTTTCTACCACATCGGCTCTTGTATTTTCTGGAAGGTCTCCATCGCTATCAGCCTCATATTGCAAAATTTCATCGATCGTGCTGATCGTACCCTCTATTCTGGAAGATAAAACAGCCTCCTGGCTCCGAAGTGGGGCCAACAACAACTCACTATTGTGCAGGCTTTTAATCATTTGATCAAACCGAGCCAAAGTCTCTGTTGCACTGATTAATTCTTGTATAAAGAACTCATAATTGATATTATCCGGTGGAAATTGATCATAATGATATCTTACTGCATTCTCTAAATTAAAATCCATCTCATTTGATTTGCCTGCACAAATGTATAAAAAACAGCAAACAAACTAACTTGTTTACAAAAAAGCCAAAAATCATAAAGTCAAAATTTATAAATACCTTGATTACGATATTCTTTTAAAAACTGTAATCAAATAATCTTGCTTTCAAAAGTTGTAAACAAATATTTTTAATTTCATCATTTACAATAAAACCGAAGACAAACATATTTACCTTCATAAATTAAATACAAAAGCATTTGTCTTCAGAATCATCTATGCCAATATGGATATCATATAGTACATTCTTCCACCACAGCTTTCAGCTCTTCATAAAAACCAGCCGGATCAAACGTTTCTCTGGTACAGCAACAGCCTATCCCCTTTTCTATCAATTTTCCGGAAAGCCGGCGGCCGATTACAACCAGACGGGAAAGACGCTCTTCCTCTTGCTGCCACTCTCCCCCGGATTCGGTAAGAAACTGATTATTTACTCCCTGCAATATTACTTTATGCTCTGTGGACCAGAAATACAATATACCTTTAGTACGATAAATTTCCATATCACTTTCGTTGAGCAGCAGGCGCATAAAAATGGTAAAGCGGATGGGGTCCAGCGCCTCCCGAAATTCAAAAGAAAGGCTGGTAACGGAAGCATGCAACGTACCTGAAGATAATACGGAAGAAGGAGAAGCGTTCTGTTCAGCCGGACGAAGCCCTGCCGGGCGAATTCTGGCAAAATCGCTGTTTGCAAGCAGCTTCCCGGATGAGAATCCCTGCAATTGAAGTAAAGCCGGGTCCGGCACTGTAGCCAGCTCGCTCAGCCACAACCGCGTATCAGGATTCATACGCTTTATGATATTCTGTACAGCCTCTGCGATATATGGATCAGTCTGATCGGTCTTGGTAAGAATAACCGCATCAGCCAGAGCAATCTGCCTGACAGCTACAGCTTCCCTTTCCAGCTGCTGCTCTATAAAACGGCAATCCGCCAGGGCAACAATACCGTCCACTTCGAAAAAAGCTGCAATCTCCGGATCATTCAGAAAGCTCAGCGCTACCGGACCCGGATCTGCAATCCCTGTTGTCTCCAGCAAGATATGATCCGGCTTATGTCCCGAATTGATCAGCTTATGCAACACTTCAGCCAGCGCACTGTTCAGTGTACAGCATACACATCCGTTGGCCAGCTCATAGATTCCGTCATCCACTCCTACCACCAGCTCACTGTCAATCATCGTTTCACCAAACTCATTTTCAATAACGGCAAATTTCCTATCCGGAAAAAACCGGATAAGCTTATTGAGAAAAGTAGTCTTACCCGCTCCGAGAAAGCCGGTAATAATCGTAACCGGAAGTTTTTTCATACAACACCTAATTCAAACATTAAGTCTCTTCCGGCGATTATAATCCATACCGTATCGCCGGACAAACTAAAATAAATAAATGCGTTCAATAATCCCATGGATTGCAGCATCAATACTTTTCAGTGCATTCCGGACCGAGGCACAGGAATCCGAGCTTGACAAAATCCTGCAGGGCAATATCCCGGCCTCTGTCCGATACATTGTGTCCGACAGTCTTTCCTGGACTCCCCCTGCCAAAAATCAGATCATAGCAGCCAGAGAGCTGAAGCCCGTTTTACCACATGCCGGTTTTCACCCCCTTGCAGAAAAAAAGGCTGTCCTTTGGACCAATACCCTTTCTGAAACAGGATCATTTGAAATCAAAGACCTCACTAGCGGCAATATCGTATACAAAGATTCATTACAGTCATGGGGATTTCATCCATGGGGCGGCAACAATCTGCTTGCAGATTTCAGTGCACTGCAAATCCCTGGATATTACCAGCTGCACATCCGGCTGAATAATACCGCCCGGGAAAGCTTCTCCGATGCATTCGACATCCGCTTTTCTGTTTTTCAGGACCTGGCAGCAAACGCTTTCCGCTGGTTCTTAAGCCAGCAGTGTGATGCGCAAACCTGTCCGCTGCACACCCGTCCCGATGAGGACGGTGGCTGGCACAATGATGGTTTTCTTAATAAAGAGCCGCCAGAGAGTCTTCTGTCTCTTTTCGCCCTCTCCCGTCATTTCACGTTTTTAAAAACAACCAGTCCGGCGCTGGCTGACTCTGTCAGAAACATGGTCATAGATCAGCTCGGAAAGCTATATGATTTCGCAGAGTCTTCCCGCCCTCTGTACGCTGTCACCGCCCACAAGCCGGACTACATTCAGACCAGGAACGTCATACCTGTCTATGCACCGATACTGGCTGCAGCAGCCCAATTGAATATCTCTCATTATCATCTACCCGTCCTGCGTACTATCAGTACAGAATGCGATCAGCTTGACAAAGCAATAAAAGATCAGTCCTTCTCTGCTTTTGCACGCAACCATTATATTGACTCTCAATCCTGGCTATTGCAGTATGCAATAGCCCGCTATCAGTCCACCGGCCAAAAAAAGCATCTGTATCTTGCAGAATCAGCAGTAAAACTCATACTGGCTGCTCAGGATACATCAGGACATTTTTTTTCTACTCCGGACCATTTCTGGCTTAGCCCCGATCCCGCCCTGCCATTTATGGCTTTATCGTCCTATTTTACGCTAAAAGAAAAACTACTGTATAAAAAAGAAATAGCCCGGGCATTCCGTCTCTATGCAATACAGCTTGTCAGAGCCTCTCTGTTAAGCCCCATGGGACATGCCGGCTATACACATACACCGTTAATCAATTCCCGTACGGCTGGCTTCAATTCCTGGCTGCTGGCTTTCACCTATAGCCTGTACAAAGAGGATGTTTTTCTCAATACAGCCATACATACCTTCAACTGGATACTGGGTTTTAATCCGGCAGACCGATCCCTGCTGGCCGGTACTGGCAGGGATCCGGGAGCGTACCACCATCTGGCGTCCGACATTGATGGCTATCCCTCCGGGTGCCGGCCGGGAGGAGTTTTAAACGGTTTTACGGGTGGCCTTCCCGGCCTTACTCCGCTCCATGAAGTAACGCCGCCTTTTGATTATGTCATCGGTTATAAGCTTCCCGCAATTTATCCCGTGCTGGATACTGATACAGGTAAGACCAGCGCTTCGCTCACCAACGGATATCATACCACAAACAATGCATGGTTTATTATGGCAGCCATGCTGCTGGATCAGCTTACTGCCGGAATACCTGTCCGGGAAAAGAACTTTCCTCAGAAATGACAGGTTTTATGAAAGAAAAAAGGAGGTCAATGTGCGATTTCAGGAAAAGATAAAAAACTGGATTCAAACCGGAATATTCAATAAACTGCCGGGATCGCAGCCCCAAAGCTCGATTTATCTGAGCAAAAAGAAATTTACTGATCCGGGCAACGCCTCACTGGCTTTTTTACATGCAAGGGAAAAGCTGTTTAATATCAATGGCTGGAACAATGTACGGACACTCGGGAAAACGGTATTTACTCTTTTTGAGGAAAACGGAAAAATCTCCAAAGCAGTAAAAGCCAAAGTAGGTCAGTATATACGCATTTCCTCTTCCGGACCTTTTCCGCCGATTTGGGTGATGATACACGAAGTTTTTGAAGGGTTTAATATTGCCGAATTTATTGTCAGGCCTGCTGCCAGTCCGTTGAATCATCCGGAACCATATGAGCGTTTTTATACCTCTGAGGCAACCGGAGTTTTTCGTGTTACCCTAAGTGAAAATGTTCTGCAGGCATGCAAGGAAGGCAACAATGACGATACCCTTTTTGAAAACACGTATAACAGCATAAACAGTCCGAAGCTGGTTGCCTTAAACAGTGCCTGGTACTATTATCAAAAATATCGCTGGAAACATTTGACAGATTACCTTATTCATTGATATGTTTAGCCTGTCAAATTTATTAACCTGAAAATATTCATGACTGAATTGGGAATCGGATCACGCGTCAATCATCCGGTATATGGCGAAGGAGTGGTATGCGCCGTACGTTTCAAAACATACAAAATAAGCTTTACAGGCAAAGGTGTTGTCGAGATTGACAAATCGTTTGACAAGCTGGAAATCATTGAAGAAGTCAACGAAGACGGCAACATTCAGATCACGGATGTCCGTGAAATGCTGACTGATATATTGTACAAATGGGCCGATGTCTCAGAAGTCATTCAGATGGGTGATCGCTGGAACAAGGGAAAAATGATCCTGAAACCCTACAATGATGATCTGGCACCCAAAGAAATTCCGATTGAAACATTTTTTCATAAAATAGTCATGCTGCGCGACCGCCTCAGGGTGCTCGAGCAAAAAATCAATGCGCACAAAGGGCTTACCGAAGAGGAAAAAATAGAAATGCAGCAGTACATTACCCGTACTTACGGCAGCCTTACTACTTTTAATGTTTTGTTTAAGTACAAGGAAGATTATTTCGTAGGCCAGAAAGGTGAATAACCCGATCCGGCAGACCTTATCGGACGTATATGCCCAACCATACTAATGGCTGTACTCCGGCTGTCATATGGTGGTTTGGCTGTGCCGTACAAATTCCATTAATGTCCCTAATACATTATCCATGAGCTCCCCAAAAACAACGCTTCGTAACCTGATTATCTTTGCCGTCATTGTAATCCTCAGCGGCTGGATCGGACATGGACTGGACCTGCTGGCAGGAAACCATTCCGGCGAAACACCGGGAATGCTGCTATGGCTGGTACTACCGCTGATCACCATGCTGATCCTGCGCACATTTGCCGGAGATGGCTGGAAAGACGCCGGATTAAAGCCAAAACTCAAAAGCAATATACGCTGGTACCTGATTGCCCTTGCTGCTTATCCGGTTATTACATTGCTTATACTCCTCACAGGCCGTCTGACCGGATGGATTTCCTTTGACAATTTCAGCAGCACATTGTTTTTAAATGCCTTTGCGATTGCTCTTATTCCCAATTTTATAAAGAATATCCCGGAAGAATTCGTCTGGAGAGGATATCTTACCCCAAAAGTAGTTTCCCTGAAGCTGAACGATTTCATGGTTTACCTGATTGTAGGTTCTATCTGGGCATTATGGCACATCCCCTACTATCTTTTTTTCCTTGATGACTCGACTATTCAAAGCGTAACCAGCCTTCATAAGTTACATTTCATGCTTTTATCAATACCCGTGATGATCGTATGGACTGTTGCCTATGTCGAGCTCCGCCTGCTGACTGGCTCGGTCTGGCCTCTCGTAGTGATGCACACAATTGAAGACGCGTTTGTCAATCCTTTACTTCTGGATGGATACATACATATTTCCGCTGACAAGGAGCTATGGATTTCTCCTATATACGGCTGCCTGAGCGTTCTGCTTTACGGACTGCTTGGTCTCGGGCTGAGAAAAATAAGAAAAAAGAAAGCCGGCAACACTATGATGTATCATGCTTGCTGATTCAAAAATACATCTGCATATAGTCCCCAAAATAGTATTTCGTTTTCTGAAGGGAAATATAAATCTTATTTGTACTTTGGTCCCGGGAACTTAAGAACCGAATCATCTGCAAACCTAATCACATATTTTATTTAACCTAAAATCTGCCATACTGGTATGATACACCGAATTGAACGCTTCCAGCAGGAAGATGCAGAAGCAGTTACCGACTGCTGGCTTCAAAGCACAAAACAAGCACATCCTTTCATTGATTCCGCCTACTGGGAAAATCATCAGAAAACAATGATAAACCAGTATCTGCCCGACTCGGAAACATGGGTTTTTAAAAACGGGGCCAATGAAACAGGCGGTTTTTATTCACTAACCGGCAACCATCTGAAAGCGCTCTTTGTAAGACCTGAGCTGCAAAACTCAGGAATCGGATCTCTGATGATGGAAAAAATCAAAAGCTCCCGCAGAGAAGTAGAACTTCGTGTATACAAAAACAACCGGAACGCAATACATTTTTACGAAAAGCACGGATTTTCAGTAGAAGCTGAACAAACAGACAGTAAAACCAATGAGCCTGAACTGGTAATGAAATGGAAGCAGACATAAACTCAACTTGTCTTCTCACAAAACAATAAAGGCTTTCCTGAAGAAAGCCTTTATTGTTTTTAAATCAAACCCAGTCTGTATTACGGAAGAACCACCAGTGGTGTATCACCCTCATAAACAAGCTCATTGATTAAAAACTTCTTAAACAACTGATTGCTGTACAGCTGAGAGCCTTTCTGCACCACCAGCAGCTCATTTGATTTATTGCTTATAATATTTTTAAGATTGCTGTATACATTATCCCCCTGATAAACATCGTAATCAACCTGAACAATATCAGCATACCGGGTGCTCATATCCTGCAGATAGCTACGCACCTCTATGATGTCATCATTCTGCCCGGCCAGAGATATAAAAACCACTTTTTTCGTTTCTGATTTTACAAACTCCAGGAACTCTCTGAATCTGGCATCATTCAGCGGATACTTTTCACTAATGGCAACATATATTTTTTCGGGTGAAAACTGTCCGATATTTTTCGGAATTGCCACAGCAACATTTTCTATGGATTCAATCACCTGAACAGCGACACTTCCGATAAACAGTTTTTTCAGGATTCCGGTACCTTTCAGGCCTAAGAGGACCAGCTGGGAAAAAGACTCTTTGAGAAGCTTATCAAGGATCGTTTCCATATCCTTTTCTGAAGCATAATATTCAATACCTTCTTCTGTATTCAACGCGTAATCTGCCAGAACCCTCATTTTCTTCACAGCTTCCTCATTGGCAGCTACAGCCAGTTCCTCCTTATCCTCTTTTCCAGCCATACCGGGAGCCAGCACAGTCGTCTGATGTACCAGCAAAAGTCTTGCGTTTATCCTGCCGCACCACGAATAGGCATAGCGAAGCAATGTATTGGAATACTCTGAAAAATCAATCAGGACAATGAGACGTTTATTGGTACTTTCCATATAAAAAAACTTTTTGCGTTGGGAACAGCAAACATTATACCGTTATAATCAAAAAAGGATTTCCTTTTTCGTCAGGAACTTAAACTACTATTTTTAACTCATACTACCAAAGACAGGCATTCAGGATTCTTTCTTCTCAAAAAGGCATCCGTCCCCATAGCTCAGAAAACGGAACTGATGATCCAGGGCATACTGATATACTTTCCGCCAGTCGTCGCCGATAAACGAGGCAACCAGCATAACAAGAGTACTCTTTGGCTGATGAAAATTTGTAATCAGCTTACGGACCACTTTCCAGTCATACCCCGGCATAATCATTATAGAGGTGCGGGCCTGCAAACGCCCGATCCCGTTCCGTTCAAAATATGCCAGCAATTGCCGGAAAGCATCTTCCACCGGTAATGGCGCCAGCTGATAAGCTTCCCACTGCCCCAGCGAAGGAGTCAGATCCGGTGAAGTAGCCAGTCTGCATCCCAGCCAATAGATACTTTCCAGAAAACGTGCGCTGGTAGTCCCGACTGCCACCATATTTTTGCCCGTGCAGACAGCCTCAAGCAATCGGACCAGCAACGCCCTGTCCAGCAGAAGCTGCTCGTCATGCATGACATGATCACTGATCCTTTCGGACTTTACCGGTTTAAATGTACCTGCCCCCACATGCAATGTCAGATAATCAAAAGCGATCCCTTTATCCCGGAGCCTGGCAAATATAGCTTCTGTAAAATGCAGCCCTGCCGTAGGCGCTGCTACAGAGCCCTGATCCCTGGCATAAATAGTCTGGTAGGTGATCTTATCAGACTCTACGGCTTCCCTTTCAATGTATGGCGGCAGCGGAATCTTTCCTGCTGCTTCCAGTATATCAGCAAATACAAAACGATCATCGTTCCAGAAAAGCCGGATCAGACAGGTATCTTCCTCCCTTGCGACCAGCTCGGCGAATAATGTCAGAGTCTCTCCTTCGATTTTCACTATTCGGCTCAGAACTTTTTCTTTCCATTTTTTCGCATTACCGACAAAACATCTCCATAGTACTTCTCCTCTGCTCTGCAAAGCAAGTGTCTGATCGAGGGTTTTATCAGCCGGTTCCAGGCAAAAAACTTCAATCCTTCTGGTTCCGGCAGAGGGTTCAAACTGCAGTCGTGCCTGCACCACTCTTGAATTGTTGAAAACCATATGATCCTGACTATTCAGAAAATCTGCCACCCTGGAATAATGACTCTCCGTCAGCATCCCCTGCCGGTAGAGCAATAGCCTGGAACTCTCCCTGTCCGGGTTAGGCTCAAAAGCTATGGAGGAATCAGGCAGCGCATAATCAAATGCGTCGATTGCAAGATCTGAAACAAAAACATCAGGATTCATGACACGAAATTAGTGCAGATCGGCGAAACTTTCACTATTTAAGGCAAAGCAAACTTAAAACTCAGAAAAATTGTACTATTAGATAGAGGGGAATGTGGGAGGATAGGGTTATGAAAATTTTATTGACCGGAGCAACCGGGTATATCGGCAAGCGATTGTTGCCGGCACTGCTGGATCAGGGACATGAAGTGATCTGCTGTGTCAGGAATAAAAACAGATTAAGCGGTCTCGAAAAATTCAGAGACAATGTCACGTTCTGGGAAGTGGATTTTCTCAAAGAAATTGATATTGACAATGCTCCGACAGACTTCGATGTCGCATACTATCTCATTCACTCACTGACCGTTTCAACTTCCGGCTTTACCAGACTGGAGAAAAAAGCGGCAAAAAATTTCAGAAATTTTATCAATCAGACCTCTGCCTGCCAGATTATTTACCTCACAGGTATCGTCAATGATGAAAATCTTTCACCACATCTGAAATCCCGCAAAAATGTCGGCAAAATTCTGTCAACATCGACAGTTCCCCTTACTACGCTCAAAGCCGCCATTATCGTTGGTTCCGGCAGCGCATCCTTTGAGATCATCAGGGATCTGGTGGAAAAGCTTCCTGTCATGATCACCCCCAAATGGCTCAATACATCATGTCAGCCTATCGGCGTCAGTGATGTAGTAGGCTATCTGACCGGCTGTCTGAAAAATGAGCAAACCTACAATCAGTCTTTTGATATTGGCGGTTCAGAAATACTGACCTACAAAGAAATGCTGCTGGAATACGCCAGGATAAGAAACCTGAAACGGCATATTATTTCCGTACCGGTTCTCGGTCTGAAGTTGTCATCCTACTGGTTATACTTTATTACATCTACATCGTATGATCTTGCTGTCAACCTGGTAGAAAGCATGCGGATTAAAATGGTATGCGAAGACAGCAGACTGGAAGAAATGCTTCAGGTGAAACCGGAATCGTATACAGAAGCTGTGAAGCGCTCATTTCAGCGTATCAGTGAAAATGTGGTTATATCCAGCTGGAAAGATGCTTTTATAAGCAGTAACGCCAGCGACAAATTTATGGATTATGCAGAAGTACCAAAACATGGCTGTCTGAAAGAAACAAGAGAAGTTGCCATATCCGGAGATCCGGACAAGGTATTGAGCAATATATGGTCTATAGGCGGAAAACGGGGCTGGTATTTTGCCAACAGTCTTTGGAGAATAAGAGGTTTTGCAGACCGCCTGCTCGGTGGTATTGGTCTGCGAAGAGGGCGGACACATCCTAAAAACATATACAACGGTGATGCGCTGGACTTCTGGCGGGTTATTGTCGCTGATAAAATAAACAAGCGGCTTCTCTTGTATTCAGAAATGAAGCTGCCGGGCGAAGCATGGCTTGAATTCAGGATAAATGAATACAAAGACAAGCCCGTACTCACACAGACAGCTACATTTCGTCCGCAGGGGCTTTTCGGACGGCTATACTGGTACCTGTTATTTCCGGCTCATTTGTTCATATTTTCTAAAATGGCCAAAAATATAGTCAGATACGAAAACGGATAACAGGATGAAGATAATACGTTATGGATTGAAGACACTATGCTATACGTAATTACATCAAACCTAAAACAAACCACGTAAAACCTACAACGTTATACGTACTACGTAATTACCCTCAGGCAATCCGCTGCCCGTTGGATACATGCCTTTCCGGGGCCAGAAGTGTCACTACATGATCATCTCCGACTGCACCCAGTACAAGGCATTCACTCCGGATATTAGCAATCTGTTTGGGCGGAAAATTTACCACTGCAATAACCTGTTTCCCGATCAGCGCTTCAGGAGCATAAAGGCTTGTAATCTGGGCCGATGATTTTCGTATACCATACTTTCCAAAGTCAATCATCAGCTTATAGGCCGGTTTTCTGGCTTCCTCAAAAACACCTGCTTCCACAATAGTTCCAACCCTCATTTCAACTTTACTAAAATCACTCCAGTCTATTAATTTCTCTTCCATAGCTTCCAAATTACATTATTTGAACCCAAAACAGAAAGTCCTCCGGAAGAATATGTTTTTTGTGAATACTTCTATAACAATCATGGATCAAACAGGGTCTTTAGATTAAAGAAATCATACGATGGGCTTAAATTATATCTGGGCATCCACAATCAGCTTTTTTTATATTCTGGGAGACCTGGCGAGGTTTTCATGGCGTTTTTTCCCGGCTATGATCAAGCCTCCGTTTGAATATGCTGAAATACTTAAGCAGATCTATATTATCGGCTACAAAACACTGTTCCTTGTTTCCATTACCATATTCATCATCAGCCTGGTAATCACCATACAGCTTACTCCCCGAATGGAATCGCTCGGAGCAGCAGCCATAGTGCCAAACTTACTGGCAGTATCGCTGATCAGAGAAGTTGGACCGGTACTTACGGCACTGGTCTGTACCGGAAAAATAGGTTCGGGTATCGGTGCAGAGCTGGGGTCTATGAAAGTAACCGAACAGATTGATGCAATGGAAGTCACCAGAGTCAATCCATACAATTATCTGGTAGTAACCCGGGTAATAGCCGCAACCATCGCACTTCCCGTACTGGCATGCTATTCTTTTGCAGTAGGTCTGGCGGGTTCTTATCTCGCGTATAATATCGAGCGCAGCATGAGCCTCACGCTGTTCTTCCAGACAGCGTTTACCAATATGGATGTCTATGATATAACTCCCTCTGTTGTCAAATCGACGTTGTTCGGCTTTGCCATAGCCATGATAGCATCCTACTATGGTTTCAATACCAGCCGGGGTGCCAACGGAGTAGGCAAAGCAGCCAATGCTGCTGTAGTAAGTACTTTTTTTGTGATCTTTTTTATTGATCTCATCGCCGCTCAGATCACCCATATGCTAACTGCCAAAATGTAGTATGAGAGAGGAAATCGTCAGTGTTGAAGGATTAAAAAAATCATTCGGCTCCAATGAGGTTCTGAAAGGTATTGATATGCAGCTTCATAAAAAAGAAAATATTGCCGTAATAGGAAGATCTGGTTCAGGCAAAACCCAGCTGCTTCGTTGCATCATTGGCCTGACGGATTTTCAGGGCGGGCAGATAAAAGTCTTCGGGCAGCAGCTGCATGGCATCAGACAGCGTGAACTCTATGAGCTCAGGGGCAAAATCGGCTATCTGTTTCAAAGTGGTGCTTTGTATGATTTCCTCTCTGTACGGGACAATCTGCAGTTTGCTCTCAAAAGACAGAAGCACCGGAAATCTCAGAAGGAAATCAATGAGATTATCGAATTGAATCTTGAACGAGTCGGTCTCGAAAACAGTATGGAAAAAATGCCTTCGGAACTTTCCGGCGGCATGAGAAAGCGGGTAGCACTGGCAAGAACGCTGGTGCTTGAGCCGGAAATCATTCTGTATGATGAACCTACAACCGGTCTCGACCCCGTAACAAGTCAGGAAATATATGAGTTAATAATAGAAATGAAAGAGCGGCTGGAAATTTCTGCCATTATCGTAACACATGACATGAAATGTGTGGAAGAAACAGCTGATAAGGTATTTATGCTCCATAAAGGCTTTTTTGAATTTAGCGGTACTTTTGAAGAGCTGAAGCAATCGGATAATGAAATGGCAAAAGCATTTTTAAATTAAAAAAAACGGGGACTTATGAAGAATGTGCGTTTGGGATTATTTATTGTTATCGGAGCGGTAATACTGGTCTTTCTCATCTTCAAAATGGGCAGTAAATCCCGGCTGTTTCAGGGAAGAAAGAAAATATCCGTCATATTTAAAGATTCAAAAGGTCTGAAAAAAGGGAACGATGTCCGTTTTTCCGGGGTCAACATCGGAGCAGTATACGATATTATGATTGAAAATGACTCTACTGTAAGGGTCGTGATGGCAATCGACGACAAGACATCCGAATTTATCAAAAAAGATTCAAAAGCTACTGTAAGCTCCGAAGGACTCGTGGGAAGCAAGTTTGTAGGAATCTCCGCCGGAACCAGCAATTCGCCTTCCGTACATGAAGGCGATCAGATCGAAGCCGGAGACTCGTTTGAAATAGAAGAAATCCTGAACTCATTTTCTCAGGTAAGTCAGAATGCTGATCAGATCACTTCCCGCCTCAACCAGCTGACTGAAAATATAGCCAACGGCCAGGGACCTATAGGCATGCTACTGGCCGATAGCATGCTGCAAAACAAAATCAATAATATAGCCAGCGCACTGGAAGCTACCAGCTATAAAACCAATCAGCTGGCCGGTGATATGCGGGTATTGCCTGATCAGGTAGAATTGGTAGGGCAAAAGCTCCGGAATATCACAGACAGCTTTCAGGTAGCCAATTCCAACCTGATAGATGCTACTGAAAACCTCAGTCTTTTTTCTCAAAACCTCAATAATGACAGTACGACCATCGGTAAACTTGTCGGAGATACCATCATGGCCAGAAATATTGAAACTACCATTGACGAGGTAAAAAACACCGCTGGCGATGTAAAGACTACCAGCACCAAGGTCCGGAGCAATCTGTTTATCCGCCTGTTTGGCACCGGTGGCGGCTGATTTTTTTATATTGCCACCCAATGCTCATACAAGAATCAGATCACCTATGCCGGCGGCAGCTGTACAGACTCATGAAGTATTTCATACTACTACTGTTAATTTTCAGGTTCACCGGTCCTGCCCTGGCATTTGATCCGGATAAGCCTGCCAGTCATTATCAGATCGAAGAACTATGCCGGCCAGATTCCGGCCAACGGTTTCCGACACCGCTCTTTACATTCTATATGGGAGTAAGCCTTGTATTCATCAACGGACACAATCAACTGAACGGTCCTTCTGCAGCGGGAACCCGATACCATTTCAGAGATGATCTCCATTTCCCTTCCTATCGGCTGGTTCCGCGATTCAACCTGTTTATCAAGCTCAGCGAAAGTAACCGCCTGCTGTTTTCTGTGTACAATATCCAGAATTCAGCAAATACAACGCTGCGCCAGGATCTGCAGTTCGGCAACCTGTTTTTTCCGGCCAATGGGGAAGTATCTGCCAGAACCCGCCTCCGAAGCGCCCTGATCGGATACAATCATGTGTTTATGAATCGTGAAAGAGGTGACCTTGGTTTTATGATCGGGCTCTCCGGAATCCATTTTCAAAATGAAGTCCGGACCCGGAATCAGCCTGAACTTATCCGAAAAACAGACAGTAACTGGCTGCTGCTGCCCACAATAGGCCTGGCAAGCGGTATGTATATAAAACGGGATATTTATGTGAGAGGAATCATTGATTATTTTTCAATGGGCATGAAGCAGTACGACTTCACCATATTCAACTTCAAGCCTACCATTGAGTTTTATCTGTACAAGAACCTCGGACTTGCTTTACGCTACCACTACTCCTACAATCGCATATCGCAGATACCATGGAGCAATTATCACGGAGAAATCAAATTGCATTCACATGCCTTTTCGGTAGTGTTATGCTATCGGATGTTAAAGAAAAAAGATCGGATAAATCATGTTTACTGACCTGCCACAAAAAACAATCCGGAGCTTTTCAGGTATCTGTTAATATAACAATGATTTTTATGGGAAATTTTAGTGAGTTAATAAACGGCGATCAGCCTGTATTGGTCGATTTTTATGCAGAATGGTGCGGTCCCTGTCAAATGCTGGCGCCTGAATTGGAGAAAGTAGCGGCCGATTTCAAAGGCAAGGCCAGAGTCATTAAGATTGATATAGACCGGAATCAGGCTGCCGCAGGACATTACAAAGTGATGGGAGTACCCACCCTGATGATTTTCAAGCAGGGCGAGATACGCTGGAGACAATCCGGGCTTATTCCCACTCAGGTTATTTCAGAAGCACTTTCACAGAACCTGTGAACCGGCAGTAATCAGACTACCTTCTTCCGCGTCATTCCGGATTTCCAGGTAAACACCGATTTCCTGCTGCAGCTCTTCTACATGCGAAATAATTCCAACTATCCGGTTTTCCCTGCGCAGAGCCTTGAGCGCTTCAAAAACCAGATACAGAGATTCCTTATCCTGCGAACCAAAACCTTCGTCCAGGAAGAAAAAGTTCTGCTTCGACTTATTCTGCTGCTGCACACTGTCAGCCAGTGCGAGCGCAAGACAGAGAGAGGCCTGAAAAGTCTGGCCACCGCTTAGTGTTTTTACACTCCGTACGCGACCATTATTCATAAAGTCCCGCACCACAAACTCATTGCTTTCCGAAATCTCGAGACGAAGCTGCTGCCGGGTGAGTTTATAAAACTTTTCATTCGCTGCATTGCATAAGCCGTGCAGATACCTGGATGAAATATAATTTACAAAACCATTGGCTCGAAACAGATTGGCCAGAAGTCTTAAGTTATCTCCCCGTACTTGCAGCTTTTCCGATTCTTGTTCCAGCACTTTTTTGTCAGACAACTGCTGCTGCAAATCATCCAGTACTTTCCGAAGCTCAATCGCCCTTTTCTGCACATTATCAAACCCTTCTTCTGCACGCTTCACTTCATTCTCCACAGACTGATAACGAACTTCGTCAAAGATACGTCCTCCTGTCTGCGACTCCAGTTCTTCTATTATCCTTTTTACGCTATTGCATTCCTGTCTGTAGGCATTGATTTCGCTGAAAATCGCCTCAGCATCAAGTCTGGTATTCAGTACTTCCCCGACTTCCCGGAGCTCAAGATTATTCTCGGCAAGCCTTGTATTAATGATATCAGTGATCTGGTTTAATCTCTTTGTCAGGTCAGCATTCTGTTCCTGCTGTACTTTGAGCTCCCCTTCCCTGGTACTCTGCCGGGACTTCAGCTCAGCAATCAGCTGTTCTTTCTGCCTGTAATTCTTTTCGGCAAGCTCATACTTCTGTCGTTGCCCGGCAGCCATACGCTGCAGCTCTTCCGAAGACAGCTTTTCAGCTTTCTCTGTATTAAGCTCTCTGAGCGAAGCTTTCAATGTCTCCGATTTGCTGTCCAATTCTGCCATGCTCCTTTCCAGGGTATTCAGATGCTGTGTACAAAGCTCTTTCTCCTGCTGGACCCTCTGCCATTCCTCCCGGCGTTGTTCCAGCTCAGCCTGCAAAAGCTGCTCTTTTTTATTTTGTTCGGCCGCTTTATTGATTATGTCCTGAATCTGTTTTTCATTATATGTACGGTATTCGTCCCAGCCAAACACCTCACGATGCTGAGCTATGACAATTTCGGCTTCCTGCCATCGTATATTGATGCCAGTAAGCACCTGTTCGGCAGAATGAATTTTCTGAAACAACGCTGCTGCATCAATCTGGAGCCTGGTAAGCATCCCGGTGACCTTTTCCTGTTCCAGCTGTTTTTGCAGCAGTTCACTTAGTCTGCTCTGATTTTCTCCGATGTCCATAACACATGGATGCTCTGTCGATCCGCACAATGGGCACGGGTTCCCTTCATTGAGATGCTCCACATATTCTTCCAGCTTTCTGGTGAGGTTCAATTCATCTATCTGCTTCTTCACCTCACTCAATGCAGCTTTATTTTTTTCCTCTGCCTTCTGTAACCCAGCCATGAAACGAGCTTCATCGCCGAGCAGGTCGCTTATATCCGGCAGCATATCCCGATATTTTGCTGCAGCTTCCTGCATCATTGTACCATAGCTACTTCGCTCTTGCATATGTCGCTGACGATCCGCTTCGATATGCCCGATGTTTTGCTGCAAAGAATGTAGTTTTTCAAACCAGAGTTTGACCTGATACAGTGTATCCAGATCTTTTTTTTCCGCTTTCAGACCATCCAGTTCTGCTCTGAGCTCCTTACCCTGACGTTTCGCTTCCTCCAATCGCACATCGATTTTCTCAAGCTTTTCCTTTTGCTGATCCAGCAACTGCTTCTCTTTGTATAATTCAGCATTTGTCAAACGGATAGTAAGAAAAATCTCTACCTCATCTGCTTTACGCTTGTAGCGTTCCCGTTGCTGATAATCATCCGCAAGTGTCGTAAATTCCGTCAGTTCACTTTCCAGCTGTACTTGTACAGTTTCCAGTTCCCGGTTATTATCTGCAAGCTTTCCTCTCAGATCTTCCAGCTGATTTTCATAGTCATGTCTTCTGGCAAGCTCATCCCTGAAAAGTCTGGAAAAACGTTCATACTTTTTAAGCTGCCCTTCCTTATGCTCAAATTCAGACCTCCGATTATCCAGCTCCTTCAGCCGGTCTTTATGCTTACCGATCTGTCCATATAATCCTCTGAGCTTCTCCAGCTCCTGAAACTCATTACGGCATTGCTGCAAATACATCTGCGCCTCCTGCTGCAGCTGGGCAGCTTCATCCAGCTCCAGCTGCTTTTGCCCAATCTCCTCTTCGGTGACGTTCACATACGCAGACAAACGCCCGCTAAGATTCTCCAATTTCAGCTTATTGGCAGAGGACAATACCTGGACACGGTCGGACAAATCAAATCGTTCGAGCTGAAATATTTCTTTCATCATCCCTACCCGTTCTGATTCTTTCAGCTGAAGAAAATCCTGAAACTTACCCTGCGGAATAATAATCGTACGCTTGAAATTATCATAAGACAAGCCGATAATCTCTTCAATATTCAGCTCCTGAGCCTGCCACTCTCCTTCTGTCTTTTTATAGGTTGACCGCTTAAACGGATTGACTTCTTCCTTGTTTTTCCTGCGGGTAGTCTCTATTCTGATCCGGTATTCCTGTTCATCAGAGCCGGTCTTAAAGACAAAATCAATAAGCAGCTCATCCGATTTCAGATTCATCATATTGTAATTCCGCCGGTCTTTGCTGTTCAGACGTTCCGACTGCTCGTACAATGCAAAAGATATCGCTTCCAGAATAGTGGATTTCCCGCTTCCAACTCCCCCAAAAATACCAAAAAGACGGGCATCCGTCAGTGCAGAAAAATCAATTTTCTGTTCTTTTCGGTAAGAGTACAATCCCTTTATTGTCAATTGAACCGGAATCATGTGTTAGGGTTTTCTGCCAGCACTTCGTTAAACAAATCGATAATTTCCTGATTGGGCATCTGTCCGTTTCTGGATATAAAATACTCCTTAAACAATTCCCGTATGTCCCTGCCCTGATCAATAACCTTATTATTTTCGGCCGAGGTGTCATTCATGCTGCGAAGCTCAGGAATGACAGCAACAATTCCGTCATGTGCCGCATACAGGCGTTTGCGCTCCGATCCGGTCAGAAATTCGTCCGTGACAATAGTCAGCTCCAGCAACGTATCCTGATTCTGTCCAAGCCAAGCCACACATTCGTCAATATCATCAAAACGTTTTCTCAACAGCTTTCGGCCACTGGTAAGTCTTATCTTTTCAAGCTTCACTTCCTTGCCCGGCTCCGCCTCTATCAGCATTACATACTTATCCTGACCAGCCTCCGAAAAGGAGTATGCAAGCGGACTGCTGCTGTACACGACCGGTCGGGATACCGTACCCATACGAATACAGCGGTGCAAATGCCCCAACGCTGCATATTGAATCTGAGCCGGAATGGACCCGGTAAATACCACCTGCGCTCCGCCAACATGCACGATCGGGCGTTCATCCTCCGGTTCATCCTCAACGACCTTTCCTTCATCTGCAAAAAACAGATGAGCCAGCAGGATATTCACTCCCCTTTCATCACAATAGCAATCAGCCAGCGATTGCCAGTGTTTCTTCAGCAAATCACGCATTTCCTGCTCTTTGTCATCCGATTCGAAGCACATACGCAGACGCTGCTCGCTGGCATATGGTGTAAGCAACAGGCGTAAAGGATATGGGCAGGAAGGTAGCTGAATCTCAACAAAGCCTGGTGCCTGGCTTTCAACTTTTATGCCGGATTCCAGTACGGAATCTTTGATCTGCGAATCGGGAAATCCCGAGAAAAAAATTCCGCATTCTCTGGCCAGGGGATCTGGCGCCTCAATCCGGTCCGGCGAATCATGATTGCCGGCAATAGCCACCACCGGCCGCCGCCCCTGATTACTCAGTCGTCTGAGTGTTTTATAAAACAGCTCCTCGGCTTCAGTCGAAGGATTAAACGTATCGTATAAATCGCCCGCAATAAGAACAACATCCACCTCTCGCTCTTCAGCTATCCTGCATATTTCCTCCAGCACCGTCCTCTGCTCTTGAATGCGTGAAAAGGTTTCCAGTTTTTTGCCCAGATGCCAGTCTGCCGTATGTAAAATGCGCATAATTCTATAATCCCTGTTTCGTAAATCATTGAGTACATTATATAATCCCAATGCTGATTTACCCGGTGAGTCCGTTGATGATTCCGGACCAGGGATAAAGTTACGTATACGCTACCGATAATCAAACCCGGCTTTTTGTTTAGCGTACAAGGTCAGATCTTACTTTACCAGCTTATAAATAGTCCCGGTTTTGCTTACCGCTCCTATATTGGGCTGGGTTGCCAGATAAATTTCCCCCTGTTCATCCACTCCGAAGCTATTGATATAAAACCTGGGTTTTTTCCGTATTTCAAGCCTGTTTTCATGCCACTTGCCAGCTTTATCTTTCCGCAAAAACCACGTATTTCCCTCCCAGTCCGCAAAAATATACGTACCGTGCAGATCTTTCAGGGTAGTTCCATTGTATACATAGCCACCGGTAACCGAGATCCCCTGACTGTGATCATATTCATGAATTGGCATAGAAGGGTTTTTAACCACTTCTTTCATCCCCTCATCATATACATGATATCCTTCCATATATCGCCAGCCATAGTTTTTACCTTTTTCAACAATATTGATCTCTTCATATTTATCCTGTCCCACATCGGCTACAAAAAGATCTCCGGTCGCCTTATCAAACGATATTCTCCAGGGATTTCTCAGTCCATAGGCAAAAATCTCCGCACGCTGCCCGGAAGCCCTGAACGGATTGTCTGCAGGAATAGAGTATGGCCCAGTCCCATCTACATCGATCCTGAGAATCTTTCCCAACAGGTTGGACAAGTCCTGAGCATTACCATATCGTCCGTGCTGATCACCTTTACCTCCTCCGTCGCCTGAGCCGATATAGAGAAAGCCGTCCGGTCCGAATGCCATGCTGCCACCGTTATGATTATTTTCCGGCTGTTCAAATGTCAGCAGCACCTTCCCTTCCGGATTTGCTTTGTCCGGATTATCCTTCGAAACAGTATATTCTGCTACAACGGATTTATTCTTTTGCTTATTTATATCCGAAGGAGCGCTGTAATAGACAAAAAAACGACCGTTTTTCCGGTACTCCGGATGGAATGCCAGTCCCAAAAGCCCCTGCTCCGCATAGGTATTATTGAGCTTCACCATTTGTTTCCGTACATCCAGAAACGGCTCATCCAGCAACTTTCCATCACTGATAATATGGATAACCCCATATTGCCCTACTACAAAAAGCCTGTCGGTGCCGTCTCCGGCATTTTCAATGCCAACCGGAGAAATAACACCGGTAGCAATCGTATCCAGTCCGAAAGCAAGAGAGTCTACGGTATCAGTGTTTTCCTGACCGGAAGTCTGATGATTGTTACAGGACGAAAAAAAAGTAACAAACAGAAAAAAAAGCAGATTGATTCGCATAAACTAAATAGTCTGTTGATAACATTAAATAAAAATTCCTTTCAAAAGAAATAGTTTATTTCAAAAAAACAGAAAAACATCCTTTCCCAAAACAATCTTTTCATTCTTTTCTTCCAGTTCCGTGATTATTTTTACAAAACACCTAATTATTAACCAAACACTGTTTCACTATGAAACAACAACAACTCGAAGAGCTGCTTAAAAAGAAGGGTATCGGGCCCATGGGCAGTAAAAGCTTAAACAGAGAAGAAACCGAATTACTCAAGACACTTTTCCAGGCCCGGGAAGTAAGCCTCACAACCAAAGCCACCATGCTGACTGCCTTGCTTACCCTGCAACCCAATCCGGATGAAGAAAATCTGATACATGGTCTGAAAGATACTCCTGATTTGTTTTTACCCTCTGAATTAAAGGCTTTTCTTTTCCCGCCAGCCGAAAAATCCTTTATTCAGCTAATCATCAGAGTTATATCCGGACAAAATCTGAGCATTGAAGAAGCGAATCGGGCCATGGACTATTTCTTTGACTCTGCTGTTCCCGAATACCTGAAAGCTTCATTTCTGGAAGCTGAGCGGCTGAAAAGAGAAACTTTTGAAGAAAATCAGGTCTTTTTTTCCAGAATATGGGATGCCAGTCTCCGGACGCAGGCCGATATTCCTGTTTTGATTCATCTTTGCGACAGTTTTGACGGCTCCAACCGAACACGCAACTATTCTGTTTTTGTGGCGGCTCTCCTTGCAGCAGCCGGATTTCACTGCCTGCTGACCGGTATTGATTCGGTAGCTCCCAAATTCGGCTATACCAGTCATACCATACTTCAGCTGGCCGGAAAAACACCACTCATTGGGATCAGAAAAGCTCTTGATGAACTGAAAAAGAACGGCTGGACATATCTGGATCAGAAAGAATTTACGCCTTCACTTTATGCCATGAAGCAGATGCGGAAAGAAATGGTAAAAAGACCTTTTCTTGCCACGTTTGAAAAGCTGGTGCTCCCTATATACAGTACCGGACAAAATTATATCATGACCGGATATACCCATCCTCACTATAAAGAAGAACTGATAAAACAGCTAAAGGCATCGGGCAGATGCGAGAAAGCTATTGTTGTCAAAGGTATGGAAGGCAGCACCCATATAGCTATGCACAGAGAAACAGTTTGCATAACACTCAATGGAGATACAATAAAAGAAGATGTTGTATCTCCGGCTAATTACGGCCTTGCCTTTACTGAAGAAAAACAGGATAAAAATATAGTGCCGGAAATCAGCCTGCAGGAAGGTCTGGAAGCTTTTGAGGGAAAAGATAACGACGCCCGCCTCAATATTATCTATCAGGCTGCTCTCATGCTGGAAAAAACCGGACTGGCAAACCGCGAAGAAGTGACAGAAAGGCTACAGCTGCTTATAGACGATGGCTCGGCCATGAAAGCTTTTAAAAACAAAACCTGATCAATTGATCAGGTTTTGCCTTTTTAATCAGTAGATCACCTTGCTGAGTCCGGTAATCACCGCAGCGATACGGATCGCATCAAAAATGCGCTCCTCTGTTCCGCCATGCCCCAGTACCGAATTTTCATGGGCATTTACGCACATTTCACACCCGTTTACCGCCGATACTGCCAGGCTGACCAGTTCAAAAAACTCTTTGCCCAGTACAGGATTCATCATAATAGACATTTTGATTCTCCCCTGCAGCTGATTGTATTTGTCTTTCTTTACAAAATGTCTGAACCGGTAAAGTACATTGTTGCTCGCCAGTAAAGAAGTACAGGCAACTATCTCGCCAACTTCCTGATCCGTAGCACCATGTTTCACCGCCAGAGCGCTTAAGAATTTCCGTAATGGCTCATTCTGCTGATTGACAGCAACAGACAAGGCAATCAAAGCCGTTTCTTTTTCAGACAATACCTCAGACTGCAGCACATTTTTTACATTAATCCGCAAATCTTTCAGATATTTTGATTCTCCTTTTTCCAGAAGACCCAGACTGCCATTGCCATACCCGGATTCCAGGTGCAAATCCGTCAGCAGGTCATTTATAACTTCAGTAACCATAGTTGTTCACTCCTTTCGTTAATCGCGTAAATAAAAATTAAACCGTAATCGTCGCTTCGCCCTTCTGCCAGTTGCACGGACACAATTCATCTGTCTGCAGTGCATCAAGCACGCGGATAACTTCTTTTACATTCCGGCCTACACTCAGGTCATTAACAGATACCCAGCGTACAATACCCTGAGGATCGATAATGAAAGTTGCTCTGTAGGCCACTTTTTCCTCAGTTTCCAGAATTCCCAGATCCTCTGCCAGCGTTTTGGAAGTATCTGCAAGCATTGGAAACTTCAGTTCACGCAGGTCATTATGATCCTTGCGCCATGCCAGATGTACAAATTCAGAATCTGTAGACGCTCCGATCAGCTGGGTATCCCGATCTCTGAACTCTCCGTAGCTATTATTGAACTCTGCAATTTCAGTAGGACATACAAACGTAAAATCCTTCGGCCACCAGAACATCACTGTCCACAAACCACTATTCTTTAATTCCTCATTGCTCAGGGTTGCAAATTCTTTTCCGTTTTCAATGGACACTACTGCTTTCTTTGTAAAATCAGGGAAGGCTGCGCCTACCGGCAAAATTCCGTTTCTCATAGTTGTATTTGTTTTAAAGTTGATTGAATTGTGATTCATTTTCTTTTACAAAGATACCGGCTTTTTAATTCATAAATCAAATCGATATTTTTTATAATAAAATAGATTTTATCTATATTTAACCATGCCAACACTCATCCAATTAGAATATATTGTTGCCGTTGATACATGGCGACACTTTGCCACCGCTGCTGAAAAAAGCTTTGTAACTCAGCCAACTCTGAGCATGCAGATAAAAAAGCTTGAAGAAGAGCTCGGTCTCATAATCTTTGACCGGAGCAGGCAACCCGTAGTGCCGACACTGGCAGGAGAAGCCATCATAAAACAGGCCAGAATAGTGCTTAATGAGTCTCTGAAAATTACCGAGCTCGTGCGCCAGTTGCAGGGGCAAATTGCCGGAGAGCTCAGGCTCGGCATCATTCCTACACTTTCTCCTTATCTGCTTCCCCGTTTTGCAGGCAATTTTCTGAAGAAATATCCCGAAGTGACATTACAGATAACCGAAATGCTCACCGGGCAAATCATAGAAGCGCTAAAAAAAGACATTATTGATGCCGGTATTCTGGTCACTCCGATCCGGAATCAGGAGCTCAACAGTATACCTTTGTTCTATGAAAAATTTGTATTGTACGCAGCTGCCGGAGAAGGCCTTACCAACTTACCATACATTACCGAAAACAACCTCGATGAAACCCGTTTCTGGTTGCTTGCCTCAGGTCACTGTTTCCGAAGCCAGGCCCTGAATATCTGCAATACCCGACGCCTTCGCCAGCAGGATTCCCTGCAATTTGAAAGCGGATCCCTGGAGACATTAATCAGGCTTGTAGATACAGAAGGCGGAGTGACATTAATTCCCGAGCTTGCAGCCCTCGATATTCCTGCCAGCCGTCAGAATCAGCTGATTCAGTTCGGCCAGGAACCTATGTACCGTGAAGTAAGCCTGGTATACAGCCGCAATTTTGCAAAAGAACATCTGCTGAAGGTGCTGGAAAAAGAAATCAGGGCCACATTACCGCACAATATGCAGCACAAAGATTCAAAAACGATTGTAGAATTTGAGTAATAACAGTACACCCGAATCAACGGAACATGCAATAAATTTTGGGGGGATATACAAACATAGTTTTCAGATACCGGTTGAATAAGAACTTTTAACTGTTCTGACAATCAAAAAATGTTGCTATGAAATCCAGATTCAATCAAAGAATACAAATTGCTTCCTGCAGATATAACAGACGTTTCAGACCGCAAAACGAAAAACTGAAGAAGCATTTTATTATGGAAAGACTTGAAGAAACATTAGGCAAGCCACGTCAGGAGCTGAAAACCCTGATTAGCGACGACCTGCTTCAAACCTTGTCCAAGGTTCCATTCTCAGTTGTACTTAAAGATTAATCGGGCTATTCCGGGATCAAAGGGCTATTACTCCTTCGACCCGGGCAGCCTTTTGATAAATATCAATTACTTCCTCTCCGGAACCCAGCTCAGCATAGGAAGTAATGCTGACATACTTCCCCTGGCCGGACTCACGTGTGCTCAAATCCCCTTTCGGCAAAATATTAATAATATCCTCAGTCTTATCCGCCGGAACAATAAACTTAAACAGATATCCTGCCGGCCATTCCAGACTATTCAATTTCTCCCGTAATCCGTCAAAATCACTAATTCCCATTTCTTAATTCCTTTAATTAGTTAACACAACAGCCATGGCGAAAATTCGCCTATGCTAAAATACAGGATGTGAATCCTATTTTCATGCTATTATCTGAAAATATATTTTCACCATTCTTTTCAAGCTGTAAAAAATAAAAATCTGAAATAAAGCACATTACCATAAAAAACAGGCACAACAAAAAAACATGTGCGTAAAAATCAAACACATAGGTCATTGATATGTGAAAATAATTAGTATCTTTGAAAAGGTTTGCACTTTTCAAATAAAACATAAAACTTTAACTAGCAACCAACATACTTTTATACTTATAGTTATATTTTTTATTCGATAGATACAGATAAAATTAAACCTCTGAATATGCCACAACCCATACATATTCTCCTCGTTGATGATGACCACCGGGCAAACCAGGAAAACTCAAAAATCATCAGGGAACACGGACTTTGCAGCTGTGTCAGGATAGCGCTCAATGGTGGGCATGCCCTGCTTTGCCTCGACCAGATCTATAATCATCAGCCTCATGATACGCTCATTATACTGCTCGATACCCAGATGCCGATTATGAACGGCTTCGAGTTTCTTAATGAATTCAGCAAAGCCAATTATCGTTTCAAAAGCAAAGTCAAAATCATTATGATGCTTTCCGAGCAGGGCAACAGGAGTGATATAGAGAGGGCCCGTCAGTATGGTATAAGCAGCTTTATTCAGAAACCGGTCAACCCTGCTGAACTTGCCAGACTGGTTTCATCCGGTCCTCAAAACAAAAAAGTGGCCTGAAGTATACAAACATGCTATTATAGCACTACAGATTAAGAAAGTATAATTTTTTTTACTCCGCAGATTGGCTGCGTTCTGCCTGTTTTTTTTTGAGTTATCAAATCAAAATAAGCAGTCTGTATGAAAACGTTTTTTCTGGACCAGTTTCTTATCCGTCATATACATTTTAACCACCAGAGATGTCTGACTCTTCTTTGTCATGGCACGCACGAAGACACAAGCTTCTGTTTTCATCTTTATCTCAACTGGAAGGAATTCAATCATCTTCTGAATACGCTCAATGAGCAAAAGCAATACCTGAAACAGATGATAAACAGCACTCTGCTGCGGGAAGTGATTCATACATTCAGAAGTTCCATCAAAATAGATTCCTGCTGGCTTGTCATAAAAATAATCGAATACTGTGATAACAGACCTGATGCGGATAAAGAATACTGTGTCGAAAATTACGGATTCATACCTGCCTGAACTCTAAAACCTCACCTAACAACATGGAAACTTTGAAATACATCCAAAAACTATGCACTATAGCCAGAGAAAAGAGTCTGCTAGGCTATCCGGAAGATGCCTCCTACTATTTTATAAGAGCCATCTCCTGTGCAGAACACAGTGCAGACTTCCTCTGTATCGCACAGGAATTGTACAGAGCAGATCTTGACAACAATAAAAATCTGGCCTACAATGCATTTATTAAATCGATAGAAGTCGCCAATGAGCCAATGAGACTTTTCAAAAAGATGCTGAAACGCCGCGATCTGATCCAGATGCTTGGGGAATTTCTCATCAAAAAGCCGGACCAGCTTTTCCACCATCTCCTGCTCTATACTCAGAACGAGCATGAAGTAAATGAGCTGAATCAGCTGTTCGAACCACTGGCTATATATATTGAACATCATACAACCAGCCGGTTTCTAAAAAAAGCAGGTTGATCACCAAAAACATGTAAACAAAGAAGGGGGATGCTGTGGTTTTTTAGGGCAAACGCTTTTTGCCGAATGAATTTGTTGTAATTTTACCTGGTCAACCATATTTAATTTATACTGGCAACCGGGTGTCCGGGCATTGGTATAATAAACCAGACAGCTAAAATGAAAGTCACTGAACATATAAAAAACGCAACAAAATGTCTTTTTTCCTTCGAAATTCTGCCCCCCCTAAAGGGCCAGGATATAAATTCCCTGTTTAAAGCCATTGATCCGCTCATGGAGTTTAATCCTCCATTTATCGATGTGACATATCACCGGGAGGAATTTGTATATAAAAAGAGAGAAAACGGTTTGCTGGAAAAACGTACTGTCCGAAAAAGGCCGGGCACTGTAGGCATATGCGCAGCAATCATGAACCGCTATAAGGTGGATGCAGTGCCCCATCTCATATGTGGCGGATTCAGCAAAGAAGAAACAGAAAATGCCCTGATTGATCTGAATTTTCTGGGAGTCAACAATGTGCTGGTCTTAAGAGGTGATCATATAAAATCGGAAGGTATGTTTATTCCGGAAGAAGATGGGCACCGTTATGCATCCGATCTGATCAGTCAGGTTGTACGTCTTAACAATGGCAGGTTTCTGGATGACGATCTGCAAAACACTTCTCCTTCAAATTTTTGTATCGGAGTCGCAGGTTATCCGGAAAAACATTTTGAAGCTCCCAATATGGAAACAGATCTTAAATACCTTAAGCTTAAACAGGATCTGGGAGCCGAATATGTGGTGACACAAATGTTCTTTGACAACAAAAAATATCTTGATTTCGTTGACAAATGCAGGGAAATCGGAATTACCATACCAATTATCCCGGGATTAAAACCGATAACTGCTTTAAAACAGATCAATATACTTCCCAGCATATTTCATATTGATATTCCGGTTGAGCTGTCAAGAGCAGTTGAAAGCTGCAATAATCAGGAGGAAGTAAAAGCAGTGGGTATTGAATGGGCAATCAGTCAGTCAAAAGAGCTAATGAAAGCGGGAGTACCCTGTCTTCATTTCTATTCGATGGGCCGGTCAGAATCTGTCAAGCAGATTGCCAGCGCCCTGTTTTAGTCTAAACCATATAAATCATATCGATACGAAACCGCAAATAAAACTGATCGAATGCCCCCGGGATGCCATGCAGGGCATAAAGGATTTTATTCCTACGCATTCCAAGATCAGCTACATAAATAAACTGCTGCAGGTCGGCTTTGACACAATCGACATGGGCAGTTTTGTTTCTCCGCGTATTGTGCCGCAAATGCAGGATACAGCAGAGGTGCTCCGTAATCTTGATCTGGCAGGCTCGGCTTCCGGTATTCTGGTAATCGCTGCCAACAGCAGAGGAATTGAAGAAGCCACTGCCTATGAGGCGATAAATTATATCGGATTTCCTTTATCACTCAGCGAAACATTCCAGCAGCGCAATACCAACCGAAGTATTGAAGATGCTTTTACTGTCATTGAGAAAGGGAACAATCTGCTGACGGGTATTTCCAAACAAATGGTAGTTTATCTTTCCATGGGTTTTGGCAATCCATACAATGACCCGTATTCTCCGGAATACATCAGACAGTTTGTTCTGCGGTTATCCGAAATGGGGATCCGGACAATCTCACTTTCGGACACCATCGGAATTGCTACCCCTGCCCTTATCAGCCGGTTATTTTCAGAAGTGCTGAGTGAGTTTCCGCAAATTGAATTCGGAGCGCATCTTCACTCCCACCCGGCTACCGTTGAAGACAAACTGGAAGCCGCCTTCAATGCAGGCTGCATGCGGTTTGACTCAGCCATTAACGGGTATGGCGGATGTCCAATGGCTGATGACCATCTGGTGGGCAATCTCGCCACACAACAGGTTATCCGATTTTTTGAGAGCAAAAAACTAAACCTCGGTCTGCACAAAGATGCTTTAACCAGTGCTATGATTGAAGCTTCTGCCATATTTCCCTTATCATGAAGAAAAAAATAGCTGTTGAATTATTTATTCCCTGTTTCATAGACCAGATTTTTCCGGAAACCGGTTTCAATATGGTCAAAGTTTTAGAAAAGCTTGGCTGTAAGGTTCACTACAACCCTAATCAGACCTGTTGCGGACAGCCTGCATTCAATGCAGGTTATTTTGAACAGGCCGCTGCTGTAGGCAGTAAGTTTCTCGATGATATGGATTCCGGAAGATATATTGTAGCGCCTTCTGCCTCATGCGTCGGTATGGTCAGGAATAACTATAAACGTTTATTTCAGGATACATCCAATCTGGTTCAGCTTCGCAGAATACAGAACAATATCTTTGAGTTTACCGAGTTTCTGACCAATATACTAAACGTCGAAAAAATAGAGGGAGCAACACTAAATGCTCATGCCACCTATCATGACAGCTGCAGCGCTTTGCGGGAATGCGGGATTAAAGAAGGTCCGAGAAAACTGCTTGCAAACGTAGACGGACTCCGGCTTACTGAAATGAAAGAAACAGATACCTGCTGCGGCTTTGGCGGGACTTTCGCCGTAAAATTTGAATCCATAAGCTCCGCCATGGCTGATCAGAAAATGTGCAACGCCCTGGAAACCGAAGCAGATATACTGATATCTACTGACAGCTCCTGTCTGATGCATCTGGATGCATATATAAAAAAACAGAATAAGCCACTAAAAATCATGCATATTGCTGATGTGCTGGCCAGCGGCTGGTAACAACCGAAGCAATGATAGCGTAGCGTTCACCGGAGCAGTTGTTAACAATTTTCAGCGTGTACGGTTAAATCTTTGTACCTGTTTTAGCTGTTATCCAGATGAAAAAGCTTATATATCTTCCCCTTATCTTGTGCATCATAGTAAGCTGCGACTCTCAAAGACAAAAAAAGCCTGAAGTTTCGGCAGAAATCGTGTATGATGAACAGATTGCCAGAGAGCTTACTTCTGTCAAATGGCGTAAAACAAAGCTGAAGCAGGTTACCATTCTTGCTCTGCAGGAAACCCCTTCCGGCAATCTTCTGGCAGGTACCCCCGAAGGTTTATTTTACTCATCCGATGACGGTATTTCCTGGAAGGAAGTTCCTGACAAAACACTGGCATCTGCCCAGGTAAACTGCCTGGCCAGCGATGGTAAATATCTGTATGCAGGGGTAGGTATGAATGGCATATATCGTTCCTCCGATGATGGAATAAACTGGGCACAGCTTTCGCAGGGACTACAACCTGCACTGATAGGCATAAAAGACATTCTGGCTTATCAGGGAAAAATCTATGCAGGCACAACCAACGGCATATTTCTTTCTCTCGACAGCGCGCTGACATGGCTGTCTGCCAATAAAGGAGTTCCCGTTGCCCCTTTCCGCGGAGAACCGCAGGCTCATCATCTGCACATTCAGTCACTTATTGCCGGCGGATCAAAAATATATGCACTTACCGAAAAAGGGGTCCTTATATCACTGGATCAGGGCAGCAGCTGGACATTAAGCGCAGCGAAAGAGCTCGAGCCTTATGTTGTCTCATCCCTTTTGTGTGTAGATGAGAATATCTATGTCGGGAGACACTTTCAGGAAGGAATATATAAATCATCCGATGGTGGTCTGACCTGGAAAAAATCCGGGTTAGAAGGAAATAATCTTCAGAAAATGCTGCTTAGCCGTAATGGCCTGATCTATGCCGGCACAAATGGACAGGGAGTTTTCAGAACCACGGATAATGGAAAAACCTGGACAGAATTAAATAAGGGCCTGCCCGGCGGATCAGTAGTCTCTTCCATAGTAAGCACCAGCTCCGGCACCATTCTGGTCGGAATAGAAAATCATGGTGTCTATCGGCTGCATGATTAACAAAAATAACCGCCGTCAACCGGAATAATAGAGCCATTGATATATTCTCCCTGAGGAGAGGCAAGAAATAAAATCAGATCTGCCACATTGGAAAAACTACCGGCTTTTCCGGCAGGAGTTTTCCGGATAAGCGATTCCTGCTTACTCTTCCCCGCGGGCAGATTTTCAACCATAAATCCCGGTTGTATCGCGTTGACCCTGCATTTATCCGCTGCCAGTTCCCTGGCCCAGATAGAGGTCAGTGATCCTAATCCTGATTTGAGGGAAGCATACAATGTTGCTGTGGAATTGCTTACAGATTCCGGAAAAGGCAAAATGTTTATCACCAGACTTTCTTCTGCATTACCCATCAGATATTTGATAGCATTACGTGATCCCTTCAGTACCGATTCAGCGAGCTGCTTCCATTCACTATTATCGGCTTCTTCATATTTAGCCATGATTTTCAAACCGATGGCATTGATAAGAATATCCGGCTGACGACCGCTATTGGTAATCTCCTGAGCCAGATGCTCTATATAGTTTCGTTTGGTAACATCAATAGGAAAATACCTGACCGAATACGAGGCAAGAGACGCAGCCGCCTGTTTTAGCTTTTCCTTATTTTTGTCAATGAGCAGCAAACGGCAACCTCTGCTGCCAAAAAAAGCGGCCAGATGTAGTCCGAGAGATCCGGCACCTCCTACAATTACCACAAGCTTGTTTTGTAAAGACATTTATACCAGACTTATTCCAATCGCAAAAAGAAGTACAAACAAGAGTACGGACAAAGCCAGTTGCCTCAGTAAGCTATCCAATCGGCTGCCTTCTCTTTTCCAGGTCTGAATGATGTTGTATAAAAAGAATGGTAAAGAGGCGGTAAAAAGATAGGCAGGCGGATAATTAATTTCCTGATATACAAATAAAAGAAAACATACAAACGCCCCGACGATCAACAGTGTATGATACACTTTGGCCGCTGCTGCCCCCATTCGTACAGGAAGCGATTTTTTACCGGCCTGTACATCCGATTCAATATCACGTATATTATTAATATTCAGCACACCAACAGAAAAAAGTCCCATAGTAATGGCGGGATAAACCAGGCTCCATTTGAACCAGCCGGTTTGCAGGAAACAGGTTCCAAGCACACCGGTCAGACCAAAAAAAATAAAAACAAAAACATCTCCAAAACCTGCGTATCCATACGGAGTTTTTCCAACGGTATACTTTACCGCTGCTCCGATTGAGCTTATGCCAAGCAAAAGAAAAAGCATAAAATTGACATTCAGAACCTTAAATGCTGTAAACAGCAATGTAAGCCCGGAAATCAGCGCAACCAGCCCTGAGACATAGACGGCCTTTTTCATTGCAACAGCAGAAATGGAACCTGATTGCACCATCCGTATCGGGCCTTTACGGGTAGCATGATCTGCCCCGTTAACAAAATCCCCGTAATCATTTGCAAAATTAGACAGCACCTGCAATCCCAGCGTAGTCAGAATGCACAGCACAAAAACCACCGGATCAAATGCCCCATACATATAAGCAAGCACTCCTCCCATTCCTATTGCGGAAAGAGCAAGAGGTAGCGTTCTCAACCGTGCAGCAATTACCCAGGCTTTAATACTCATTTTTATTTACTTAAATCTTTTGCAATCTCACTGCTGAAAGGCTTGACAGCCGAAGCATAGTATCCTATAAGCTGCCCTTCCGCATTAATCAGATATTTTCCAAAGTTCCAGGAAGGAGCTTTATCATTCCAGCCGTTGAGCGCAGGATCAGTCAGCCACTGATATACCGGATGCTTCCTGTCACTTTTTACCTCTGTTTTCTCAAACATGGTAAAAGTAACACCATAGTTTTTCCGGCAAAAGCCGGCAATTTCCTCATTCGACCCTGGATCCTGGCCGGCAAACTCGTTGGAAGGAAAACCGAGCACCACTACTGAGTCCTTGTACGTCTCATAAAAACGCTGCAATTCTTCAAACTGTGGCGTAAACCCGCATTTGGATGCCGTATTGACAATGAGAACTTTCTTGCCGCGATACTGCTCAAAATGAATAGTCTCCCCATCTATAGACTGCGCTTTCAGATCATAAAACGAGGATCCGGCCCGGGTATCCCCCGCCGGTTTCTGTTTTACATCTCCAAAGCCCAGACATCCTGTAAGGAAAACAAAGCTGACAAAAGCAATTATATTGTACATAGTTCAATTTACATTCGGTCCGGAACCTGAATTCCCAAAAGCCCCATCGCTTTTTTGAGCGTATCTGCCACTGCGGAGGATAAGGCAACCCTGAGAGCAAGCCTGGCTTTATCTTCTTCTCCGAAAATCGGCAGCTCTGCATAGAAACGATTGTATTCTTTGGCCAGCTCAAACGCATATTGTGCTATAACGGCCGGAGAATACAGATCTCCTGCTTCTTTTACCCGTTTGGGATACTCATGAAGTAAGCTGATAAGAGCTATTTCGGCCGGCTCTATTTTATCCGGCATGGTCAATGCAAGACGATCAGCGCCCAACTGCTCTGCTCTTCTTCGTATAGACGCAATACGAGCATGAGTATACTGAATAAAAGGTCCTGTATTACCCTGAAACTCGATTGATTCCTGAGGATTAAACAGCATACGCTTCTTAGGATCAACCTTTAAAAGGAAAAACTTTAATGCTCCAAGTCCCAGGGTTCTGTACAGTTCCTGTAGCTGGTCTTTCGTAAAGCCTTCAATTTTTCCGAGTTCTATGGTTTGCTTCTCTGCTGTTTCCAGCATTTCGGCTACCAGCTGATCAGCATCTACTACTGTACCCTCACGAGACTTCATCTTGCCGGAAGGAAGATCCACCATGCCATATGACAGGTGATAAATACCATCCGCATAGGGCTTGCCCAGCTTTTGCAAAATCAGCTGCAGCACCTTGAAATGATAGTCCTGCTCATTACCGACCACATATATGGATTTGGAAGCCTTATAATCATGATATTTCAGATCTGCAGTTCCCAGGTCCTGAGTAATATATACCGATGTCCCATCCGCACGCAGCAGAAGCTTTTCATCCAGCCCGTCAGCGCTCAGATCAATCCAGACAGAACCGTTTTCCTTTTTGAACAAAACACCTTTTGCCAGTCCTTCTTCCACAATATCTTTGCCCAGAAGATACGTTTGCGATTCGTAGTAATACTGATCGAAATCTACTCCGATATCACGATATGTCGATTCAAAACCCTGATAAACCCAGGAATTAAGCTTTTCCCATAATGCATACACATCCGGATCACCATCTTCCCATTTCTTAAGCATTTCCTGAGCTTCTTTCAATACCGGCGCTTCCTGTTTGGCTTTTTCTTCATCCATTCCGGAGGCAACAAGCCCGGCTACTTCCTTCCGGTATTCCTGATCATAGCGCACATAATATTTTCCAATCAGATGATCCCCTTTCATTCCGGACGATTCCGGCGTTTCGCCTTCCCCGTATTTTTCATAGGCCAGCATCGATTTACAGATATGAATTCCTCTGTCATTGATCAGATTGGCCTTGACCACATCATACCCGTTTGCTTTCAGAATTTCTGCTACCGAATATCCCAGAAAATTGTTACGAAGATGTCCAAGATGCAAAGGTTTATTGGTATTGGGTGAGGAGTATTCGACCATTACCGTCTCTCCTTTGGAAGCAAATTTCCCAAAGTCCCCGGACAGCACCGTATCCCTGAAAAGTCCAAACCAGGCAGAGTCATCTATAACCAGGTTCAGAAAGCCTTTGACTGCATTAAAATCCTTTATCTCCTCCAGCTTATTTTTTAAATATTCGCCAAGCATGGCAGCCGAAATCTCCGGTGATTTTTTAGTGATTTTCAAAAAAGGAAAGATCACAAATGTGTGACTTCCTGCAAATTCCGGGTTGGTTGCCTGCAAATTTATTCCTTCAGCAGGGACATCCGCATCAAACAGGTTTTTAAAACCTTCGGATATGCCCGCTTTTAATATTCCTTCGATCTCCATTTCTTAACTTAATTGGATTGCAAAGATCGTAATTTTATACCAATATTGCACAAAATACTAGGACAACATACAATGGACAGATATATCGATCTGATTGAACAGACTTTCTACTTTCCAACAGAGGAATTCAAAGTTGAAAACTCTGAGTTATTGTTTAATAATGTGCCTGTTATGGATCTGGTAAAGCAGTATGGTACTCCCATGAAGATCACCTTTCTGCCCAAAATCAGCTCGCAGATACAGAAAGCCAAGAGAATTTTTCATGATGCCATGAAAAACAATAAGTACGATGGTCGATATTTTTATTCGTATTGTACCAAGTCATCCCATTTTAGCTTTGTGCTGGAAGAAGCCTTAAAAAACGATATTCATATCGAAACATCTTCGGCATACGACATTTCTATTATAAGGCAGCTGCACAGGTCCGGCCAGATTGACAAAAGCAGGTTTATTCTGTGCAACGGATTTAAACGGGAAAAGTACACGCAATATATTTCAGAGATCATTAATGAGGGTTTTAACTGTATTCCCATTCTGGATAATCTTCAGGAAATAGAATATTATAAAGAGCATGTAAATCAGCCCTGTCAGGTCGGGATACGCATGGCTACCGATGAAGAGCCCAAATTTGAGTTTTATACCTCCAGGCTGGGTATCCGCTATAGTGACGCAATTGATCTTTATAAGGACAAAATTGCTCCGGATCCCAAATTTAAGCTCAAAATGCTCCATATGTTTATCAATACCGGGATCAAGGATTCGACCTATTACTGGAGTGAGCTTAGCCGGTTTATTCATATGTACTGCGAGCTCAAAAAAATATGTCCCGAACTGGATTCCGTCGATATAGGAGGCGGCTGGCCGATCAAGACGTCTGTTCATTTCGATTACGATTATGAATATATGACTGATACCATTATTAAAACCATCAAGCGAATCTGTGATGATAATAATGTACCGGTCCCTTACAATATTTTCACCGAATTCGGAAGCTTTACGGTAGGCGAAAGCGGCGCCATACTCCTCAGCATCATTGATCAAAAGCGTCAGAACGACAAGGAGTTCTGGAACATGATTGATTCATCCTTTATTACTACCCTGCCGGATACCTGGGGGCTTAGCCAGAAATATGTGCTTCTGGCTCTCAACAACTGGGACAGACCATACCAGAAAATCAAGCTGGGCGGCCTTACCTGCGACAGTATGGATTATTATAATTCGGAGGCTCATACATCGGAAGTATTTCTGCCTACGTGGAATAAGGATGAAAAGCTTTATCTGGGTTTTTTCCATACCGGTGCGTATCAGGAGTCTCTGGGAGGTTACGGCGGTATACAACACTGTCTGATTCCGGCTCCCAAACACGTACTGGTCGATTTCAATGAAAAAGGAGAACTGCAGACCAGATTATTTGCACCGGAACAGGACGAGGAAAGCATGCTGAAAATCCTGGGCTATAAAGTAGATCAACCCTGAGTTTTTTTCAAACAATCCGGGTTGCCGGTTAGTTTCTCATATAGGAATGTGTGTTGAAGGAGATTAATTGTGAGAAAAATGAAAACATTCGTCTTTGTTGTGGCAGGAATAGCTATTTTATCAACTTCCTGCAGAAAGTATGAAACCTGTGCTACTTATGCGGACAATAAGAAAATAAAGACACAGATACATACATTGGCTGAAGATAATCGTGCAACCTTATAAGGCACTATCATAAAAAAACAAAAAGAGACTGTCTTCATATAAGCAGTCTCTTTTTGTTTTACAGGACAGGCATTTACTTTTCGATCACCTGTATATGCAGCTATTTTATATTTTCAAAATTAGACGTAATGAAAGCTCAAGACTTAAAGATTCCTGCTTCGCAGTATCCGGATTTTCGAGGATCGCCAAAACAAGCATCATAAAGCAAGAAAGCGCTTAGTTGCTTTTTCCGGCAATAAATCTTGCCGCATCAAGCAGATCCTTCGCCATATAATCAGAAGATTTGGTCGTTTTACCATCTTCCGGAACCAGGATGGTACGAATACCCATTTTTTTTGCAGGCAGCATATCCCGCTCCTTGTCACCAATCATCCAGGAGCTTTGTATATCAATATCAAATCGGGCGATGGCCCTTTCAAACATCAGTGTACCGGGTTTGCGGCTAAGTGAAGCCGTATGCTTCTCATGATAGGGCGAATAGTAAAAATAGTCAATCAGGTGACCAGTTTCTTTCTGCAGATAATCGTGACAGGCATGCATATCTGCATGATCATATATTCCTTTGACAATTCCGGACTGATTGGTAATTACGACGAGCATATATCCATGCTCCTTCAGAAGCTTCAAGGCCTCCGGAACTCCGTTGATGATCGTAAACTCATCTACTTTGTACGTATAGTCGACACAATCGACATTAATGACGCCGTCCCGGTCAAGAAAAACACACTTTTTCATTATAATTTTAACACCTGCTAATGGAAGGGAAAGGTTAAAATTACTAAGCCTGGTTAATTTTTGAAAGTAAATTTACATTTTAAACTTTATATTGCTATTTTTCAGACAGGCGATAAAAACCTCCCGGTTGAGATTTACGTTTATAGGCAAACAATAGGTTAAGCGTTCGGTTTATCTTCAATTGCAACAATTTGTATTAGTATAGAAATCAATCTGTATTTTTTAATAACGCATTTATGAATAACACAATTAATCTTTCATCGAAGATTGATGAGTCTACCAAAAAGAAAATTCATTCCTGGCTAAATGGTGATTACGATCAGGAAACCAAAGATCGTATTCTTGAGCTAATGGAGAACAATCAGGATGAGCTTCTTGATTCTTTTTACAGAGATCTGGAATTCGGCACAGGAGGCCTTCGGGGCATTATGGGGGTCGGTTCCAACCGGATGAACAAGTATACCATAGGTATGGCCACACAGGGGTTGGCCAATTACCTGAAAAAATCTTTTCCCGGTGAAGAGCTGAAAGCTGCAGTGGCATATGACAGCCGGAACAACAGTCCGTATTTTGCGCGCATTACTACTGAAGTTCTTTCTGCCAACGGAATAAAGGTTTACTTCTTTGATTCTTTAAGGCCTACACCGGAACTTTCATTTGCCATACGGCATCTGAAATGTCACACCGGGATAGTGATCACAGCCTCACATAATCCTAAGGAATACAACGGTTACAAAGCCTACTGGCAGGATGGCGCCCAGATGATTGCTCCGCATGACAAAAACGTTATTAAGGAAGTACAGGCAATCACCGATCCCGGCAAAGTTAAATTTGCCCCCAACGAAAAGCTTATAGAAAGTATCAGTGCAGATGTTGACGAAGCCTATCTGTCCACGATTGCAGCTCTGTCTGTTTCACCGGAAACTATCAGGAGACAGGAGAATCTGAAAATTGTCTTCTCCCCTATACACGGAACAGGTATCACGCTCGTACCAGCCATTCTTAAAAAATTCGGCTTTAAAAATGTAACTATTGTTGATGAGCAGGCGACTCCGGATGGCAACTTCCCGACTGTGGTATATCCGAATCCAGAGGAAGCGGATGCGTTGAGCCTGGCCCTTAAAAAAGCCAAAGACATTGATGCAGATATTCTGCTTGGAACCGATCCGGACGCTGACCGCGTGGGAATTGCCGTAAAAAATAATTTCGGCGAATGGCAGCTTCTCAATGGCAACCAGACCGGAAGCCTGCTCATAAACTATATGATCAATGCCTGGAAAGAAAAAAGCAAGCTGACCGGAAAAGAGTTTGTCGTCAAAACAATTGTAACTTCTGATATCATTGAAAAGATCGCAGCAGCCAACAATGTAAAATTCTATAATACACTTACCGGATTTAAATACATAGCAGCTAAAATACAGGAGCTGGAAGGTAAAGAACAGTTTATTGCCGGCGGAGAAGAAAGCTACGGGTATCTGATAGGTGATTCCGTAAGAGATAAAGATGCTATTGCCTCTTGCGCCTTTATATGTGAGATGGCCGCTTATGCCAAGGATCAGGGCATTACCCTGTTTGACATGATGACGGACATGTACATCAAATACGGTTTTTACAAAGAGAAGCTAATCTCCATTACCAAAAAAGGGAAAAGCGGTGCAGAAGAAATTCAGGCAATGATGAAAGACCTGAGAGAAAGTCCGCCTAAATCGCTTGCCGGTTCCAGGGTAATCCGTTTGAAAGATTATGATGCGGGGATAGAAAAAGATCTGACCAGCGGCAAGGAAGAAAAGATCAGTCTTCCCAGGGAAAATGTACTACAGTTTCTCACCGAAGATGGAAGCCTGGTTTCAGCGAGACCTTCCGGAACCGAACCAAAAATCAAGTTCTATTTCTCAGTCAATGGAAAACTTCCTTCCAGAGATCAGTATAATACAGTCGAAGAACAGCTCAATAAAAAAATCCAGACTATTATTTCTGATTTAAAGCTGAACTGATTTGCACACAAAACGCATCTTCGGAGCAACCCGGAGATGCGTTTTTCTTTTTAACCGGAATTCAGCTATAAACCACTATCTCCAAGGTAATTAAATAATTTAGAGGCTACTCTATTTTCTTTTTAGAACTTTTTATAGTATTTTTTCAGGAAAATAAGGTATGAAAACACACCACCTGCTTGCGCTTATTGTCGCATTCATTTCAGGCATCCATACTTCTTTCAGTCAACAGAGTTTTCCGGAGCTTACGGGCAAAACACTGGAAGATAAGTTAATAACCCTCCCGCTAAAGAACAACGGCAAATATACGCTGGTAGGAATTGCCTATTCCAAAAAAGCGGAAGAACATCTGAAAACATGGTTTCAGCCTGTTTATAACACTTTTATACAGGAGTCCGGGAAAACTCTGTTCCCTGCTGAAAACTACAATGTAACTATTTATTTCATTCCTATGATTACCGGTATAGCTCAAAGCGCCGGCGGAAAAATAGAGAATAAAATGAAAGAAAATATTGACAAAAGCCTTCAGCCCTATGTTCTGGTTTATGAAGGAGAGGTGAAAAACTATAAAACTTCTCTCAATATGACTGAGAAAGATCAGCCCTATTTTTTTGTTCTTGATCCCAAAGGACATGTAGTATACACGTGTACAGGTTCGTACACCGAAGGAAAATTTGAAAAAATTTTAGAAATAGTAGAAGACTTTTAAACATAAGATAAATTGCAATTTGAAGATTTTGATCTGAATAAAGATATCCTTAGCGGAATATCATGCCTTGGCTTTAAAACCCCTACCCCGATTCAGGCACAAGCCATTCCTCTCGTGCTCGCGGGCAATGACCTTATCGGATGCGCCCAGACCGGCACAGGCAAGACCGGTGCCTTTCTGATTCCGATTTTAAGTAAAATAGCGGACAAAAAAACCGGCAAAGTAAATACACTGATCATCGTACCAACCAGAGAACTGGCAGTACAGATTGATCAGCAGGCAGAAGGATTGTCTTACTTTTCCGATGTAAGCACCTACTCCGTCTATGGCGGAGGATCCGGGCAGAGCTTTGATCAGGAAAAAAAAGCGCTGGTAGAAGGAGCTGATATTATCATTGCCACTCCCGGACGTTTGATCATGCACCTGAACCAGAACTATGTTGATTTTTCAGGTCTCAAACACCTGATTCTTGATGAAGCCGACCGTATGCTCGATATGGGCTTTCTGGATTCACTGACTAAAATAATCCGCCATCTGCCGGCAGAACGGCAAACCCTGCTGTTTTCAGCAACCATGCCGCCCAAAATACGCCAGCTTGCTAATACGATATTAAAAAATCCGCTGGAAATCTCTATCGCCATATCCCGGCCTGCCGACAAGATTGCCCAGGAAGCTTATATGGTATATGAAGAGCAAAAGCCCGGACTTTTCAAGCATATCATGCAGCAGATCACACCGCAAAGCACCATTGTTTTCACATCCAGCCGTCAGAAAGTAAAAGAAATCATCCGTGAGCTGAAATCACTGAAACATAAAGCAAAGGGAATCTCATCCGACCTGGAACAACCGGAACGTGAAGCTGTCCTCACAGAGTTTAAGGCCAGACAGCTGCCTATTCTTGTAGCTACAGATGTGCTTTCCAGAGGTATAGATATCGAAGGTATCGACCTGGTGATAAACTATGACGTACCTGCCGAACCGGAAGATTATATTCATCGTATCGGGCGAACGGCCAGAGCAGAGGCTAAAGGCCGGGCGCTGACCTTTATTACGCCTTCGGATCTTCGGCGATTTCACCGGATTGAGAAGCTGATGGAAATGATTATTGATAAACCGGCACTTCCTGAACATCTTGGAGAAGCGCCTGTCTATACCTCTCCTGCAAAGAGAGATAACCAAAACAAGAAAAGTGGCAGTAAACGTCCATTTAACAAAAAGAAATTTGTTAAAAAACGCAGTCCGAAAAATGATAACCCCGGTACTGACAAATAAAATTATCTAAACTTTTTATCTTGTTTTCATTTATCAGATTATAGCATTAAATTCACCGCTTTTTAACAAGAAAGTTATTTTATCACGAATGAAACTGTTCAATTTTTACCTAATCGCACTGAACGGACTGTTGGTCTTCACAGCTTGCGGACAAAACTCAAAAAACAAAAACATGAAATTATCTACGGAAAAGGACACGGTAAGCTACAGCGTGGGAGTAAATATCGCCAGCAACCTGAAACAGCAGGGGTTTGACGATCTGAATGTAGATGCGATAGCTGAAGCCTTTAGAGACGTGTATGGCAATAAAGATGTAAAAATCACTCCGGAAGAAGGTGGTACCCTGATCAATCAGTACATGATGAAGCGTCAGCAGCAGAAAGGTGATGAAAATCAGAAAACCGGAAAAGATTTTCTTGACAAAAATGCAAAAGAAGAAGGTGTTTCTGTATTGCCTAGCGGACTTCAGTACAAAGTGCTTCAGGAAGGCAATGGTCCAAAACCAGGTCCCGGCGACAGAGTTACCGTTCATTATACAGGAAAGCTTATCAACGGTAAAGTATTTGACAGCTCTGTGGAGCGTGGTCAGCCTGCCACATTTGGTGTAAATCAGGTGATCCCGGGATGGACAGAAGCTCTTCAGCTAATGAGTGTCGGATCAAAATATAAGCTTTTCATTCCATCTGACCTGGCTTACGGTGAAAGAGGAGCCGGTGGAGATATCGGACCAAACGAAACGCTTATTTTTGATGTTGAGCTGATTTCAATTGAAGGGAAATAAGAAAATTTAAAATACAGAAAAGCGAAGTAGTTTACTTCGCTTTTTTTTTGCATCACCCTCTGGTCTTATATTTGCTGAATTCAGAAATAGTCTTCATACGTAATACTTGTATGTCAAAGATATCCGGTATACTTATTCTGCTTCTCTCTTTCTGCACATATGCGCAGGACTCTCTGGAGTTTATAAACCTTGGCCCTGCCATAAACACAGCGTACGATGAAAGCAATCCGCTGGTATCTTCTGATGGCACAATCCTGTACTTTATCCGTAACGATCACCCGGCCAATACGCTTGCCCCGCAACGAACCCAGGACATATGGTATTCTGTTTTCAATCAGGAAGACAGTACCTGGTCAGAAGCCGTCCATATGGATTTTCCGTTCAACCAGACACAATACAATGCCATATACAGCATAAGTCCGTCCGGACATACTGCACTAATCAAAGGAGCCTATAAAAACGGAAAATATAAAAGCCGCGGACTTTCTCTGACACACAAAAAAAACGGACGCTGGACACTGCCGGAAATGATTCACGTAGAAGATTTTGATAAAATGAGTCTGGGACTGTACGAAGGAGCATTTCTATGCAATGACGGGAAAACCCTGTTGCTGTATATGAGCGAATCTTCCACGACAGCCCCGGATATATATGTTTCTTTCAGAAAAAACAATCAGACATGGACCAGACCGCTCAGCCTCGGAAAAGATATTAACACTTCTTATCTGGAAGCCTCTCCTTTTCTGGCAGCAGACGGCAAAACACTTTTCTTTTCCAGCACAAGACCCGGCGGCCTGGGTGATTCTGACATATACCGCTCCGTACGTCTTGACGATACCTGGACACGCTGGACCAAACCCGAAAACCTTGGTAAACCGGTCAACTCGGAAAAAAGAGAAACATATTATTCGCTGTCTGCATCCGGTGATTATGGATATATCGTGATAAAACCAGGACAGTATGGGAAATCCGATATTGTCAAAATACAATTGAAGGAAGCTTTGCGACCTGAGCCGGTAGCCTTACTTACCGGAAAAGTCCTTAATGCCCATACCGGACAGCCGCTGGAGGCAACTATTCAGATGGAGCAGCTGTCTGACGGGCAGCTGCTGGGGCTAACAGAATCCGATCCCGGAAACGGTCAGTACAAACTGATTCTTCCTCCCGGCAGACATTATGGGCTATCCGCTACTGCCAGAGGATATTATACGATCTCCCAGAATATTGATCTTTCACTACACGGCGAATATACTGAGATCGAAAAAGATCTGCTGCTTGTCCCCATTCAAAAGGGCCAGACAATACGGTTAAATAATATATTTTTCGAATCCGGCAGCGCACAACTTACCATTAACTCAACGGCTGAGCTAAACCATTTGCATGAAGTACTTCTTCTAAACCCTAAGCTAAAAATTGAAATAGCCGGACATACCGATAATATAGGAGATGATCATTCAAATATGCTTCTCAGTGAAGCCAGGGCTAAATCTGTCGCTGCTTTTCTGCTTTCCAAGGGTATTTCATCAAAACGTATCAGCGCCAAAGGCTACGGAGAAACCAGATTCATAGATACCAATGAAACAGAAGAAGGCCGCCAGAACAACCGTCGTGTAGAATTTATCATACTTGATTTCTGATTCCGACCATGATAAACCTTAAAGATGCCCAGCTAAGCAGACTTTGTATACACAGAGTAGGTTGTCAAAACGACAATGAAGATATTTTTTTCTCAGAGAGTGAAACCAATCTCTCAGATCCGCTTCTGAAAGGATTACTTCAACGGTATTTCTTTGATGGATTCAAAGATCATCAGTTTTACCAGCTGACTCATTCAAGCGATCTTGAATTGAATGAAACCTATCATTATGTCAGTCAGATTATAGAAAACCCGGATAATTTGTACGGGCTGTCCAGGGATATCGCACGCTATCTCCATGAATGCTCTGATCATCCCAATATCAAATCAGGAGATTTTTGTATAGCATGGATTGAGAATTGTTCTGTCAATGGCGAATACGCAGATGCAGTCGGCCTTTTCAAGGTTGAAAGCAAAGATACTTTTCTGAAAATAGCTCAGGATTTTTCCGTGATCCATGACCAGGGAATCAATATTTCAAAAATTGATAAAGGCTGCCTGATATTCAATTATGAAAGAGATCAGGGATTCCTTGTTTCCATAATCGATAATACCAATAAAAATAATGAAGCACGCTACTGGAAAGAAGATTTTCTGAAGGTCAAGCCCAGAGAAGACAGTTTTTTCCATACAAAAAACTATATGCAGCTGTGCAAAAACTTCTGTACGGAAGTGCTGGACAAAAAAGAACAGGTTGAAAAAACCGATCAGATCGATTTTCTCAACCGCTCATCCGGCTTTTTCAGCAACAAAGAAACTTTTAATATCCGGGAGTTTGAAGAGGAAGTGATCGCCGATCCTGAAATTATTGACAAGTTCAGAGGATTCAAAACTAATTTTCAGGAAAACAGCGATGTAAATATGTTTGATGAATTCGCTATTTCCAATCAGGCAGTAAAAGGCACAAAAAGAGTATTCAAAAGTGTGCTGAAGCTGGATAAAAACTTTCATATCTATGTTCACGGCAACCGAAGCCTCATCGAACGCGGATATGATGATCACCGCCAAATGCATTATTACAAGGTGTATTTTACCGAAGAGAGCTCATAAGCGATGCAACTTTCAACCAGGTGTAACAAAATAAGTTCAAAGCCTGAGGCTCAGAGATCACAGTTGTCAGCAGTACCGGCTCTGAACAAAAAGCTTATAAAATGAACCACTTACAGACGGGTTAATGCACTCTTAAAAAGAATCGGAAAGATCAGCTATTTGTCATACAGCAGAAACTGAATCCATTCCTGATTTTATATCCTCTGACAAACTATAACCGAAGTCCCGGCAACAGTTCTCCAGCCATCATCCTATCAAGTCTTCGGATTATAAATTACGCTGACAGCAAACCGGAATTTCTACTTTTTAACGGAATTGCGTGTTACAGCAAGTTCTTTTTTCCTGTTTTTACTGGCTGTCCGTACCTCTTTTTTACGATGTTTTTTCTGGCTTTCAATAATAGTCTTAGCCTGCTTATAATTAAAGTTTTCGCTTCGGCCGGTTACTGGTACTGTAACCGGATTGCAGGCTGTAATAAGATAGATTATTCCGAAACTAGTTAACAAAGCTTTCATAGTGGCAGGGGTTTTTGATGACTGATTTCAGGCCATATTCTCCCCATTTTATACGCAGTATAGCAGAAAGCGGTTTTCATATATTGTATTTTTCCAATCAAGTATAGAACAAATAGTATATAAAAATTAAAATAATCCTATAAAATCATAGATAATAAACATAACAAAGGATAAAATTCCGGATTGTCAGATATATTTTTTTAGTTAACTTTGCATCTAATAATCCAATTAAACATGAAAAAATTATTTATTCTGTTTGCAGCAGTAGCATTTTTTAATTCCTGCAAAGACAAAAGAGAAATACAGGAATACGAGCCGGTATTTGACAATTATGCAAAAGTAGTTCGTATTACCGAAGTCAGCCGCGATTTTATTACTATAAAAAACAATACCGGCGCTCCGGCGGATCTGCGGGAATATAAATATTCCAATGGCGATACAACTGCCAGAGTGGCAACCAGCAGTACCATAATTGCCCATCAGGCTTCTCATACCTTTACCACTGCTATGCCTCTTGATTTCACAAGAGATACCATCTCTCTGTTCAAAAACGATTTTGCCACATTGCAAGATACCCTGGTAGACCAGTTTTTCCCGGTTGGTGTAAACGGATTCTGATCAGACCGCCATGTATTTTCGGTTTACCCTGAACGCTAAAAGTTTTCCACAGTTTTTTGTGAAGAACTTTTAGCGTACCTTCGCTTAAATATCCGTTGACGTCCCGAATTTTCCTTTCATTTTAATAGTATATTTGTTAATTCTGTATTGCATCATTTACAACTTTTCAAATAGTAAACAGAATATGGAAATCACTTATTACGGACATTCTTGTTTTCAGATCAACACAGGCGGCTTTAAACTTTTGTTTGATCCTTTCATCAGCCCCAACGAGCTTGCCGCCCACATTGATGTTTCATCTATTGAGGCAGACTTCATTCTGCTCAGCCATGGTCATGCCGATCATGTAGCAGATGCGGAGAAAATAGCCAGAAGAACCGGCGCTGAAATCATTAGTTCCTTTGAAATTGCAACATGGTATGAAAACAAAGGTCTGAAAAAGACGCATTCCATGAATGTCGGCGGAAAATGGAAATTTCCTTTCGGCCTGGTTAAAATGGTCAATGCGATTCATTCCAATAGTCTGCCTGACGGTACCTATGGCGGAACCGCTTCCGGTTTCGTGATTGATACAGGAAAGGAAGTATTTTATTATTCCGGTGATACTGCCTTATTTTCCGATATGAAGCTTATAGCCGAACAATATACGCTTGATTTTGCGTTTCTCTGTATCGGAGACAACTATACCATGGATATAAACGAGGCCATTACAGCAGCCGGCTTTGTCCAGACAAATAAAATCATAGGCATGCATTACGATACCTTTCCATGGATAAAAATAGACAAGGAAAAAGTACTGCACATAGCCAAAGAAGCCGGTAAGGAGCTTGTCCTGATGAAGATCGGGGAGACAATAAAACACTAATTAAATACCATGAACAAGATAATCGCCATTGCAAATCAAAAAGGCGGTGTGGGCAAAACCACCACAGCAATTAACCTTGCTGCCAGTCTGGCAGCTCTGGAATACAGAACGCTGCTTGTCGATGCGGATCCTCAGGCCAACTCTACTTCTGGACTGGGATTCAATCCCAAAACCGTTGAAAACAGCATCTATGAGTGTATGGTAGACGATGTTGATATTGACAGCCTGATTCTGAAAACAGATATTGATTATCTTGACCTGATACCGTCCCATATCAATCTCGTCGGAGCCGAAGTAGAGCTGATAAATCAGATAAGCCGCGACGAAAAAATGAAAGTAAAGCTTGATCAGGTAAAAGACCGGTATGATTTCATTATTATCGATTGTTCGCCTTCCCTGGGTCTGATTACAGTCAATGCACTTGTTGCCGCTCATTCGGTTCTTATCCCTGTTCAGTGCGAATACTTTGCACTTGAAGGGCTTGGCAAGCTTCTTCATACTATCAAAATTATTCAGTCCAGGCTCAACACCAGTCTCCAGATTGAGGGAATACTTCTCACCATGTACGATCTCCGTGTGCGGCTATCAAACCAGGTTGTCGAAGAAGTAAGGACCCATTTCCAGGATCTTGTTTTTGAAACAATTATCCCGAGAAATATCCGGATCAGCGAATCTCCAAGCTTTGGTCTCCCGGTAATAGCTCATGACGCGGAAAGTAAGGGAGCGCTAAGCTATATAAGCCTTGCGCATGAGATTCTTGAGAAAAATGGAATTGGTGTAAGCAAATAAACAAATAGATATCTTTTATTACCCTCAGGTACAGATCCCTGCTTTAAAAAATGAGTAAAAACTTGAAAAGAAATGCCCTTGGAAGAGGACTGGGTGCGCTGTTGAATGACTCCGAAAGTGTATCATCTCCCACAGAAGTTGTAACCGTAGTAAATAACATCAATGAAATTCCTGTTGATTCCATTGAAACAAACCCATTTCAGCCAAGAACCGTTTTTGACGAGGATGCCTTAAATGAACTGGCTGACTCTATTAAGGTACAGGGCATCATACAACCAATCACAGTAAGACGCCTTAACGAGCAAACCTACCAGCTTATCAGCGGAGAAAGAAGGTTTCAGGCATCAAAAAGAGCCGGATTAACCACTATTCCTGCTTATATACGCACTGCTGATGATCAGCAGATGCTTGAAATGGCCCTGATCGAAAATATTCAGCGTGAAAATCTTAATGCGCTCGAAATTGCGATGAGCTATCAGCGCCTGATAAGCGAATGTAGTCTGAAACAGGAAGAGCTGGGGGACAGAGTAGGTAAAAATCGTTCGACGGTAACCAACTACCTTCGCCTGCTCAAACTGCCCCCCGATATTCAGGCCGGACTAAGAGACAACCGGATTTCAATGGGGCATGCCCGCGCACTTATATCGATAGAACGGGTAGACGATCAGCTGGCTGTCTATAAAAAGGTTCTTGAAGGCGAATTATCCGTGCGGAAAACAGAAGAGCTGGTCAGACAGCTTGAGAACTCAAAAGTTAAGGCGCCTAAAGACGTTGTGGTATCTCCGCTTTCAAAAGAGATTCAACAATTGCAGTCAAAGCTTACTACTCATTTTGGCACGAAAATAGTTATCAAATCCGATGAAAATACCAAAGGGGAGATAAAAATTCCTTTTGTATCCGGAGAAGATCTAAACAGGATACTTGAAATCCTGAATTTCTAATGAAAAATTTATTTTTTTTACTTGTCATATTATTATCCATCGGGAATCTGTCTGCACAAGAGGCAGATTCTATGGCTATTCAGGAAAAGCAACAAGTAGAAGTAATAGAAGCAAAAGAAAAAAAAGAAACCCGGTCCCCTGCTGAACCCTGGCGCCCTTCTCCCAAAAAAGCCACGCTGCTTTCTACGGCGCTGCCCGGCCTCGGACAGATGTATGTAAAAAGTTACTGGAAAGTACCGATTATATATGCAGCCGAAGGCGTACTTGTTTATCTGATTATCCATAATAACCGGCAGTTTCAGGAATTCAAGGAAGCTTATCTTATCCGAAATGATCCCAACAGTACCGAGGTCGACAAGTTTTTTGACAATCCGTACTATCAAAATGTGGAACAGTTGAGAATTACCAGAGATGATTACCGGCGTAACCGGGACTTGTCTATTGTAATCGCGGCATTTGTATATGGTATGCAAATTCTCGATGCAACGGTTGACGCACATTTAAAGGGCTTTAAAATAAGCAACGACTTGTCAATGGAGATAAATCCTTTTTTTTATAAGTACAATACCCCTAACTTAGCATCCGGTATAACGCTGACATTCCGGTTCAGATAATCCGGAATCAATATTTTGAATTTAATTAACTTAAAGAATTACATGAAGATACTTATTCTGGGCTATGGTAAAATGGGTAAGACTATTGAACGAATCGCCCTGAACAGAAACCATACAGTACCCTATAAAATTGATCTGAATAATCAGGATACTCTGCAGGCTGTTACAAAAGAAGATGTAGATGTTGCTATAGAATTTTCCTCACCGGAAAGCGCCTGTCAGAATATCCGCACCTGTCTGGAAAAAGGCATTCCGGTAGTAAGCGGAACTACCGGCTGGCTGGACAGAAAAAACGAAATTGAAAAGTTGGCAAAAGAAACAGGCGGAGGCTTTTTCTATGCATCGAACTATAGTGTCGGAGTGAATCTGTTTTTTCACCTGAACAAAATACTGGCCAGAATTATGAATAATTTTCCGGAATATACTCCCACGATGGAAGAAATCCATCATACTGAAAAGAAAGATGCTCCGAGTGGTACTGCCATAACACTGGCAGAAGGTATTCTGGACAATCTGAACCGCAAGAAGAGTTGGGTAAATGCTGACACATCAAATAGTGACGAGCTCGCCATTATATCAAAAAGAATTGCAGATGTGCCCGGAACCCATATTATCGATTACTCCGGCAAAATTGATTCGATCGAGATCAAACACACCGCTCATTCCAGAGAAGGCTTCGCAGAAGGTGCTGTGGTTGCAGCAGAATGGCTTCAGGGCAAAAGTGGTGTTTTCGGAATGGATGATATGTTAAAAATAACCGTTTAATGCTATGACTACTTTTTTAATCATAGCCATTATACTGACCTATATATCCTGGGCCGGTGTTTATAAGTTATTCGAAAAAGCAGGGAAGCCGGGTTATCTGGCGCTGATTCCCGTTGTCAACTTTTATGTTTGGCTTCAGCTGACAGGGAAGCCACTTTATCGCATAGTCCTGCTGTTCATTCCAATCGTCAATGTCTTTACCTACGCCTATATGAACGTTGATATGGCGCGTTCGTTCGGCAGAGAAAGCCTGAAGGACCATACAATGGCAATTTTACTGCCTTTCATATTCTTTCCTTCCCTTGGCTTTTCCGGAGACAGCACCACCTATATCGGGCCTGCATCTGAGCTGCCCAGGCCTGCCAAAAGTAAAAACCGGGAATGGGTAGAAGCCATTTCTTTTGCTGTCGTTGCAGCAACCCTGATACGCTGGTTATTGCTGGAAGCATATACTATTCCAACACCCTCGATGGAGAATTCTCTTCTCGTCGGAGATTATCTCTTTGTAAGCAAGGTGCATTATGGGGCCCGTACTGTGAAAACACCTGTCCAACTGCCTCTTACACACCAGACAATCTGGTTTACTTCTATTCCGTCCTATCTTGACTGGATACAAATACCTCAGAAACGGTTACCCGGCCTTTCGGAGGTAAAACGAGGAGATGTGGTTGTATTTAATTATCCTGTCGAACTGGAACATCCGACCGATCTCAAAACAAACTATATAAAGCGTTGCGTTGCACAGGCCGGTGATTCTGTTGTAATCCGTAACAGAGAAGTATTTGTAAACGGACAGCCGACAGCATTTCCCGAAGGTGTTCAATTTAACTATTTTGTTAAATTCAAAGGCAACAGCTATTCCAACAGAAAAGATCTTCTGAAGCGTTTTCACAAGTTTCCGGAAAAAGACTTTTCAACCACTCAGCTATACCCTGACGGCATGGAAATTTCCCTTCGCCCGGAAGAGGCAGAGCAAATCCGACAGCTTTCCTATATTGAGTCTGTAACTGTCAACGACGCCTATATGTCTCAGGTGGTGCTTTATCCTTTTTCATCCAGATACAGTGACTGGACGCAGGATAACTATGGCCCGTTATATATTCCCAAAAAAGGTGATGTGATAGAGATCACGCGGGACAATCTGATCTTATATGAATCATTGATCAAATATTATGAGGGAAACAAAGATGTAGCTGTTTCCAAAAACAAAGATCAGCTGTTTATTGATGGTCAGGAAGTAAAACAGTATACAATAAAGCAGAACTATTATTTCATGATGGGAGACAATCGCCATAACTCCGCAGATTCCCGTTACTGGGGACTGGTTCCGGAAGATCATGTGGTTGGGAAGGCTGTCTTCGTATGGATGTCCATAGACAAATATGCGGATCTGCTGCATAAAATCCGCTGGAACCGTTTATTTACTGTAATCCGCTAAAACGGGATTATTTAAATTATTTAAAATGAAAGAGGCCAGATAAAATCTGGCCTCTTTCATTTCTGCACTATATCAGATTCAGCTGTAAGCTGTCATTGTTTCATAATAATCACTTTCTGGAAATAATACTGGTTGTCGCACCTTAGTCTTGCTATATAAATACCCGCAGCAATAGTTGAAAAATCCGCAGTATCATAAAGCCCCTCTCCTTTTAATGGCTGATAGGACGATGAAAACACAATATTTCCGTGAAAATCAATAAGCTCCAGTGCTGTTTCGGATGACGTGCTTTGCTTACCGGAAAAATGTATCTGCACTACCTCAGCAACCGGATTGGGGTACAGCCGAAACTGTTCGGGTTCTTCAGCAATCGCTCTTTCATAGGATTCATAAACCAGTGCTTCAGGCACTTCCCTGGATCCTGTACTATATTGTCCGGCAATAATTTCAATAGCATTGATCTGTGGATTACCAACATTGCGTATGAACTCAATATTCAACGTTCCGTCATTTACATAAATCATAAATGATTTGACCGTAGCAGCCAGCTGTACATCCGCATATATGTCATAGTTCGTCAGAACCTGAGTATCTTCTACCTTTACCGAAAAGACACGCTCTCCAACTGCTGATCCCTGAAATCCGCTTTTGGCCGCAAAATACAGCCGAACTTCATACCAACCGCTATCAACCGGGAAATTCCATTTAATCGGACTGGCATACGATGGCTGATGACGTTGTCCGCCAAACAGGCTATCCGGCGCCCCGGTCGTATTCACTCCTGTCCAGCTCAGGCTTCCGGTAGTATAGTTTCCGCTACCCGGAGCCAAATAGGCCGAAGGCGCCACCTGTACATCTCTGGCCCATGGTATAGGTATACCGGAAACCTGTACTCCTCCGCAGTTGATACGATATACAACCTCATTCATAACTAAGTCATAGACCTTTAGATAAACTTCATCTGTATCAGTCATATTATCATTATCCGTAACGGTCAGAGCAAAAAGATACTCTCCCGGCAACAAATCAGACAGATCAAGTACCGCCGAATTTTCTCCGGACACGGTATATCCGGAAGGACCTGACAGTTGCTGCCATTGATAGGATATAATATGTCCGTCAGGGTCCGAACCGCTTCCTGACAAAGAAACACTGTTAGCAGGATAATAAATGTTCTGATCTTCTCCGGCATCAGCAACCGGAGGGGCGCCATTAATTGTGACAGTTATCTCCGTAGTATCTGTAGCAAAATGATTATCAGTTACCACAAGCCTGAATGAATAAACACCTGCCTCGAGATTTTTGACAGTCAAAGTATTAGAATATGTACCACTAAGCTGAGGACTTCCGGGAGCATTTAGCAAGATCCACTCATAAAATATCAGATGGCCAAAAGAATCCGGATCGTAGCTATCTCCTCCGTACAATATAAGCGAATCAACCGGAAGCAAAACAGTAAAATCAGGACTGGCAACCGCTACCGGTCGCTGGTGTACCAGGACTTCAATATCATCGTACGCTGTTTTTCCTTCATCATCTGTCACTGTCAGGCGGAATACATACGTCCCCGACTGAAGTTCCGTGAGATAAAGCAAAGCGCTATTGAGCGTCGAATTGTGATTATAATGTACCGGACCACTCATTTTAGCCCAGCTGTAAGAAACAGCTCCGCCATCCGGATCATATCCGGAACCGGAAAGTACTACCGCGTTGGTTGTAATGATCAGATCGGCACCCGCATCTGCCACCGGATAAAGATCATCCACCAGAAGAGACACAGAAGCCGAATCCTTTCCGCCCTTGTCATCCGTTACGATAAGACGAAACGTATATATGCCAAAGCTCAGGTTTTTAACCCAGACAGCATTGCCGGCCGGGTCCGGAACAAATACAGGATTTCCGGGACCTGATTTTTTGTCCCACAAAAAGCTCACTATTGTACCATCCGGATCATAGCTGCCTGCTCCAGTCAGCCGGATTGAGTCCTGAGGATAAGCAATACTTGCCGGAATCGTATCGATAATGGCTACGGGAAGCTGGTTTTCAACCGAATCAGAAAGATATTCGTAAGCTCCGGCATCATATCCATTGCCAGCCGGCCGGATTGAGTACAGAAGATCATGAGCAAGCGATAAGCCAATACTACTGAGCAAGACACTACTGTCAACAGCCGCTGCATTACCAAGTAAACGATAGTTATCAGTAGTCGGATCTGCGAATAAGTCTTCTGCCTGAGCGATTGTTCCTGTATAATTGCCCTCCATAATCAGCGGATATTGCAAATATATCGGCTGCCGGACAGCCGTTGGCTTTCCTGTACCTGTCAATACAATATTATTGTAAAAATACCCTGTATTATTGTTGGGTGCTCTGAACTGAATGGCATAGGTACCCGGATCTATAATCGTATTATGATAGTAGTAAAAATTTCTACCCTCTTCGGCAGTCTGATGTCCGCTGAATATTCCCAGTGTACCGCTTCGGACAATTTCATTGTTATAAACATATATATCTCCTATCCCTAAAACAATGATTGCGGTAGCCGTACCGTCAATAATGCGGTTATTATAGCACTTTCCTGCAAAACCGTTTCCGAGCTGTATACCGTTGGCCTGAAACTCTTCAAAAGGACTTGTACCGTAATTCCTGATATAATTGTCATAAATTTCGACATTACCATCCGGGCATGCACCTACCTGTATTGCTTCACTGGGTATATTGACAAGTCTGTTGCCGTAAATACGAACATCATCGATATCATGGGAACCGGGCTGCAGGCTGTTGCGTGCCCATTGCGTGCTTCCTATGTAGATACCCTCTCCGAGACGAATATCGTGAACATAATTATGATGAAAATGAAGTCCCTCCATTTTCCAATATGCGCTGCTGGTATCAACATTATTGGCCACATCATCCTTCGCCATAATTCCGGCAAAACCGGTATTGGTAATTTCGACATGATCAATCTCTATATGATGGCTGCGCTCTTTCAGATTGATCCCGGCCAGCCCGTTGTTGGTATAGGAAATATAAATTCCATACTCAATTCCCTGATGACCGGCTCCGGAAATCTTTATATAAGAACAGTTATGCATTTTGATACCTTCGGCCAGATCACCTCTCAGTTCTACTTTCCCCCCACTATTCATAATTACAATGGGACTGGCAGCAGATCCGTGCAGATTGTTCCAGCGTACTGTTGTTGTCACCAAACCGGCAGGGAGCAGCAAAGTATCTCCGGGGCTATAGCCTCCATTAATAAAAAAAGGTGGTGATAGTGTATATGTCGCTGCATTTGAAAGTGAAATACAAAGACATAATAAGGAAAACAGTAGAATCTTTTTCATAATGGTTATCTTATTATGTTTATAAAAATGGAATAGCTGATAATCAAAAAAACCGGTGAGCTGATCTTTTTGTTAAAAACGGCTTTGAACAGTCCCTCTACTCATTAATAGTCAAACAATTATATAGGTAACCAGTTTCATATCAGAAATACATTCATTCATACTTCTTATACCGTTTCCATTAACTTTTTTTCTCCCATACACCCGGCTGATTTCCCCATGCCGGAATACCACCGTTTTCTTTCATTATTCGGGCCATATGCATCAGATTCCAGGCTTGAAAAGTTGTATTTCGGTTGGTAAAATCATTTTTAGAAGCTCCGGAATCTTTATCGGCATAGGACGGCCCCGGACCTATTTCTCCAATCCATCCTGCGTCGGCCTGGGGAGGTATGCAATATCCAAGATGCTGTAATGAAAAAAGGAGGTTCATCGAGCAGTGTTTCACCCCATCCTCGTTACCGGTAATAATGCATCCGGCTGTCTTACCATAATAAATGAATTGTCCTTTATTGTTGGTTTCGGCCGAATTGGAGTAAAGCCGCTCAATAACCATCGACGCAACAGAAGACTTGTCGCCCAGCCAGATCGGGGCACCAATAATCAGGATATCTGCGTTTAAGACTTTTTTCTGAATATCCGGCCATGCATCTTCTTTCCAGCCGTACTTTGTCATATCCGGATATACTCCGAAAGCTACAGAATGATCAACCACCCTGATCAGCTCTACCTGTACTTTGTTTGCTTCCATTATAGCCATAGAATGGCGTATAAGAGCTTCCGTATTGGATACTTCCGGTGATTTTTTCAACGTGCAGTTCAGATAAAGCGCGCTTAAACCTGAAAAATCATACGGATTTTCCTTGTTCCATTTTTGCTGTATTGGATTAAAACTGATTGTCATAGTCTGCTCTGTTACTTATGGTAATAAAAAAGGAGATCTGTGATCTCCTTTTAATAACTACTGAACAATACTATGGTTTGAAAATCAGTTAAAACCCATATACAAGCGGTATCATTACTGTCGCAATTATCCAGAATAAAATCGTCAGTCCGAAACCAACTTTGGTAAAATCAGTAAATTTATATCCGCCTGCACCATAAATCATTGTATTGGTCTGATAACCGACTGGACTCATAAAGCTGGCAGATGCGCCAAGTGTGATAGCTACAAGAAATGGCAGAGGAGACAGCTCAAGCTGATGGGCAGTAGAGATAGCAATCGGGGCAAGCAATGCAGCACTTGCATTATTGGACATCATTTCCGTCATGATTGATGTAAACAGATACAAGGCAGAAACAATGGCGACCGGTCCCATATCTCCTACCAGCTTGACCAGTAAAACGGCAACATCCCGGGATAAGCCGGTTTTTTCCATAGCCATACCAAGACTCAGTGAACCTGCGAGCAGAAATATGACCTTCCAGTCTATTACATCATAGATTTCCTTGACAGGTAAACAACCTGTCAGAATCAGGATGGCGGAAGCAATCAGAGTGCCGCCGAGTATATCCAGAATATTCAATGCAGAAAGTGTTATCACTGCAATAAGACAACTCACTACAATAGCCAGATTTCTCCAGTTAATAAAAACATTTTCCCGTTCTGTCAGCAGTATAAAAGGCTGTTTCTGCTCAAACTCCTCCTCTTTCAGCCGGTCAAGGCGGTTATTTTTGATTTCTACCAGCACAATATCACCGGCTTTGAGCACTGTATTCATCAGCCGGCTGTGAATGATATCCTCTCTATGCTTGATTGCGAGCGGTATAGCCCGATAACGCTGCCGAAAATTAACCTCCTGCATCGTTTTACCCTCAAAACGGGAATTGGAGGTAATAATCAGTTCAACCATCGAAGCATCCTTCGATGATTCCAGTTCATGATCGCTTAGTCTGACTGAAGGCTTTAATTCAACCTGCAGTTTATCCTTGAGCTTCTGAAGGCGCTCAACATTGCATCGTACTTTGAGAATATCACCAGCTTCAAGCACAAAATCTCCCGAAGGCAATGAGTAGATGGTCTCTTTCCTGTGCACTTCCAGAATATCCATTTCATACTCTGTCACCAAAGGAGCTTCCCGAATCATTTTACGTGCAGAACGAGCCTGGCCAAGCAATTCGATTTCGGTCACATAGTCTCTCAGATGATATCCTGTACCATTATTCTTTTGCTGACGATCCGGCAGAAAATCCCTGCAGATAAACAGCATGTATATAATACCGACAACAAACATGACGATACCAACCGGAAAGAGGGTAAACATTTCGAAGCCCTGAACACCATTGCTCCGCGCTATACCGTCTACTAATACATTGGTTGAAGTACCGATCAGCGTACACATACCCCCAAATATGGTTCCAAAGGACAACGGCATCAATAGGCGGCTGGGGGCCAGCTTGGCTTCTCTGGCAGCCTGAATTACTACAGGCATAAACATGGCTACTACAGGTGTATTATTGATAAAAGCCGCTACCAGACCAACGATAGCCATCATAATGAAATACCCCTGTGTAAAGCTTTTTTTGAAATATCCGGCAAAAAAGCTGCCTACCCGAACCAGCGCCCCTGTTTTTATCAGAGCTGCACTCAGGACAAACATAAATAAAACGGTTACCGTCGCAGCATTGCTAAAGCCGGAAACGGCCTCTGCCGGCGTCAGAATCCCTGTTATGATCAGCGCCCCCATTACCAATAGTGAAACAATATCTACCCTGACCAGTTCACTGATAAATAAAACCAGCGATAAGACAAGAATTACAGACAGAAAAAGTACGTCCATTCAATTACTAATTTGGATGTAAATATTACTAAACCTAGTTAATATACAAAGATACTAGAGTATTATTTTTTTATTAAATCATTCAACTGGTATTGTACAAAAACAGAAATGATCCGATACTTATCGTAAATTATTAAACCGCGGTTTTCATGAACAGATCTGTATTATTACCAAATCGAAAAGTAAACCTCATAGTTATGGGATTATTGATTGTTTTTGCCTCCACGGCACAGACTTCTGTCTCCACTCCCAACATTATCCTGATGATCGGTGACGGTATGGGCCTCTCCCAGATCTCCGCCTTGTATGTGGATACCGGTTATACCAATTTTAACCGGATGTCAATAACCGGTCTTGTCCGTACAACTCCGGCCAGACATAAAATCACAGATTCCGCCGCCGGAGCCACTGCATTCTCAACAGGAGTAAAATCATATAACAATGCTATCGGCGTAGATCATGATACCATACCGGTACCAACTATTATGGAGACGTTGAAGGCAATCGGATACACCTGCGGAATTGTTGTAACATCATCCGTCACGCACGCTACTCCTGCCGCTTTTTATGCCCACGTTGCACACAGAGATCAGGAAGAAGCCATCGCTATGCAATTGGCTGATTCAGGTCTCGATTTCATAGCAGGCGGGGGAACCGACTTCATGGAAAAACGTAAGGATCAGCTCAATCTGATGGATTCTCTGATTACCAAAGGGTATGCCGTGCACAGAGAACCTGAGTATTCAGACAGCTCCGATGGAAAGCGGCAGGCTCATCTGCTTGCACCGAAAGGTATGGAACGCTATAGTAAAGGCCGGGGAGATTTTCTTTCTCTGTACACTGAAAAAGCACTAAAGTATCTCGAGGCCAGAAAACAACCTTTCATTTTACTGATCGAAGGTTCTCAGATTGACTGGGCGGGGCATGCCAATAAGGTGGATTATCTACTCGAAGAACTGTGGGATTTCAACAATGCCGTAGGAAAGGCTATTGATTTTGTGGTCAACCAGCCCAACACTATTCTTGTAATAACAGCAGATCATGAAACCGGCGGCTTCTCTGTTCTGCCATCCTCAAAAGATTATTCTAAAATAAAGTATGAATTCGCTTCCAAAGAACATTCTGCCACTCTGGTACCATTGTTCGCCCATGGATTCGGAGCTGAGCAGTTTTCCGGAATCATGGAAAACACCGCTGTTTACGACAGACTTCTCCAGCTGATTTCTACAGAATCTGCTCATACCAAATAAAAAAGTCCGACCCTGATCAGGGCCGGACTTCTCTCTCTTTAAACATAATTAAATTAACCTAAACAATAACAAATGAAAAAGATACGCAAAACAAGCCCGACAACAGGCACCATGATGACACATCTATTGAAACAGCATCTGTTTTAGCAACTATCCACAGGCTAATTGTTTCTACAAATAAAGGAGCTTTTTCAGGTAAAACAAAATTTATTTAGATTTATTTTAAATAAATTTTAAACCAAAACCAGATTATCATATTTTCCGGATGTCAGGCTGATGCAAATTTCCACTAAGACAAACCTGATCTCCGATAACAATATCGCGGACAAAAATAGCAGACTGTCTTACTGTTATTACATTTTTGTGAGCCTCGATCCGTAGCTCGGCCGTATTCCCTGACAACAGGACGCTTTTCACTATCCCGCTAAACAGCACTTGATTAGCAGACATTTCAGAGCTCTTATACTGTCTGCAGACACTTCCATTGTCAAGCTCAATACATACATCCGCCAATGCTGCAATTTCATGTAAATCATGACTTACCATAATTGAAGTAAGACGATATAATGAATGTATCTCCCTGATATAATATTGCAGCTTATGCTTCATTTCCTGATCCAATGCGGACAATGGCTCATCCATCAGCAAGAGCCTGGGTTTTCTTACCAAGGCTCTTGCAAGCGCCACACGTTGCTTTTGCCCCCCCGAAAGCAGAGCCGGATAACATTTCTGGAGCCTGCCAAGCTCCATCAGCTCGATCATTTTATCGACAATCTTTCGATCCTGCTTTTTCCCAAGGGCAAAAACGAGATTTTCACGGACATTCATGGTCGGAAAAAGGGCATAATCCTGAAATACAAAACCTATTTCCCGATCAGCCGGAGCAACATTGACACCCTTATCCGTATCCAGCCATACATTATCATGTACCACAATATGGCCATATTCGGGAGTCATAAGACCTGCCAGCATTTTCAGAACCGATGTTTTTCCAGTGCCTGACCTTCCATAAAGGACTGCAAGCTGTCCGGACTCAACAACAAATTCAACAGCAAGCTCCGATATGCCCGAAGCCATATTTAATTTTTTACGGGCTCTAAAACAAATCATCGCTCAAAACGGAACAGAGTATTACCTTTCAGGAGAAAAACGATCATAAGAATCAAAAAAGAACTGCCGGTAAGAATCAGCGCATAATGATTAGCCAACGAATAGTCCATAAGCTCAACTGCTTCGTATACGGCGATCGATGCCGTTCTGGTTTTACCCGGAATGCTGCCACCAACCATCAAAACAACTCCAAACTCTCCGACCGTGTGAGCAAAAGCCAGCATGCTTCCTGTTATTATTGATATTCTGCCTGTCGGAATATATACATGAAGCAGAATTTCCCAACCGGATTTTCCCATAATACGGGCGGCATCTCTGAGATTGTCGGGTACCGCAGCAAATCCGGACTGAACAGGCTGTACTATATAAGGCAGGCTATATATGACAGAAGCCAGCACCAGCCCTTCAAATGAAAACGCAAGACGCATACCCAGATACGTATGCAGCCAGCGTCCCGGAAAACCAGAAGGACTGTACAGCATAAGCAGATAAAATCCCAGTACCGTTGGGGGCAATACCAGTGGCATGCTTATCAAAGCTTCTATTACCGGCTTTATTTTCAGCGAAGAAACGGTAAGCCAGTAGGCCAATGGGACAGCAATCACCAGTAACAGACAGGTAGTGACAAAGGCAAGTTTAAAAGTTAGAAATAAGGTATTCCATTCTGTCATACGATACTATATCTGCTAAAACTATTCATCTTCTTCTCCCCTGTGTGACACTATATAACCATAGTTCTTCAATATGGCTCCGGCATGATCTGAAAACAAAAACTTCATAAACAGCTTCGAATCCGGATGTTTTCCATCTTTCTTTTTCAGCAGAACAGCGCCCTGCCGTATCGGAGCATACAGAGTGCTGTCCAGCGAAATCCAGCATCCCTTTCCCGCAACTTCCGGAGACGAGACTATTGACCGGGCAATAAAACCATAATCAGCTGCTCCGGAAAGCACAAACTGGCTCACCTGACTTATACTTTCGGCATAAACCAGTTTTGACTCAACTTTATCCCATATTCCATAATTTTCAAGAATCTGTATAGCCGCCTTCCCATAGGGAGCTGTCTGAGGATTGGCTATGGCAATATACTGTGTACCTGCATAGCAAAGATTATCAAGAGTAACTAATGAATCTTCTGTCAGCGTCCACAAAACCAGCTGCCCGCGGGCATACTCAAGAGGTTCGCTTTCTGCCAGACCATCCTTGTAAAGCGCTAAGGGATAAACCATATCCGCGGAAATAAAAATATCAAATGGCGCCCCGGCCCTGATCTGTGCTGTAAGCTTGCTCGATGACCCGCAAACGATCTGCGGCTGTATTCCATATTCTTCGTAAAACCCTGAGCTCAGAGCTTCCATTGCAAACTGCATATTTGCGGAGGTTGCAATTATCAGAGCAGGTTCCCCGGGTGGTTTGCAGCCTGTAACAACACAAACAATCACCAAGCATCTCAGGATGTTTTTAATCTTTGCTATTCTGCACACAGACATGATCCATAATAAAATCATAGATAAAAATACGTAATATTACCTATAAAACAAAGAAAATATACGTAAACAAAAAAACCGGATAGCTTAGAATATCCGGGGCATAATCAAAACTGGTATTATGATGTTTACCTGTTGAATCTATCAGATTAACCGCTGTATCCTTATAGCATTGAGTATCGCCAGCAAAGCAACTCCGACATCTGCAAATACTGCTTCCCACATAGTGGCAAGGCCACCCGCCCCCAGAATCAGTACAATAACCTTGATTCCAAAAGCCAGCGCAATATTCTGCCATACTATTTTTTTTGTCTGGCGACCGATATTTTTTGCCAGTGCGATTCGGGATGGCTGATCATTCTGAATCACAACATCAGCTGTCTCAATAGCAACATCGCTGCCCAGGCCTCCCATAGCAATTCCGACATCGGCAAGCGCCAGCACCGGAGCATCATTAATACCGTCTCCGACAAAAGCAATTCGTCCGTTTGTCTGTTTTTTTAACTCCTCCAGCTTTTGCGCCTTCTGTTCGGGCATCAAGTCTCCATATGCTTTGTCGACTCCCAGTTGTCCGGCCACTACCCTGGTTACAGAACTCTTGTCGCCGGAAAGCATCACGAGTTCTTTTACACCGGTTTCCCGCAATGCTCTTACAGCATCCTTCGCATCATCCTTCAACTCATCAGCTACAACCAGATAACCCGCATACAGACCGTCAACAGCAATATGTACAACGGCATTAACTTCCTGCTCTGCCTCCGGAACTGTTTCTATTCCGAATTTCCTCATCAGTCTGCCATTTCCCGCCAGCACCTCATGTCCCTTAACAATTCCTTTCAATCCCATACCGGAAAGCTCTTCCTGAGATTCCGGTTCAGGCACTATTACTCCTTTTTCATGAACAAAAGTCACAATGGCCCGTGCTATAGGATGCGTTGACTTCTGCTCAATGGCTGCAGCAAATTCAAGCCATTCTGCAGGAGCATTATCTCCAATACCGGCTTTTTGTACGACAAATATCCCTTTGGTAAGTGTTCCCGTCTTATCCATAACCACTGTAGTGACCTCTGCCATCAGATCAAGAAAATTTGACCCTTTAAACAGAATACCCCGGGAAGATGCGGCCCCGATACCTCCAAAGTAACCTAATGGTATGGAAATCACGAGCGCACACGGACAGGAAATAACCAGAAATACCAACGCTCTGTACAACCAGTCGCGGAATACATAATCATCAACAAATAACCATGGAATCAGCACCAATGCCAGTGCAAGAAAAGTCACAACCGGTGTGTAGACACGCGCAAATTTTCGGATAAACTGCTCTGTCTTCGCTTTGCGGGAAGCAGCATTCTGAACAAGCTCGAGAATCCTGGAAATAGCGCTCCTGGTATACACACTGGTTACTTTCAGTTCAATCAGCCGGTCCAGATTGACCATTCCTGCTAGTATTTTTTTGCCTTTAGCATACTCTACAGGCATACTTTCTCCGGTCAGAGCAGCTGTATTAAAAAGGGCTTTCTCGGACATCAGGTCTCCGTCAAGAGGCACCTGCTCGCCGGGCTTTACCTGAATGGATTCTCCCACAGCAACTTCTCCCGGATGAACAATCACGGCTTTCCCATCCCTGACTACGGCAGCCGACTGAGGTCTGATATCCAGCAGAGCTTTTATATTGCTTCTGGCTTTTTGAACAGCAGTATGTTGAAACAGCTCTCCTACTGTATAAAAAAGCATTACGGCCACCCCCTCCGGATATTCTCCGATTGAGAACGCTCCCAGCGTAGCAATGCTCATAAGAAAAAACTCTGTAAAAATATCACCGCGTCCGATCAGCTTAATTCCTTTGACCAACACAGGTAGCCCTACCGGAAGATAAGCCAGCATATACCAGCCCAGACGTATTATTCCGCTAAAAAAAGAAGCTCCGAAGTAATCAAAGGCTATTCCGGCAAGCAACATAGCGAGACTGAACAGGGCATTTCCCCACTCCTGCATAAAACCGGAAAAACCGGAGCTGCTTTCTACATGCGCTCCTTGCGTATCACCGGAGTGACCGCAACAGGAAGTCTCCGCATGATCATGATCGTGATTTTCGGATGTATTATGGGAATGATTCATAGATCAGGTTCTTGTTTTTACAAAGATACCTCTCTGACACATGCACAGGAATTGCATTGTTATGTCATCAGATGTCTGTGTATACTTGAGAACCGGAAAAATGTACTTAAGTTGTTACGGGTTCATAACCGGCAGATAACAGCCAGAGCAATGAGTAAAAAATACGTATACCGGACCTATCCCTCCGATTTATTTACCAAAAGCTTTCTGCGCTTCCAGAACCCAGAATGAACGTTTTACCCGCTCTCCCGTTTTGGTCAGAGGTTCATCTACAAATGCGTGGCATTGTAAAATACTAAATCCCGCATTTTTCAGCAAAAGACCAGCCTCTTCGTGATCATAAAGTCTGAACCCGTAGCTTACGAAAGGAAGCTGCTGCATAAACTGCTTATCAGCAAAAGTAAGCAGCAATATACCTCCCGGCCGTAATACCCTTGCAATCTCTCCGGCCAGTTTTCCGGGTTCATCCCAGAAATACACTGTATTTACAGTAAAGACCTTATCAAAGCTTTCGTCATCAAACGGGACAGACTTTCCATCGTACAACTGAAAATGCGCAGAGTCTGCCCCGGCAATATTCCTGCATTCAGCCACCATGTCCTCTGATATGTCAAGACCTTCATAAGACATTTTATCAGCAAGCCGCATAAGATCCGCCACATGTCTGCCGTTTCCGGGGCCCAGCTCAAGAATCCGGTCATGATCAACAGGCTGCAGCTTGTTGATAGTTCGCTGTATCATTTCCCTGTTGGAGACATTCATATAATCGGCAACCTGCCGGCCTGCTTCTCCCTGCGGGCAACGCAGGTTCTGCGCAAGCAGTTCCAGACTTATCGGGTTATTTTCCATCTTTCAATTAAAGTTCTATTCGGCCGGACTGAGATTACTACTTACCCATTTATTGTCAGGCACATTTTCCACAGATACCTTTTACAACCAGGCTTGCTTCCTCTCCGACAAAAGCGTGGGGCAGCTGGATTTCAGGAATCTTGTATTTGGGAAGGCAGAATGTTTCACTGCATATTCTGCAGTGAAAATGCACATGCATATCCCTGTCAATATTACATTCACAACCTTCTTCACAAAGCGCATATTTAGGCGCTCCCGTACCGTCATCGATACTATGGACCAGACCATTTTCCTGAAAGGTCTTTAAGGTCCGGTAAAGAGTAATACGATCCGATTTTTCAAATTGCTTTTCCAGCTCTGAAAGACTGATTGCCGCATATTGAGCAGAAAGTGCTTTCAGAACCAGCAGCCGCATTGCGGTTGGTTTTATATTTCTGTTCGCAAGTACGATTTCCAATGTATTCATATGCCCGGAATAATTCTGAAAAAAGACCAACAGGCAGTCCGTGGCCTGTATGGTCTCTAAATCTATAAAATCAGATTGGCTACTGCAAGTATTATGCAATCAGATCGGCTTTAAAACCAGCTTTTTTCACAGTATCCGCCACTTCTTCCACGCTGATATTGTCACCTTCTACCGTAAGCACTCTGGCAGGATCGGTCAGATCTACTTCCCAATGATTTATTTCTCCTTTTTCATTCAGATGCGGACGCACTTTGTCAAGGCATCCGCCACATTTAATATCCGTTTTAAATTTGTATGTTGTCATAATCAGCCAGATTAATTGGTTTTACTTTATTTTTTATTTTTATTCAGTACCGTACTATTTCAGACTTTCTTATTAAAAGCCCCTAGCCGATTTTAGTAAATCTGAGCCGGAGGCTATTTGCAACAACCGATACAGAGCTCAAAGCCATTGCGGCTCCCGCAATCATAGGATTGAGCAAAAATCCGTTGAGCGGATAAAGTATGCCGGCCGCAAGGGGAATCCCGATGAGATTGTAAATAAAGGCCCAGAACAGATTCTGTCGTATGCCCTGCACCGTTTTACGAGACAGCCTGAGGGCTTTGGGAATGGACATAAGATCCGATGTAATCAGCGTGATCTTGGCTACGTCCATGGCAATGTCAGAACCTTTCCCCATGGCAATACTTACATCTGCCTGAGCCAGTGCCTGAGAATCGTTGATACCATCGCCCACCATAGCAACTATCTCTCCTTTTGCCTGCAAAGCTTTTACAAAATCCGCCTTATCCGAAGGCAGCACTTCTGCCTTATAATGTTTTATCCCTGTCTGTTCAGCAACTGCAGCAGCTGTCTGTTCATTATCTCCGGTCAGCATATACACGTTGATCCCCAGCTTATGCATAACATCAATAGCCCGGGCAGAAGTTTTCTTTATTTTGTCTGCAATCGCCAGCACAGCCAAAACACGCTTGCTATCAGAAAAATAAATAACCGTCTTGGCTTCTGCCTGCAAACGGGCTGCCGCAGTCTGCAATTTTTCATCAAGGCTTATCCCGTTTTCCTGAATAAGCTTTTTATTTCCCACAAAATAAGATACTTCATCATCCGCTACAGCGCGTACACCTCTACCCGTGATGCTCTGAAAATCCCGGACCGGTACTGAACGCAGACCTTCTTCCCTGAATTTTACTGCAACCGCTTCGGCCAGCGGATGTTCCGACATGGATTCGATACTCAGCAGTATCCTTTTATAATGAGCAACATCATCTATACCGGTGTACCACTGAAAATCCGTGACTTCGGGCTTCCCTTCAGTAATCGTACCTGTCTTATCCAGAATAACGGCAGACACCCGGTGCGCCAGTTCCAGACTTTCAGCGTCTTTAATAAGAATATTGTTTTCCGCGCCTTTGCCTACTCCTACCATAATAGCCGTTGGGGTTGCCAGGCCGAGCGCACAGGGGCAGGCGATAACCAGTACAGTTACAGAAGTCAGCAGGGCATGAGTAAATGCATTGTCACCACCCAGCACCATCCACACACCGAAAGTCAGCAAAGCGATGACAATTACAGCCGGAACAAATATACCGGCAATCCGGTCAACCAGCTTCTGTACCGGAGCCTTGCTTGACTGTGCTTCCTGAACCATCTTTATAATGTGAGACAGCAGGGTTTCGCCTCCTACTTTCTGAGCTTCAAACCGGAAGCTGCCTTTTTGATTTACTGTACCTGCAAATACACTGTCACTCTGCTGCTTCGCTACCGGAACCGGTTCCCCTGATATCATGCTCTCATCTACAAAAGAACTACCCTCTGTCACCACTCCATCAACGGCAATTCTTTCTCCGGGACGCACCACCACAATAGTACCGGGTTGTATAGCGCCCACTGCCATTTCAACTTCTTCACCATCAATCAGGGCTTTAACAGTTTTTGGCTGTAAGCCCATAAGTTTCCTGATAGCCGATGAAGTATTGGATTTCGCCCTTTCTTCGAGCAGTTTTCCAAGAAGAATAAAGGTAATAATAACCACTACCGCTTCATAATACACATGAGGATGTATACCTCTCTGATGCCAGAACTCCGGATATACTGTATTGAATACGCTAAACAGAAAGGCTACTCCGGTACTAAGCGCAACCAGCGTGTCCATATTGGCAGAACCGTGCCGGGTCTGCTTCCATGCATTAACAAAAAAACGCTGTCCGAACCATACCAGCACCGGCAAGGTCAGAATAAGGGATATCCACTGTCCTGCGCGCCATTCCATAAAAAACATACCGATCACAAAAACCGGAATTGTAAAAATAGCTGCTCCAAACGTACGCTTCTTTATTTCTTCATAATACTGTTGTTGCATTTCCTCCTGTTTGCCTGCCGGATCTTCCTCATCAATGATCAGATCGTATCCGATGGACTGAACAAGAGCACGCAGCTCACGCGGCTGTATCAGCTCCGGATCATACTCTGTCAGGGTATTCTGAGTAGCAAAATTTACTTCTGCCCGGGCAACTCCGTTAGCAGTTTTCAGCATGGATTCAACACTTGCAGCGCATGCTGCACAGGACAACCCCACAACCGGAAATGTCTGCCGGACCAGTTTATCTGTGAAAAGCTTATTTTCGGTCATAATAACAGGATTTATTATTAGTACAATAATAGTCGTACCGGAGTTTTCATGCATTACAGAATTAAGTAAATAGCTTACAGAATTTGAATCGCTGAATACAGCCTGAGTCTTTGTTTTTAATCATTTCAGACCCCGGACCTGAAAATCCTGTCTGTCATACAGGCGTTTGACAACAGGATAAATGAGCGGAATATAAAAGTATGTTTAAAAACTTCGCCAAAAATATCCGGGGCTGCAAGCAATCTGCTCTCTGAATGAAAACTTGGTTTACTCACAAAAAATTAAATAAGATTTTACAAGCGTTTTACTATAATCAAAAAATCTTTTATACTTGCAGTCCGATTGGGAAAAGTAGTATAAAAAGCTTCCTTGCCCGGTCAGAATAAGTTCGGGGTGTAGCGCAGCCTGGTAGCGTACTTGCATGGGGTGCAAGGGGTCGTGGGTTCAAATCCCGCCACCCCGACATTGAAAAGCCTTGTATATCAAGGCTTTTTTTATTTTTAACCTTTTGTGACAAGATTCTGTGACATTATATAACACAACAATGGGCAGAAAAAAGACCTCTGAAGCTGACATAACCCATTACCTCTTCACCTTCCTCTTATTATCCGGCATCATCTTATTTATTCCTAAAGTTTTAGTCTGCCGGACAGAACCTCTTTGACCTTTTGCGGGTTAACCAGAAACTTTTCTCTATTCTGCATTGTATTGAAAAAAGTTATCTTTTTTAGTTTCATTTTATGAGATGTTTGTATTTTTGTGCTGAATCATGCTGACAAAGAGCTGGTACATAAAGAGCAAAGTGGTAACGGATAGCCTGTATAAAGCTATCCCGGGCAGTTACGTGCTTATTGCCTGGGCTTTATTCTTTTTCAGCAGTTTGTTTCCCGTTGAGACCGGAGCCAAAAATCTGACCAAAGAATCTCAGCATGCAAGTTTAAATACTTGCTTTCCGGAAGATACAGATAATGTCTTTCATCCTCTGTACAGTCCCAAAGAGCCAAACCCTGTTCCGGAAAACTCGGACAAATCCGGTAACAATGAAAAAGCAGATGGTTTTGATGACAATGGAAGCAAAGCATTCTGCTTTATTTCTGCATCCTGTTACTTCCTTTTAGATCAGACTTTATCTGCCCTCCCCGGGCAGGACTCTCTTCGGAACCGGGCTACGGTTTCACTCGTCATCCTCTACCAGTCCTGGAAAATCTGTTTTGATTTTATTAGCTGATACTATACGGATCTTTTTGAGATAATTATCTTAAAAAGAATCATATCCGCATGCCCTTAATCTCTATCAGATCAAGGGCCGGGAATCCTATTTATCATTATTAAAAAATCAAAACCTATACACAATGAGGAATCCTATTCTCATTTGTCTGGCATACCTGCTGATTTATACAGGCTGTCACCAGGCACACCATACCCAAAGCGAAGAAGCCACATTTTCAGTTACCAGACCGATACAAAAAG
>JAEVZS010000006.1 GCA_023392125.1 Bacteroidota bacterium
GATTGTAGAAGGGATCTTAATGCCGGAGTATCAAAACTTATATGGGTGGAAACAGTCAAAGGGTTCATGGTAAACTGCTGCCCATCGTAATAAAACCCTCTTTCTGATAACCAGTTACTCCCATCCCAGGTAAAGCAAATGTCGTAATCCAGCCCGGTTCCCTTATCTGTATCACCAATAAAATCCCCGTTTCTATCCGGCGGACCTACCAGTCCCCCATCCGGATCCACCCCGCTCACCGGATTATTACCCATTCCTACATAGGCTGAATAAAACTGTCGGTACGGATCCGGCCCCAGCCAGCGGCCAATAACAGGATCGTACATACGAAGCTCAAAAGCATTCCAGCCGGTCTCCTCGTCTTTTTCGGCAAACTGCCCCTGGTAGCCGTAGCGGTAATTGTCAGGACCCACTTCCGAAGGACTCATTACCAGGCCATAGGGATAATAATCTGAATACGCTTCGCGCTCCCCTTCTTCATTCAGCACCACCCTGACATTGCCTAAATGGTCTGTCAGCTCAAAAAGTGCATAATCGTTTTCCGGGTAATATACTCCAATACGCCCGCTCCCATAAACCGGTACTTCTTTCAGCTTAACACTGCTGCCTGTATTATTATCATCATATACTGCCAATGTCGCACCACCTGCGTCACGTACATACCAGGTATTATAGGATGAGTTTGATTTTTTGTACCGATATCCGCCTTCATCGTAGCCTATCTGTATAGTTGCCCCGCCACCGGAAATACTTTTTACAAGGCCCGCAGCATTGTATGTTAAACTTCTGGACACATTGCCAGAACCATCATTAAACGATAGTGACTTTATCTGGCCTATAGAGTTATAAAAATATGAACTTGAATAGCTAGGATTAACAAGATGTGCGTTAATACTCGAAAGCTGGTTGGTATTGCTGTACCAATAAATAAAATCATGCAACATACTTCCATTGCTTCCCCGCCTCTTTAATCTCTGAATATTCCCATTCTTATCATAGCTGAGATCACTTTCCTGATATCGGTCATCAATCGCTTGGGTATACACACCGGACGAAACTGTACCAAAATCAGCCTGTGAAAGCTGATACCGGTTGTCATAGCTGTATACATAACTATCAGACACAGTACTGTCAAAACCCGGCCGGTCGGAGAACCAGCAGCTGGCTTTTATCAGCCCATTGTAATAGTTATTTCCTCCTGCAAAGGTCACTGTACTGATACCGGCTCCGTTCTTTACATAATCATTGTCATAATAGTGCAGGGACATTCCAAAAAGATCATTTTCGTCCTTGCCCGGATCCGTATTTTTCTCGTGACTGTTTATAGACTTCAGCCAGCCTTGCGCGGTGTATACATAATCTATACCCTGAATATCTTCTGTTTTAGTATATTCCGGAATGGTTACCGGAAACTCAACACCTCTGACGGTAACATAGTGAATAAACTCAGGCATCTGAACGGACTGAAAATACTCCACTCTTTTCAGAGGGCCATGGAGGTAATAATGGTATTCCGCGCGTTTTGACAGAGTGGAGAAGTCCAGGTCCCCGTCTTCCGTATTCTGGGGAGCAGTTTTTGAAAGATATACCGATTTCAGCCGTGCATCAGCATCGTACAAATACGTATGATAGAACGCATCCTCCTGCCCATCCTGATATGCCACAAGACTGATATTGCCATTGGCAGCGTATTCATAGTTAATAACTTTTTCACCTAAACCGGGATAATATCTGGCCATTGAAACAGTTCTTCCTCTTTCGTCATAGCTAAACCAGGATTTTGTTTCGCCCACCCTTTCGGTATAGGATGGTTTACCACGTAAAAAAGCCTGTCCGATCGATGTTCCGGCTACCGGAACGTCATACACTGTTTTTATAACATCATAACGGGTCCCGAAATTAACACTAAGTCCTCCGTTAGTTTCGGTATTCTCAAGAATATTGACCAATGCTGCAGAGTTAAAAACAGGACAGCCTGTACAGGGCAGATATTCTCCTGTTTCTACAGGACGGCCTATTTTGTCATAGTGAATATACAAAAACCGCCCGTCGATAGCCTGTTCTGCATTTTGCGAAAAACGCAGCAATCCATCATTGCGGTACATATACCTGGTCGTGCCGGTATTGGGGATACGCTCTTCTATCAAAAAACCGCGATGATCGTATACAAAAATGCTTTTCTCGACAAAGCTGAAGTTATAGCCAGGATTGTCCTTTATATATTCTACTCCCATAGGAGTGACAGAGCAAACCAGCCTGCCCGGTACATCATATATATTATATGATTTTATATCGGCAGCAGGATCAACAGCAATCAGCACCTTATCCCCTTTATCCAGATACGTGATTATTTCCTTTCCCTCAATATCCCTGCTAACTACTTTGTAGCAATTATCAGCCAATGGCAGATTAACGGAGCCGGGGAACAGCTTTTCTCTTACTTCCAGGTAGTCATCAATGATTTGAACATCCTGAACATTGAGAGGAAGAATCTCCGTCTCACCATATCTCCCGGAACCGGCATAATGGTAATCTCCCGGCAGTGTACCCCCCTTTATCTGATTGGTGCCATCTTCCTGATAGATGGTTCTGGCATAAGGGTAGATCGTCGCAGGAGTCAGCGGCTCCAGCATAGCTGCTTTATCCTCAGCCTCCAGAGCCGTACGGGAGCTTTCTGCGTTCAGATTGCTATAGTACCAGCCAAGCGTACCAGGCATATCTGAATCGATCAGGTCAGGCGTACTAAATTTTTGCACCGGAGCTCCGCCCTCCGGTGTATATTGATCGAAGTTGCTGTAAGAAAACTTATTGCCGGCAACAGTAACAAAATTATCCCTATAGCTGAAATACATATCCTGCCCGGTCTGAATATACTCACCGCATTGATCAACTGCAGCTGTAAGCGTACTTACGTTGACAGGAGCGGGCAATGTTGTAATCGCCGGTCTGCCAAATTTGTCATAAAGCACCTCAGAAGCCATAACTACCTTTCTGCTCAGATCCTTGTACTGATTTTGCATCGGTAGTCCTCTTTCATTAAAATATTGCCTGGATTCGCTGATTACGTATCCGACATCATCAAATGCCCTTGTCTGCGTCCAGTTTTTCGTATTATCAGCAACTTCTCCGGCAGGGACTTCAGGCTCAGGAATCGTCTCAACCTGCAGGATCGCCCCTTCTTTCAAATGAACACCGGGCTTAACTATTACCCCCTTCTGACTTTTTACTTCATAAGTAAAATAGCTGAGCGCCTGAGTTTTCGCAAAGCCTGAAGAAAGCTCCGGAAAAATTTCAGGGAAATCGGCAGGCAACTGTATCAGACAAGGGCTTTCCCTGGTTATATTGCTTCCCCCCACAAAAAGATTAATTGGCTTGTATTCGTAGCAATACAGCCCCAGGTAATCTTTCTTTTTCACATATATCCTGAAACTTCCAATATCAGCGTGCACCTTCAGCTTATATTTTCCAGGGTAATCATCGGGATGGGGGCTAAGGATTGCCGCTTTGAACTCTATAGCTGTATTATTCTGAGAAACAGGCGGAGTACCGCCATCATCGACCAATATTTCGTAATTCTGATCAAAATTTTCGATTTCTTTGTAGAAAAAGGGGAAAACCGCATCAACGGAATTATACAGCTGAACGACATATTCTACACCCTTTTCAACTTTATAGCCTCCATTGGTTCCGTTGTATCCTCCGTTAATTTCTTCAGCGCCGGGAAAGGCAAAGGTTACTCCCGATTCCGAATAACAGCTGGGAACCACATTGACATAAAAATCAGGCGTACTATACTGGTTACCAAAACGATCTTTGATTTCCAGCTGCAGCGTGTAGTCTCCGACCTCCATCGTGGCGCCCGCAGGAGATATCAATCGGTTGAATTGTCTGAAAGCATCCGGATTAGTAGAAATACTGACAGGAGTCCATGAAGAATATGTATTCAGTGATTGTCCATTCTTGCTCTTAATGAGATACCGCATCTGCCCTCCATCAAAAACTTCATTGCAATACCCGCCGTCTCCATTCCAGAAAAAATTAACATTGGCCGTCGTTCCGGAATAGGCCGAAACTGTATATGTAGAACTATTATTGTAATCCAATTTGCCTGAAGCAGACTGAATACCTCCATAACCAAAGACTCCTTCAGTTTTCAGGACGCAACCATTCTGATAGTACGAAGCTTCGGTTGAATAATAATCATCACATTTCAACTTTTTTAACGTTTGTCTGCGATACTCAAACTCCAAGCTAAAATTTCCAAAAAAACCCTGCTGTTTTATGGTTACATCAATTTTTCTTATAGCTTCATCCCTAAAAGTTATGATTGTATTTGGCCCTAAAAACTTATAATCAACAGTTTCTGACCTGACATCCAGTATATTTCCATCATAGTGCAACAGAAGCCTGTCATGACCACACAGTTTGTTATACTTCAGGGGCTGAAATACCGTCCAGCCGTAATAACCGTTGCTTGTTCCGCTGCAGGTCTCTATTCCCGCATTAGGATCAAGGTAACTTTTCCCGTTCAGGTAGGTAAGATAGGGTAAGCTTTTGCCACAGGTCAGGACACTCGCTGTTGCTTCATAATTAAAAGAAGTAATATTCTGCCGACCATGTATGAGACTTTTATATCCCTGAGAAAAAGAGTCAATCGTGTTGACCAGTACTATAAAAAGTATTACGAGTTTGACAAAACTCCAATAACTGGCTGTCTTATATCTAAGTTCATTATTCAACATGATTCTTTCCATAATTTAAGCTTTGTTCACTTACTATTTTCTCAGCCGGATAAAACAGCTCCTGAAATACTCGCCGCAAATTGCCCATATCGTCATACTCAAATCGCTGATATAAATTTTCATTATTCAGAATATGTGTCAACCGGCCGTTATCAAGGTCATATACATAAGTAAACAAACCCGCATCAAGCGGCGATACGCGAAAATCGTCGAAATAAATACTCTGATCCGCCCTGTTAAGACAGACAAACTCAATTTCGGGCAGTGAACCATTGACCGGTGAAATAAGAGACGTACTAATATCCAGATTAATCAGATGGTGAGCATTTGCTTTAAGCTTTTCATTCAGAATCGCCGCGCTGCCAATCTGGACTTTGGTATCCTTATACCGGCATATGATTCTCGCATAATCCAGATTTTGGCTTTCGTTCTCAAAATTGGGTATATAGACCCACACACTCGCACGGTAATGCTTATTAGCCCATGGCCGGAACGAATATGCGAAACCTTCCTGATTCCGATCTACCTTGAGCGTATATGTGCCGGTATGAGCCCGGCTTCTGTCATTTACAATAGCTCCGTTCCCCAATTTAACATAACCTTCCAGAATACTTTTTGCAGGATCAGAGCTGACAGTATGATACTCACTGAACTCACACCCCGTGTAAGCGATTTCGTCTCTGGCTGCATTAACAGCCGATGCGATTACATATCTGGAAGAAGGATCACAAATCAGGGAAGAGTAGACACTATTTAAATCTTTGCTTTCCAGAATCATTGAATAATTGTTGACATAGCTGACCGCTGAAGCTTGCTGCCAGTTACTGTTGGATTCCGGATTACCAAAATCAAAATAGCTGAGATCTGACAATTTAAAAGTACCTTCGCTATTCAATACCATCGTATTATTTCCAGCCCATATGTACGAGCCAGCCATACGCCATGTATTGCTCTGATTGATTATACCAACACCGGACTGCTTACTATGCTCTATCACATTTAGATTATCCGCCCAGGTAGTCACGCCCGCACCAATGAAGGCAGTAGTAGTATAATCATCTATTGACACTGGACTTGTCACATTTTCAACGACCTTGTACGTGTATACAGCAGCCTTCTGATCAAGCATATGCCGGTTTGACTTATTATTCGCTCTGTGTCCCATTGACGGGTATTTTCTGTAGGCCGGGACTTCTTTACTCATAAACATATTACCGTTCGCATCTTCTGAAACACTAACCAGCGGATTTCCCGAGAAATAATCATAGCCTAGCGTTCTATGCTCCGACTCCAGTCCTTTGACTCCGTCATACGAATATGTAGAGGTATTAATAACCGGATATTCTTCAATTTCAGTAATCTGAAATTTATTAGTCCCATTCACGACTTTCCTTTCAAAAAATACCTGATCAACCCTTCCCTGATTATTGTGGTGTTCCTCCAAAGCCTGTTCATAACCTGTTTCGGTCAGTCCCTCATGGAGAAACCGGTTTTCCATTTTACTGAGAATACTTCCCGTTGCGTTTCTGCCGGAATAGTTTGTGACAGATTTCAGCAATCCGCTTCTGTTGCTAAGATTTTTAAAACGAACAACCTGAAGATTATAATTATCCGATGCGAGTGTTTTGGCGCTAACCGACTTAGGCATCATTGCATTCTTATCAAATACCGAAAACACATATTTAGTACTGCCAACACCGGTCAGTTCTGTATAAGAGTTGGAAGAATTATAATGTCTTACAATATCCTGAACGATTACTTCCTCATACAATACTCCTGGAGGCGGTAAAAATGCAGAATTAGCCAGAATTGTATGATAGTAAGGATAGACCAGATTATGATAATTTACTCTGCGGAAGTTTTCATTTGCCCCGTGATAATGAATATTCAAATCCACAGGCTCATAAGAGGTGGTTCCATTCAAATACTGGAAGGTAGTGATATTTTCAGTATTATCGTGTCTGAGCCCGATAGATTTTACCCTTATACCACCACCTGGTCTATTGTACTGAGCATTGTTGCTGACAATCACATTACCAATATCCAACTTAAGATACGTATCCATAAAACCATCACAATGGTAATTATTTAAATTATCAAACAACTCCTGTGGAATTGTAACGTCGATATAATTCGCTCCCACCGTTAAAACAGGACAGGTTTCTTCATTTAACAATTTGCTATAAATCTGCATAAAATCAATATGCTCCACATACACCGGGCAGGTGAAGTCATTCTGAGGATACTCAACCCATAACAATAATTTCAGATCAATAAAATCCCCAAGACTTATGTAGTCCTGAAGATCAACATTCGTATACAAGCCCAGTCTTATAAGATTCCCCCCAATCAGACTAACCGACTTAACTGAATAGTTCTGAAAGTCTGTCAAACCCGGATTTTTAATCTGATCTGATTCATATTCAATAGAAATATCAGCGCCAAGAGGGGTTTTAATTTTTGAAAGAGACCAGGCCATCACATTCTCTGAGGACACATCAGAAGTTTCTTGTCTTGTTCTCTGTCTTTCAGTTTCCGAAACCGTATAGTCTGATTTATACATACCCCATATGTCTATCGCATTTTTATTGTAAGGAGTACTTGCCAGACAATATTCAAAACCGGTTGAAGGAATAATCTTGGAGGAATTCAGACCAAGTATATCATAGCCGTTCAATGTTAGCTTACCACTATTGATATTACTCTTCGTATAAACTCCGGAAGCATACGTCAGATCAAAGCTGTTGGGGGTCTCAGGACACAGAGTATAGTCATAATCAAAGACTACCTGACGTATTGCGGCATTTTCTATGCCGGTACCTTCTATATCGTAGACATCAAGCACTTTCTGTCCGTTATGCAGTGTCCTTGATTCAGGGTTTCCTCCTGCTTTAGAGACTACGTAATCATGGTTCAGATCAGTTCCTAATGCCTGAAGCTCATCAACACTGGAAATAAGTCCGATCTTTTCCAGCTCTTTGTTTAAAGCTTTGTTAGTAAACAGCAAGATTTTATTCAGTTTCAGGCTGGATACCGGCATACCACCAACATTCCCATACTGATCAAGCTCCACATTAAAGCCACCATTGACAGAGTTTCCAACCCCTTTCCCATCTCTCTTTATATCTTTAACAAATAAGGCGGTATGACTCCTGGTTTTTATAGCATTGAGATAGTACAACTCTTTTCTACCCGAAGAAAATACACTAACCCGCGAATTCAGATCTTTACTGCTTCCTTCCGTCGGGTTTCTCCATATATATTTATCGGTCCATTTGCCATAATCAAATTTCACCCAATAGCCCCAGTCATTGTCATCAATAATGCCATAAGGTGGTCTGTCGACATAATCCGGACCTGTGATACCGGTCATCAGCCAGGTATAAGCATATGGCAATGACTTTGTAATCTTCCGGACACTTTCTCCACTCACATTTGAAGACTGCTCTGTGTAATCACTAAAATTATATACCGGTATAGAATAATGATATGAGACCCCGGTCTTATTTGTAACAAGGAATCCGCCTATATTATCAGGTGCATCCTGCCCGTATTCTCCCTGAACCTCCAGATAATTCGCCCGGTTTACCAGATCCGGAACAAAGCCCTTCAAACCGGCAAGCCGGCTAAGCATTTGTGCCTCATTTTCTTCCTGAATAACCCTGGTTGCATCATATATCTCCTGATTGGTAAACCATTCGATATGACGAGACCCTGCCAATATGCCATCTGATTTATTGAAATCACTACTATTGTCCGGATTGCTCACTCTATCTTCACCTATTGAATTTACAATTCCTGAAAGATAATCCGTGGAAGCGTTATATGTTGTGGGGATTTCCTTTGTATAGGAATTGGAGAAATCATTGACAAACCTGAAGCCAACCTTATTGGCAAACGGATTAAACGCATAATCAAAATGCACTCCATTAACCGGATTCCCATTGCCATCTTTAGCCGTTCTCCTGAACAAACTCCCATGTTCAAAAATATATGGCTGTATGCTGCCTCCAATGCCCTGCCCCAATACCTGATACATATCATACGAAGGCATGCTGCCACCCATACCGGCATCAACTTCAGCACTATAGGAAGGAGTCTCTTTAAAAGAAACACAATCAAAAGCAATATTTTCCAATCCGGATAGAGGAATATTCTTTACGTACAAAGAGCCATAACACTGTGAATTGTCCATTTGATCTATGTAGTAACGGGTAGTACTTCCGCTGTAAGACAAACTAAGTCCATATGGCAATGGGAGCGTAAAGCTTCTGTTGCTACTTCGGCTCGTAACAACCCCGGCATTGCTGTTTATACTTTGGAAATTGGATACCGAATAGATCGCAGGAGTAACCTGTCCGGAGGATGTACTTATAGAGGCAGCCCCCCCGATTGCGTAATCCTGATAGCTTCCCCTTGCGGAAGCATTAATCGATGTTTTCCCCGATGCTATCCCCACTCCCAGAGAGGCTGATGAAGAAAAGCCATAACCAGCCTTTGCCGAAGCAGATACACCTATTTGTGAATACTGCTCTCCAAAAGGATCTGCCCCCGTAGAAAAGCCAACCCCAATACCAGACTGGGACCTATAGCCAACACTGATATTTGCGCCTATATCACTGCCTTTATATGTATCATTGCCAAAAGCTATTCCAAATCCCACTCCTAGTTGCCGGCTTCCAGGTATACCGATACCAATACCGATTGATGTAATCCTGGTATAACCACCCTCCCAAATATCTCTGATTAATTCTCCGCTACCATTCATATCATCTGGAAGACCACTTACATATCTATTCAGAGCTCCGGGGTTTAAACTCCAGCCCAAACCCACCCAGGAGCTTTCTTCATCCGGTCCGATCCCCGCATGGTAGGACAAAGCCAGCGGATAACCACCCTCAGGCCCCGGTACATCAAGCAAAGGAACGCTATAGGTAAAGTCTCCTGTAGACAGATTGACCATATCGGTGGTATCTACCGGCTCAAAGCTGCTGAACTCCGGAGCGCTCGGCCCGGCAGTCAGCGCCCAGGAAATGGTCGGCGCAAGCGTAGCCTGCAGGGTAGACAGGAGGCATGTCAGACTAAGTATTCGGAGAAAGTAGGGATGCTTTCGGAAAAAAAACATATTCTTGGTTTAAGATAAAATCGTGTATTAACTGTTCGGTTTCTGGTGAAAATCAAGACGAGGTATCCGGTCTATATCCTTGCGGGAAAAAGGGAACCGCATACCGGCTCCGTCAAAGCCCTGAAAAATGATATCCAGCCGCTCAAAGCGTTCCTTTTTCCTGAAAGCCAGTAAAACAGGCGCCGCACCGGAAATGCCAAATAAGCGCGGAGCATAATAATCGCTCAGGGTTATGGTATCAGACTGATCGATGACCATATATACATACCTGTCCAGCTCAAAAGAGAGCTTTTGCAGATTATCGGCCAGCGCCGGGCCGCCGCCCAGGGGGTCACGGCCATCCTGACTCAGTGAGAGGATAAAATACCAGTAGGCATCGTACCGGTCACTGGCATTTCTCAACAGGCTGTCACTGATTTCCGGCCTATTGCCCAGCTCCTGCCAGACCAGCAGATCCGAAGGCCGGTAGGTCACGGAGGCGCTGAGGACACCCTGCTCTTCTTTTCGGGTCAGTCCGTGAGAAGGCTCCTGTATATAGCGGAGCAGCTCTTCATGACTGAGTGTCTCGCTACAGGCACAGAGCAGAAATGGCAGGGCCCATATCAAAATGTTCCGGATTGGTCGCATTATCTGTTCAGCGCCTCCAGAATCTGCTCCGTGATATCGATATCCCGTTCGGCATAGGCGATATTGCCATTGGCCGTAGCCAGAATCATTTTGTATCCCTTCGCCTTACCATAGTCCTCGATGACGGTATTGATCCGCTTCAGCACATTTTCTGTCTCCACCTGCTCTTTCTGCATCAGCTGGTTCTGAACCGCCTGCTGATACGTTACCAGGCTTTTCCTTTTGGCATTCAGCAGCTCCACTGATAGCTCTTTTTCGCGGGCAGTCATGGAGCCCAGTTCCCGCTCATGCTTTTTCAACAGCTGATCAAACTCGACGGTCAGCGTATCCACATTGGCAGATACTTTGGCGGCCTCGGCTTTCATCTGCTCGCGCAGCGCCTGCATATCCCTGGCGCCCTCCATAAGCTTCATGGTATCGACATAGGCGATCCCGGAGCGCTGATTGTACAGCAGCATGCCGGCAGCCACCAGGGCAATAAGCAATGTCCCTGTCAGCAGTATCGTTATCTTATTCATTCTATAATCCGGTGATTCAGTCAATTATTCTTCGATACGTTCCAGGCGTTTTTCCAGCGCTTCCATTTTTTTGTTCTGCTCGATCAGATACAAGGTCAGCTCCTCTACCTTTTTGAGCAGCAGGGCATTCATAGCTGCCAGCTCAAAGCCTTCCTTTTCCACAGTTGCGGCAGAAGGCACCTGAGGCAGATGCTGATTTTCCTGAATAAAGCTTTCTACCTCCGCCAGCGGAGCCAGCTTATAGTCCGGAGCAAATACATAATCCGGCCAGTTGGCTGCCAGGCGTACTTTTACCTCCTCTACCAGCATTTTGCCTTTGACCATCAGCTTGTAATTGTCCTGAGGATCGGGCAGCACGATAGTGGGATCGAGGGGATCAAAGCCAATGGCTACATAGGTACCGGAATTGGGATTGAGCGCCAGAGGAGCCTGCGAAGACTGTATCCAGGAGTAATTGGATGAATGAGAGCCCAGACGCAGGCCTGGTGTGCTGATATCCGCCGCGGCATCGGTACCCGTGATACGGGTGATACCATTGTGGACATGCAGACGATCGGCGATATTGACCGTTATACCAATACCGATCTTGTCTTTTTGCACAACGAGGGAAGAAGCCCCACTGCCATTGTTAAAAATGAGCTTTTTGGTATTATCCTCTGTACGGATGACCATATCCCCCACTGCAGCATCGGCTGAATAATGCCCGTTGACCGCTACTGCTGCCAAGGTCAGCTCTGCACCCGATCGACCAATGTTCACAATGGCAGAATTTTCCGGTGATCCGGAATAAGCCCCCAGAATTGTTCCGTTGGAATGGGATATTATCTTCATTTTTTCATCTCCGGGAGCTGCACTTATGCCTATATTTCCATTGAACCGGCTTATTATCATAATATTGCCCCGCTCCGGTGAAGCAATTTCCAGTCTGTTAACGTCTGTGTTATTCACAATTCTGAACCATCGGGCTGTTTCCCCCTGGTCATCCTCCAAAGAGATATAAGAGGATACAGACCGTCCATCCGGGCCTTTTAAGCGAAGCTTAGCGACCCCGCCACTGGCAGCATCTTCGACCAGTACATTTTTGCCAATGTAGGCGCCATTGTCCACACTCAGTCTAAAGCCGGCAGGGAAACCCGGATTGGATGAATTACTAATCAAAACATTCCCTTTAAAATAACCATCAGGCTGCACTGCGAAACCAAAACCCGTTGGCATGCTAAAATTTGCTCCCCCACCAGGTGTGCTGTAACTTGTTCCAACGATTAATGAGGGCATTGCAACTCTGTCATCAAAACGAAATGGCGCTATCGGCCCTTTATATGGACTATAAGTAGTTGCCCAATCGTACGTACTAAATCGTATTTCGTCCTCATTATCCATAAAATGAACCCCCTTTTTCCCGCTAAAAGACAAGTGAACACCTCCTGTTCCCCAACCTGGGAAAAAACTCCTTTGAAATAGGAAATCATTAGCACTCCTATCATCCTTCAACCTGATTCCTTCTGATGACGTTGGTAAATGATTCTCCTGACCATGCAAAGTCAACATTGCATTTTGATTATACAAGTGCAAAGGAGACTGAGGCGCATCTGTCCCAATCCCCACCCCGATTCCGGAAGCATTGGTTCCAATATCACTTACTCCGTTGGGCAGATTGAGCAGCTGTGCCTGTGCGCTTAGTCCTGCAAAAAAGCCCAGCAACACCAGGCCGATAAGATGCTTTAGCATTATAAAAGATGTGTAGTTGTAAAAGGATTTAAAGAGTCAAAAATAATAAGTGTACACTAAATACCAAAACAAAAATATGTACAAAGAAAATTATAATTTCGACAAACGACTTGCAATCTAATATAATACAACAAAAGCTTATTTAATGACAAGAATTCATCTAGGGGCGCTTACCGGCAGGGCCATAGTCCCGGGCTTCGGGAGCTTCGGGAGCCTCAGCCACTCTCACCTCGGTCTGTGGCACACAGGCCGAAATATAAATATGGTGAATCCGATAGTAAATTAACCGAAATATCCTCCGTATCAGAAATTTGAATATACTTCTTTCATCGTCTATACCATTCTCTTACTTACCAGCTATATACATGGCGGTCGGTGTCCACACGACCGCGGAGAGAGACCTATTGAAACTCATTATTGCAGACTAAGCGGATGTAAATCCTGATAATAAGACTCTCGGATTACAAATCCGAAAGAGCAGGGGGATTCGGGAGCCTCAGCCACCCTCACCTCAGACTGTGACACACAGGCCGAAATATAAATATGGTGAATCCGATAGTAAATTAACCGAAATATCCTCCGTCATCAGGAATTTGCATATACTTCTTTCATCGCCTTTACCATTCTTTACTTACCAGCTATATACATTCGGTCGGTGTGCCACACGACCGCGGAGGGAGGCCTATTGAAACTCATTATTGCAGACTAAGCGGATGTAAATCCTGATAATAAGGCTTTCGGATTACAAATCCGAAAGAGCAGGGGGCTTCGGGAGCCTCAGCCACTTATGGTATTTACAAGGATGAGGATTGAGAGTAAAAATGCACGTTGTCTGAGGCTTTGAGGACCTCAGCCTCCGCTCGCTGCATCCGTTTTTCTGCACTCCGCCATCACTCACCTTCCCGAAACCATCCAGTCGCTGATAAAGGCGCTTAATTCCTCTGCATTTTTCTGATGCTGCCGGATATTGGGATGGTAGTCGCAACCGAAGCCATAAGGGCCCTGCGTGCTCATCTCAAAAAATACGGTATAGGGAGTGGCCGCCAGCTTCATGGCGGCTTTTATATAGGAACGACACACGGTAGCAGCTTTCAGGCCCGGCGGCCAGCTGTCATTGATCATAGACCCCATCAGGCAGACAATCCGCACGCCGGGATAGTAGGCGGCAATCCGCTTCAGAAAGCTGGCATACGCTGTTACAAACGCGGCCGAATCGGGCAGCTCATGGGCAAAATCGTTGGTACCGAGATTCAGGACTACTATATCTGGCTTCCAGAGAGCGAAATCCCACTGGCTGGCTGTATCGGATGGATTGATCCGCTGGTATATCTCCGGCAAGGTCTCTTGAGCAGAGCGGTCATAGTTTTGTATGACTCCCTTTCCGCTATAGGCCACGGCCACGTATTCAGCATTCAGACGGCGTGCTGCAATGCTGCCATAGCTCAGGTAGTTGTTTTCCGTGGCCGCGGTAAATCCGCAGGAGGCATCGTCTCCTTCATTGCCGTAGCCGCAGGTTATGGAGTTGCCGACAAATTCGATGCGAAGTGCTGGCGCCGCCGCAGGCCAGGGGACCAGTCCGGCACCGGGATCAAGCCCGATCCCTCTGAAGGTTGCCCGGCCGCATACTGCTTCCGTTCGCTTGTACAGGCGCAGCAGGTGTACGGTATCGTTCAGGTTTTCTGCCACCTTAATCACCTGCTTCCCCTCCGACACCTCAATCACTGCCAGCGAATCGTCAATAAATACATTATAATAATTGCTGTGCGGGTCGCCATTGACATCCTGCGCCCCGAAGCTTTCATTTCCCAGCAGGAGAAAACAGCTGGTACCCGTAAAAGCAGCCCGGATCTCTATACCGGGATAATAAAAGGCGTACTCCTCCGGATCGGAAGAATCTATACGCCCCAGATAACGAAACATGGTATCGGCGGGCGGTACAATCTGCCAGTTCTGCGACTGCGCTGTTACCGTCGGCAGCAAGGCGAATACGGAAAGTATGGTTAAAAAATACCTCATTGGTCTATTTCCGTCACAAAGCGGGTCAGCAGACGAAAGACATCCTCAAACTCTGTGAGCGGCAGGGTCTCCGGAACATCGTAAATGTCATGATACGCTGCAATCCCGCCCATTGTATATACAAAAAAAGCAGGCACCCCGGCCTCTGTAAAGAAATAATGATCCGAATTGGCGGCCTCACCTCTTTTCTTTATTTCCCTGAGCAGATTTTCCTCCTCATTGATCCGGGTCAGAAGGTTGAAATAATCCGGCAATATTTTACCATTTACGACCATCAACCCATCCTCACCAGTACCCAGCAGATCCATATTGATCAGAAAACGGATCTTCTTTAACGGAAACACAGGATGTTCCACATAATGCCTGGAACCGATAAGCCCCGTCTCTTCTGCTCCGAAAAGCATAAAGGCTACGGAATAATCCGGCTGGTTTTCCGGCCGGGAATAGTACTCCGCCAGTGTCAGCAGCATGGCCACACCGCTGGCATTGTCGTTGGCTCCGGGAAAATAAACGTCCTTGCCCATAGTCCCCAGATGGTCATAATGCGCTGTAAAGACAATATATGTGTCAGGTGATTTTTTGCCCTCTACGTAAGCCAGTACATTGCGGCTTTTATACTGCCTGCACAGCTCTGCATCCAGGTTATATTTCACCCGTTTTGAAGCAGCGGGGAACGAATCGCTCAATACCTTGAAAAAAGGATTGCTGTATTGTGAGGTGGACAGGCCCGCCGTCAGCTTTTTGTCTTCCAGCTCAATAATACATTTTGCCGAATATACTTTCCGGCTATACTCAACCGGCATCTCTACCAGCCGTGCCAGATCGCTGCCATGGTATACCAGGGATTTTTTCCGAAGGCTGGTTTTCAGAAACCGGTCCGCCGCCGCGGGATTACTGAAAATCGCGGTATCGAGCCTTACGATCTTTGCCCTGCCGCGGCCACCGGATGAAAAGGAATTAACAATAAAGGACACACCCGGTGTAATGGTACGTACATTGGTTCGTAAGGCGCACTTACCGGGGAAGGTATTGATATTGTAATGAAAAGTCTGAAAATAGTCCGGTGATTTTGAAAAAGCTTTTAAGCCGAAATCGCCGAAGCGGTCACGGAGATAAGCGGCCGCTATGCTGTCCCCGGAAAACTCAGCACCCCGCCCGTACATACCCGGAGCACACAGGGTATCCATATAGGAGCGGGCCTGACTTACCGATTGAGCCAAAGAGCCTGTAACCAGCAGGCATAAGTAAAAAATCAGAATAGTTGGTATCTGCATTATGCTTTGATGCTGCTTAAAAGTCAACCTTGTAAATAAGTAAAAAAGCTGCCCAGCCGATAAAAGCGCCCGCAGCATCTGCTGCTATATCCGGCACTTCAAAGCTGCGTCCGGGTATAAAGCCCTGGACAACCTCTATCAGCACCCCGTATCCGATGGAGAGTATCAGTGCAAGCCGAACCTGATTTTCGCGCACATAAGCATAGGTATATTGCTTGGCAAATCCTACAATCAGTAAAAATGACTGTACGGCAAAAACAAATGCATGCACCAGCTTATCCAAGCCGGGGAAATAGCCCATTTTAGGCATATTTCCTCCCGGCATCAGTGTCAGAATCAGAATTATGATTGCCCAGATAAACGGAAACAGGGTATATCGGAAAAACATGAAGTTTACAACCCGATCTTTTCCTTGTATTCAGATGCCGACAGCAGACCATCATACTGCCCTTTGTCTGCTACCTTTACCTTTATCAGCCATCCGTCACCATAGGGATCGCTGTTGACCAGCTCAGGCTTATCATCTATCGCCGGATTTACTTCCAACACTTCTCCGGTCAGAGGCATAAACAGATCCGAAACCGTTTTAACAGCTTCTACACTACCAAATACTTCGTTTTGCTCTACCGTGTCTCCGACTGTATTGATATCTACATAAACGATATCACCCAGCTCACTCTGAGCAAAATCCGTGATGCCAATGATGGCCGAATCACCGTCAAGCCTGACCCATTCGTGTTCTTCTGTGTACTTTAGTTCTTCAGGGAAATTCATAAAAATTGTTTTTTATTCAAAAATACATGCTTTTTTTAAAATAGGAAGTTACCGGCAAATGTTTTGAGGCTGCTATACAAAAAGAAGAATATGCTTTGGTCAGGGTCTCTGATGATCCTTTATCCGGTATAGATTACCAGGGCTTGTATGAGTTAATCAGCACAGTGTGATAAAGCCTTTTAAACTCCAGATACTTATCGGCAAATGGTTTTTGCTCTGCAATAAATTTTCTAAACCGCGGATTGGGAGCCAGCTTGACAAAATCCTCTTCACAGTTTAACCTGATATACCTGACGTAGGAGGGCGGCAAGGGAAGCTCCCGTAGTGTGTATATATTCTTCAGGTTTTTTACAATCTCGTCCTCTAAACATTTTTCCATGGCAAACAAACAGGTAGTTAATTAAGGTTGAATCTGCGTGTACGTAGTAAAGGCGAAAAAGCGTGAAAAGATTCCATCTTTTGAAAAAGAAATATACGCTTTCCGGCATCAGGCCCTTTTTTAATCGCGTTACAATCTTTCTTTTACGCATACAACATATTATATACAAACGACTTATACGCGCATTATTCTGATTATGCGCTATGCCCGGATAACATTCACGTGCTTAAACGAATTTATCTGATAGCAACAGCACCCTCATCATGTATCGCCACAGTATCCTTTGCATTCTGCTCCTTTGCTCCGGATTATCCATTGCACAGGTGCATAAAAAAGATCTTCTGATCTCAGCAGGAGGTACGTTCCGGTATAGCAGAGAAAACAGCCAAGCTGATCTTGGTCTGGTCAGGGCTTACGAGTCTGTGCGCATTGGTGAAAAAACAGCTCAGTGGTCAGCCTGGCTAAATCCCATGTATGCACTGACCTCCCGCTGGATGCTCGGTTTCGAAGTCAGCTACTCACAGCAACGCTCGGTCCGGCAATATTATGTATGGTATATAGAACCGGTTGCCGATCCGGCGATTCCTTCCGGCGGGGACAAGCGTATTGATACCTATTATAATTTTCAGGGTGATATCTCGACACTTCGTACCGGCCCTTCCATCGCATGGACCAGCTATCTGTCCCCAAGGCTCGTATTGCTGCTGCGGGGTTCGGTTTATATGCTTTATTCCCGCACAACATATCAGTACGATCATCCTTTCAGAAGGTATAGGCTTAGCAGCCCTGAAAGCGGTATCGGAGCGTCGTTCAGACCCCATCTCCTGTATTTTCTGACCCACCGTCTGGCTATGGAGCTTGTGCCTTTGCAAGTGACCTTCGAACAACCGCTTGACAAAAGCTCCGAGCGTCATTTTGGCCTGAACGCGCTGCTCTCTCCGATAAGCATAGGCATAAACTACAGACTATGAGCATCAGACTGATACTAACGATATTGACAGCCTGTCTGATGCATACTGCAAACGGACAGATTGCCCGTAATACCCTTTTTGTTTCCGGCGATCTTTCATTTGACAAAACACAATTTTATCTGATCGCGCCCCGTATCGGTTTCTTTGTCTCAGACAGAGACGCATTAGGACTACACTATTCATATAGTGCGGCAGACAAGTTCAGTCACCTGTCCCTCATATCGCTGTTTTATCGCAGGCATCTGTCTGTATCCGAAAACACGTTGCTGTTTATTGAGCCTTCTCTGGCCGCCGGCAGCGGGCAGGGGAGCAATTTGCCCGGAGAAAAGCTGTACAACGCCCGTGTTGGAAATGCGGCACTGCGGGCAGGCCTTCTGCTTTTCCTGACTCCGGGACTTTCCGCAGAGCTTATTCCCTTTGCTCTCGTATACCGGCATGAGCAATATACCGGAAAAATCGCGCAGACAAGAGAAGGTTTTTCAGGCAGTCTTTCGGTTGGCAGTCAGATAGGCATCAATATACACCTGGCAAAAAAGACCAAAGAACAGCTTGGCAAACCCGGGCATCTGACTGACAAAAAAATACTATCCGGCGGACTGACGATTGTACACAATGGCAATCATGGATTTACCAGTCTGCAGCAATTTTCTTTTTCGCCCAGAATCGGCATTTTCATGACAAATGCTATAGAAATCGGCATGTCAATGTCTCTTGTTGCCAGCTCACAGAGCGCCCTTGATATTGCAAGCAGGTACAACGAAAAATATTCGTCCACCTCTTTTCAGCTGGGCCCCCAGGTACGCTTTTATCAATGGCTCAATCCCCGGACCGGTCTTTTTATTCAGGGTTCGCTGGAGGGAGCATTTATTTTCTCGCGCACTGACCAGCAGCATGCCCATTATACCAACCGGCGGATTGATCCTTATGGCGGTGTTTACATAGGCTTCTGCAATTTTGTCAACAGCCATATACTGCTGGAAGCTTCTACAAATCTCTATTCTTTTGAGCAGAATAGGTTTTCTCCCATGCTGAATCAGATGAAAATCTCACTCGGTTTTCTTGTCGGACGCGGACAAAACCGGGAATAAATCACCCAAAGCTGATTTTCATCGTTTACATCCCTCAGGCTTGTTCGTAGAGTACCAGATGTCCAAGCTTTCTTCTCTCTAACTTACAACCTTATGAACGGAAAAATCTACATACGTTATTTTTTGCTGCTTTTTATAACCGCGGCGCTCACCAGCCCGCAGGCTATGGCTCAACTGGCAACATGCAAAGGAAAATATCTTGGCAATATCATAAGTAACTACGTACCTTCGGACTACACGAATCTCTGGAACGGGGTCACCTCCGAAAACGGCTGTAAATGGGGCAGCATCGAGCGGACACGGAATCAGATGAACTGGACGGATGCCGACAAGGCCTATCAGCTTGCCAAACAGAACGGATATGAGTTTCGCTATCATGCGCTGGCCTGGGGCAGCCAGTACCCCCAATGGCTGGAAAATCTGAGCCCGTCGGATTTTCAGCGTGAAATGGAAGAGTATATGCGTCTGGTCGCTGCAAGATACGGCGACAAAATAGATCAGATCGATGTGCTTAATGAGCAGCTCAGAACGCATGCTCCCGGAACCAGCTATTTCCGGAACGGCCTCGGCGGCACGGGAAGCACCGGTTATGACTGGATCATCTGGCTTTTTCAGAAAGCACGACTTTATTTTCCTGAGGCCAAACTGGTGCTGAATGATTACGGGCTGGAAAATGATCACAGCGCTATCCGCGAAATGCTGCAGGTGGTAAAGGTTCTGAAAGACAGGAATCTTATAGATGGTTTCGGCACTCAGGCACATGAGTTTAATATCAACAACCTGACAGCTGCCCAGCTAAAAGCAAGCCTGGACCTGATGGCTACCGGAGGCGTGCCTATCTATGTCACCGAGCTGGATATCTCTGGTGATGATCAGACACAAAAACAACGTTATGAACGTCTGTTTCCGGTATACTGGGAGCATCCCGATGTAGCAGGCGTTACGCTGTGGGGATATATCCACGGTCAGACATGGAAAGAAAATACAGGACTGATCCGAAACGGTCAGGACAGGCCGGCCATGACATGGCTGCGTCAGTATATGGCTTCCAGACCAAATGTATGCAATACCAATCAGCTCCCGACTGTGTCTATAACCTCACCGGCCAACAACACCAGTCTGGAATATACTGCTTCCATACAGATTGCCGCCAATGCAACCGATGCAGACGGGTCTGTCGCCAGAGTGGATTTTTACAACGGCACTACGCTTCTGGGCTCAAGCACAAACCGGCCATATACCTATATAATCGAAAACGCCGCAGAAGGGACCTATTCTCTGACCGCAGTAGCTACCGATAACAAGGGGGCCACGAATACATCATCTGTAGTTACCGTAAGGGTAGCTCAACGAAGACCCTACAATGGCACTCCCACCTCCTTTCCGGGCAGATTGCAGCTGGAACAATATGATCAGGGTGGCCCGGGAATCTCCCACCATGACCTGACCCCTGGCAATGAAGGTGACGCGCCCCTCCGGGATGATGATGTAGATATTGAATATACGCAGGATACCGAGGGGACTTACAATATCGGCTGGGTGAGCAACGGCGAATGGCTTGCATACACAGTAGATGTCACTCAAAGCGGTGTATATAATCTCGACCTCCGCTACGCGGTAAACGGCTCCGGCCGGACGCTGTATATAGAAATAGACGGAAAAAATGTAACCGGAACGATCACATTGCCCAATACAAACGGGTGGCAGAACTGGGCGACTCTGACGCTTGAGAATATCGAACTGACTGCCGGTGTTCAGACTCTTCGTATTATGATGACTTCAGACTACTTAAATCTTAATTATCTGGATCTGACACCACAGCTAATAACTGATATCCGAAAAACGGAAGAAGCCCGGTTTTCTGTCCATCCCAATCCGTTTACAACAGAAGCTACAATTGTTTCTGAGCTGGCGGGCATGGTGGATTATACGATCTATAGTACAGACGGTATTGAGCTTGAAAAAGGGAGCCAGGCCGGACGTATATCAGTAGGCCAGCAGCTACAGCCGGGAGTTTATTTGCTCAAGGTAAAGAACCACCAGACCGAACGGACTATTCGTATCTGCAAGCAATAAAAATCAGTTACCTGTTTAATCCTTTCCATAAAGAAGCTCCGGGCATTGTACCGGAGCTTCCTTTTTTCAGTGCCTGATCTCTGATCTAGGATGTGCTCATACCCCAATCATTCTGCTCTCAGAAATACGGGGCGGGCACATTATTGCTTAACAAGCTTTCCGACACTTTCTCCTGCTTTCAGAAAATAAATTCCGCCGGGGTAATTCCGCATATTCACCCGGTCAGAGCTTCCTTTCTCCAGTAATCTGCCACTGGAGTCCAGCAATCGCCAGTCTTTCATATCGGCAAAATAGACCATATCGCTTGTTGGATTGGGAAACAAATGAAGCGGCTCTTCCTCTTCGAGCGTGAATGCCGTAACGATATCAGGTTCCGGAGCTGCCAGTATGCCAACCCCGGCATACGTATTTACAATTCCGGGAACACTTAAGGCCGGGTACGTAATGGCTGTATATAAATAAGGCGGCACATAATCCGTGCTTTCAAACTCTTCGCCTGCGCTGAGCGGAGAAGCTTTCGGCGAGTCCGCGCTCATGCCCGCCGCAGGAAGACGGCTGCAATCTTTAAAAACATTGTCCGTAAGGTAAGCCTTGCCACCCTCCGAAAGTTTTCCGAATACAGGTTTCTTTACATTGTCAAAGTAATTGGCCTCCACATACACATTGGAATTAATCCGTACATTGATACCGTTTCCTTCCGGACAATCGACCATATAGTTGTTCAGCATATGCAGCTTCCCGAAACGGAACAAGGGCGCCCGTGAGCCGATGTTCTCAAATTTATTATGGTGCATGGTTACTTTGCGGTCAAAATCGTCAGAATTTCCTTTTCCTGAAAGACAGGCTTTATGATGATCGTGAAAATAATTCCAGGAAATGGTTATATACTGGCAGTCGTTTTTTATATCCAACAGACCATCGTAACGGTCATAATCCGTCATGACGGCCGGATCTTCATTAAAAAATTCACAATGATCGATCCAGATATGGCTTGATTTACGCTGATCTGCCGGCAATGACTGGTCATCCGCCTGGATAGAGATGCAGTCAGGATCAAAGTTAAATCCGAGAATCTTATTCTCCCCATCATTGGTGATCGGCACTCCCGTCATAGTAAAACGTATATTCCTGATTATAATATTACGCTGAGACTGGATACTGACTCCAATCTGATTGAAGAACCCTGATACACCTACCCCGAAAAGAGTTTTATTTGATCCCAGACGCAATACATTGGGTCCTTTGAATTCCCGATCAATGAGTATAATACAGGGAGCCGATCCGGAGGCATACTGCTGCAATTCTTCAAATGACTCCGGAGTGACCACAGGACCGCCTTCGCCCCCCGTTGTTCCGCCTTCCATTGCAGCATAGCCATAAATTGAAAAATCCGGATCCCGGGCGAATACGGAAAAACTGATTGCAAGAAAACTAAGGAAAAATCCGTACCGGCTCATCATACTGAATTTCATTATCGTGTATTTTTTTAAATGCTTAACACCCTACTCTCTTCTCTACAATAAAAGCCCGGCGAGGTAAACAGGGCTTTGCCATAAAATCGTACCTGGCCGTCTTGCCGGTAAACTCCCAAAGGCGCGCCTGTAACCGGTTTACAACCGGACTTTTTCATTATTTTCTCACTTTTCACTCATCAAGTTTATAATTATACCAGACTCTCAACCATAGGATAAAGCACCAAAATCGGGGAATTTAAGCATGCTCCGAACAGAATCTTCGGGGAGATCCGAAAAAACATGATGACTCTCAAAATACTACAATCTATTCTTCATATCTTTATTTCGACAAGCGTTTTTTCGCACGTACAATTATCATATGAAGTTCCTTATTTTTCTTTTGTCCTGGATTGCATCTGCACATGCCACACCCGGCAGTGACTGGTATGCACTAACGGGCGATGAGTCATACATTACGCTGACCAATGAGCACTTTCTGGTATACGAAGATAGCTCGGGAGCCTTCATGAAGCCTCCTGCAGATGTTGTCTATACTAAACAACAGGGCGTCTATCTGAGCAATCCACATCCCCGGTCGGTCTATTGGGCCAGAATAAATCTGTACGACACGTCAGGCACAGACCGGCACTGGTTTTTTATTTCTCATAACACCAGCATCGATTCTTTGGATCTGTTTGTTGCAGACGGCGACTCTATCCTGTTTTCAAAACATTATCGGTTAAAAGAAAGCACATTGGACGTACGGGATGTCATCCACAAAAGCATCACCTATACGTTTCCGCTACCCAAAGGCAAGCAGGTCAGCCTGTATATCCGGTTGAAGAATAAAAATGCAGGGCAATACAGCTTCGGGTTGCATGAGCATACCTCCTTTGTAAATTCCCAGATATACGATTACTTTTTTCTGGGCTTATTTTATGGCAGCTTATTGCTGATTGCCTTATATCATTTCCTGTTTTTCTTTAACCTCAGCGAACGGTTTTATCTCTTTTACGCCTGGTACATGATTATGCAGGTACTATATATGAGCTTCCGGGATGCGAGCGCTTATGTATTTATTCTCCCCAATCACCCGACCTGGATAGAGCCAAGCTATAATCTGGTTCTCTTTCTGCTCTCATTGTCTGTACTGCTGTACGCCCGATACTTCCTGCCTCTGAAAAGCTACAGGATTTTCAACATCACCATAATCGCCTATTCGGCTGTCAGGATCCTGCTGCTTTTCCTGATAACCAATTACTCTATCTATGTAATGGCATACGATATGTTCGCGCTGTGTATTGCAGGCACTTTTTCCATCATTTCACTTGCACAGCACCAGAAAACTGCTTATCTGTTCTGTATCAGCATAGGAATTGTTCTGATTGGCTACGGCATCAACTTTTTGTGGCATGCAGGAATTATAACAGCCACATCTTCCATGTTTTACTCTCTTTATTACACCATTATTTTCGAAGCATTATTGCTGGCTTTTGCCAATGCCTACCGGCTGCGAAAATTACAGCAGGAAGCACAGCAACGATTGTTGCTGGAGCAGGAGATTCAAATGAATCTGCTGAAGATATCCACCCAGAATCAGATTATACAGGAAAAAACCAACGATATGGATACTTTTTTGTATCGTGCTTCACACGATCTGAAAGGTCCGCTAAGGTCAATCGACGGACTTTGCACACTGGGAATGAAAGAACCCGAGGAGGCTCCGGTATATTTCAGGCTTATATCCAATACATCCAAACGCTTGCAAGGTATTCTGAATACCATTCTGCAGCTGGCAAAACAAAACCGGCAGGCCATTCACATTGAAACGGTAGTGCTCCGGGAGCTTCTGGAGCAATGTCTTGATGAGCACCGGCAGGAGCTTCTGGAAGATCCGGGCATCCGTATTTCGTTGGACATCCCATCTGAGATTACAATAGATACGGAAAAATATTCCTTTTACTCGGTATTGCAGAATATTATTGAGAACGCTATCAAATACATTGACCCCTCAAAAGACATGCATGAAATCAGGATTTCATACCACAAAGACCAGAGCATGCACCGGATAGAGTTTTGGGACAATGGCATCGGAGTCGCCCATGATACACTGGACAATTTGTTTCAGATGTTTTACAGAGCTAATGATTCAAATAAAAACGGGGTGGGCCTGGGACTTTTTATTGTGAAACAAACACTTGACAGACTACAGGGCAAAATCACCTTTGAATCGGAAGAGCACATGTATACCAAAGTAACCATTGAATTGCCGCTTGCCTATCCGGTATAAGCAAAAATAAATCTGATAACAGGATCAGGCACTTGCGTGACAAGTAATTGATTTTTGGGAAGAATAATTGACATTCCTTATATCAGAGATATAAAAAACAAAAATAGCTTCGCTGAACGTCGCTCAAAAACGTTTATCGCTTATTACCTGCAATTCCCTGCTAATAAAAAGACTCCGGAGAGATGTTTCCGGAGTCTTTTTACAAAAGTCTTACACATTATCAGAGAATACGCTACTCCGATTTCGCTTCCTCATTTTCAACTGTTCTCACCGTGTTTTCATCATCGGACAAGTCCTGAAAAAAACGCTTCTGAAAAATCAGGATTACCGCTACTCCAACAAATATAGCCGCATCTGCAATATTAAAAATAGGCCAGAGGGGGTAATACTGCCCGCCCAGGAAAGGCACCCACTCCGGTATCCAGCAATTGCAGATATCAATATAAAACATGTCGATCACCTGACCATGAAACCATGGGGTAGGGGAGCCGAGTGGAGCATTGCCAAGGAATGCTCCGTAAAATGTACTGTCTACTACATTGCCGATGGCTCCGCCGAGTATCAGAGCAATACACCAGAGCAATCCGGGATGAATATTTTTCCGGATAAGCGTATACAGGTACCAGGCAATACCGGCCACAGCAATCATGCGAAACAGGCTCAGAATTAATTTTCCGTAGTTACCGGCAATTTTAAGCCCGAAAGCCATACCCGGATTTTCAGTATAATGCAGCTTAAACCAGTCTCCAAACACCGGAATCTCATATCCGCTGAAACCAAAAGGTTTGTACATATAGTAATAAACCGCAAGCTTGACAAGCTGATCCAGCAGAATAATCCCCAGACTTAAAAAATAGAACTTTGCGTATTTCATCTTTCGTTAAAAAACAATAGAACAGACTGTATCGGATACAGTCTGCCATTTATTATATTTCTGATTCGCTAATTATTTTACTGAAACTGAACTCTGATTCAGACTATAACCCCTAAACTTCAAAAGGGTTAACGTTCGATCTTCAGAATAAGCTGATGCTCATCCATCTCGACCATGCGCCCGTCGGCAACATTTTCCGCCAGATCAAGAGATACCGCCTGCGTTTCCTGACAGATATACTCCTTATTGGATTCCAGCGCCGAATTAATCAGATCATCTACTTTCTGCACAGTAATCCGGATCTTATCCTGTACCTCAAGCCCCATATCCTTGCGAAGATTCTGAACCCTGTTGACAACATCCCGGGCAATACCTTCGCTTCTCAATTCATCTGTAACAGTAATATCAAGGGCAACCGTTATAGTTCCTTCCGAAGCCACTGACCAGCCGGGAATATCTTCAAAGCTCAGCTCCACATCTTCGGGAGTAACAGTCACTGGTTCGGGAATGCGCAGGACAAACTGTCCGTTAGTCTCCAGACTCCTGATATCTTCCTGGGACATAGCGGCAATGGCACCGGCCAGATCCTTCATTTTTGCTCCGTATTCTTTGCCCAGCTTCTTAAAGTTCGCCTTAATTTTCTTCTGCAAAAGTCCGGCATCTTTCAGAAACTCGATTGCTTTTACGTTAACTTCGGCAAGTATTATTTCCTCAACAGAAGCAATCTGACGCTCCATTTTTTCATTAAGCACCGGGATCAGGATCTTGCTCAAAGGCTGCCGCACTTTCAGATTATGCCCTTTTCTCAGACTATGGACCAGGGAAGATATCTGCTGGGCAAGGCTCATGCGCTCCTCCAGATCAATATCAATGCCAGCTTCATTGGCTACAGGGAAATCAGTAAGGTGTACAGAACCGGCTGTTTCTCTTTCGGTAACCGCGTTAAGGTCAAGAAACAGGCGCTCCATATAGAAAGGCGCCACAGGAGCCGACAATCTTGCTACGGTTTCAAGACAGGTATAAAGTGTCTGATAGGCCGCTTTTTTGTCTTCGTTGTATTCCCCCTTCCAGAAACGTTTTCTGTTGAGCCGTACATACCAGTTGCTGAGATCATCGATTACAAAATCCTGAATCTCACGGGTAGCTCTGGTTGGCTCATATTCGGCGTACGCCTCGTCCACCTTTTTGATAAGGCTGTTTAATCTGGAAAGTATCCAGCGGTCACTTTCGGTACGTTGCTGAAGCGGAACATCGGAGCTGTCATAGGTGAAATTGTCCAGATTTGCATACAGAGCAAAAAACGCGTAGGTATTTTGCAGGGTCCCAAAGAAGCGGCGCTGCACTTCAATTACTCCATCCATGTTAAACTTAAGATTGTCCCAGGGCGGAGCATTGACAATCATATACCAGCGGGTAGCATCCGGACCATGTACATCAATCGTTTCAAACGGATTGACCACATTACCCAGACGTTTGGACATTTTGTTTCCATTCTTGTCCAGCACAAGTCCGTTGGCAATGACATTTTTGTAGGCAACCTTATCAAACAGCATGACCGCCAGCGCATGCAGGGTAAAAAACCAGCCTCTCGTCTGATCTACACCCTCAGCAATAAAGTCTGCCGGGAAGTTGGAATTAAAAACTTCTTCGTTTTCAAACGGCCAGTGCCATTGCGCATAAGGCATCGCCCCTGAGTCAAACCAGACATCGATCAGATCCTTTTCACGACTCATGGGCTTTCCACTGTCACTTACCAGCAAAATATCATCTACGTAAGGACGATGCAGATCTTTGGGTGACTCCTGTTTCAGGCCAAGCTGACTGTTTGCTTTCGCTATCTCGGCATCCAGCTCGGCCACTGAGCCTATGCATTTTTCCTCTTTTCCATCCTCTGTTCTCCATACCGGCAGCGGTGTACCCCAGTATCTGGAGCGGGACAGGTTCCAGTCAACCAGATTTTCGAGCCAGTTGCCAAAGCGACCGCTTCCGGTTGAAGCAGGCTTCCAGTTGATCGTTTTGTTCAGCTCCACCATCCGCTCCTTCAGCGCTGTAGTCCGGATAAACCAAGACTCGAGCGGATAGTAAAGCACTGGTTTGTCCGTCCGCCAGCAATGCGGATAACTGTGCTCGTATTTCTCTACCTTAAAGGCTTTATTTTCTGTTTTGAGCTTAATCGCAATGCGTTCGTCTACTGTCAGATATTTATCACGCGCCTGCTTTATCCTTTCAGCTTCCTTCTGCTCAGCAGTCAGATAGTCTTCCTTGACATACTCCAGCGAAAAATCGCTCACTTCTTTCACAAATCGTCCCTGCTTATCTACCAGAGGAGAAGGGTTTCCTTCTTCGTCTGTCACAAGTATGGAAGGTATATCATTCTGTCTCGCTACACGGTAGTCATCCGAGCCAAACGTAGGCGCGATATGTACAATACCTGTTCCATCCTCTGTACTGACGAAGTCTCCGACAATCACCCTGAATGCAGGCGCTTCCGGCTGTACATATGGAAGCAATTGCTCATATACGAGTCCGGCCAGCTCTCTGCCCTTATACTCGGCCAGTACCTTAAAGGGAATAAGTTTGTCTCCTGCCTTATAATCTTCCAGTGCAATATCTTTGGCTTTGTCAGCAAAGTATTTGCCCATGAGCTCCTTTGCCAGAATAACCTTTAGCGGCTCACTGGTATACGGGTTAAAAGTCTGCACCAGCACATAGGTAATATTGGCCCCTACCGCCAGCGCACTGTTGGATGGCAACGTCCATGGGGTAGTCGTCCAGGCCAGAAAATATATGGAAGCATCGAAATGCTCCTTAAAAAGAGTTACGGCCTGTTCATTCGCCTGCTCAGACAATCTGAACTGGGCCACGATCGTCGTATCCTTTACCTGCTTGTAGCATCCCGGCTGATTCAGCTCATGCGAGCTCAAACCTGTTCCGGCAGCCGGAGAATAGGGCTGTATGGTATATCCCTTATAAAGAAGATCCTTCTCATACAATTTTTTGAGCAGACTCCAGAGTGACTCGATATACTCTTTTTCAAAAGTGATATACGGATCTTTCAGATCCACCCAATAGCCCATCTTTTCTGTCAGATCATCCCACTGCCCCTTGTATTTCATGACCGCTTCGCGGCATTTCCGGTTGTATTCCTCTATTGATATCTTCTTTCCGATATCCTCTTTGGTGATGCCCAGCTCCTTTTCCACCTGCAGCTCAACAGGCAGACCATGCGTATCCCAGCCTCCTTTACGTTTTACCTGAAATCCCTTCTGGGTTTTATACCGGCAAAAGATATCCTTTACCGTACGGGCCATTACATGGTGTATGCCCGGAGTACCATTGGCCGAAGGCGGACCTTCATAAAAAGTAAAGGAAGGATACCCTTCCCTTATTGATATTGATTTTTCAAAAATCTGATTTTCTTTCCAATACGACAGAATATCTTTGCCTGTCTGGGCCAAATTGGCATTCTTATACTCGTTATACTTCTTCACCTTGTAACCTGGAATTCGTTTGTAGTTCGGCTTTAGTTTCCAGCTGAAGCCTGGATATATCTATTTCTTCATCTTCATCTTCGGTATAAAACCTGCTCTGCTTCGGCAACAGCGTAAACAGGTTGTTACGATACCCCTTGCTGGCCGTAATCAGCATGGCTGGCAAAAGGGTCAGATTGGTAATCATGGCAAAGAAAAGCGTAATGGAAGTAAGAATTCCCAATGCGATCGTCCCGCCAAAATTTGAGAAAGCAAATATCACAAATCCAAAGAATAAAACAATGGACGTATAAATCATACTTATACCTGTTTCTTTCAGCGCCCGGGTCACTGCCAGCAAAACATTATCATTGCACAACTTCATTTCCTGCCGGTATTTGCTCAGAAAATGGATGGAATCATCCACAGCGATACCAAAAGCCACACTAAAAATCAGCGCTGTACTGGGTTTCAGCGGGATGGCAAAAAGCCCCATAATGCCTGTTGTCAGAATCAGCGGAATAAGATTCGGTATCAGTGAGATTACTACCATCTTAAAATTCCTGAACAACAGAGCCATCACGATGCTTATACTCAGTATCGCAAAAAAGAGACTTTCTCTGAGGCCATTGATCAGAAACTGGTTTCCTTTGAGGAAGAGAAGCGTGGTTCCGGTAATCCGGACCTCAAAATCTGTTCCGGCAAAAATCTCTTTGGCTTTGGGCAGCACCTCTTTGTTGATCAGCGCATCCATAAAGTCAGAGCCTTTGTCCGCGACTTTCGCTGAAAAACGCACCTGGCTGCCGGCCGAATCAACCAGCGAGCTCATAATTCCCTTGCTGTCATCACTCTTGCCCAGATATTGTACTATAAACAGCTGCTCTCTGTTTGAAGGCAGCCGGTACTGTGAAGGATTGCCATTGTAAAAAGCCTGTGTAGCTCCCTTTACGACATTGAGAATCGATAAAGGCGTGCTTACATGGTCAAGGGACTTCAGGTATGTTTCAAACTCTTCAAGCTTCTCAAGATTTTCCAGCTTCATTACCGATTTGGGCTTCTTGAGATCCACGATTATCTCCATTGGCATAATCCCTCCAAAATTGTCCTCAAGGAAGGTCAGATCTGATTTTACATCACTTTGCGATGGAAGATCATCGACCATATAGGAAATGCTTCTGACCTGAAAAGCTCCATAGATCGCAATGCAGATGGCGACAACCATCAGGGAGTATACCAGACGTCTTTTGCGAAGCGCTCCTGTCTCAAGAATATGAAGAATTTTCTTCAGCGCACTCAGATCCAGGTGATTCAACTGTCTGGAATCCGGAGCAGGAAGATAGATCAGCAGCGAAGGTATAATCATATTGCTGATCATGAATGTAGCCATGGACACAACTCCCGCTGTAAGCCCGAACTCCTTGAGAATGGATATATCCGTAAAGTACAGAACAAAGAAACCAATCGCCGTAGTAAAGTTGGTCATCAGTGTCAGCGCTCCGATCTTCTGGATACAGCGGCTGACAGCCTTGATTTTATTGCCATGCTTGCGATATTCCTGATGGAATTTGTTAAACATATACACACAATTGGGAATACCTATGACAATAATAAGCGCCGGTAAAATCCCCGTGAGCAATGTAATCTTGTAGCCCAGCAGCACAAGGATACCCAGTGTCCAGACTACAGTCGTAATAATAATGAGAAAAGTCAGCAGCACAGTATGCCAGGAGCGGAAAAAGAAAAACAGCACAGCTGAAGTCACAATGGCTGCCAGTATCAGAAACAGCTTGAATTCACCCTGTACCTCTTTCACCATGATCGCCCGCACATAAGGCAATCCGGCATAATGCATGGTAATGGATGATTCCGCGCCAAACTGATCGGCATAGCCCAGAATATCATCAACCACAGCAGCTCTTCCCGCAGAGTTGAGCACATCCTTGTCAATAGCAACCGCTACCAGCGTAGCTCCGGTTTCGGGATTTATGATCTGATTTTCAAATATTTTTACCTGAGATGCAACTTTGAGCAGACTATCCAGCTCTGCCTGACTTTCAGGCATGCGATTAAAAACAGAGGTCAGCTCAAAGCGCCTGACTTCATTATTCTTTGCGATTGTTTTAAGCGTGGGGATCGAAATGACATCCTTTACTCCCTCAACTTTCTTCAGATTGTCGCAGAGTGCATAAAAACGCTGAAAGTTTTCCAGCTGGTACAGCTTCTCATCCTTCATACCGAGCACCAGCATGTTGCCATCTTCTCCGTACTGTGCCCTAAACTTCTCAAAATACTGAAGATCTGGATCTGACTTGGGAACTACCTTAACAAAGTCATAGGTCATTTCGACCTGCGTGGCCTTATACCCCATAAAGAGCGTCGCTGATGCAAGAACGATCAGGAGTATCAAGCGGTTCTTAATAACAAAACTGGAAATTGGAGTCCACATAGATTAATCAAAATGTGTTCAAATGTACTAATTTTAGATTATACTCCTGCACTCATGAAAGATCAGGGCAAAATCAGAGGAATAGTGTGTCAGACACCAATATAAAAGAATGAGGCCGGACTGCATATCTCAACCTCATTCACAAAATTTTAGTTTCAGACTGTTTCTTCTTTTTTTCCTTCTTTGAGCTTTTCTGCATTCTCGGCAATTCTGAGCTGCTCTATAAAGTCCTCAATATTGCCATCCATTACGTTGGGCAGGTTATATACAGTGTAGCCGATTCTGTGGTCGGTAACCCTTCCCTGAGGATAATTGTAGGTACGGATCTTTTCCGAACGGTCACCGGATTTTACAAGCGACTTACGGGTAGCGCCCATCTTTTCATTGTGCTTCTGCACTTCCAGATCGTACAGACGTGAGCGCAAAACTTTCAAAGCCTTGTCGAAGTTCTTGATCTGCGATTTTTCGTCCTGGCAGCTGACAACAAGCCCTGTCGGAATGTGCGTAAGACGAATCGCAGAATAGGTCGTATTGACCGACTGGCCGCCCGGACCGGAAGAGCAGAAAGTATCCTTACGGATATCATTCATATTCAATTCAATATCCACTTCTTCCATCTCAGGAAGCACAATAATGCTCGCAGCCGATGTATGTATACGTCCCTGGGTCTCTGTTTCAGGAACCCGTTGAACCCGGTGCACCCCTGACTCAAACTTCAGCTTGCCGAATACATCCTCTCCGGCAATACCGACAATGATCTCTTTATAACCACCGGATGTACCCTCGGTAAAATCCATAACCTGAAACTGCCAGCTCTGCATCTCCGCAAAACGCTGATACATTCTGAACAGGTCTCCGGCAAAAATTGAGGCTTCATCACCACCCGTACCGGCACGAATCTCCATAATAACGTCCTTGCTATCGTTAGGATCCTTGGGAATCAGAAGCTCCTTTATAATCTCTTCCATTTCTTCTCTTTTAGGCTGCAGCTCCTCCAGTTCAAGCTTGGCCATCTCTCTGAACTCCTGATCCTTTTCTGTGGACAGGACACTCTTGGCAGACTCAATATTGGCTAAAAGATTCTTGTACTCCTTGTATTGATTGACAATCTTTTCCAGCTCCTTATATTCCCTCCCCAGCTGCGAATACTTCTTCATGTCTTTCATTGCATCCGGCTGTACAATCAACTCCGCGACCTCATCAAACCGATTCTTTATAGCTTCCAGTTTATCTATCATATTTTTTTCTCTCAAATGGAATTGCAAAGATACAAATTCCGTTATAGATTTATTGATTTAACATAAATTACCGTTTATATCTCCTCATTTCTTATGCCAAAACCTAAGAACAATTTTCTGCTTATCATTTTTTTAAGCTTGTTGATTCCTGCTTTTACCGCCTGCGACAACAATGACTCTGCAATTGATACCCGGGCGATTAAGGAAGAAATCGGCAACAGAAAAATAAAAAAGATATCCGAGCTGCAGATTCTCGAAGCTTCTTTTGTAAAAGGCAGAGAACTCGTTGATACCCTCAGTGTTCAGAAAAATGATTTGAAGCATACCGGCGAATCCGATACTCTTGACAAACAGTATCGCCTTGGGGCCATGCAGCCTCTGGTCGAATCACTGCAACAGGCCAACAAAGCGGAAATAAAAAAAGTCATTGCCGCAGACCTGAACAGCGCTACAACCCGAAAGCCCGAAAAAGAAATATTTGAAGCATACCAGTACAATGTCGCTCAGGGACTGAAAATCGACGACAATGTACAGATTATGGATCGTTATGTATTTTATTCATCACCCATACTTGACAGCGGAGAACTCAAAGGTATGTGGAGCATTTATTTCGATAAAAGTGAAATCGTAAAAGCTATTCAGTGAAACCGCCGGCAAACTGCCGGGCTTTACCGGCAATACTTTTTTTAGGTGGCAGCACATTAAACTTTCTTGATCTATTGGAGTTTTCCACATACCAAAAACATACTTCAGATACCTGGTATTTGTAAAAGTCTGACTTGGGCAAACAGTAGTAAAAGAAACTCATATTCCTCCCCGCGGAGGATTTTTTATGCAAAAGGTTTTTACGGTTATCATACTCCTTTTTTGTATGGGACGGGCATTTTGCCAGGAGCAGTATACCATTTCCGGGATGCTTACTGACGACAGCTCCGGTGAACCGCTCATAGCAGCCACCGTGTATGTACATGAAGACCAGTCACTGGGAACCTATTCCGATGAAAAAGGACAGTATATCATTTCGCTCAAAGCCGGCACCTACACCCTTATCATAAATTATTTCAGCTATACCAGCGATACACTGCTGGTCACTGTTGATCAAAATGTACAACTCAATGTCCGCCTCAGGCCAGAGACTCAGAAACTGGATGAAGTCGTGCTAAAAAGCACCGCCAGGCAGCAGGAAAATGTTGAAACCACCGACATGGGCAAAATCAGCATAAACGCTGAAACCGCCGGCAAACTGCCTGCCATATTCGGAGAAACCGATCTTATGAAAACTCTGCAGCTCCTGCCGGGAGTGCAGGCAGCAGGAGAAGGCAATACGGGTATCTATGTCAGAGGCGGAGGCCCTGATCAGAATCTGGTTCTTCTGGACAATGCCCCTGTATACAATACAGGACATCTGTTTGGCTTTTTTTCTGTGTTTAACAACGATGCGATATCCGATGTCACACTGTATAAAGGAAATATTCCGGCTCAATATGGCGGAAGAATATCTTCCGTGATCGGCTTTTCCATGAAAGAAGGAAATTATAAAAAACTCAAAGCCGAAGGCGGTATAGGATTAATATCAAGCAGACTAGCTCTTTCCGGTCCCATTGTCAAAGACAAAGCTTCCTTTATAGTCTCAGGCCGGAGGAGCTATCTGGATATCATATCCAAACCCATAGCCAGAAGCAGGGGTTTCGGGGGGGTACCCTATTATTTCTATGACCTCAACGGAAAACTAAGCTGGAAAGCCGGTAAAAAAGACCGGTTTTGTCTGAGTGGTTATTATGGGAGAGACCAGCTCAGGATGACTTTTTTTGATGACCGGATCAATATACTCACACATTGGGGAAATGCGACCACTACATTCGCCTGGCACCATGTATACAATGAAAAACTAATTCAGGATCTTTCACTTATTTACAACAAATTTGATTTTCTGGCCAGTGCGCGGTTTGACCAGTATCAGACCTCTATCAACTCAGCCATTACGGACTATACGTTCAGAGCCGACTATGAATACCTCCCCTCGGTAAAGCACAAAATCCGGTTTGGCTTTCAATACACATGGCATACATTTACCCCGAGAAAATCCAGTACTACTGCTGATTCAACCCAGTTTGACAATGGCGTTGCCAACAATCACATATATGCGCACGATCTCGCCCTTTATGCCGAAGACGAGGTCAATATCAATGAAAAGCTCCGATTGAATATTGGATTACGTTACAATCTCTTTAATCAGACAGGACCATATACCTACCTGCCTCCAAACGACAATGAAAATAACACTCTGCTTTTCAAACGCGGCGAAAGCGTGAAAACCTGGCATGGACTTGAGCCCAGAATTGCTCTGAGATACCTGATCAATCCGGAATCTTCTGTCAAAACCTCCTTTACCGTTGCCAATCAGTATATACACATGATATCGCTCACCGGCAATATGATGCCTTTCGATATATGGCTGCCCAGCACCATTCTGACTGCACCGCAGCGAGGCTGGCAATATTCACTGGGATATTTCAGAGATATCCGTAGCAACCGGTACGAGTTCTCGGCAGAAACCTACTACAAGGAAATGAAAAATCAGCTTGAGTACCGCCAGGACTATGTCCCCTCCGTTACCGGCCAGCCTGAATATGATCTTGTCAAAGGCGCGGGCTGGGCATATGGGATAGAGCTGTTTTTCAAAAAAAAGTACGGCAATCTGCAGGGCTGGATCGGCTATACTCTGTCCAGAACATTACGCAAATTTCCGGATATCAATGAAGGAAGGATATTCCCGGCCAGATACGACCGTATTCATGACCTTAATATTGTAGCTACGTATGATTATGGCGCACGCTGGACATTCGGAGCAACGTTTGTATTTGCTTCCGGTCAGGCTGTTACCCTTCCCGAAAGGCGCTATTTTATTGAGGGAAACCTCTATTTCCAATACGGAGACCGCAACAGCTACCGGATGCAGCCATACAACCGGCTGGATCTTTCGGTCACCTATCGCGGCAAAGAAACCAGAAAATTCAGATCGAGCTGGACACTGGCAGTTTATAATGTATATAATCGAAAAAATCCGTATATGTATTTTATTGATGCCTATATCAGCCCCGAAGATCTGAATATAAATCTCTCTGCTAAGAAGCTTTATCTCTTCCCGATATTGCCATCACTGACCTGGAACTTTTCATTCTAATGCATATGCCCGACAGATTACCCGCCATAGCATTCCTGATTTCTGCTCTGATTTTTGCGGCCTGTGAAAAAGAAATCACCATAAAGCCAAACGAAGGCAATGATCTTATAGTAGTCGAAGGACATATTGAACCCGATCTCCCTCCTTATGTAATTCTGACTCGTAGTCAGACGTTCTTCTCGGAGACAGACATTACTTCCCTCAGCCATATATTCGTACAGGGAGCCACCGTAACGGTTTCTGACGGCCATCGGACAGTGGCGCTTACAGAGCTTGCAAGCAACAATCTTCCGGGCGATCTGCTCGATTCCATTTCCAGAATGATTGGCCTCCCTCTGGCATCTGTATCAAACCCTGACGGACTCAAGGCTGTCATCTATACCACCAGCGAGCTTACCGGACAGTCCGGAGGACGGTACACCTTGTCTGTGGAGGCAGACGGACAGCATCTTTCTGCTGTCACCACTATACCAGACCGGATTGTTCTTGATTCTGTCTGGACTATCCCGCATCCTGCTACCGATACATTAAGAACCCTTATGGTACGGTATACAGATCCGGCACCGGAAGAAAACTATGTACGGTATTTCACTTCGGTCAACGGCCGGCCTTTTTTTCCACCTTATTTCACATCTGTGCTGGACGAAAAAACATACTTCAACACCAGCGGAAAAATAGTTGATATTCCGCTTGAAAAAGGGCATAACCGCTACGACAATGACATTGATTTCTCTGTTTATTCGTATTTTGCCGCCAGCGATACCATTGTATTGCGCTGGTGCAGTATAGACAAGGATCATTTCAGATTCTGGAGCACAGCCGAGTTTAACCGGAACAGCGGTGGCAACCCGTTTAGCAACCCGACTCATATCAGCAGCAATATCAAAGGCGGGCTGGGCATATGGGGAGGTTATAATCCGGGCTATTATATCATTCGTCCGGAATCTGATTAACACTTCCGGAGATTACATACAGACATGAACATAGATCATATACGACAAGAGCTTCCCGCTTTGCAGCGCCAGCTTTATTTTAATACCGGCACCTGTGGCCCTCTGCCGGTATCTGTTACAAACCGTATGAAAGCAGCGCTGGATGAGCAGCTGCAAACCGGGCGGGCAGATCTGCGCCATTTCGAACGGCTCATCACCCTTAAGAAAGAAATCAAGGGGCTGCTGGCTTCAATGATCAATAGTGCTCCTGAGGAAATCAGTCTGACCAGCAGCACAACCGAGGGCCTCAATATAGTTATCAATGGTATGGACTGGCGCTATGGAGACGAAGTTATTACCACCAATGCCGAGCACCCAACCGGTTACGGACCTCTTTTCAATCTGAAATCCAGGGGAGTAAAAATTCATTTTCTTGATGTACTCGGGGGATATGATTCCATTGCGGATCAGCTACAGTCATTGATCTCTCCCCGTACCAGACTGTTAAGCATTTCCCATACAGTGTACTGTACAGGAGACCGTCTTCCTGCAAAAGAGCTGATCGATATCGCACATCGGCACAATATACCCGTACTGCTTGATGGAGCTCAGTCCTTCGGAGCCATAGCTCTGGATATGCGGGAACTTCAGTGTGATTTTTATGCAGCTCCCGGCCAGAAATGGGTCTGTGGTCCGGAAGGCACGGGCTTTTTGTTTGTCAGCAGCAGGGCCAGGCAGTACATTCGACCTGTTTTTACCAGCTATACTGCTATAAAGGAGATTGATCTGTATAACCATATGGAACTGGAAACCGATGGGAGGACCTTCGAATCCTGCACTATACAACCAGCTGCATTGGCTGGCATGCACGAAGCCCTTCGCTGGATACATTCGGCAGGTCCGGAAGAAAAAGAGAAGCGGAATAGGGATTTAAGCAGCTATGCCTGGAATCTTTTTACAGACAATCCGAGACTGACCATCATCAATCATCACCAGGCAGACAATCTGATCAGCTTTCATGTAGAGGGCATGTCATCTGCAGAAGTATCAGCCCGCCTTTTGGCACATGCAGTGATTGTAAGACCTGTACCTATTACGGATGCCGTCCGGATATCGATCGGATTTTATAATACCGAAGAAGAAATTGAAAAAGTGAACCACTATCTGAGACTACTATAGAAAATTAACATTAACGAACTCTGAACCTGAAAAAGATGCTTTAAAAAAGTACTTTAACGACAGACGACAAAATAACGACAGGCACAGAGGCATTCCGGGTATTTATTGTATTGAAGAACCGGATGGAATGCGAGAAACATATACTCAGAAACGGACAATTGTCAACCGATTATGCTACCCCGCTACGGGCAAATCCGGTTCTTTTTTTCATCTCGATTTCAATGTAAAAATCAAATGCCAATTGATTTAACCGGTCATTTTTATGGGGATCGGCCTGCTCGGCATAGATATCAAGCGTATCGTAGTACCATCGGAAAAGCTCGTCCGGCCTGGAGTCGAAACCCATAAACGCAAGAATAAGAATCCCCATATCGAGTGAGCAATGAGAAGAGTCAAAGCCCATATTGTCAAGCCCCGTAGTAAGCTTGCGGTTTTTGAGTTCTTCTCGGATCATAAACAGAATAATTTCTGATCGCGGCGGCAACTTTACCAGCCTGAGATTGGAGGGAAGTTTGATTTTCATTTTTGTATTAATTGATAGTTCAAGTTTTCTTTTCATAAGTTTTGCATTTGTATTTGTCGGAAAGAGCTGATTGCTGTAACTTTAACTGCTTAATGATCAACACCACAAAGCAAGTGTAATTTTTACACAATTGCAATATTTTCTCACAAAATCAACCTGCATATGAGCATTTTTTTTGGAAAAAACCTGAGCTACCTTCGGGATACTTTTAATATAAATCAGACAGAGTTATCTGAAAGCATAAATGTTAACAGAACAACCATATCCGATTATGAAAGAGGGAGAAGCGAGCCAAGCCTGGCAAAGCTTATGGCAATTGCAGAAAAATTCAACATTCCGGCAGATCTGCTGCTGGGCGAAACCATAGACCTCATTACCTATATAGAAAAACGGAAGAACAGTGGCAAAGGCATCCGCTATCCGCTTGATGATATACAGCATCCTCTGGCTTCAGATCGCAGCAACGTCTATTACAAAAAAACAAAATCTGACGAAGATAAAGAACGGATCATAGCAGCCCAGGAACAAACCATCAATTCACTGAGCACCACAGTAGCTGTCCTGATGGACAGGATCAGAGATCTGGAAGCACAATTAAGAAAAGACTCCTGAAAAACATCCGGGAAATAGTAAAAAAACACCTATCAGGCTCCCCCGGATATAGTGGAATAATTCCACTATTGTACTCCCGATACCCGATCAGGAAATAGCATCATCTGGCAATTCGGATAACGGATTTCAATTTTTTGGTCCGAATTTTGAATTAGATTGACAATAAATTAGAACCCCATCACTGAAAACATATTAAAAATCAAATCATTACACAACAAATACCTTTGCCTTATATACCTCTGACATCTTTCCTGCACAGGCAACTTTTCCGTAACTTTGTATTATACAATAACTACCCTTATTGTATAACACTATATAAACACTACAGTCTGAAGGCAAAATTTTTACTTGTTCTCAATATTATTACACACAACTAATAAAACACAATGGATTTACTTGCTAAAAACCTAGTCTGGTATAGAAAGAGCATTGGATTCAATCAGGTTGAAATGGCTAAGCAAATCAATGTCAGCAGAAGCCAATGGTCCGATTATGAACGAGGACGCAGCGAGCCCAATCTCGCCACTGTGATGCGGATAGCATCCTTTCTGAAAGTTTCACTTGATGAATTGTTTAGCAACCGGGTCGAAGATATCAGCTATGAAAACGGAGAAGTCATACGCAAAATAACTCCGGAAACAATTGAAAGCGCAGCGTCAACACCGGTTGCTCCCAAACAGGAAACCCACTTTCCCGCAGCTGTTCCTTTTTCCTCTCCCGGTCAGGACCAGCTGTACGAAACACAGCGTGAGGTGATTCAGACACAGCGGGCTCTGATTGAAGCGCTCAATGAAAATATAGCCTTTCTCAAGCAGCGTATTGCCGAACTTGAGAAAACCGGACGCTGACATATCCGTCACCCGGTCCATCAATACTCTTATCTATAACCCTATACGCAGCTCCCCCTGCAGATAGTAAAAAAATAAAGGCGACAGAATATTGTCGCCTTTATTTATAGTCGGAAGTGACTTTTCAGATCTATGCAGAAGCAAGAGCCTTATTAAACGTCTCGCTCGGACGCATGGCCTTTGCTGTTTTTTCAGCATCCGGATGATAGTATCCGCCCATATCTACCGGTTTGCCCTGAGCTCCGTTAAGCTCCGCTACAATCTTTCCTTCGTTTTCTGTCAGCTCCCTGGCAAGCCTGGAGAACTTTTCTCTAAGCTCCTGATTTTTTGTCTGTGCAGCAAGCGCCTGAGCCCAATATAAAGCCAGATAGAAATGGCTGCCACGGTTATCCAGTTCACCTACTTTACGGGCCGGTGATTTGTCTGCCTCCAAAAACTTTCCGTTGGCCTGATTCAGCGTCTCGGCAAGCACCTGGATCTCCGGACTCTTTGTTTTAAAAGCCATATCTTCCAGAGATACTGCCAATGCAAGAAACTCTCCCAGAGAATCCCAGCGCAGGTAGTTTTCTTCCATAAACTGCTGAACATGCTTGGGAGCAGATCCACCTGCACCGGTTTCAAACAGTCCTCCACCATCAAGCAGTGGCACAATCGAAAGCATTTTGGCGCTTGTGCCAAGTTCCAGAATCGGGAACAGATCCGTGAGGTAGTCACGCAGCACATTGCCGGTTACCGAAATCGTATCCTTACCATCTCTCGCCCGTTCACAGGTATATCGCATGGCATCTACCGGAGACATCACTTTGATTTCCAGCCCGGCTGTATCATGGTTTTTCAGATACTTGTTTACCTTTTCTATCAGATTGGCATCGTGCGCACGGTTCTTATCCAGCCAGAAGATAGCAGGTGTATTGGTTATTCTTGCTCTGGTTACCGCCAGCTTTACCCAGTCCTGTACGGGCAAATCTTTAGTCTGGCACATTCTCCAGATATCTCCCTCTTCTACTGCATGCTCGAGCAATACATTGCCGGCTGCATCCACCACTCTTACTTTTCCGGGACCGGATATGATAAATGTCTTATCATGAGAGCCATATTCTTCCGCCTTCTGAGCCATAAGACCAATATTGGGCACAGTTCCCATCTTTGTCACATCAAATGCACCGTTTTCTTTGTTGAAACGGATCATCTCCTGATAAATACCCGCATAGCTGCGGTCAGGAATGATAGCTTTTGTATCATGAAGCTTGCCATCAGGTCCCCACATTTTACCGGACGAACGGATCGCTGCCGGCATAGAAGCGTCAATAATCACATCGCTTGGCACATGAAGGTTAGTAATTCCCTTGTCGGAGTTTACCATAGCCAGCGCAGGTCTCTTTGCGTAAACTTCCTGGATATCCGCTCCAATCTCCGCCCTCTTTCCTTCCGGCAATGCCTGAATCTTGGCATATACATCTCCGAGTCCGTTGCTCGGATCCACACCGATCTCGGCAAATACAGAGGCGTGCTTCTCAAACACATCCTTGAAAAATACTGTTACTGCATGCCCGAACATAACCGGGTCAGACACTTTCATCATCGTAGCTTTCAGGTGCAATGACAAAAGAACACCACTGGCTTTTGCATCTTCGATTTCTTTTGCAAGAAACGAACGCAACGCCTTTTTGCTCATCACAGCCGCATCGATGATCTCGCCATCTTTCAGTGCAGTTTTTTCTTTCAATACCTTCACATTTCCATCTGCTGCCACAAACTCAATTTTTACATCCGTAGCCTTATCCACAATAACAGACTTTTCACTTCCGTAAAAATCACCTTCAGACATGTGCGCCACATGCGTTTTGGAATCAGATGTCCATGCCCCCATAGAATGTGGATTTTTCTTGGCATACTCTTTCACTGGCTCAGCGACCCTGCGATCAGAGTTGCCTTCACGCAATACAGGGTTCACAGCGCTTCCCAGTACTTTTGCATAACGAGCCTTGATTTCTTTTTCCTGGTCATTTTTCGGCTCGGCCGGATAGTCAGGCACCTTGTATCCCTGAGACTGCAATTCTTTAATCGCGGCGGTCAACTGAGGAATAGAAGCACTGATATTAGGCAGCTTGATAATATTGGCTTCCGGCGTTTTCGCCAGTTCTCCCAATTCAGCCAGGTGATCCCCGATACGCTGATCTGCTGTCAGATGCTCAGGAAAATTAGCCAGTATACGGCCTGCCAGCGAAATATCTCTGGTTTCAACTTCGACACCCGCCGCTCCCGTAAACGTTTTGATAATCGGAAGCAGAGAAAAGGTTGCCAGTGCAGGCGCCTCGTCTGTAATAGTGTAGATAATTCTGGAATTTTTTGCCATTTGAATTGTTAACTTTTAATGGTGGCCGATATTTACCATCCGCCAACCTGTTCAACAGTAAGACTTTTTGTAAAAAAATATAAAATCACGCAGGCAGAGATTTATCTCAACCCGGACCATTTTAATTTTGAGCGCAAATATAAGGATTATGAACTAAAGACCTCATTCATCCGCATAAGTTTACTTTGCTCAGACCAGCAGCCTTTTCCTCCCGCCGACTTCACCTGTTATTAATAAAGGAAAAACCAAACTAAAAATACTCCAATACGGAAGAAAATCGATCCGGACTCAGTCCGTAACCGCATCATTTTCATAACAAAAAATTAAAGATATAAAAATACATAAGATAATTTTGCATTCGGCTTTATCTTCTATTTTAGATTCAAAATTTAGTTTTTTCCAGCTGGCAACTAATTTTTTATTACAACCTAACACTTTTTTACATTTTATGAGAAAACTACTGTTATTCCTTTCAGTCTATTTATGGACGTTTGGGGCGCTTTTTGCGCAAAGTGATTATTACTGGTACCGGGGCAGAAAAATTCCCGTATCTGCAAATGAGCAAAAAAAACTGGTGATCATCGATAACCAGCAGGCAGCAGACAAAAAAACTCTTTTGAACACCCCCGGAGTACAGGTCAAAAGCTCAAGCCAGTCAAGCACCCCTGGCAGCCTTGTTCCATACAAAAACTTCAAGCCTGAGTCCCGTGAAATCGCTATCGTGGAATCCGATCGTGAAATCCGGAAGATGACGGGGACAGCTGTCGTTTACGAAGCTCCGTTTTATGTAAACAGTGCCGGAGAAGAAGCTCCGCTTACTGACCAGTTCTATGTTAAGCTGAAAAACAAGGGAGACGTAAAGCTGCTGGAGCAACTCGCCAAAGAACACAGTGTGGTTATCAAGGGGCATAACACCTTTATGCCGCTATGGTATACCCTTGGGGCAACCAGCCAATCCAAAGGCAATGCCCTGGATCTGGCCAACGTGTTTTATGAATCCGGCTTCTTCGCTGCCTCAGAGCCCGAGTTTCTTTTTGAAATAAAAACAAACTGTGCCTATGATCCCCTTTTCACAAGTCAGTGGGGGCTTCTGAATACAGGGGCCAGCTTCTGGACCGCGGGCATAGACATCAAGGCATGCGGAGCCTGGACTTGTACAAAAGGAGATTCCGCTATCATAGTGGCGGTAGTAGACGATGGTGTTCAGCTTGATCATCCTGATCTTCCCAATATGACCGCCCTGAGCTATGATGCACACACCGGAACTTCGCCAAGTGTTCTGAGAGGCTCACATGGTACGCCTTGCGCCGGAATTATCGGAGCAGCTCACAGCGGTATTGCCAATGCGGGTGTCGCGCCCAATGTTAAGCTAATGTCCGTGAGCATCGCATACGGATCAGGCGGAAGTACTCCTGCGGCTTTTGCAGACGCAATCAACTTTGCATGGCAGAACGGCGCTGATGTTATCAGCAACTCATGGTATTATGACGCATGGTGGACTACCGTTATCGAAGACGCCATTGCTGATGCGATCGAATATGGCAGAGGCGGTAAAGGTTCTACTGTTGTATTCTCAGCGGGAAATACAGACGGAGCAATTACCAATCCTGCTGGCCTCAACCCGGACATTCTGGTGGTAGGAGCGGGAAGCCCGTGCGGTGAGCGTAAAAGCCCCACTTCCTGCGACGGTGAATCGTGGTGGGGTGGCAGCTATGGCACGCAGCTTGACGTAACTGCTCCCGGTGTACTGGTACCCACTACAACCATTTACAGCGGATATACATATACCTTCAACGGTACTTCTGCTGCTGCTCCGCACGTATCAGGAGTTGCCGCATTACTTTATTCTCTTAATCCTGATCTTACCAGAGAGGATCTGGTTGATATCATCGAGCAGACCGCACAAAAAGTAGGAAGCTATACCTATTCAACCACTACCGGAAGACCCAACGGTAACTGGAACAATGAGATGGGATATGGCTTAATCGATGCAGAAGCCGCTGTTAATCTTGCGAGAACCAATCTGCTTACTCTTTTCGGAGTACCTGCCGGCAGCGCGATCACAAACGGCTTCCGTCAGTTCTCCTACGTACACACCCTTGGATGCGGCGGCCCCAATCTGAGCAACGTATTCAACAGCGTATTTAACTGGTGGGGCGGAGCCAGCGGCCTGTATCAGTTTACACTGGAAACAACCGACGGCAATCCAAGATACTATACCAATATTACTGACTATGCCACTTATGCCCTGCATACTTCTACTCCGGAAATCACAATCACTTCAGGCATCGGATTTACAGGACTTGCCGGTGACTATTGGGTTAACCTTGACGGCAGCAATGTTGTTCTTGTCGAAAAATCAGGAGATTATGCCCTATATTTCTCCAACTCTGCTACACCTCCTGCATACAGACTGGGAGCTGCTCAGCATGAATTAACCTATGTAAGCTCCGGACAAGCCGATGTCATAGCTGCACCAAATCCATTCACGACGGAGACCATGCTGATGATTCCTGAAAACATGGGACACAGCACAATCATGGTGAGCAATGTAGAAGGACAGATTATCGAAACCCTGAGCGGCAGCAGCTCTGTCAAGCTCGGTGCTTCATACCCTGTCGGGCTGTATCTGGTACGTATCATAGGACAAAACGGAGTAAAACAGGCTTCGTTTATCAAGCAGTAAAACAACAACATGCTGTACCTGGATCATAATATATAAGAGGAATACAAATACAGCATTCCCCTCTCATGTAAGCGAGACAATCCTAATCGGTTGTCTCGCTTTTTTATATATGCCCGGGTTATTTTTCTCATATGCTTTAGCGATTTATCCATAGGCAAAACACATGGCATCCTCATTAAAAATTTTCTTGCATTTCCATTTTTAACAATTATAAGTTTGAATTGCCTACCGTAACCCTTACTTTTATCAATCGGGCAACCATAGTTTCATTCAATTCTAACCGCTCTTACCTCCATGAACCTGAAAATCATTTTAACCAAGACATTATTTCTTACCTTTCTCCTGGGCAATATCGTCTTTTGTAACCAGGCGTACAGCCAGACTACTTACCTGTCATCACTCGATCTGGGCACGTCGACTACAGCTAACCTGCCCATTCTGGGGAACTATGGATATAGCTATGCACAAATGATTTACTTCAAATCCGATATGAATGAGCTGGTACAAGGCGCAAACTCTGAAATCACAAAAATACAGTTTTATTATTCCAGTGGGTCAGTGACACAATCCAAAGACTGGGTTATTTACATGGGGCATACCACCGCCAATAGCTTTACCTCCACTACCGGCTGGATTCCCCTGACAGCGCTTGTACAAGTTTATAATGGAGATATCTCCGGCTTAGTTTCTGGTGCAGGCTGGTTTGAGATCACTCTGCAAACTCCTTTCCCATACAACGGCAAGGATAATCTGGTACTTGCAATCGATGAAAATACACCTGGCTTTTCCAGCCTGGCTTTCCGACAGCATTCCGGTAGCACAGATAACCGGAGCATGCTATATCGGAGTGACTCCAACAATCCCGATCCGGCTTCTCCGCCAACTGCTTCTGCAAGATATAGCTATGTACCCCAAACCATCTTTGTTCATGAGCCAGTCGGATCCTGTTCAGGTGCACCAGCAGAATCAGCTATTACGATGACTCCGTCTACAGTTTGTCAGGGTGAAACAAGTACCATCAGGTATTCTCAGACTGACTTATTGAGCGGATTGGAATATATCTGGCAAAAATATGACGGCTCTTCATGGATCAATATTGACACAACCACAATTCCTGAGCTGGCTGTTGTCAGTCAGACAGCCGCAACCAGCTCTTACAGGGTCAGTGTAACCTGTATCGCTTCCCAGCGACAATATATCTCTGAGGCAGCCTCCTTAGATGTAGTAGCATCTCCCGCCATGACAACCAATATTACCCAACTGGTGGTCTGTGACGGTGAAACTGTCAATCTGATTGCCGGCGGAGCAGACACTTATGAGTGGTCCCCTGCCACCGGTCTGGATAAAACTGATATCAGCAGTGTCAACGCTACTATCACTGACAATACGGTTTACTCCGTAATCGGCTCCAATGAAGCCGGATGCAGAGATACCGCCTTTGTCAGTTTGCAACTGATAAGCAAAGCCCCGCCTTCTGCTGATATCTTTCCTTTAGAAATCTGTACCCCCGGTAACCCTGTCACACTTCAACTGGAAAGCGTTGCACCTCTGAACAACGGCGGGCAATGGCAATACCGCTTTTCAGATGAAAACAGCGTTGTACTCCAGGACTGGTCGACCAACGACACCTATACATTCATACCCGCTGCCGATTCTGTATATAAACTCTATTATCGGTATACCTCCAGCGCATGCCCTTCCATAGTATCTGATTCTGTCAAAAAGGAAATCATAGTCGGTTTTGGTGCCAAAGCGGACCTGACGGCGTATAACTGTATTAATCAGGGTGGTTCCATTCGGTTATATGATTATTTCGGGCAAGCAACAGAAAGTATTATATATCAGAATGATTTAACAACCGCCAGCCCGGAAATCACCTTGAGCGGCTCTGCTCTGTATACCGGCAACCGGTTGGTGCTGACTCCCTCTGCGACTTCCCTTTCCGGATCGGCAGTGTTAACTATCCCTCAGTTCAGCCTGAGTTTGCTTAACTCCATGACGGTTGAGTTTGACCTTACAGCAGATCAGATGATCAACAACTATGGCACCGGTGGGGCCGATGGAATCGCTTATTCGTTTGGAGATGATGTAGCCCATGTCAATAATACCCACAATGGTTCGGGAAGTAAATTAAGAATCAGTTTCGATGCGGCAAATAACGGTACCAATCTCACAGGTATATATCTGATCTATGGAAAAAACAACACAACCGCTCCGGCTCCTTCGGATGCCACAACACTGGCATTCTCACCCAATCTTTCTTTGTGGAAAACCCTGGAAAATGTTCCGGTAAAAATAACTATACTGCACGGAACCCTTACATTAAGCATAAACGGCACGGTTGTCTTCGACAAGGTGGAGCTTCCTGTCAGCTACCTTAATGAAGATGTCTCCGGCTGGCAGCATTGTTTTGGGGCGCAGACCGGAGGCGATGCCATGCGTCAGGCTGTTTCCAACCTGAAGATCACTCATTCGGAACTTAAATTTGGAATCAGTACGGATACAGCCCCTCCTTCGGTCTGGCAGAACTCCAATGTGTTTGATGACCTGCTTCCGGGCTCTTACCACATATGGTTAACGAAACCAGGAACAACATGCACCAGAAACATTGAAACACTGGTTATCAACAACGAAAATCCATATGTGAATTTAGGTGCCGATACAATCATATGTGAAGGGGAAAGCTTAACACTGGATGCACAAAACCCGGGTGCCTCATATATATGGAGTGGCTCAGACAATATTACAAACACGCTGGTCGTCACCGCTCCCGGAAGTTATGCTGTTCAGGTTACCGCCCCGAACGGATGTACAGGGATAGACGCAATCCAGGTTTCTATGCTGAAAGCACCGACAGCCGGAAGCATCAACACTCAGATAACAAATGAACATGTAAACTTCGCTTTAATTAATGTGGCAAATGCAAGTCTCGTTGACTGGGATTTCGGGGACGGACACATTATACGCAACGCTGCTACAAGTATATCACACACATACACCTCCGAGGGAAATTATACTGTAACGGCTACACTTCACAATGATTGCGATTCGGCAGAAGTAACCACCTCTGTAGACATACTGGTATCAGGAACTAACCATGCCTCCACCGGAGGTCTGAATGTTTATCCTAATCCGGTAAAAGACCTGTTAACCATCACATCGGAAAGTACGGATCCGATAACAGTATCGATTATTGATGCACAGGGAAGAAAAATAGCCGAAAACATTTCTTTCGTTTCAAGAACAGCAATAAATGTGGCAGACTATGAAGCTGGTATCTACTTTTTAAATATCGTAACGGATAACAAGGCGTCTGTTCTAAAGATTGTCATAAAATAATTTCCGCCATGGGACTAAAAACGGGAGCAGAACACTGTGTCTGCTCCTGTTTTCCTAATTCATAACAGAAGAAAAAAACCATTGGATTGACATCTGCCTTAACTATCCCGTTGCATTTTTATTCTTTCAGCGCATCCAGCGCTTCTTCGTAATCCGGTTCATCAACAATCTCCGGTACCAGCTCCGTATAGATCACTTTGCCTTCTTCATCGATAATAACAATGGCCCTGGCCAGCAAGCCCTCCATGGGAGAGTCATCAGTCAGTGTTACTCCATAAGCCTTGCCAAACTCACCACTTCTGAAATCCGAAGCTACCTGCACATTTTGTATATTCTCTGCTCCGCAAAAACGCTTAAACGCAAACGGCAGATCCTTGGACACACACAAGACAACCGTATTCTCCATTTTAGCGGCCATTTCATTAAACTTTCTGACAGACATGGCACAAGTTCCCGTGTCTACACTTGGAAAGATATTAAGCAAAAGCTTTTTCCCCTTATAGTCCTCAAGAGTCACCCGGTTCATATTTGCAGTGACCAGGTCAAAATCTTTTGCTTTCGAACCAACTTCCGGCAGATTGCCAACTGAATGTATGGTTTTGCCTTTCAATGTTATAGTAGCCATTTGAAAAAATAATTAAATTGTTTATAGTCAGTTTTTAAAATACTAAAAGTCAATCCGGATATCGTCTTATTGTTCCACATCCGTAACATAGCGTTCCCATTTATCCAGCACTGCGGAAAAATCATCGGGAAGCTCCGAATCAAAAAACAGCTCCTGCTTTGTGACAGGATGTACAAAGCCAAGTGACTTTGCATGCAGGGCCTGCCTCGGCATCTGCTTAAAGCAGTTATCTACAAACTGCCGATACTTGGAAAAAGTTGTTCCTTTCAGCACTTTATCTCCACCATACGTAGCATCATTAAACAACGTATGACCAATATGCCGCATATGGGCCCGTATCTGGTGAGTACGCCCTGTTTCCAGCCTGCACTCGATATACGATACATAGCGCAGATCTTTCAGCAATGTATAGTGGGTCACCGCATGTTTACCAAACTCTCCATCCGGAAACACAGACATCACTCTTCTGTCCTTGAGGCTGCGTCCTACATGTCCTGTTATGGTCCCCTGCTCTGCTTCCGGCACGCCCCACACCAGCGCCCGATACCGGCGCTGGATAGTATGGTCAAAAAACTGCCTGGCCAGATGTGTCATCGCATATTCCGTTTTTGCAATCACCATTAGCCCGGATGTATCCTTATCTATACGGTGTACCAGCCCCGGTCTCCCTTCTCCGTTTCTCCCGGTCGGCAGATGCTCAAAATGCCAGGCCAGCGCATTGACCAGCGTACCGGTCCAGTTCTGATAAGCCGGATGTACCACCATACCTGCAGGTTTATTGACAACAAGCAGGTCATCATCCTCATAGACAATATTCAATGGTATATTTTCAGGAATTACCACATCCTCACGTGGCGGCTGCGGCAGCATAACGGTGATCACATCTCCCGGACGTACCTTGTAGCTGGCTTTGATTCCGCCCTGATTGACCTGTACTGTTTCAGCCTTTATGGCATTCTGTACCTTATTGCGGGTAGCATTGGGCAGGCGGTCCATCAGAAACTTATCAATCCTCAGCAACGTCTGGCCGGGATCCACCACAATCCGGTGATGCTCGTATAGCTCCGAATCTTCTGTTCCGTCAAATAGCTCTTCGTCTGTCATCATCCGTACAAAGGTATATACATTTTGACGTTTGGACGCTATCTTCCTGCAAATGTTTGCATGCTGACCGCTATGGTCTCTGCAGAAATGTAATAATGCCAAACAAAACAATCATTACAAAAACAGATTTTTCCAATCGAATCTGCGATAAAATAGTTAGATTATCCGGTCATGAATACAGTATCCGCTAAAAGCCAGGGCAAGATCAGATGATGCAGACCAGTTCACCAACGCCTGTTCAACACATCATCACCCCTGAAACACGTGCAGCTGGTATACAGCTATACATCAAACGGGATGATTTGATTCACCCCTTTGTCTCCGGCAACAAGTGGCGTAAGCTGAAATACAACCTGCAGGAGGCCGGCAACCTGAACAAAGACACCCTGCTCACCTTTGGCGGAGCCTTTTCCAATCACATATACAGCACTGCCGCCGCTGCTGCAATGCATGGCTTCAGGTCTGTCGGCATTATCCGCGGCGAAGAAACTCTTCCCCTCAATCCGACACTGTCCTTTGCCCGGAACGCAGGCATGCAGATCCACTATATGGATCGCAGCAGATATCGCGAAAAAGATAGCCCGGAACTAATCCGGCAGCTCAGAGAAGAGCACGGAGATTTTTATCTGATCCCGGAAGGCGGCTCCGGTCCGCTTGCCGTCAAAGGTGTCAGTGAGCTGGTCGCCGAGATCAGTTTCCCTTTTGACTATATCTGCACTCCGGTCGGGACCGGCGGCACGATGGCAGGACTTATCGCAGGAGCCCCGCCAGCTGCGCAGGTACTTGGCTTTGCAGCCCTTCGGGCAGAAAACTATCTGGAAGAAGAAGTCCGGAATCTTCTTTCTCAAAACAATAGCACAAATCTCCCGGGCTGGCATATTTGTCATGATTATCATTTCGGCGGATATGCCCGTATTGATAAAAAACTTGCAAGCTTTATCGCTTCTTTTGAATCTTCCTTTGCCATACCTCTGGACCCTGTTTATACTTCCAAAATGTTTTTCGGGCTTCTTGACCTTATCAGCAAAGGATATTTTGAAAAAGGCAAAACAATAATAGCTTTGCATACAGGAGGATTGCAGGGCAAAGCAGGTATGCAGCCTAAAATTGAAAAGCTGCTTGCCGGAAGCGCATGGTCCGGTCTTTTTTTATAAATTGAACGTTTATGAAAAACTATATCGAAAAAAACCAACAACGATTTATAAATGAATTATTTGAGCTGCTCCGGATACCATCTGTAAGTGCAGACAAAGCCTATCAGCAGGATGTACTGAGAGCAGCCGAATTTATAAGAGACAAACTGATCCAGGCCGGCGCTGATCAGGTACGTCTGTGTCCCACTAAGGGATATCCCATAGTATACGGAGAAAAAATCATTGATCCGGCATTGCCGACCGTACTGGTATATGGTCATTACGATGTACAGCCGCCTGATCCCCTCGATTTATGGGAAAGCCCTCCTTTTGAGCCGGAAATCCGGGACGGAAAGATCTATGCCCGGGGAGCAAGCGATGACAAAGGACAGATGTATATGCACATCAAAGCGTTTGAAACAATGATGGCACAACAGAGTCTGCCCTGCAACGTCAAATTTATGATCGAAGGAGAAGAGGAAATCGGCTCCGACAATCTGCCCCGCTTCGTTGCCGCCAGCAAAGAACTGCTGACAGCCGATGTAATTCTGATTTCCGATACTGGTCTTTTTTCCAATGAAGTCCCAAGTATCACTGTCGGATTGCGTGGTCTGAGCTATATCGAAGTAGAAGTTACCGGTCCCAGAAGAGATCTGCACTCGGGCATGTACGGCGGAGCAGTCACCAATCCGATCAATGCTCTTTGTGAAATGATCGCCTCCCTCAAGGATGAAAATCAACGTATCACCATACCTGGATTTTATAACAAAGTAGCCGAATTATCCGAAGATGAGCGTAAGGCGATGAATCAGGTCCCTTTCTCACAGGAGGAGTATATGAAAAGTCTTGGTGTAAAAGCCCTTAGAGGAGAAAAGGGCTATACTCCGCTGGAACATGTATCCATACGTCCTACCCTGGATGTCAACGGCATTTGGGGCGGATATACAGGCGAAGGAGCCAAAACGGTGCTACCTTCAAAAGCGTATGCAAAAATATCCATGCGATTGGTTCCCAATCAGTCATCCGATGAAGTAACGCGCCTGTTTGAAGAACATTTTAAAAAAATCGCGCCTGCCGGGACAGAAGTAAAAGTAATGCCACATCATGGCGGAGAGCCCGCGGTTACCCCAACCGATTCCAGGGCATATATGGCAGCAAGCAGGGCATTTGAAGACGTCTGGGGTAAAACCCCTGTTCCGATGAGAGAGGGCGGCAGCATACCGATCGTCAGTCTTTTTGAGCGAGAGCTTGGCCTGAAAAGCGTCCTCATGGGCTTCGGCCTGGACGAAGATGCCATCCATTCACCCAATGAAAGCTACAGAGTCTTCAATTACCTGAAAGGTATCGAAACCATTACCCGATTTTACAAACATTTCTCAGCCGACTGAATCGGCATTGTATTTGTATAAAACCAACGACAAACCGGTAGTACCAAATGAAATTCAAGATCCTCAGCATTCTTTTTCTGTCAGCCGTTTTGCAGACGGCATGGGCACAGAAAGAGGTTCCGACCACCTGGGAAACTTCCGTTTCCAAAAGCGATGTTAAAGTCGGAGAAACCATAGACCTGATTTTTAAAGCCAAAATTATTGACGGCTGGTATTTATATTCCTCCGATTTTGATCCCGATCTGGGTCCCGTGGTAGCAAGTTTTACCTTTACCGAAAACGACAGCTATCAGCTCTCCGGGGACATAAAGCCCATTGGGGCAAAGTCAAAGGAAGACAATCTGATCTGGATGGGTACCTATACCTATTTCCTGGGCAAAGCCGAATTCAGGCAAACAGTCAAAATTCTGAAAGAAAATCCCGTAATACAGGCAAAACTGTACGGTCAGGCCTGCAATGACGAATCCGGCAAATGCGTCCCCGTGATTCAGCAGTTTTCCTTTAACCAGATCAAAGTAAGTGCTGCTTCAGAAAAAAACACACAGGAACAAAATGCTCCGTCTCCTGACAAAGGGAAAAGCACGCAACCCAAATCCCCGAACGGAAAGAACACCACCGGAATGAGCCCCGCTCCGGAAACCATACCGGACAAAGCTCCGGCACAATACGCCTCCACCGGACTGGAGCAGCTAAAAGCACAGAAACAGGAACTACTAAAAATATCTCCGCAGGGCGAAGACCTTGTAACAAAAGAGTTGAACGATTTTGTGAGGAAGTACGGAGCTAATTAATATGAGAAAACTTATTACCGTCTTTTTACTACTTTGCTCTGTCCTCAGCGGACTTGCGCAGCAGCCTACCCGTGAAGAACTGAGGCGTACAGCCGAAAACATTCAGAATATGCTGCGCAGGGACAGTCTGAACAATCTTATCATCAGTGAGCTTGAGCTCAGAGTTGACAGTCTCCGTAATCATGTAGCCGCTACTCCGGCAAAAGCAACCGATGAAAGGACCGCCGCTGCTTCAAACGAAGAAGCGGATACAGCCAACTCCATGCAGGAAGAAGGCTCGCTGCTCGGCTTCCTTCTCATCGCCTTCGGGGCAGGTCTCATTGCGCTCCATACGCCCTGTGTGTTTCCCATGATTCCGCTTACGGTAACCTTTTTTACTTCCAATAGCCCCAACCGGGGGCAGGCTATCCGCAAAGCATTGTTTTACGGATTTTCCATAATCTTCATATACAGCCTTATCGGAGTGGCGATATCAGCCACCATGGGACCATCCTTTGCCACCTTCATGAGTGTGCACTGGGTGCCAAACCTGATCTTTTTTGTCATATTTATCACCTTTGGCCTTTCATTCCTCGGACTGTTTGAAATAACGCTGCCAAATTCTTTTGTCAACCGGGTTGACGCACAATCCGAAAAAGGAGGCTATTACGGTGTATTCTTTATGGCTTTTACACTGGTGCTGGTTTCCTTCTCCTGTACAGGCCCGATAGTAGGCAGCCTTCTGGTTCAGGCTTTTCAGGGAGAAGCTATCCGGCCACTGCTGGGCATGGTAGCCTATGCTACCGCCTTTGCCATTCCGTTTACCATCTTTGCCATGTTTCCTCAGCTGCTGGCAAAGCTTCCCAAATCCGGAGGCTGGCTCAATGTGGTCAAGGTTACTCTTGGATTTATAGAGCTGGGACTTGCCCTGAAGTTCCTCAGCATGATCGATCAGGTCTATCATCTCAACATTCTGGACAGAGATGTGTATATCGCCTGCTGGATAGCTCTTTCCCTGCTTTTAAGCTACTATCTGCTTGGCAAATTCAGGCTGCCGCATGATTCTCCGGTAGATGCAGTCAGTGTTCCGAGGCTGATTGTTGCACTTATACCGTTTATTTTTGCCATCTACCTTCTGCCAGGTCTTTTCGGGGCTCCGCTCAAAGCATTGTCCGGCTATTTGCCCCCCATGCATACGCACAATTTTGACCTGCCGGGCATTATTCGCGAATACAGCTCCGAATCCGAATCTACGCTCTGCGATGAACCCAGATACCAAAACAAGTTCAGACTTCCTCATGGTCTCAAGGGGTATTTTGACTATGACCAGGCGCTGGCATGCGCCAGAGAAAAAAACATGCCTCTCTTTGTTGATTTTACAGGTCATGGCTGTGTCAACTGCCGGGAAGTAGAGGCCAATATATGGTCTGATCCACAAGTTTTACGCTATCTGAGAAATGACTTCGTTATAGCTTCGCTTTATGTCGATGACTTTACCAGACTCCCGGAAAACGAAATCTACCTTTCAAAAGAAACAGGATTCACCATAGAAACGGTAGGTGAGAAAAATTTTGACCTTGAGCAGACTTTGTTTGAAGTCAACTCACAACCTTATTATGCCCTGATTGATCCACATACCGGCAAAGTTCTGAATAAACCTGTAGCGTATACCAAAAGCGTTAATGAGTACCTGCGTTTTCTGGAACAGGGTAAGAATAAATTTGACGCATTGCACAAAAAATAATACCTGTTACTAATTCACCAAAGTATGGAAAGAGGCCGGATCAGATCCGGCCTCTTCCTTTTTATGCACTTCCTTCTCCCGACTACTATCCTGTCTGTTTTCAGACTCTCTCCGGCGATATACTACCAATATAAACATCTATTTACAAACACGTTGAAGCAAATTTAAAGAACTTTATCCCCTAAACAGGTTACTATATTGAGGAAGTATATGGACCAACGCAGTGTATGGTATATCTGTTGTATAATAGAATGGAAAATAGCTGGGATTCAGACACCCTGAATCATTATCTGCGTCTCATGCCAGACTGCTTTGCCCGGAAAATCGGCCATTATCGTTACCCGGAAGACCGCCAGGCCCGGATAACCGGCCGGCTTTTACTTATCCAGGGCATACACAGATTGTGCTGTAATCTAAAGCTGGCCGATATTCAATACAGCTCTTATGGTAAACCATTCTTCCCCGGGTGCAATATTCGATTCAGCATTGCTCATTCGCGCAGCACTGTCACCTGCGCTATTTCGGATGAGGCTGAAGTCGGTGTTGATACCGAAGAAACCAACACGATACAGGTTAGTGATTATGAAAGACTGATTCCCAAAATCATATATAAGGAAATCATGAGACAGCCAGACAGAAGCAGGGCATTTCTCTATTACTGGACCAGTCTGGAAGCCACTCTGAAAGGAGAAGGCACAGGCTTGCTGATGCCGGTGGGGGATGCTTGTATTGACAACCGTTATGCAAGAGTTCGTAACAGAACATGGTACCTCCAAAGCTTCAGTCTTGCCGAAAACAACATTACCACCATTGCCTCTCTCAAACCGATCGGACAGTATCGCCAGCTTGAAGTGCTGCTATAAGTTTCCGTGTTCTCCGGATGTTCAGGAACCGGAGCTCACAGTTTTCGCTACTTTTTACGTAAGTTAGCAGCAATCAAAACGAGCCAAGCTGTTACCATTCAAAATTATATATTTGTCGAATCAACATAAGTCATTAATTTGCATGCAATATTTCAAATCTGCCCAGTTTAACAATTTTCAAACATGACTCCGGGAAATGACATGGAACAGGAACAGCTTATCCTTAGGCTGATCAAAGCCGAAATGAAAAACTTTAAGCTCATCAGGGGTTTGAGACATGCCGGTGCCGTTACCGAAGATTTTTACACTGATCTCGGCGGACTCATCATAAGTATGATGGGATTTAAAGAAGAAAACCGCGAAGAGATGCTTAATCAGTTTGACATGTTTATGGAAAATCTGGATCAGATCCCTGTAAACAAGTTTAGTGATTCGCTAAACAGCCTGTCTCGCACCCTTTATAAGCAGCTGCTTGAAAAAAAAGAAGAAAAGAGAATCTGACAGGATTCATCAGGCCTGACCGCATGGCGATCTGTCCGGATATGTACTACCGGACAACAAAAAACGCAGTTTGTGCTGATCCAGTGGCTTAAGAATAAAATCTGTAATACCAAGACGCTTTACAGCGTCAACATCCCGAATATTTTCCGATACAGACAAAGGAATGATACGGGTCCGCTGTGCTGAAAACTCCGGGTGACTTTCTATCATCGTTTTAATCAGGTGAAAACCATTCATCAGGGGCATGTACAAATCCACAAAAACCAAGTCCGGTATATTGGCAGATTCAGCAAAATAACGCAGCGCCTCCGGGCCGGAACGTGCAACAACGAGCTCATTATATGGAATAGTATACTCTATAATCTTGGAAGCTACCCAGATATCAACTTCATTATCATCTACGATTAGTATTCGGTTATATCTTTTCACGGTTCTGTTAGATTTAGCCTGTTAATATATTCTTTTGCATATACCCGTATACACAGAAAAACAATCAGCATTCATGTAAGTCTATAACAGGTATATCTCAAAAAGTGTAAAAATTCTTGTTAAAAATCAATATATATTTTAAGAATAAAACAGAAACTATTCAACTTAATTGCTGATAAATAACAGGAAAATATACTATATCTTGTTAAATATTGACAAAAAAGTTACTCAAAATATACGTTCATAAATATACTTAAAAAAGTAATCATTTACAATAATACGTCAAATCTTCGGCAAATACATATATGACTTTAAAAAATAAACGAATTTATTTGACCTTGCGCTTGTCATGGAGCAAGAAAAGCCAAACAAACAACCGGGAAAGCGCTACAGAGACTCTATACTCCTGGAAAAAATCGGGCGGAGAATGCAGGATCTGATGACAGAAAAATGTATTACTCACGAAGTTTTCTACAATGACACTTCCATCAATCCCCATCGACTGATATCCGGCAAGATCAACATGACAATTTCTACCTTCCAGCGTATATGCACATATCTTGGCATAAGTCCGGAAGAGTTTTTCAGAGGATTAAACTAGACAATTGGCCCTGCACCTCACGACAAAATGACCACAAAGGCATTTTCAATATCCGGATTCTACTTTTAGGCTGTTTCCATTACGTATTAGAGATTAGAATATTGCCCTTCGACAAAGCAACTGAAAACCTTTTTAACAAAACATCAATATAATACACTCTAAATATAGGGTTTTCAATAAGGGCAACTTTGTTTTTATTTACAAACATGTATACCGAAGAACAAATACTCGCTCAGCTGGGAGCAAGAATAAAAAGCCTGAGGTTTAAGGCCGGATATACCAGCCATGAAAAATTTGCTTATGATATCGATATGAGCAGAAGTCTTTACTGGAACTACGAAAACGGAAGCAATATGAATTTTATGACATTGATCAAGATTCTGAACTTTCATAACATGACACTTGAAGAGTTTTTCGCCGAAGGTTTTACCAGTGAAACACCGTCAAAACGTTCCAGAAAGTCCTGAAAACGGAAATTCTGATTTATTTTTCATCCAACCGCTAAAAATACAGCCTTGTTGCCGCCAGGAATATTCCTGGCTCCGGCACACAGACGCTTTTCGGGCAATCTAATATCCACGCTTTATCCGATCCCATCGGGAGGTATGCAACAATCGCAGTGTGCGGCATACCACCTTGCGATTCCAGACCAGCTGACAAAAGAAGAATTAAGTGCCCACGCACACAAAAACGAACTTCAAATTACCATACCCAGGATCAGCCGAATGAAGCCCCCGGAGTAAATTCCAGCATGGTACGATTAAGAACATCCAGCGTGGCCTTCATAACCAGATTCTGAACTCCATTTCAATCCCAGTATGGTACGATTAAGAGAGTCCGCTCATTTTCTTATTATTAAAATTGTTGCTAATTTCAATCCCAGTATGGTACGATTAAGAGTAGGAATACGTTTTTCGTCCCTGTTGTTCTTCGAAATTTCAATCCCAGTATGGTACGATTAAGAGTTTTGTAGAATCACGTTTGAAAAACCTTGTTTTAGCTATTTCAATCCCAGTATGGTACGATTAAGAGTCCCTCTAAAACCTCGCCGGCATACGTGGTATCGTATTTCAATCCCAGTATGGTACGATTAAGAGGGTTGGGCTTGCAATAAAACATCTATCCGAAGCAAGATTTCAATCCCAGTATGGTACGATTAAGAGTGCCCAAAATCAGCATAATTGGGGGAATATTCATACATTTCAATCCCAGTATGGTACGATTAAGAGAGTACCGGGACAATATAAACAACTGCGCTGTGGCTGTATTTCAATCCCAGTATGGTACGATTAAGAGGTAATACTACCTGAGGAACTACAGCGTTTCCGAAATTTCAATCCCAGTATGGTACGATTAAGAGAGGCATTTTCAGGAAATTCCCAGACAAGTACATAAATTTCAATCCCAGTATGGTACGATTAAGAGGCCACAACTTATAAACGAAACACGTGTTGTATTGTTATTTCAATCCCAGTATGGTACGATTAAGAGTACACTAAGCAACGCCGGTGAAAATCAACAATAACTAATTTCAATCCCAGTATGGTACGATTAAGAGGCCCGAAGGGGTTAAAAACAACAGATTATGAAAAGTTATTTCAATCCCAGTATGGTACGATTAAGAGGGCCGCGACATCGGAGGGGGGCGCTTCCACGATAATTTCAATCCCAGTATGGTACGATTAAGAGCTCCAACCCATTTCTTTCATTAGAATTCTGAATTTCATTTCAATCCCAGTATGGTACGATTAAGAGAAAGTAACCTACTAAAACGGGCAGAAATCCGACCTTTATTTCAATCCCAGTATGGTACGATTAAGAGGAAAGCAATTACAGTAATAACACAAGTACTCAGAATTTCAATCCCAGTATGGTACGATTAAGAGGACCAGCTATGTTACCTTCCACAGCTTTTTGCAATTATTTCAATCCCAGTATGGTACGATTAAGAGCAAGATGCGATTGATCTGAAGTTCGCTGCTGGTGTATTTCAATCCCAGTATGGTACGATTAAGAGTTACAACATGAAGCCCCTCGAACAAAACACGCTCTTATTTCAATCCCAGTATGGTACGATTAAGAGATGAATAGGACACGTGAGAACCCCTTGCTTTCTCCATTTCAATCCCAGTATGGTACGATTAAGAGCTGCTTGCTGCTACCGAGGCTACCTCTGCCTTCTCTCATTTCAATCCCAGTATGGTACGATTAAGAGGGACAGCAGGAAAAAGGAAATAGATTATACCAAATTATTTCAATCCCAGTATGGTACGATTAAGAGCGTCTAGTAAAGACGATTTGTCGTCTCAGATAGGAATTTCAATCCCAGTATGGTACGATTAAGAGAATGTTTCCCGAAGCAACAAGGTTGTTGAAATCAATTTCAATCCCAGTATGGTACGATTAAGAGAAACTGAACAAGCAAAAAAAAGAGTTATTGACGCCAATTTCAATCCCAGTATGGTACGATTAAGAGTTATATTGATCTTTTTTAACCTCAAGCAATCATCAAATTTCAATCCCAGTATGGTACGATTAAGAGGAAGAATGAAAGCAACAATTGTTTTTCAAAAGAATTATTTCAATCCCAGTATGGTACGATTAAGAGAAATGGGGCTTTTTGAATGTTTCCCCATTCTTTTTAATTTCAATCCCAGTATGGTACGATTAAGAGTTCAATAGGGAGCTTTGGTCTTCCTTTCTTTCTTTTATTTCAATCCCAGTATGGTACGATTAAGAGAAGAAGAAGAAAATCAAATGTTGCCACCTGTTTCACATTTCAATCCCAGTATGGTACGATTAAGAGTTGAATAAGTTAGGTTATTCATATAGAGTGATAGATTTCAATCCCAGTATGGTACGATTAAGAGGCCTTGATGTAAACGAAACAGAAGAAAATAAGGATATTTCAATCCCAGTATGGTACGATTAAGAGAGGGATGATCTGTCAACCAAGTTTGCACAAGCTTTATTTCAATCCCAGTATGGTACGATTAAGAGTTCTTCAGGAAACTCTTTTTCCACAACTTTGATGAATTTCAATCCCAGTATGGTACGATTAAGAGCACAAGCAGGTTCAGCGCTTAAACGCTGAATTAAACATTTCAATCCCAGTATGGTACGATTAAGAGTTTTCGATACAGATGTTCCTGTTATCATGTCGCCATAATTTCAATCCCAGTATGGTACGATTAAGAGGCCCGATCGGATACAGAATCTGTGTCTGAAAAATGGATTTCAATCCCAGTATGGTACGATTAAGAGTACAAGGTTGGCAATAAAGAGAAGTGCAGGAAGCTTATTTCAATCCCAGTATGGTACGATTAAGAGGATAATATACTAGTCACCGTTAATAATTATCATTTATTTCAATCCCAGTATGGTACGATTAAGAGAATAAAAGATGCGCTAAAAAAAGGCATTAAAGTTCCATTTCAATCCCAGTATGGTACGATTAAGAGCTTGAATGCCTTGAGCACTCATACAATCAAATCAATTTCAATCCCAGTATGGTACGATTAAGAGTTCCAATAAGTGCCTTGTTTAGCGAAATAAAACTCATTTCAATCCCAGTATGGTACGATTAAGAGTTGTCCGGCTGGATAAATGGGGATTTAAATTGATATTTCAATCCCAGTATGGTACGATTAAGAGGGTGGAGGGGGGTAGTAAACAAAAACGCCCAATTAAATTTCAATCCCAGTATGGTACGATTAAGAGTGCCATTATAAGAACATTTTAAGTGAGGTGACTAAATTATTTCAATCCCAGTATGGTACGATTAAGAGAAACTGCTCGAAATTTTTATCTGTGTTATGATTGTGATTTCAATCCCAGTATGGTACGATTAAGAGTATAATAAGTTATCTAAAATTATTCCGTTCAGAACATTTCAATCCCAGTATGGTACGATTAAGAGATCCGCCGGAAAATTCCAATCTGATAATATCATCGCATTTCAATCCCAGTATGGTACGATTAAGAGTTTCTTTTATCCCTATTTTTGTTGCTTGTGCAACTATTTCAATCCCAGTATGGTACGATTAAGAGATGAGCGGATTAAGAGGGTTCTGGGACAGAATAACATTTCAATCCCAGTATGGTACGATTAAGAGACTATTGTAGATGCCAAACACATCGCCGCTTTGAGGATTTCAATCCCAGTATGGTACGATTAAGAGCGCCCGCAAATCCTGACAGTTTAGCAACAATATCATATTTCAATCCCAGTATGGTACGATTAAGAGAAAAAACAGGAGATAGGCACAAATTGCCATACCGCATTTCAATCCCAGTATGGTACGATTAAGAGTGGCAATAAGATTATGTATTGGTCAGATAAGGCTAATTTCAATCCCAGTATGGTACGATTAAGAGCCATTTCATTGGCACATATAAATATCAGCAAATTCGGGGATATTTCAACTACAAAACCTTGCTTTTTATTATGCTTTTGTCGTCGATCGACAATCATATGATTTTACCCGGGAATCGACGACTGCTATAAATCAAACAGTTAAGCGTTTTCCATTCAATTAGCGTTGCTCTGCTTCCTTATTTTCGGTCGATCGACGACTTTTACAAAAAGTTATCCAGCTCATTCTTCTCTTTGCCAATCACTTCCTTCTTGAGCCACTTTTCTTCTCTGCTTTGAAAAATAATTATCGAATCTTCCGATTTGTCCATAACCTTCGAGGCCTCAGCCTTGAGTTCTTTAAGCTTCACTTCGGTAATCTCTCCTTCAAAAACAGAGTTCTGTATCCAGTTGAGATACCTGCGGCACAGCTTCAGCATTTTAGCCACACGGCGTTCTCCTACGTCGTAAACAAGAATTATATACATATGTCAGGATTGAGGGTTGAGGATTGAGGATTGAGGGTTGAGGATTGAGGGTTGAGGATTGAAAAAATTCATAATTTCTTTCGTTTGTGCCTTATTGTATTTGTTATTTTCACCAGTTCTTCCGCTTCTTGTAATAGGGGATTTATTTTTACGACCTCCATAATTTTTGATTCTAGTAGTAATTCTAACC
>JAEVZS010000005.1 GCA_023392125.1 Bacteroidota bacterium
TGCCGTATTCATCTTTAAGGATTTGAGCCAACTCATTGACTTCTTTAACAGTCAGATTAACTAACTGTTCAGCGAACGCTTTTAAATCTGCCATCTTATCTTCTATTTTAAAATTATGACTTGTTTACTTATTATGATTTGTTTTATTCTGATTTTTCCGAAAGAGTTTTTACAATTCCGGCAAGTTTGTTTCCACCTGACTGTAAAGCAGAAAGAACATTCTTCGCAGGAGACTGAAGCAATCCGATAATATCCCCGATAACTTCCTCTTTGGATTTAAGCTTACTTAGACTATCAAGGCTGGTATCGCCAAAGTAAAATGCAGTGTCAATGGAAGCTCCCTTTAACAAAGGTTTATCGCCACTACCTTTACGATAATCAAGTAAAATCTTCGCGGGTAAATTTCCAGTATCGCTAAACAATACTCCGGAAAACCCTTTCAATGCCTTATCAGTGAACTCTGAATAATCAATTTCTAAATTTTCAAGAGCCTTCTTTATAAGAGTATTTTTCAATACTTTGTATTCAACCCCTTTATCGAAACAAACTTTTCTAAGTCTGTTAACATCAGCGACTGTCAAGCCAGATGCATCAGTAACATAGAAATAATTGTATTCCGAAAACTTTTGGGTTAATTCCTCAATAATCTGAGCTTTTTCTTCACGTGTCATTTTACAGGCCAGTTATAGAATTCTTGTCAATTGATATCCCAGGGCTCATCGTACTGCTAAGTGAAATACTCTTAACATATGTTCCTTTTGCAGATGAAGGCTTCAGTTTCAACACCGTCTGAATAACTTCATTCACGTTATCCCTGATCTTGTCAGGAGTGAACGAAACTTTACCTACACTTGTGTGAACAATACCTGTTTTATCAACTTTAAAATCGATTTTACCTTGTTTTACTTCCTTTACAGCCTTACCAACTTCCAGAGTTACTGTACCAGCTTTAGGATTGGGCATAAGGTTTCTAGGACCTAAAACTCTTCCAAGCTTACCAACTTTAGCCATTACTGTCGGCATGGTAATAATCACATCTATATCCAGCCACCCCTGCTCAATCTTCTGAATGTAATCATCTAATCCAACATATTCAGCACCAGCATCCTTAGCTTCCTGCTCTTTGTCCGGAGTACAAAGAACTAAAACCTTCATATCTTTTCCTGTTCCGTGAGGAAGTGCAACAACTCCTCTTACCATTTGATCGGCTTTTCTTGGATCAACACCAAGACGAATATCAACGTCCACACTGGCATCAAACTTAGTAAAAGTAATTTCTTTCACAAGTTCAGCAGCTTCATCAAGAGAAAATTCTTTCTTAGGATCAAATTTAGCCAGAACAGCTTTTTGGTTTTTTGTTAACTTACCCATTTTTTTCCGCTATTATTATTGGTTGTCCCAAGGCGCAGTACCTGAAACGCTTATACCCATACTTCTTGCCGTGCCTGCAACCATCTTCATTGCAGCTTCCAATTTGAATGCATTCAGATCCGGCATCTTTGTCTCAGCAATTTGCTGAACCTGTTCCCAAGTTACAGAACCGATCTTATTTCTATTCGGCTCAGCAGAACCTTTCTTTGCTTTTGCTGCCTCCATTAACAATATTGGAGCAGGAGGAGTCTTTATAACAAAATCGAAAGATTTATCTTTATAAATAGTAAGTAAAACCGGCAATATCACACCAGGTTTATCTTGGGTTCTGGCATTAAACTGCTTACAGAACTCCATGATGTTAAGGCCCTTACTACCTAATGCAGGTCCTACCGGAGGTGATGGGTTTGCTGCCCCACCCTTGATCTGCAACTTCAAATATCCAGCTATTTCCTTTGCCATTTTTATTTATTGAATTTTTTCAACTTGCATGTAATTAAGCTCAAGCGGTGTATTCCGCCCAAAGATTTTGACCATTACATTTAGTTTCTTTTTCTCCTCAAACACTTCTTCAACCGTACCAGTAAAACCATTGAAAGGGCCATCCATCACTTTTATTGTTTCTCCTACAATAAAAGGTGTTTCCAACCGCACATCTGTATCTTCAGTATCATCTACCTTTCCTAATATCCTGTTTACCTCTGACTGACGCAGAGGAATAGGCTTTTTAGAAGTTCCCCCTTCATTCGCCCCAAGAAAACCTAATACTCCAGGTATACTAGTAATAATATGTGCAGCTTCGCCATGAGAAAGATCAGCCGAAACAAGAACATATCCAGGAAAAAAGTTTCTTTCACGAACGCGCTTTTTTCCATTTCTCATTTCGTAAACCTTTTCAGAGGGAATGAGAACCTGAGGTATAAACTCCTCAAGCTTCTGTCTGGCAATTTCATTTTCAAGGTAGTTTTTTACCTTCTTCTCTTGCCCGCTCACCGCCCTGACTACATACCACTGTAAGCCACTCATTTTATATAATTATTTTTGGGCTGTTAGAAACCTTTATAAATTTCTTCCATGCCGTTTTTAAATACAAAATCAATTATAAAAACAACAAGGGCGAATATAACAGATGCTACAAGCACCAGAACAGAATCACTTTGCAGTTTTTTATATTCCGGCCAGGAGACCTTGTATTTTAGCTCGTCCACAGAGTCTTTTAAAAATTGAACTATCTTTTTCATCTTGATAATAACAAGAAGTTTCGTTTTCTAGCACGGGTGGAGAGACTCGAACTCCCAGCCAATGGTTTTGGAGACCACTACTCTACCAATTGAGCTACACCCGTTTTTTTACTCCAAAAGGAGTGCAAAGGTAAGATAAATAAAATAAAGAAACAAGTGCGTTTCTGATTTTTTCAAAAACGCACTCTATTTCAAGATTCAGTTTACTTTATAATTTCAGTTACCTGACCAGCACCAACTGTTCTACCACCTTCTCTGATCGCAAAACGAAGACCTTTTTCCATTGCGATTGAGCTGATTAGATTTACAGAAATAGTGATGTTATCACCTGGCATAACCATTTCTACGCCTTCAGGAAGCATAATTTCTCCCGTTACATCAGTAGTTCTGAAGTAGAACTGAGGTCTGTATTTGTTAAAGAAAGGAGTGTGTCTTCCACCTTCTTCTTTTGACAGAACATAAACTTCTGCCTTGAATTCAGAGTGAGGAGTTACAGATCCTGGCTTACAGATAACCATTCCTCTTTTAATATCAGATTTCTCAATACCTCTAAGAAGAAGTCCTACGTTGTCACCAGCTTCACCTCTATCAAGAATTTTTCTAAACATCTCAACACCTGTAACTGTAGACTTAAGGTTTTCAGCTCCCATACCAAGGATATCAACCTGATCACCAGAGTTGATTACTCCTCTTTCAATTCTTCCGGTAGCAACTGTTCCTCTACCTGTAATTGAGAACACGTCTTCAACCGGCATAAGGAAAGGAAGATCCGTCATCCTTGGAGGAATCGGAATATCATTATCAACAGCAGCCATTAGCTCTTCGATAGTCTTAACCCACTTATCATCTCCGTTCAATCCGCCAAGAGCAGATCCTTTGATTACACTGATATTGTCGCCATCGAAATCATAGAAGCTAAGAAGCTCTCTGATTTCCATTTCAACAAGCTCAAGAAGCTCCGGATCGTCAACCAAGTCAACTTTATTCATGAAAACAACCAGCGCAGGAACACCTACCTGACGAGCAAGAAGAATGTGCTCCCTAGTTTGAGGCATTGGACCATCAGTTGCAGCAACTACAAGTATTGCACCATCCATTTGAGCAGCTCCAGTAACCATGTTCTTAACGTAATCAGCGTGACCAGGACAGTCAACGTGCGCATAGTGTCTGCTTTCTGTAGCGTATTCTACGTGAGAAGTATTGATAGTAATACCTCTTTCTTTTTCTTCCGGTGCATTATCAATTGAAGAAAAGTCTCTTGAAGCAGCAAGTCCTTTTCCTGCAAGAACAGCCGTAATAGCAGCAGTAAGAGTAGTTTTACCGTGGTCAACGTGACCTATAGTACCTATGTTTAAGTGAGGTTTGGAACGGTCAAATGTTTCTTTAGCCATATTTGAAAATCCTCTGTTTTATGTTTTAATTTAAAAATTAATATTGAGCAAACTTTCAGAGCCAATGACGGGATTTGAACCCGTGACCCCTTCCTTACCAAGGAAGTACTCTACCCCTGAGCTACATCGGCTAATTTGAAATTAAGAAGCCACTGGCTTTTCTAATGATTATTGAGCGGGAGACGAGGTTCGAACCCGCGACCTACAGCTTGGAAGGCTGTCGCTCTACCAACTGAGCTACTCCCGCTTGTTTTTATATAAAATTGTCATCTTCGAAAAGGAAGATGACAACAGTTTTAAGTGAGTGGGGAGAGAAGGATTCGAACCTTCGAAGTCATAAGACGACAGATTTACAGTCTGTTCCAGTTGGCCGCTTTGGTATCTCCCCAACTGATCTAATTTTATCCCTCTGCTAAGTGTCGTTTGACATTTAACACCACACATGTGCTTTTCAAAGGGATTGCAAAAATAGATGCTTTTTTTTTCTAATCAAATTTTTGAACAAAAAATATTCAATTATTGTAAAGAATTTTCTCTAACGTTTACTGACTTCTTCCAGCTTCATATGATAACTGTCTGACAAATCTCTGATTACATCATATTTCGTTTTTTCAGATACAGAACGTAAAATCTGTTTTGCCTCTTCAATTTGTTTTAAATCCTCTATCCTGGTAACATACTCTCCGAAGAGAAACATAAAATTGTATAATGATCTCGGCTTACTTCTAAACGCGGCAAGCTTATCTTTAAACCAGGAAAATTTATCCGTTCTGCCTGACTGAATATAATATCCCGCCACAGTCAATGCAATATCGAGGTTATTAATAGCTTCAAATTCCTCAGGATTTACCATATTCGCCTCTTCTCCCTTTAACAAGGCACTTAATGATGATGCTACTACCGAATATGGCTTAGCTTTTAACCCTTCCGAAAAAAGCTCCTGATATTCTTTTGAATTCGTATTGGCCAGTACCATTATAGCGGTAGCGCGAACCTCTGGTTTATTATCCTGTCTGGCTATGTTTTCAACGTCTTTGATAAAGTATTGTAAGGACGACTCCGGCAGATTCAGGAGCATCTGAAGAGAGAACTTTCGTATATCCCAGAAACTGTCTGTTAATCCCTGTTTCAGCATTTTACGAGTAACCGGATGCTCAATCAGATTGACTGTTCCCTCTGAGATCAACTTATTAATTGTATTATCAAAAGCATACTTCCGACTCAGGTATCTGCCGGAATGTTCATATTGATATACCAGCTCTTCAATAGTCATTTCCTGGCTTATTGTCCCCGGTAAAACATATTCCGGATCAACCAGGACAAGATCCGGTTTCTTATCTGCTTTAATAAGAATAGTCGTATCTGCGTTCCAGACTATTATATCACTTGTATATTGTTCATTGTCGACCCAGTATGCCACCTGCAAAGGAATTTTATAAACCGGCGCAACTAACGTATCCTGTACCTGCTTTATATGGATCCGGACATTATCATTTTCATATGTGTGTGTGACCTGAAGCTCAGGATGCCCCGGGGAAAGGAAATATTGATTAAAAAACCAATTCATATCCCAGCCTGTAACTTCTTCAAAAGCCAGACGAAGATCATGAATCTCCACAGCCTTAAACTGATTTTTAACAAGATACCGGTTTAGAGCCGAGAAAAAAGCATCATCTCCCAGTATATTCCTGAGATAGTGGAGCATCCTGCCGCCCTTATTATAGGAGTGACGATCGAACATATCCTCTTTATCCTTATAATGGAAGCGAATCAGGGGTTCTTTCTTCATCTGCGCTTCTGCAAGATATTCTGCCAATTCCTGATCTCCATGATAATCGGCTTCGTCTTTCCCATATTTATATTCCGACCACAAATATTCTGAATAATTTGCGAAAGCCTCATTAAGCGGCAGATTGGCCCAAGACTCACAAGTCACCAAATCTCCGAACCAATGATGAAAAAGCTCATGTGCAATTATAAAATCCCAATTAACGTCCAAAGCCTCCCGATCATCAATCTGGAGCCCTTCCATAAAAACTGAAGCCGTTGTATTCTCCATGGCTCCACTTACAAAGTCTCTGACAACAATTTGTGAATATTTGTTCCAGGGATATGGATAGCCAAGTTTTTCGCTAAAAAATGAAAGCATTTCCGGAGTATTTCCAAAAACAGTTCTGGCATACGGAGCATATGCAGGCTCCACATAATAGCTGACTTCCCTTCCATTCCAGGAGTCCTTTATAACAGCAAAGTCCCCAACTGCCAGCATAAACAGATAAGGAGCATGCGGCAGATCCATTTTCCAGTACTCTGTTTTAGTGCCGTCTCCGTTATCAAGACTATATATCATTTCTCCATTCGAAAGTACAGTCAGGTTTGTGTCGACAGTAATGAATAGCTCCTGGGTAGATTTTTCATTGGGACTATCAATTGTCGGAAACCACTTCGAATTGGATTCGGTTTCTCCCTGAGTCCAGATCTGCCTAGGCTTCATAGGATCTTCACCTGTCGGATTAATGAAATATAAACCTTTATCCTGCTGGATCGCCTCACTACCACCGACCGGCAATTCATTAGGTTTGGCAATATATTCGATTTCCAGAACCAATGTATCTTCTCTGGAATATTTCCGGTCAAGATCAATTATAAGCACATTGTTATCATACTCATAATCCAGCTTCTGATTACCCGCTGTATGTTCAAGCTCAACACGGATTATCTCAAAACCTTTTGCATCCAGTTCAATCTGGGACTGGCTGAAAAAATAGGGCTTCAACTGTAAAGTAGCTGTCCCCAATACCCATTGCTTTTCCCAATCAAAAGCAAGGTCAAGTTTCGTATGAATTAAATCAGTCTTACGGGTTCTGGAAGGGTTATACGGATACCTGGGAGTTTGACTTTGAACAATTCTTTTACTTTCAACAGGTGCATGCGACAATTGATTGGGGGACTTGCAGCCACTTAAAAGTCCGGCAATAAAAAGCAGAAAACAAATTTCTTTGTATGTATTAAAGAAGTGCATGAAATTAAAATGTAAATGATCTACTGACCGGTAAGATACTAAATGGATTTAAGTAATGAAAATGTAATTCACCACTCACCGGACAGCATAGCCTTTCAAAGCACCCTATACAAACATACAAGCTTTCAGCAGGTTGTATATACTATGGATAGTTAAAACAAGCCATGAAGAAAAATGTTTTAACTTTAATACATTATCAGCTCAATTTAAATGCAGATTTTCTTTTTATAGATTACATAGCATTCATATATTTGTTGAATTTGAAAAGCTCTATTTAATGAAATATAAACGGATATTGCTCAAACTAAGTGGAGAAGCACTTATGGGCAACAAACAGTATGGGATCGATCCTGAACGACTACAACAGTATAGTTCTGAAATTAAAACTGTAACTGAATTAGGCGTACAGCTTGCCATTGTTATTGGTGGCGGGAATATTTTCAGAGGTATTCAGGCAGCTGCAACAGGAATCGACCGGGTACAGGGAGACTACATGGGAATGCTTGCTACTGTTATCAACAGCATGGCATTGCAAAGTTCTCTTGAAAGCAATGGATTATATACACGTCTGATGTCCGGAATTAAAATAGAGCAGGTTTGTGAACCGTTTATCCGGAGACGGGCAATACGTCACCTCGAAAAGGGAAGAATCGTTATTTTTGGAGCCGGTACCGGAAATCCATACTTTACCACGGACTCCGCTGCAAGTCTCAGAGCTATCGAAATTGAAGCGGATGCGGTTTTAAAAGGCACACGGGTAGACGGTATCTACTCATCAGATCCTGAAAAGGATCCTAATGCGGTTAAGTTTTCCAACATTTCCTTTAAGGATGTGTATCAGAAAGGCTTACAGGTTATGGATATGACCGCCTTTACCTTATGCAAAGAAAATGGCTTACCTATTATAGTATTTGATATGAACAAGCCAGGCAATCTCCTGAAGATTGTAAAAGGTGAAGAAATCGGCACTCTAGTGACTTCATAAGAACAAATAATTTTTATACAAATGGAAGAGATACAATTTTATCTGGACGAGGCAAAAGAATCTATGCAGAAATCAGTAAAACACACTGAAATCGAACTGCAAAAAATACGCGCCGGAAAGGCTATGCCCAATATGCTGGATGGAATAATGGTTGACTATTACGGAACCAAAACTCCAATTGCTCAGGTTGCTGCAGTTAATACCCCTGATGCCCGAACAATTGCCGTAAAACCATGGGAAAAGAAAATGATCGCCGAAATTGAAAAAGCTATCAGAGATAGTGATCTAGGCATCAATCCGACTAATGATGGGGACCTGATCCGGATAAATATTCCCCCTCTGACTGAAGAAAGAAGAAAATCGCTGGTAAAGCAGGCAAAATCTGAAGCTGAAAATGGCAAAGTACGTATTCGCTCAATCAGAAAAACGACAAATGAGGATCTTAAGAAGCTGCTTAAGGATGGAGCTCCGGAAGATGCAATCAAAAAAGCAGAAGAGACTGTTCAGCAATTAACAGATTCTCATATTACCAAAATAGATCAGATACTGGCTGCAAAAGAAACAGATATTCTGACCATCTAATCCCTATAGAATCCCCGGGTTCTGATGTAATCCTCAACTTCAGGCGGGAGCAGATATTTAGCTGATTTTTCATTACGTATCAGATTTCTGATAAACGTAGCCGATATATCCAATAAAGGCGCATCAACCATCCGAATGCTCGGATGGTTTTTTATTTGTGCGTCATCTGTGATGCCAGGTCTGGGATATACATATAGTTCAAAATTGGCGAGTATCTGCTCGTAATTTTTCCACTTATGAAAATGAGGCAGATTATCTTCCCCGATGATTAGTACAAAATGCTTATCAGGCCAGCGTTCTACCATATACATCAATGTATCAATCGTATAGCTGGGCCTAGGCATGTGAAATTCAATATCAATACCACGCATCCTGTAATTGTCAGAGATTGCTCTTTCCACCATATACATCCGGTCAAACTCATGCAGGAGCGTTGACTTCTTCTTAAGCGGGTTATGAGGGCTGACTACAAACCATACTTCATGCAGGTCTGTATTCTCAAGCATAGTGTTGGCAATAATAAGATGCCCTATATGGATAGGATTAAAAGAACCAAAAAATAATCCGATTTTCTGCATCTAAAAATATTCAGACTATTCAGCGACAAAATCGTTGATCAGCTTCTCCGCATCCTCAAATGCCTTGTGCAGATCATTATTTATCAGGACCCTGTCGAACTTATCTTCAAAGCTCATTTCAAATTTCACTTTGAATAGCCTTGCCGAGATACTTTCTTCTGTCTCTGTATTACGCGCTCTGAGTCTTTGTTCAAGCACTTCCAGAGAGGGTGGCTTAACATAAATAGCTAGTGCCCGTTCTTTATAGTATTTTTTAAGATTCAGTCCGCCTTTTACGTCTACATCAAAAATCACATTTTTTCCTGTAGACCATATCCGTTCAATTTCCGACTTCAATGTACCATAAAAAGCTCCGGGATATACTTCCTGCCACTCAACAAATTCGTCATTAACAATTCTGGTCTTAAAATCCTCGGGAGTAAGGAAATAATAATCTTTACCATGCTCTTCCATTCTCCCTCTTTTATCTCTGGTACACGCAGAAATAGAAAAGCCCAGATCGGGCATTTTTGCAAGCAAATGTTTTACGATTGTTGTTTTACCTGACCCCGAAGGGGCCGAAAAAATGATTAATTTGCCACCACTCATGAATTTGAAGTACTTTCTTTAATATATGCAAGTTGCTTTTTAATATTATCCACCAGATGATCAGGCATTTTCACCTTTGCAATTCTGGTTTGCAACAACTCTTTCACTGCTCTGTCCAGTTTATAATGATTATAACACGGCATACAAACATTCAGATGATCCATAAATGCTTCCTCCTCTTCTGTGGACGCTTCTCCATCCAAAATTAGCTGCAAACTTTCCAAACACTTACCTTCTTCCACACACTTTGTGCTGTGTTTGTTCTTCGGAAAAGAACTCATGCATTATTCTGATTAATTTAAAGAAATCTATAATAATTCAAATTACTACATTATTATCTATTATATCCCATGGTTGTGGCATAATTTTTCAACTTTTCCTTCAGCAGATTTCTTGCGCGATGTAATCTTGACCGGACTGTTCCTATAGGAATATCCAGAATTTTAGACATTTCTTCGTACGTAAAACCTTCTAGGTCGCATAGGATAATTATAGTTCTGAAGTCAACAGCAAGAGTATTCAGAGCATTTGCAACTTCATCTCCGATCATATCCGAGATGCTTTCCACTCTCAAATCTGCGGTAATATTTTCATCAACATCTTCCGAATTATAAAAAGTTTCTACCTCATTATAATCTATCTTTGAGGGCTCTTTACTTTTCTTTCTGAACTCGTTGATAAAACTATTCTTCAGGATTCTGAACAACCAGGCCTTTGCATTAGTTCCCTGTTCGTAAGAATCAAAGAAACGATATGCCTTAAGATAGGTTTCCTGAACCAGATCATTGGCGTCGTCTTCATCCAGAGTAAGCCTGTAGGCAAAATTATATAAACTATCAATAAGCGGCATAAACTCTTTTTCGAAAAGAGCGTCCTTTTCCGTTTTATTTAATCCGGTTGGATTCTGATGATTCGATTTTTTATCCTCTTCCATACCTGCTTCTCCTCATATTTTGTTAAAATCTATATCCCAATTCAGGATGTAGTCTTATATTTAGAACATGGTTTTATTATATAATGTTGTAGGCAATTATTCTGCCAAATAAAGTAAGTCGTGAAAGTATTACATTTATCATCCGAAATGTCCTGGAGGGGCGGTGAGCAACAGATCGCATACCTGATCGAAGAACTTGAAAATCTTGGAGTAGAAAATATTGTTGCCTGCAAAAAAGGCTCTGCTTTTGAAGCTTTCTGTGTAGAGAAAGGTATCACCCACCTGGGCTTAGCATTCAGAAGCCAGTACGATATATTTTCAGCATTATACTTAAAGCAGGCCTGCAAGTACTTTGAGGTTGACCTGATGCACCTGCATAGCAGCTTCTCTCACGGACTGGGTATTTTATCATCTGTTCTGGGCAATCCCACCCCGATCGTCCTTAGTCGGAGAGTTGATTTTCCAGTCAAAAAAAACCTGATAACACAGTATAAATATAACCATCCTGCGATAAAGCGAATCATATGTGTTTCAAAAACCATTGAGAATATAGTTCGTCAATCGATAAAAAGGCCTGATAGATGTCTGACCGTGTACAGTGGTATCGACATAACCAGATTCACATCGCACGTAAAACATCAGCTCCTCCGTCAGGAATATTCGATTCCCTCCAATGCCATACTTATAGGTAATGTATCTGCCATCGCCCCCCATAAAGATTATTATACATTTGTAGATACTGCCCACCAGCTGATAAGTGTAGGTCTTGATGCCTATTTCTTTATTATAGGAGATGGTCCGCTACGGGCAGATATTGAAAATTATGTAGCTGAAAAGGGGCTGACAGGAAGAATTCTGCTGACAGGATTTCGTAATGATATCCCGAAAATTCTCCCTGAACTGGATTATTTCCTTATTACATCTGAAACAGAAGGGCTGGGCACTACTGTTCTGGATGCTTTTGCGTGCAAAGTTCCGGTAGTTGCAACGAAAGGTGGCGGAATAACGGAAACAGTTATTGATAAAGAAACGGGACTTCTGGCCGAGGTGGGAGATGCAAAAGGTCTTGCAGGCAGTATACAACTTCTAATAAACGATCAGAAGCTAAAGGAGTTCCTGATCACTAATGCTTTTCGAAAAGTTCAGGGGTTCTCGAAAAAAAATACAGCAAAAGAAACGATGAGTGTATATACAACAATTAACAAAGGTCGACAAAGATTCATAAAAACAGACTAAGTCTTATTTTTTATTAATGAATAAATTATTTTTTATATTATATATTTAAAAAAATATATATTTGTAAATATTTTTTAAACATATAAATCTATAAACATTATGAAAAACATTTTTTTTACAATCTTAGCTTTAACATTTTTATTTCTCTCTTCATGCAGTAAGAAAGAAGATGTTCAGCCTGTAAGTTCTCAAGCACAGACTGACGCAGGTACTGATGCCAGAATTGAGAACGGGAGAATTGTATTTAAAGATCTGGAAACTTTTAACATGGTAAGAACTGAACTCGCCGAGCTCACTCCTTCTGAAGCTGAGACTTGGAAAAGCAACTTCAACTTTGTATCGCTTGAGAAAGCACTTATCACCTCAGAAGGGGATAATCCGACACTGGAGGACCTGCAAAAGTTTAATTTTCCGGCAGCACATTTATGGTATCTGAACGAAAAAGGCGAATTCCAGATTGGTGAGACCATCTTTTGGTATCATGATGGCTATAAGTATGAAGCAAATGGAGAAGACGCACTAAAGCTGATTAAAGAAAATCCGGCATTATGCAAAAATAAATCAAAAGCTGGTGGAGAAGTTATCCTGATAGATGCTCCTTCAAATGCAAGAACTTCTACCGCTGTTCTTGGCACGTATGGGCTTGACGCAAGACATCAGTATCAATTTAATGCAGGTGGTCAGCGAAAATATGTTCATGAATTAGTTACTTACAGAGAAACTTATATTGTTGATGCAATATATCTATACTTAAGAATAAAGATGGAATATAAGGGGAGCAAGGGATGGAAGCCTGCCGGAGAAAAAAGAGACATCTTTTATAACTTTTCATGGGCTGCCCAAGTAAGCAACGTTGGTAATTTTTCAGGTAATTTCAATAATAACCATTACAACGTAAACGATATTCAGGTAAGTCTAATCAGTTATCTAACCCCTCACAATGGTCTAAGCTATACGTATCAGGTTAATGTCAACGGATCGATCTCTCAACAATATACCGGTGGTACATACAGATGGGACAATATAGGTTATCCCCTTTGGTAAAAACCTAGTTTTTGTGTGAATTGATACTTAGGCTAAAAAATATAAAAGCAAGCTTATAAATAAGCTTGCTTTTATATTTAAACATATTTACTTAGCTCAATATCACCAAACAGGCTGGTTTTAAACTCCTAATACCTGTATAAATCCGATTTAAACGGCCCTTCTACGGTTACTCCGATATATTCTGCCTGTCCTGGTGTCAGAATGTCCAGCTCTACTCCGATTTTAGCAAGATGAAGACGAGCAACCTTCTCATCCAGATGCTTTGGCAAAGTATAGACTTTATTTTCATAATTCTTGTTATTCTGCCATAGTTCCATCTGAGCAAGCACCTGATTGGTAAACGAATTGGACATTACAAAGGAAGGATGCCCTGTAGCACATCCAAGATTTACCAGTCTTCCTTCAGCCAGTACAATGATGTCCTTACCCTTCAGGGTGTATTTATCGACCTGTGGCTTTATGGTAACTCTAGAAGAACCATGATTTTTATTAAGCCAGGCCATATCTATCTCATTGTCAAAATGCCCGATATTGCATACAATAGCCTTATCTTTCATTGACTCAAAATGACGACCGACGATGATATCTTTGTTTCCGGTAGCTGTTACAATTATATCTGCTCTCTTTACTGCTTCATCCATTTTACGCACTTCGTAGCCGTCCATAGCGGCCTGAAGGGCACATATCGGATCAATTTCTGTTACAATAACCCGGGCACCGGCTCCTCTTAATGAAGCCGCTGACCCTTTACCTACATCTCCATAACCGGCAACTACAGCCACTTTACCGGCCATCATCACGTCCGTAGCACGACGAATCGCATCTACCAAAGATTCTTTACAGCCATATTTGTTATCAAACTTTGATTTGGTAACTGAATCATTAATATTGATAGCAGGCAATGGAAGTGCTCCCTTTTTCATTCGCTCCACAAGACGTAGCACACCTGTTGTGGTTTCTTCAGAAATCCCTCTGATATCTTTCACCAGTTCCGGATACTTATCCAGTACCATATTCGTCAGGTCTCCGCCATCATCCAGAATCATATTGAGAGGTTTTCTGTCTTCCCCAAAGAAAAGAGTCTGCTCGATACACCAGTCAAACTCTTCTTCATTCATTCCTTTCCAGGCATAAACAGATATCCCTTTTTCTGCAATCGCAGCAGCAGCGTGATCCTGTGTAGAGAAAATGTTGCAGGAAGACCAGGTAACCTCAGCACCCAGCTCGATCAGCGTTTCAATTAAAACTGCTGTTTGTATTGTCATATGAAGACATCCGGCAATCCTTGCTCCCTTTAGAGGCTTAGACGGTCCGAACTCTTCTCTTATTGACATCAGACCAGGCATTTCAGCTTCTGCCAGTTCTATTTCTTTTCTTCCCCAAGAGGCAAGTGATATATCTTTGACTTTGTATTTCAGATATGTTTCCACCATTGTTATCGTTTTAAAAAATAGGTACTTTATTTATTTTCAAATTATTTTATATCCAGAAATCTAATTTCTTTCAGATTATAAAAATCAATACTTCCTCCCCTTTCTACCTCCAGGCATCCCGACTGGTCCACTCCTCTGATAATTCCTTCAAACTCTCCTCTGATCTCCGAAAAAAAACGCCTCTTCTCATTGAGAAAATATAACTTTTGCAAATATAAATCTTTTAGAGTTTCTTTTTTTCCCGACTGCAAATCTACAAAAAATGCTTCAAGATTTTCGAGTAGCACCTTAAGCAGCATTTCCAGATCAATGCTTTCTCCGGATGCCTGTTTCATGGAAATCGCACCGGGAGTCATAAAATCTGTCTGATTCACATTCAAGCCGATACCAACAACCACTCCATCGATTATCTTGCCCTTTATTATACTTTGAATCAAAATACCGCATATTTTCCTGTCATTACAATAAAGATCATTGGGCCATTTAATATTGACCTTTTTTGTTAGATATGTTGTTAAAGTTTGGTATACTGCAAGTGAAGTCACGATGGTCAGATAAAACTGGTCAGACACCGGAAGGTTTAAGAACCGGTAAATTACTGAAAAGGTCAGATTGGCACCAGGTTCTGCTTCCCAGGAATTGCCGTATTGTCCCTGTCCTGCAGTTTGATTAGCTGTTATGACGACCATACCATTTGATGCTGCTCCGGAAGACAGAATTTCCATGGCAACTCTGTTGGTAGAATGACAAGTTGGCAGATATTGAAACTCTTGTCCTGTAAATAAAGTATTTGGTAAAACAGTATTGAGCAAGTTTTTTATATTTTTGCCGGAAAGTTAAACTCAAAAGATAAATAGTGGTTAAAGTTACAGAAAATAAAGTAAATCTGAGAGAAATAATAGTAATGGGCATGCTTGAAAAGAAAGCAAGCGATATTGTGCTCGTTGATTTATCAGGAATTAAAGGTGCGGTAGCTGATTTTTTTATAATTTGCACGGGTAACTCCGACACACAGGTCGATGCCATTTCCGACTCAATCGAGAAAGAAGTATACCAGGCAACTTCTGAGCATCCATGGCGGTCTGAGGGAAAACAAAATAAGGAATGGATTTTGTTGGACTACGTGGACATTGTAGCGCATGTCTTTAAAAAAGAAAAAAGGGCTTTTTTTGCTCTGGAAGAACTTTGGGGAGATGCGAAAATAACAAAAATTGAAAACGGTTTTGATTAAAGAGTAAAACATAATGACAGACGGAAATTTCAAAAAGAAGAAGAACATAATTCCCAAAAACTCCCCTAAGCCCAATTTCCAGATTTGGCTTATCGTTGTTTTGCTTTTGTTGGTAATTGGAATAACCTATTTCAATAAGAATACTGCTCCATATGAGATATCCCAGAAACGGTTTGAGCAGATGTACAAAAGTGATGACGTGAAGTCAATCAACCTTATTACTGACAAAAACATTGTTGATGTAACCCTAAAAGAAGAAGCATTAAAAAATGACAAATACACGGATATTCTTCGTAATCGAAATTCGTTGTCAATGACTCATGGCCCTCAGGCTTTCTTCAAAGTAATAAATGGTGAGACTTTTAAGAAAGACAAAGAAGAATTTGAAAAGGAAAACAAAATTCCGGCTGATAAAAGGCTTGAATTGCATATAGAGAGTTCCAATCAGTTCTCCAATATCCTTTTAAGCTGGGGCTTTGTATTTCTCCTTTTGTTTGGCTTCTGGTATCTGATGAGAAGAGTGGCAGGCGGCGGTCCGGGTGGCCAGATTTTTAATATAGGAAAGTCCAAAGCAGCTTTATTCGATGCTGAAAATAAAGTAAAAATCACCTTTGCTGATGTTGCCGGGCTGGAAGAAGGCAAGGAAGAAGTAAAAGAAATTGTAGATTTTCTTAAGAACCCTACTAAGTTTACCAAATTAGGTGGTAAAATTCCTAAAGGAGCCCTCCTCGTAGGTCCTCCCGGTACAGGAAAAACTCTTTTGGCCAAAGCTGTGGCCGGTGAAGCCGGAGTTCCGTTTTTCTCCTTGTCAGGGTCTGACTTTGTAGAAATGTTTGTCGGAGTGGGAGCCGCGAGGGTAAGAGACCTGTTTAAGCAGGCAAAAGAAAAAGCTCCTTGTATCATATTCATTGACGAAATTGATGCAATAGGAAGATCCAGAGGAAGAGGAGCCATGCCTGGTGCCAATGATGAGCGGGAAAATACCTTAAACTCCCTGTTGGTAGAAATGGACGGATTTGCTACGGACTCCGGAGTGATTATTCTTGCAGCTACAAACCGTCCTGATATTCTTGACTCTGCCTTGTTAAGGCCGGGGCGTTTTGACCGACAAATCAGTATTGATAAACCGGATATTATCGGAAGAGAGCATATTTTCAGAGTACATTTAAAACCACTGAAACTATCTTCCGGAGTGGATCCTAAAAAACTGGCTGCACAAACTCCCGGATTTGCGGGAGCTGAAATCGCCAATGTTTGCAATGAAGCTGCGCTTATTGCAGCCAGAAGAGACAAAACTTCCGTAGACATGCAGGATTTTCAGGATGCAATCGATCGGGTAATCGGCGGGCTGGAAAAGAAAAATAAAATTATTTCCCCTGAAGAAAAGAAAATAGTAGCCTATCATGAAGCCGGTCATGCAGTAGCCGGCTGGTTCCTTGAGCACGCGGACCCTTTAGTAAAAGTCAGTATAGTACCAAGAGGTGTGGCTGCATTAGGCTATGCGCAATATCTTCCCAAAGAACAGTTTCTGTACACTACAGAACAGCTTATCGATGAAATGTGCATGACGCTGGGTGGACGCGCCGCCGAAGAAATTATTTTCGGAAAGATCTCAACCGGGGCATTAAGTGATCTTGAGCGTATTACAAAGATGGCTTATAGCATGGTGACTGTATATGGAATGAATGATAAGATCGGAAACGTATCCTTTTATGATTCAAAGCAGTCCGGTGATTATAATTTTACTAAACCATATTCTGAATTCACTTCCCAGACTATTGATGAAGAGGTTCGTAAAATCATAAATGATGCTTTTGACCGTACCAAGAAACTGCTGAAAGATAAACAAAAAGAACTGGAGATCGTTGCCCAGGAGCTTTTGGAAAAAGAAATAATCTTCCAGTCTGATCTTGAAAATCTGATCGGAAAAAGGCCTTTCGAACGCCCAACGACCTATGAAGAGTACACCAATCGCAAGGTCAACGGAGATGGCAGCATTGATTTGAATACAGAAGCACTGGACAAACAGGTAGAAGAAAAAAGCATAAAAAAAGAAGAATCCGATGAATCCCGAACCAGTGATCACTCTCACCCTAATCAGGAAGAAAATGATGGTTCAGAAAAAGACAATTCTTAAATGAATTCAGAAAGTTCTCGCGACAAGATACTAAAAAAGGTCAGGCTTGCTCTGGGAAAAGGTGATTATACCATGAGTATCCCGGAGTTTGCCTCTCCCGTAATGAAAGAACTTCCTGATGAAGACATCACCTTTGTTTTTGCCGAAAACTTCGTTCAAAACAAAGGCACCTTCTTTTACTGCGAGAACATTGATGAGTTTATGCTAACCATCCGGTCGTATATTTCTCAGAACAGCTACAAACAGATTTTTGTCTGGGAAAAAGAACTACAGGAAGCCTTGAGCGGACTTTTTTCTTTTTCATCCGAAAGAAAAAACTTTGTCTCCGCAGAAATCGGAATCACAACCTGCGAAGCATTAGTGGCCCGAACCGGAAGTATTCTTGTATCTTCTCATTCTGAGTCCGGCAGAAGCCTGGGAATATTTCCTCATATTCATATCGTAGTTGCATTCTCCTCTCAGATAAGCCGTGAAATAGCCGATGCAATGAGTCTTCTTAAAAATAAATATCAAAGCAATATCCCCTCCATGATCGGCCTTATCACAGGTCCCAGCCGTACAGCCGATATTGAAAAAACTCTTGTACTTGGTGCACATGGTCCCAAAGAACTTGTTCTGTTTTTAATCGATGATACCTCCCAAAAGTAGCTTACCCGAAGGGAAAAAAATATATTTTGCTTCTGATTTCCATTTGGGAGTTCCCAATAAAGCCGAAAGTAAAGCAAGAGAAAACAAGATTGTCCGCTGGCTTTCTGAAATCGAAGAGGATGCGGCTGCCATTTTTATTCTTGGAGATATCTTTGATTTCTGGTTCGAATATAAATATACTGTTCCTAAAGGTTACATTAAATTTCTGGGCAAATTAGCCTTTATCCGGGAAAAAGGAATTCCCGTATACTTTTTTACCGGCAACCATGACATGTGGATGTTTGACTACTTCCCAACAGAACTGGATATTCCTGTGTTCTATACTTCTCAACAGTTTGAAGTAAACGGAACCCGTTTTTTCGTTGGACATGGTGATGGCCTGGGTCCCGGAGATCATTTCTACAAAATTATAAAAAAGGTTTTTGCCAATAAGCTTTGTCAGCGTGCTTTCAGTCTTATTCCCTCATATGTTGGCATGGGAATTGCCAATTTCTGGTCCAGAAAAAGCCGCATAAGCAATGTAAAAAAGGATGATGTATTCCTCAATGAAAAAGAATGGCTTTATCAGTTTTGCAAGGAAAACGAGTGTCGGACCAATTATCATTTTTATATATTCGGGCATCGTCATCTTCCTTTACGGATGCGCATCAATCAGCAATCGGAATATATTAATCTGGGCGAATGGGTAAACTTCTATACATATGCCGTATTTGATGGTAAAAAAATTGATTTGAAGGAATTTGAAAGCAGCTAAAGGTTTATATCTGTTTCTTTTTTTTATGCTCTTTCCTGCTCTTTCTTCACTGGCTCAGGAAGGATGGAAGCTTTTGACTACTATACAGGTCGGAAATGCACATCATATCTCATCTGACTCGTACAATAATATATATATTGCGGATGACGAAGGAATAGTAAGCCAATATGATTCCCTTGGCAGGAAAATCACTTTCTTTTCCCCCGGGAAAAAAAGTAAAATCACCGCCATAGATGGAAGCAGGAATGTGAACATATTTCTTTTTTATAAAAACTTCCAGGAATTCAGGCTATTAAATCGCTTCCTGACCGAAATAAGTACCACCAGAATAAACAATAACCAGGTTGGTTTTGCCTCTCTTGGGGCTTTGTCTCCGGATAATGCCCTTTGGATTGTTGATGAGGGAGATCTGACATTAAAGAAAATCAACCTGAAATTTAATCAGATTATTGTCAATAGCTCTCTTTTGCCGGTCCTGCCGCGGTCAAAGAATGAATTTGTATTTACTCATTTTAAGGAATATAACAACAATCTGTATCTGTCAGACAGAGAAAACGGTATTTTTGTATTTGATAATCTTGGCAACTACAAGACTCTGATCCAGGCACATGGTATCGATTATTTTGATTTCCGGGATAACTACCTTTATTTTCTGAATGGAACAAGACTGACCCTTCTTGACCTTATAAATGGTCAGGTCAGGGTACCCGAAAAGGAGTTTTCCCCCAAAGCGAAAATTATTTTCACTTCCCGGAAGTGTTATACCCTCGATCAGAATCAGCTCACTATATTCGAACACAATATGCTGGGAAGGTAAATCTTTCCGGAGATCTTTAAAACATATTCTTTTACCTGACGCTTACTATTATTGTAGGCGTTGATGTAAATGTGTAGAAGGATATGAAAGTAATGACTATATCTGTATATCTGCTTTTTGCAGGTGTACTGATCAGTTGCAATGGTTCAAAAAAATCTGCCCGAAATAATCAGGCAAATGAACTTTCAGCTGCTAAACCACCAAAAAAAGAATCCCAGTGCCAGAACAAGCCTGATGAGCTTGATTATAAAACAGAAATATCAGAAGAAGATGATGCCCGTATCAGCAATCTGATTGATGCATATGATTATGAGAACCGATACAATCAGAATTATATTCACAGACAACGAGACGCAGACTTCCGAGGTTCATCCGGATCGGGGACCGGCTCAAGCTATGCCTCTACCTATTATGGTTCGAATGCCAAAAAACAGGAACTTATTGCATGCTCGAATGATACAGCTTTAATCAATGCCAATAAGCGAAAACTCACTCCTCAGCCTCCTGTTCTTGGAGTTCAGGACTATTCTTCTGATACAACATACTCTGAGGACTCTTTCGGCTGGGATACTCCTGCCGATGAGGAAACTTATGAAGAATATAATTTCCAGGATTCAACATCTTCGGAAGGCTGGTATTGACAAAATGTACTAAACTATGAAACATTTAATCTTTGCAGGAGTACTGGTATTTTTACTTAGCAACTGCAACACCAAGGTACAGGATTCTTTGTTTTACGATGAGCTGGCGGATGGCTCTGTAAGCCCGAGATCGGAAAAGAATTATGCTTATTCAAACGAAGGACATCAGAGTTTCAGTGGCACTAACCCGCCTGGCAGATTTGACCGGGAATTAGTTGAACGAAGAAAAAGAAAACAGATAGAAGCTGATTCTTTACAAAAAGAGTTCGCGATCAATGGCTATAGTGTAAATACTGAATTCCACAATTGCGAATTATATTCAACTACACCTGCCCAAAAAAGCAGTGAAGTTGGAGCTCGCATTGAATAGACAGTCTTACAATCAAAATAGAGGAAATACAAGCTTTCCTCTATTTTTTATATTTTTGCCCCAGGTATTTTTTTATCCTTAAAAATTCTATTTTTACCTTCAAAAACCACCCGTCCGAAAATGCGACACTTATTCTTTTTTTTATTTATAGTATCGCTGATGCATCCGTTTATTTCCTTTTCCCAGTCCAATGTTTATACTCTTTCCGGTACGGTAAGAGATTCTATAAGCAGGGAAACTCTGCCCGGAGCATCTGTTTATACATCCGATCAGAAGTCCGGAACGATGACCGATTTCGATGGGAACTATGAGCTCAAGCTAAAAGAAGGATCGTATACACTGGAAGTATATTTTTACGGTTACAATACACTTGTCAGAACCGTAAGGATTCAATCCGATATGAAGCTGGATTTTCTTTTATCTAATGCTACCGAGGAGCTTGAAGAGATTGTATTGAAAGGGACTCGTACCGATGACAATGTCAAGGATACCAAAATGAGTACAATTGAACTGAATATTGAAGAAATAAAGAAACTTCCTGCATTGTTTGGTGAAGTGGATGTTATCAAGAGTATTCAGTTATTACCGGGAGTACAAATAGCCGGGGAAGGAAATGCCGGACTGTATGTCCGGGGCGGCGGTGCAGACCAGAATCTGGTTCTTCTTGACAATGCAACTATATATAATCCGGTCCATACGGTTGGTATTTTTTCCGTTTTCAGCAGTGACGTTCTGAAAAGCACCGAATTGTACAAAGGCGGAATACCAGCTCAATATGGCGGAAGATTATCCTCTCTATTAGAGATTACTACCAAAACCGGCAATTTTGAAAAATTCGGTGGGTCTGCAGGAATCGGGCTTTTGTCCAGTCGTCTTATGCTTGAAGGTCCAATTGTTAAAGATAAGGTTTCTTTTATGTTAGCCGGGCGAAGAACCTACTTTGATCTTTTTCTGGCAGGAAGCAGTGATGAAACCATCCGGAAGACCCGTTTATATTTCTATGATCTCAACGGTAAAGTAAGTATAAAGGCTAATAAAAATAATTTTATAGAATTGTCCGGCTACTACGGAAAAGATGTATTAAAACTCGCAAGTTTATTCAATAACTATTATGGCAATAGTGCCCTCACAGCCTCCTGGCGCCATGTATTTAATGAACGTCTGTATTCACAAACATATCTCAGCTATTCAGGATTTGACTATAATATAGCTCTGGAACTGGACGAAGCTCAGAAAATGAGAATAACCAACGGGATTCAGGATATTAATCTCAAACATATATTTTTCCAGGAATTAAACTCCAAAAACAAACTTTCCTACGGATTCGATGCAAGTTATAAAATCTTCATGCCGGGAGAAGTGATTCCCCAAGGTTCCGGATCTGCTTTTATACCATATAAAATCCCTGATGCCTATTCACTGGATGGAGCGGTTTATATCGCAAACAAGCAAACCATTACTCCTCGTTTGTCCGCTGATTATGGCTTACGATTCTCTATGTTCAGTCAGGTAGGGAAAGCATCCGTTGTAAATTACAGTGGCCAACTTGATAAAAACTCGATTACGGATACAAGTACGTATGGTTCTCTTGAGGCAGTTAAACCATATTCGGGACTTGAGCCCAGAGTTGCCCTGCGATATTCGCTCAACGAGGTAAGCTCAATCAAAGCCTCATACAACAGAATGTTCCAATACTTGCATCTGTTGTCCAATTCAACAGCGCCTGTTCCCAGCAACATCTGGCTTCCGAGCGGCAAGTACATACAACCTCAGAGAGCGGATCAGGTTGCTTTGGGGTATTTCCGGAACTTCAAGGAAAACACATACGAAGCTTCAGTTGAGGCATACTATAAGCATATGGACAATGTTATTGACTTTGTTGATAATGCCAGCCTCTTCCTCAATCCTAATCCTGAAACAGATATCCTTCCGGGAATCGGCAGGTCTTATGGAACAGAATTTTTCCTCAGGAAAAATAAAGGGAAGACAACTGGTTGGATAAGTTATACTCTGTCTAAAGCAACCAGACAAATCAATGGTATTAACAACAATAAGGAGTATCTTGCCAGCTATGACAGAAGACATAATCTCAATATTGTCGTAACTCATGATCTGAGTAAGAAGGTTAATGTGTCTTCCACTTTCGTGTACGGTACGGGAAGACCATTTACACTACCTTCCGGCAGATATACGTTTGATTATACTACTCCGGTATACTATACAGAGCGCAACGCCTATCGTTTGAGAAGCTACCACAGACTAGATCTTGCTGTCAATATTAATTTTAATCAGGAAGGCCGCTTTAAAAGCAGTCTCAACATTTCTCTCTACAATGCGTACGGACGTAAAAACCCATACACAGTACTCGTAAGAGACAAAGAAGCCGGCGAAGGACAAGAACTTGCCATGATATATCTTTTCAGATGGTTGCCTTCAGTAACATACAACATTAATTTCTGATGAAAAAGACCAGTATTACTACATTCATATCCTTTATTTCATTATTGTTTCTGAGTTCATGTATTGAAACAATTGAGCCGGATCTGAAATCATTCGAAGAAAAAATCGTAATTGAGGGTCTTGTAACCAATCTACCCACTCCTCAATATGTTAAGGTCACTAAGGCTGTACCTTTTTATTCTGAACTGAAATCACTCTCCATTGCCGATGCCATTGTTGTGCTTTCCGATGATCGTGGTAATCGAGATACATTGACCTATGCCGGTGATGGCAGATATGAAACTTCCAAAATACCAGGAGTTCCTGGCACACAATATCATCTGCTGGTAATTGCAGAAGGAAATGCATATGAATCTTCATCGGTTATGAACCGGTTGAATCCCATAGACAGCGTCTACGCCACATATTATGAAAAAGCTGATTTTCTTCATGAGGCAGAGAGCTACTATGTTTCTTTCGTTGCCAAAGAACCTCAGGATACCAGAGATTTTTATCTCTGGAAGTTTTACAAGAACAGTGAACTGCTCAATCAGAAAAACGATATTATGATCGCCTCCGATGAGCTGGTACAGGAAAATATCAGTGGCATGGAAGCTCCTTTTCCATACCAGCTCGGAGATACTGCAAAAGTAGAAATGTATTCCCTCACCGAAGATGCATATAAATTCTATTCAGGGCTAAATACAAACCTTAACAATGAAGGCGGATTCTTTTCTTCTCCGCCAGCCAATCCCGCTTCTAACATAACGAATGGAGGGCTGGGGCTTTTTCAGACTTCGGCAGTAGAAATAATTGAATATGTTATAAAATAACCCCTGATTATAATTAATTAAAACTTCGGTAATAATACCTTAATATACGCTGTGTTTATTTACAAAAACACAGCATGAAAAAGCATTATAGAACCATTGTTCTGTCAGATATCCACTTAGGCACATCCGGTTCCAAAGCCAAAGAGGTAAATCAGTTTTTAAAACATAATACCTGTGACAGGCTTATTCTTAATGGAGATATTATAGACGGCTGGCAGTTGAAAAGATACGGCAAATGGAAAAAGCAGCATACCCGTTTTTTCCGCCGGATTCTCCAGTCAATTGAGAGCAAAAATACGGAAGTCATATACATCAGAGGAAACCATGATGATTTTCTTGATGCTATAATTCCATTTACCATAGGCAATATCTCAATACGAAGAGAGTATATCCTAGAATCTGACCGGTTAAGGTTTCTGGTTATTCACGGAGATATATTCGATAGTATTACAACCAATCTGAAATGGGTTGCCAGACTTGGTGATATAGGATATACCTTTCTGTTATGGATTAATAGACAATATAATCTGTATCGGAAGAAACGGGGTCTGCCATATTATTCACTTTCCCAAATTATTAAATCCAAAGTAAAAAAAGCAGTATCCTATATTTCGGACTTTGAGATTCAGCTTGCTGAGTTTGCCAAAAGCCGTAAATGTGACGGAATTATATGTGGTCATATTCATCAGCCCGGAATTAAATCTTTTAGCAATGGCATTATTTATATGAACTCAGGCGACTGGGTTGAATCACTGAGCGCTTTAGTCGAAAACGAAAATCATCAGTGGGAAGTGATTTTCTTTGCTCCGACTTATCTCCATAGCAGCTCAGCAAATACACAAAGCTATGCCAATTACCAAACAACCAGCTTGTAGGTTAACAATAGAATAATATGGTTTTTACAATCATCTAACATTCAGATTCTTTTTTTGTATCATCTAACAAATTATCCCGATGCAAAAAAAGTTGCGCTACTTATTCATCGTACAGGGAGAAGGGAGAGGTCATATGACACAGGCCATTGCTTTAAAAGAAACCCTTGAAAACGCTGGTCATCATGTAGTATGTACGCTTGTAGGCAAAAGCGACCGCAGAACCATTCCCGGCTTTTTTCTACAAAAAATCGGAACTCCTGTTTTCGCATTTGAAAGCCCTAACTTTATCCTGGATAAAGAAAACAAACGCATCAGGATATCCCGAACCATTCTTCACAATCTCATCCAATGTAAAAGATTCTATAATAATCTGAAATTTATACATGCTCAGGTAGAATGCTACAATCCCGATGTAATCATTAACTTTTACGATTTTCTGGCTGGAATATACAATAGTATTTTCTCACATAAAGCCCGATTTGTATGTATCGGCCATCAATATCTTGCCCTTCACCCGGAATTTGTATTTCCTAAGGGAAGTATAGTAGACCGGAGCTTGCTGAAGTTAAATACCAGAATTACTTCCATTCAGGCAGATAAGCGACTTGCTTTATCCTTTACTCCGTTGCCATTACATAAACGAAACAATACCCATGTTTTACCTCCATTATTAAGAAAGGAAATACTTTCCGTTATACCTGATCGCGAGCCGTTTTATCTGATTTATGTAGTCAATGAAGGCTATGCGAATGAAATTATACGCTGGCATCAGGCCAATAATCAGGTAAGACTTCACTGCTTCTGGGATAAGAAAGAGGCAGGCGAGATCACTGTTTTTCATGAAAACCTGATCTTTCATAAAATAAATGATCAGAAATTTCTTGAGCTAATGCGGTCTTGTTCGGGATATGTATCGACAGCCGGATTTGAAAGTATTTGCGAAGCCATGTACCTGGATAAACCTGTCATGATGGTTCCTATCCAAGGACATTATGAACAAAGATGTAATGCATTGGATGCTGAAAGAGCCAGAGCAGGGATTTCGAACACTTCATTCGATTTATCTGCCTTTCTCAATTACCTTCCATTTCATACAGAAAAAAACATTGCTTTCAGAAACTGGGTTTCCCAAGCCAATGAATGTTTCATTAAGGAACTGGCATGCTTTTAATTCGCTTACTCTGATTTAGAAATTCTGATCCCAAAAGAAGCAATGCCATTTAAGGGCTCATCACGCATGTAATGTACTGCTTTAATATAAAACTGTCCGGAGTATGGCATTTTCCTGTTCTGTAAAAACAGTATTTGATGATCGTAATAATCTCCCATCCCTGAACCCAAAGGTTTGCCCGTTTTAGGATCAAACAGATCCATATTATTTTGCCTGGACTCCAGTTCATTAAAAACGGAGTCCAGTAAATAATAACGGATGTATAAATTATAATAGGGATATGAAGCAGAGTATCTTATATTATATTGAAAGTCGTACTTAGGAATTGTATCTGCTATAGTAAAATCAAAGAGCAAAGAATCCTGCACAACCCATTGATCCTTATCCAATGTTTTGTTTACCTCATAAACCCTGTTCCTGTCACATGAAGTCAGTATAAAACCTGTTATCAGCAGTAACCAAATATTTTTCATGATCCTTTCTCAGTTTTCTGAGGTGCTTTCTTCTTTTTCTTTTTCTTTTTCTTCCTTTTGGCACTCGCAAACTTCTCATCAAACCTGGAAAGCTCATTCAGTTCTTTTTGAGTTTCCTTGCTTTTATCTTCGAGCTCATCAAAATCAAGAGAAGCGGGTAAAACGCCATTTTTATTCATCTCCAGGATTTCGACTACCCGACTTGCCGGAATCGGAAACCAGGTAGTTTCCTGATTATAACCAAACCAAAGAATCTTTCTGAAAATATCAGTTTTCTGAAGATAAGCATTTCCCTGAGCTGTCTTCAACGGTTCATTAATCTCGGGAATATCCTTAAGCGCTTCAAGGTATGAATCCAGCTCATAATTCAGGCAACACTTTAATCTGCCACACTGCCCCGAAAGTTTAGAAGGATTTAATGATAAATTCTGATATCTGGCTGCTGAGGTTGAAACACTCTTAAAATCAGCCAGCCATGTAGAACAGCACAGTTCCCTGCCACAGGATCCTATTCCTCCCAGTCTCCCTGCTTCCTGCCTTAAACTGATCTGACGCATCTCGACCCGGATTTTAAACTCGGCTGCGAGTCTTTTTATCAATTCTCTGAAATCAACCCTGTCATCAGCAGAATAGAAAAAGGTAGCTTTTGAATTATCAGCCTGGTATTCGACATCTGAAAGCTTCATATCAAGCTTCAGTTCTCTGATGACATCTCTGGTTCGAATCAGTGTTTCGGTTTCCCGATTAGAGGCAAGCTCATACTTCTCAAGATCCTTTTCATTAGCGATCCGGTATATTGAACGAATACTCTCATCATTTTCCTTAACACCTTTTTTACGCATCTGCAGGCGCACAAGCTCTCCGCTAAGAGATACATGTCCCAGATGATGTCCATTCGGTACATCAACTACAATGGCATCGCCGGTTGTCAGATCAAGATTATTAGAATTTCTAAAAAACTCTTTTCTGCCGCCTTTAAAACGAACCTCAACAATGTCAAATCTATCTGTTGAGATATCATCCATACCTGAGAGCCAGTCAAAGGTATTCATTTTATTACAACCACCAGACTTGCATCCACCTTTACTTCCGCATCCACCGGTACTGCAACCGCCCCCGGTACCACAAGAACTACATCCCATTTTTTATTATTTAAGTGGAAAATCAATCAATATTAAAAAATCCCGGTAAAATACGTCAAATAACTACATTATTACCAGAATTAACCAAATCAAAACCGATATCGGTTCTATAATATCTTCCGGTCCAGCTTATCAGACCAGCCGCTTTATTGGATTTCGCCAGAGCTGTCTCGCGGGATTCCGCCAATGCAGTCAGTGCGATCACCCGTCCGCCATTCGTAACGACTTTGTTGTCTTTCATAGTGGTTCCGGCATGAAAAGCAATCACTTCTCTAACCTGATCAAGTCCGGTAATCGGATCACCTTTTTCATATGCTTCCGGATATCCTCCTGCCACCAGCATGACAGTTGTTGCGGCTTCTTCACTAAATTCGACAGTAGTATCTTTCAAATCACCTTTGGCTGCTTTTACTAATAAATCAACCAGGTCAGATTTTATTCTGGGAAGCACCACTTCCGTCTCAGGATCCCCCATTCTTGCGTTATATTCAATAACGTAAGGTTCGCCCGCAACATTTATAAGACCGAAGAAAATAAATCCAACATAATGTATATCCTCTTTCTTCAATCCTTCAATCGTTGGTTTTATAATACGATTCTCAATTTTCTGCATAAACTCCTTATCCGCAAAAGGGACAGGAGATATTGCACCCATACCACCGGTATTGGGACCAGTATCACCTTCTCCTATTCTTTTATAGTCTTTAGCCTCCGGAAGTATGATATAATCTTTCCCATCAGTAAGGACAAAAACTGAAAGTTCTATTCCGGAAAGAAACTCCTCCACAACAACTTTTGCTCCGGCATCTCCGAATTTGCCGTCTACCAGCATATCTTTCAGCGTAACCTTAGCTGTCTGATGATCTTCTGCTATAATTACCCCCTTACCGGCTGCCAGTCCATCTGCCTTTAGTACAACCGGAAGCGAATGATTACTTACATACTCAATCCCTTCAGCAAAGTTGGCAGGAGTAAATGTCCTGGCAGATGCCGTAGGTATTGAGTATTTATTCATAAAAGCCTTGGAAAAATCTTTACTCCCCTCCAGTTGTGCTCCTTTGGCAGTCGGCCCCACCAGTAAAATATGCTTCAGCAAATCATTGGACGCAAAATAGTCCGAGATTCCCTCTACCAAGGGTGCTTCAGGGCCTACCACAACAAGATCAATCTGACGGCTGAGACAGAACTCTCCCAGTCTTTGAAAATCATTTACCGCAATATCTACATTTTCTGCTACTTCACGTGTACCTGCGTTTCCCGGAGCTACATATAAATTCGTACATTTCTCACTTTGCTTTATTTTCCAGGCAAAAGCGTGCTCTCTTCCACCAGATCCAACTACCAGAATATTCATTTTATATATTTTAGATCATTTAAATTAATTTGCATACTCAGACAGGAATTTGATACGAACAAGCCTTAGCTCTTCTTCCGTAAAATCTTCATTGTCCGGATTGCTTATGGCTTCCTGAATACTATCACTCTCGACACTCATAAAATAATCCTTTATGTCATCCTGTCTGTCTTTATCAATTATCTGATTGAGATAATAATCAAGATTGAGCTTTGTTCCGGAGTAACAAATATGCTCGATTTCTTCTATTAGCTCAGACATGGAGATGCTCTTTGCCTGAGCAATTTCTTCAAGGTCTACTTTTCTGTCTATCTGCTGAATTATAAAGATTTTAATTTTTGACTTGTTAACCGAACTCTTGACTACTACATCCGCTGTAGTTTCTATATCATTTTCTTCAGCATACCGGGCTATGGTATCAATAAACGGTTTTCCAAATTTAACAATCTTTCCATTCCCGACTCCGTTGATATTTGCCAGCTGCTCTCTGGTTACAGGATAGACCGTAGCCATTTCTTCCAGAGAGGGATCCTGAAATACAACGTAGGGAGGAACACCCTTTTCTTTAGCGATTTTTCTTCGCAACGTCTTAAGAATGTCAAAAAGAACAGGATCTACTCCTCTCCGCTCGACGCTGTTTCCCATTTCCGTAGCGGCCTGCTCCACAGAATAATCATGGTCTTTAGAAAGGGAAAGCACATATGGCATCTTCAAATATTCTCTTCCTTTATCAGAAAGTCGAAGTACTCCTACTTCTTCGGTATCTTTGGCAAGAAGACCAAGCAGGGTCAACTGACGTATTATTGAATTCCAAAGCTCTGCACTGTGATGTTTTCCTTTTCCGAATACTTCCAGCGACTGATGTCCATAGCTTTCTGTATAATCATTTACATATCCGGTAAGCACAGAGCTCAAATGATTAATAGAAAAGCGTTGCTCCGTCTGTTTAACCGTTTTTAAGGCTAATGCAGCATCTTCCAGAATATCAAATCTTTCTTTGGGCTTAAGACAATTGTCACAAAACCCGCAATCTTTTTCAAAAACTTCACCAAAGTAGCTTAGCAACTGTTTTCTCCGACATACCGAAAGCTCTGAGTATGCGACCATTTCCTGCAATAAAATGCGCGCATTATCTCTTTCCGTTACAGTCTTATCTTTGTTAAACTTCTCAAGTTTTAAAATATCCTTATGCCTGTAAAACATAAGGCAATTGCCCTCAAGGCCATCTCTTCCTGCCCTGCCCGTCTCCTGGTAATATCCTTCAAGAGACTTTGGCACATCGTAATGGATGACAAACCGGACATCGGGCTTGTCAATTCCCATCCCAAAGGCTATTGTCGCCACAATAACATCTACCTCCTCATTAAGAAATGCATCCTGGTTGCCCATTCTTACAGCTGGTTCCAGACCTGCATGATACGGAAGAGCTCTTATATCATTTACCCTCAGGAGCTCTGCAATTTCTTCAACTTTTTTCCTGCTGAGGCAATAAATAATTCCGGATTTTCCCTTATTGCTTCGTATAAACTGTATCAGGGATTTCTTGGCATTTATCTTGGGCCGTACTTCATAGTACAGATTTTCCCGATTGAAGGAAGACTTAAAAATTGTAGCATCCTCCATGTGCAGGTTTTTCTGAATATCCTGCTGCACCTTAGGAGTAGCGGTAGCCGTCAGGGCAATTATGGGTAGCTTGCCCAGCTGATCGATAATAGTTCTGATTTTTCTGTATTCCGGACGAAAATCATGTCCCCATTCAGAAATACAGTGTGCCTCATCAATAGCAATAAACGATATCTTTGCCTGCCTTAAGAAAACGATATTTTCTTCTTTGGTAAGCGATTCCGGCGCCACATACAACAATTTAAGCTCACCGCTCAGAGTTTCCTTTTTTACCCTGGTCGCTTCTGATTTGGAAAGTGTGGAGTTTAGAAAATGAGCATTGACACCAAGCGCATTCAGCTGATCTACCTGATTTTTCATCAGGGCAATCAGGGGAGAAATAACAATCGCAGTACCTTTTACCATCAGAGCAGGCAACTGGTAACACAACGATTTTCCTGCCCCTGTAGGCATAATCACGAAACTATTTTTACCACCCAGCACATTGTTGATGATGTCCTGCTGATTACCTCTGAATTGATTGTAACCGAAAACAGTTTTTAATTTGCTTATTACATCTACATCATTTTCGACTAACATTTCCTTTTCTGTAGCTTATTTTTTCCTTTAGTTCTTATATTTGTCCCGGAATAAAAAAGTAGTTTCCACAATAGGGCATCTATACATTGAAATTAGTAAAAAATCTCAAATTAATTGCAAAAAATGTCCTCATAAATGAGGCAGAGGCACTTAAAGCGCTGGTTGACCTGATTGACGATCAGTTTGAAGCCTGTGTCCACGCTATTTTGGCCACCAAGGGCCGCGTAGTCATTACCGGTATCGGCAAAAGTGCCATTATCGGACAGAAGATTGCCTCCACATTAAACTCTACAGGAACACCTTCTATGTTTATGCATGCGGCAGACTCTATTCACGGAGACCTGGGAATGCTTACCAGTGACGACATCGTAATTTGCCTTTCTAAAAGCGGCAATACTCCGGAAATCAAGGTTCTTGTCCCGCTTCTGAAAAGAAAAGGAGCAAAGCTCATTGCCCTTGTAGGTAATACAGATTCTTACCTTGCCCAGCAGGCTGATTTTGTTCTGAATGCAACTATAGATAAAGAGGCCTGTCCTAATAACCTTGCACCGACAACCAGCACAACCGCAGCGCTTGCAATAGGTGATGCCCTGGCCGTATGTCTCATTGAAGCCAGAGCTTTTTCAAGCAGGGATTTTGCAATGCTCCATCCGGGTGGTTCTTTAGGGAAACGTCTTTATTTAAAAGTGGAAGATATCGCCGTACAGAATGAGATCCCGCTTGTAAAGCCTGAAGCAAGCATCCATGATGTAATTGTAGAAATTTCATCGAAGCGGCTGGGAGCGGTTGCTGTAAGCAACGATGCCCTGGAACTCCTGGGAATTATTACTGATGGTGATCTGAGAAGAATGTTAAAAAATCATACCATTCTTACTGGTATTCTGGCTAAAGACATCATGAGCGTTTCACCCAAAACCATAGATGCGGAAGAATACGCGGTCAATGCACTCAACCTAATGCAGCAAAATAACATTACTCAGCTGGTTGTGTTAAGAAACAATAAAATAACCGGCTTTGTCCATATTCACGATTTACTAAAAGAAGGGTTAATCTAAATGAATCCAAACTATTATGCCATTATTATGGCCGGCGGAATCGGTAGTCGTTTCTGGCCATTCAGCCGTACCAGTTATCCAAAACAATTTCACGATGTCCTTGGCACAGGAAAATCTCTTTTGCAGCAAACAGCTGAGCGCTTTTTTGATATTTGTCCCAAGGAAAATATTTTTATAGTTACCAATAAAGACTATAATGGTCTTGTCAAAGAGCAGTTACCATTCCTGAACGATGACCAGATTCTTGGTGAGCCCATAGGAAGAAATACTGCACCCTGTATTGCTTATGCCTGCTACAAGATAAAACAGAAGAATAAGGATGCCATAGTAGTTGTCGCCCCTTCCGATCATGTCATACTTAAGGAAAACGAATTTGCTGACACAATAAAAACAGGCCTGAAGGCGGCTTCTGAGTCGGATATACTGATCACTCTGGGCATACAGCCAAGCCGGCCGGATACCGGATACGGATATATTCAATATCATGAGAATGAAAGCGAACGCCTGAAAAAGGTAAAAACCTTTACTGAAAAGCCGGTACTTGACCTTGCAAAGAAGTTTATTGAAAGTGGTGATTTTGTATGGAATGCGGGTATATTTATCTGGGGTATCAGCACCATAATCAGAAGCTTTGAGGAGTTTATGCCTGAAATGGCGGAAACATTTGATGAAGGAACAAACCTATACTGGTCCGAAAGTGAAGATAGTTTTATCTCTAAGGCTTATTCTCATTGTAAGAATATTTCTATTGATTATGGTATAATGGAAAAAGCCGAGAATGTTTTCGTGCTTCTCAGTGACTTTGGCTGGTCTGATCTGGGTACCTGGAAATCTTTATACGATATATCTCAAAAAAATGAACAGGCTAATGTTCTGACCGGAAATATCATTGCCTCTGATACGAGTAACTGTATTATAAAAACGCCTAAAGAAAAACTGGTTGTGGTACATGGACTGCACAATTTTATTGTAGCAGAGTATGATGATGTACTGATGATCTGCAACAAGGATGATGAACAGATGGTGAAGGAGTTTGTTGCCCAGGTTAAATCAACCAAAGATCAACGATTCATTTAAAAATAGTAAGGCTGTCCAATGGACAGCCTTTTTGTTATATGCGTTGTCTGATTACTTCAGAAAGTACTATTCCCGCCGCTACGGATACATTGAGTGAATCAATCTTTCCATATTGAGGTATTTTCACCCGCTCATCTGATTTCTTTAAATATTCGGGGGAAATTCCATTTTCCTCAGATCCCATAATAATGGCAAGAGGCCGGTTCAGGTCCGCCTGATACACAAATTTATCTGCCTTTTCAGTGCATGAAACAATACTCAGGCCGCTTTCCTTCAGAAAATCGATCGTATTCTTAAGATTATCTTCCCGGATTACCGGGATGTAATTGAGGGCTCCTGCCGAAGTTTTAACTGCGTCGCTATTAATCTCTGCTGCACCTCTGGAAGGGATCACAATTCCGTGTGCTCCCAGACATTCCGCTGTCCTGGAAATAGCTCCGAAATTCCGGACATCAGTAATTCTGTCAAGTATCAAAATAAGCGGCATCTTTCCTTTCTGAAAAGTCTCCGAAATTACATTATCAAGCGAGCCGTAGCTTATAGGAGAAATGAAACAAATAACTCCCTGGTGATTTTTACGGGTTATATTATTAAGTTTCTCAACCGGGACTTTTATCACGGGCACGTGTAACTCTGCCGCCAATGAAAGAAGTTCACCAACAACACTGCTTCCGGATTCTCTCTGAATATAAATTCGCTCAATTTCCTTTTCAGACTGCAGAGCCTCCATTACCGGCCTTAGTCCAAATACAACTTCCCTGTTATCGTTTTTCACAAACTATTATTTTTGATGATTATTCCTTTTCTCCAGTTATCAATCATCGAATCCCATATTTTACGGTACTTTTCAGACCTATTAAGTTCAAAATGATCCGATGATAAAAGAAAAGGCTGCTTATAAAATGTAAAGGTAAGAAAATCTTTATTGATTAACCGGTCATACTGCCATTCTTCCACATCTCCATAACGAACCACGATATCTGGTTTACCAAACATTATAAAAACCATTCCCTTATCTGTCTTCCAGCCTTCTTTGTAGGTCGTAAAAAACTTGTTTGCAAATTCTACTCTGCCATAGTAATGTTTAATTAGCATCCTTGAATATTCAATACTGCCACCGATATTAAGCCAGAAACTATCTACCGCCATTTTAGGATCATTCGAATTCTTTAATTGCTCAAATTCTGAATCAGTGGTTATATATCGTAATGGTTCAAGCAGTTCTTCTGCTTTTCCGATAGCAGGATAATGAGGCGATTTTATCAGATAGGAAAAGCAACCGGGGATACCCTTATTACTGGAAAATACAACGACCCCCTCCCGGTCAAATTCTTGTTCCTCCCCTATGGCAATAGTACCTTTCAGTTCCGGTTCCGGAATCATTCTGTCGTGGTTCTTGTCAATAGTATGATATGGCCTTGAAGCAGGACCAAAATTAAGGCGATAGAATGCAAACGTAACAGAGTCTTCTTTCTGATATCCGGAACTCAGAAGCCGAAAAGGCAGGTTTTTGTAATAATATTCTCCAATCGAAGGAACATTATTCTCTCCTTCAAGCAAATACATTCTCTCAGGATTGATTTTTCTGTAAACCTGACCAAAGTCAATTAGTCGAAACTGCTGCCTGATAAGATCATTGATTTTTATAAAAAATACATCTCCTGCTTTTCCATTATCTATTGAATATTGAATAATGATTCTGTCAGTAAGCTCCCAGTAATGCATGAGGCGCATAGGAACAGCATCAAGATTTATTACATCTCCGTCTGAATATGTAAAAGCTTTGAAACCGTTAAACTCAAACCGGCTTACCAGATCTTCAAACGACTGGATTTTTTCGTTTTTGGATAATGATATGAATAAACGGACTGAATCCTCGCCCTCAAATAATATCTTGTGCTTAAAAACAGGGCTATCTGTATTGTATAGAAAGCTTAAATCCTGACTGATAATATGCTTATTCGGTCTACAGGCACAAACAGCACCGGCAAATAAAAAAAAGAAGAGTAGAGTCTTAAACATAAGAAGAGATATTGGGTTCAATATCTCTTCTTAATTATGATTTAATTGAATTTGTTTATCTGTATCGAAGTTTAGTAGCAAAGTTCTGCAGATTACTTTCATAATCTGCAGCCAGATCTTTTTCTCCATATTGTCTTAACACCCTGAATAGCTGATCCAGAATATACAGGTTAACTTCGACATCTCTTGTCCTGTAATTTCGGATTTTCTCAAAATAGCTGAGATTTTCTATTGCTCTTTGACCCATCTTCTCTGCAATATTCATAGCCATTTGTTTTTCGCCAAGCTCAAACAATAGTGGAATATACGGAGGAATAGCCAAATCATAATTGACAGATGTATCAGGCATTACATCCAGTGATCTGAACAGAACTTCCTTAGCTCTGACTGAATCTCCTTCTGCATACAAGGCAGTTGCAAGTCTGTGATACTGGGAACGGGCATTGACAAAAAACCTCAAATAATTCTCATCATAGTAGACTTCCGGATTATTGGTTTCTCTGAAATAAAAATTGTTCATGAGATTATTGTACATCACCTCTGTATTTACCCATCCCCCCGGACTCGCAGGATCCTTTACCGGCATCAGTCTGTATGCAAGTCCTTCCAGCTGTATATAATCTCTGAGATTCATATAATCCGAACTGGAAAGCGTAGTACTGAAGTAAATTGGTCTTTGCCAGTTATTATTCGAGATCATATCCAGGATTATGAAATCTTTTTTATCCAATACATTTTTAGCAAGTGTCCACTGGAACCTGTCCTGAATAAATTCTTTAAGACTGTCCGGAACCCAGGCCTGCTCTCTCAACTGTGCCGCATCCTGATTAAAGTACAAAGTTTTTGATGGCATAATTGTATATGTATCACCAGACTCTGTAGTACGGGTCACACTAGACGCTTTGTCCTTTACCAGACGGATATAGGAAGGCAGGTTTATTCCTCCTTTATATTTGGGCTCTTCGACTATGTAAATCTGATCATTTGTACCACTGATATAATCCTGCAGATCCAGTGTGATTGGCAGCGGATCAGAATCATAAGCCTGACTCTTCATCTGATTGATATACCAGTCTGTATTCAGAAGGCTCAGGTTGCAGACTCTGACATCGGTCCGGAAACCCTCGACTTCCTGTACATACCACAACGGGAATGTATCATTATCACCACCTGTAAACAAAATCGCGTTCTTAGCACAGGAGTTCAGAAGATTTCTCGCAGAATCTACTGAGTGATAACGATTGGATCTGTTATGGTCATCCCAACCCTCTGCAGCCATAACAACGGGTACAGACAAGCTCAAAACTGTTGCAAGTACCGGCCTTACAATCTGGCTGGAAATAATCCTTTTCAGGAAATCACTGATGGCTGCAACACCCAAACCTATCCATATACAATACGCATAGAATGAACCGGTATAGGTATAATCCCTTTCTCTTGGCTCAATAGGCGGCTGATTCAGGTAAATTATAATGGCAATACCACCGAAAAAGAATAACAGCAGGATGATGGTCCAATCCAGCTTATTCTTCATGTAATGATACATAAGTCCGATAAAGCCCAGTATCAGGGGAAGCATATAGAAATTATTTCTTCCTTTATTTTCTCTGAGCTCTTCAGGCAAATCATTGCTAAACCATTCAGACGGGCTGATAAAACCGGCTCCCTGAATGTCACTTTCTCTGCTCATAAAGTTCCAGAGGAAATACCTTATATACATATGTCCTATCTGATACTCGAAGAAATACTTCAGATTCTGGGCCATACTAGGCTTTTTTCCCGGTTTACCATCCGCATTGGTTACAGGAACTTTAGGCTCACCCATGTATCCGACATAAGCTTCCTTATGGCTGGGCTGTACACTATAAGCCCGGGGAAATAAACCAACATGTGCCGGATCATATTGATAATCCCTCTTGTAATCATAAATTTCATACGTGCCTTTTTCATCATCGCGTCTGTATTGCGGGGATGTTTTTTCAGCACTTATCGGGTATCCGGCGGTATAATAGTGGCCTTTAAGTAAGGGTCTGTCTCCATACTGCTCACGTTTCAAATAGGAAACAAAACTCAAGACATTTTCCGGGTCATTTTCATCGATTGGCGGGTCAAAATTGGAACGTACCAGCACAATACCATAGGATGCATAGCCTATCAATATAAAGGTTAAGCTCAGAAGGAGCAGATTTAACAGACTTTTCTGTTGTTTTACAGAGTATATAAGTCCATAAATTAAAGCCCCCAGAAATAGTGTTACAAATATGATAATTCCCGAATTAAATGGAAGCCCCAGTGAGTTAACCGCAAAAATCTCGAATGCTCCGGCGATACTTGGCAAACCCGGAATAATTCCCACCATGATAAAACCAATAATTCCGGCACTTATAGCAAAGGTTGCTATAACACCCAGCTGAGTTGGTTTATACTTTTTGAAATAATAGACAAAGCCAAGCGCGGGAAGTGTAACAAGATTGAGCAAATGTACCCCGATGGACAATCCGACCATGTAAGCAATCAAAAGAATCCATCTATCGCTGGTAGCACTGTTATAGTTATGTTCCCATTTCAGTATTGCCCAAAACACGAATGCTGTAAAAAGGGATGACATGGCATATACCTCGGCTTCTGTTGCCGAAAACCAGAATGAATCCGTAAAAGTAAAAGCAAGACTCCCGATAATACCGGAACCCATAATTGTCAGAAGCTGTCCTGTTCCGATGTCCTCTCCTTCTTTAACAAGAACTTTTCTGGTAAGCATGGTAATCGTCCAGAAAAGAAACAGGATTGTAAAGGAACTGGAAAGTACCGACACAAGATTTACCATCACAGCAATCTGCTCAACATCGCTGGTAAACATTGAAAACATACGCCCAACCAACAAAAAGAAAGGAGCTCCGGGAGGATGTGGAACCTGCAGCTTGTTGGCAGCAGCTATAAACTCGCCACAGTCCCAGAAACTGGCTGTCGGTTCCATTGTCAGAACATATACAAGAGTAGCAACAGCGAAAACAAACCACCCTGTAATATTGTTAACTTTCTGATAATTCAGCATTTTTTAAAAATTAATGGAGAAATGAATATTAAAAATAACTTAATCGGAAGTTATTTCATCTAAAAGGCGAAAATATTCAGAAGAAGGGTAATTAGAAAGCAAAATCAAAAAAAAAGAGTAAAACCTCTATAATACCAAATGGGTGTAAAATACAGAAGAAAATTAATTGCTTTTGAGCAGTTTTCTGGTTTCAACAACTCCTTTATCGGAAAAAATGGTGCAAAAATATACACCGGGACGAAGGTTTGACAGATTGACAGGATATGATCCATTGCCAGAGGTTATTTTTACTTTTACGACCTCTTTGCCGATTATATCATACATCCTTATTTCCGTAAGAGTATGTTTACCCTGTACAACCTTTATGGTAGCTCTGTCCTCAATCGGGTTGGGGATCAGAACCTGATACTCAGGCAGAGATACTTGTTGCTCAGGATTATTCTGTGCAAATAAGCTCTGCGAAAACAGGAAAAAAAACAATACTATAATCTGTAAAATGTGTTTCATATATAGCCAGTGTCAATATATTGCCGCAATATACCATCTATTAGCATAAAAACCATGCCATACGCTTAAGACATACTGTCTTATAATAATACTTACTCTATAAGTAAATAGTTACAGCCTAAAGTTCACAATCCCTGTTTCTATTACTCAAAAAAGGCTAGCCCGCCCAGTTATCTCTGTCCAGGCTGCGATATTGTATTGCTTCCGCAAGATGTTCTATCCGTATTTCCTCTGTACCCGCAAGATCAGCGATTGTCCTGCTCACTTTTAATATCCTGTCATAGGCTCTTGCTGAAAGGCCCAGTCGGGCCATGGCTGTTTTAAGAAGGGCTTTACCTGCTTCATTTACTGCACAAACTTCCTGAACCATTTGGGGAGGCATCATGGCATTACAGTGAATTTCTTCATTATCCGCAAAACGGCTTTCCTGAATATTTCTGGCTTTTACCACTCTTTCTCTGATTGTAGCGCTGGATTCATTTTTTCGTTCAGCTGTCATCTGATCAAAAGAAACCGGAGTTACCTCTACATGCAGGTCTATTCTGTCAAGCAGGGGACCACTCACTTTATTCAGGTAGCGCTGTACCACTCCCGGCGGGCAGACACATTCTTTCTCCGGGTGATTGTAAAAGCCGCATGGGCAGGGATTCATGCTTGCTATCAGCATAAAATTTGCAGGAAAATCAACAGAAATCTTCGCCCGGCTGATCGTCACATAACGCTCCTCCAATGGCTGGCGCATTACTTCCAGGACTGTACGTTTAAATTCAGGCAATTCGTCCAAAAAGAGAACGCCGTTATGCGCAAGTGATATTTCACCTGGCTGAGGATTTCCTCCGCCGCCCACCAAAGCTACATCACTGATAGTATGATGTGGAGAGCGGAATGGCCTTGAAGCAATTAATGCGGCTTCCTTTCCCAGCTTGCCTGCTACTGAATGAATTTTCGTGGTCTCCAAAGCTTCATGGAGACTGAGAGGAGGGAGTATGCCCGGAAGACGTTTTGCCAGCATTGTCTTACCAGCGCCCGGAGGGCCAACCATAATTACATTGTGACCGCCGGCAGCAGCAATTTCAAGAGCGCGTTTTATATTCTCCTGCCCCTGAACATTAGAGAAATCAGCAGCATGTCTGTTGAGATCCGCGTAAAAAATATCTCTGGTATCTATCGCAAGCGGCCGGATTGATTTTTTTCCTTCGAAAAAATCAGTCACTTCTGTCAAATCAGAAACTCCGATAATATCAATATTATTGACAATAGCCGCTTCCCGCTCGTTGGCCTTAGGCAGGATAAAACCTTTAAAGCCACGTTTCCTTGCTTCAATCGCAATCGGGAGCACACCTTTGATGGCTCTTACTTCACCGCTAAGTGACAGCTCCCCCATAATTAAATACTTATCGAGATCGGAAGTCGCAATTTGCTCACTTGCTGACAAAACCCCTAATGCAATAGCCAGATCGTACGCCGAACCTTCTTTCCGTAAATCTGCCGGTGCAAGATTTACTACTGTTTTAATTCTGGGCATACGAAAGCCAACGTGCTTAATGGCAGCAACCACCCTCTGCTCGCTTTCCTTCACGGCACTGTCTGGTAAGCCAACCATATAAAAACCGGTCCCCTGACTTACACTGACTTCTATCGTTATAATTGTCGCATTTACACCAAATACTGCACTTCCATATGTTCTGGATACCATAGCTGAAAAAACGTTATAGCTTCATAGACTTTTCGATAAGCAGAATAAGTATATGAATAACTTTAATATGAACTTCCTGAATTCTGTCTGAATAACCATTGTGAGGCACATTAATAAGTACATCTGCAAACTCAGCCAGACTGCCTCCGTTTTTTCCGGTCAAGGCTATAATTTTTATGTCCCGTTGCTTTGCAAGTTCAGCTGCTCTGAGTACATTTTCTGAGTTTCCGCTGGTACTTATAGCAAGCAAAACATCTCCCTTCTGCCCCAGTGCCCTAAGATATCTGGAGAAGACATAATTGAATCCAAAGTCATTGGAAGTACAGGTTATATGTGACGGATCAGCGATTGCAATAGCAGGAAGGGGTTCTCTGTTTTCTCTGAACCTTCCTGTCATTTCTTCTGCAAAATGCATGGCATCACAGGCAGAACCACCGTTTCCACAACTTAAAACCTTACCTCCGCTTTTCAGACTTGCAACAATAAGACCAGCTGCCTCTTCTATGTTGGCGATACTTTCAGGCATTGAAAGAAACTTATTCAGCACTTCCGCCGCCTCATTCAATTCGTTTTCAATGATTTCTTTCATAAATCTACTATTTATAATAATTCGTGCAAATTAAAAGAAAAGACGAATTAAGTAAAATACGGATTTTCCATTATAATTAAAGAACCGTTAAAAAAAAGGCTTTCCTTGAGGGAAAGCCAGATCGTTAGTTTAGAATGTTCTGTTTAAAAATCTCTGTCGTAATCGTCATAACTATCTTCGACATCATCTTCCCAGCTATCCCCTTCCAGGTCTTCCTCTTTCCAGGCACCTTCATCGAAATCATCATCATCATGCCCCCAGACCTCTTTAAACTCTGACTTAAACTCATCATCATCGCCCATTTCTTCTTCCAGGTCTTTTACGATCTGGGCAGTCAGGCCGGTTTTCTTAAGAGCCTCCTTTTGTGGCACGCCGGCTTCAATCAATGCTTTATAAGCCTCATAGTCTTCATAAAGCTGATCATCATCTAATTCATCGAAATCGTCTTTCATTTTGGATAAAGGAATTAATTAAATTCTATAACGAAATTAAGAATGCATAGTTTGATTACGCAAGCAAATTGCCAGATAAAATTTTAAACAAATTCCGCCAGAATTGTTTGTCCGCCTTTGGTTTTTTCACCAATCTTTACATTGATCTTTGCGTCAAGCGGCAGGAATACATCAACCCTTGAACCAAATTTTATAAAACCCAGCTCCTCACCCTGTTGAACTCTTTCCCCGGCATTCAGATACCAAACAATACGCTTGGCCAGCGCTCCCGCAATCTGACGAATTAGCACGGCTCCTCTTTCCGGATTCTCCAAAACAATAGATGTACGTTCATTTTCAGTGCTGGCTTTTGGATGCCACGCTACCTTGTATTTGCCCGAATGGTATTTAAAATAGGTCACAAATCCGGAAATGGGGTTTCTGTTAATATGAACATTCACAGGAGACATAAAAATAGAAACCTGCCTTCTCATATCATTAAAATATTCCGTTTCTTCAACTTCTTCAATTACCACCACCTTGCCATCTGCCGGAGCAATAACATATTTATCATTAATCACCAGCTTTCTTCTCGGGCTTCTGAAAAACTGCAGTATGAGCAAATAGCACAAAACTGAAAATATGATCAGGAAATTATGAATGCCGGTTGATGCCGGCCAGAATGAAATCACAAACAGGTTCAGACCTGCAAGTATGATAAAAAGAACGATTAAGATTTTAAAACCTTCCTTATGGATAGTCATTAGTAGTATATAAGAAATTTACGAACTGCAAATATATTGAATTTATAGATTCGAAAACTTATCAACCTCAAATAACATTGTTCTTTATTTACAAAAAAACCGAAAATATATCCACCCGGATTAAATACGATGTCTCCACCTGTAACTCAGACAAAAAGGATCACATATGTAGCAACAAATGGCAGTGCAAAAATCAACCCGTCAAAGCGGTCCAGAAATCCGCCATGTCCCGGGATCAGTGTTCCGCTGTCTTTAATGGACAGACTTCTTTTCAGCATAGACTCGATAAGATCTCCCAGGCTTCCAAAAATAACTATTATCGCCGCGATCACAATCCATGTCCAGGTAGTCAGCCCGTTGAAAAACAAGGAAAGCACAACAGATGCAGATAAGCCAAGTATAATACCCCCCAGGGTGCCTTCCCAGGTCTTTTTGGGAGAGATCCGGGCATAAAGCTTATGTTTTCCCAGGGTCATACCGGCAATATAGCCACCTATATCATTTCCCCAGATTATAATCAGAATCCCGAACACAATTTCCGGGGTATATTCTCCGGTGTGAAAAGCCACCATTGTCAGTAAACTAAACGGAACAGAGACATAAAAAATACCGAGCAATGTATAGGCGATTTTCTCAAATGGCTTTTCTACATTCTGAAACAGAATAATAATAAAAAGCAGAAATAAACAAGGAAGCAGCAGAAACAGGAATGATCCATCAATGTATCTTTTTTCAAAAAGAAAAACTCCGGAGAAAAGCAGCAAGCCGCCCGCAAACCCGGTCTTTTTCCCGGCTGATATTCCTGCCAAAGCAATCAGCTTATAAAATTCTATGAGGGATAACATGGCAATCACAGCAAACACGCCAAAATAGCTCCAGTCACTATACCATATTCCGGTCACCAGCAATGCTGCGCCACTCAGGCCAGTAATAATACGCTGCTGTAAATTTGAAAGCTTATCCAACATACATACTTTTTCTTTGCTGATACAATCTATAAAGGAAATACGTGATTACAGCTGACATACAGGTAAACAGCAGCACTACCGGTGTTGATACTTCATCTACCTCTCCCTGCGACATTTTATCATACTGATCTCTGTATGAGCTCATCATGATAAGAGTTGCCGCGTTATTCAGAAAGTGTAGCCCTACCGGTACCCAAAAGTTACCTGACCATACGTATGCATATCCAAACATCAATCCAAGACACAGCCGTGGCACAAAACCAAGAAACTGAAAATGTGCAAGACTGAATATTATCGCAGCTGTCCAGACAGCCACATGTATATTTCCTGTTAAATAACGTACTTCATTCTGAAGAATGCCTCTGAAGAAAAGTTCCTCACCTATAGCCGGGAGAACTGCAACCACAAAAAGTACTTTCAGAAACCCCCAATGAGAATCATACTGTATTAACAATTCAGTAACTTCTCTTGCCTGGCGCTCCATTTCAGAAAGTGAATCCGGCAGGAACCACGACTGATTCCATTTGATCAGAAACCCCAATACCGGAAGAAAGGTAAAATAAAGCATTACTGAAAAAGCAAAGAATGTTGCAGGCTTCCAGGTTCTGAAAGTAAAAACATCTGTCGCAAGCTGCTTCTGATAAAAGAATATATAGATCAGGGGAAGTAAGAGAAACTGAATCAGCGGAGCCAGTGTCTGAATAAGAATAAGTAACTCCTGCTTTCGTTGTAAAGAAGCGCTGCTTGCCAGTATATCTGCCAGACTTTGCTGATCTGCTCCGGTAATAAATCGTAAGATGATTGTAACTATGGCAAGTCCAACGAAATATATACCAAAGATCCGGAACAGAATTCCTATAAACTGTACTGTTCCTTCCAAGGGACTTTGGTTTTCCTTATAAATTTTAGTCATAAAAGTGTAAATTTACTTTAAAATTCATAATAAAAAACAAAGTGATTAAGATAGGCCAACTTGAATTAGGGGAATTTCCGCTTCTGCTTGCCCCTATGGAAGACGTGAGTGATCCGCCGTTCAGGGCCGTTTGCAAGGAAAACGGTGCAGATTTGATGTATACTGAGTTCATTTCTGCAGATGGTCTGATCAGAGATGCAGATAAAAGTATTAAAAAGCTTGATATCTATGATTACGAAAGGCCTATTGGTATCCAGATTTTTGGTGATAAGATTGATGCAATGCGGGAAGCTGCTCAAATTGCTGAAGAAGCGGCACCCGAACTGGTTGACATTAATTACGGATGTCCTGTAAAAAAAGTAGCTTGTAAAGGCGCCGGGGCCGGTATCCTGCTTGATCTTCCCAAAATGCAGAAAATGACTGAAGAAATAGTTAAAAACTGTAAGCTTCCGGTAACTGTCAAAACCCGTCTGGGCTGGGATCATGATACAATTCATATTATAGAGGTAGCCAAACGGTTGCAGGATGCAGGAATTCAGGCTCTGACGATACATGGCCGTACCAGGCAACAAATGTATAAAGGAGAAGCAGACTGGTCCTATATTGCCAAAGTAAAGGAATGTCAGGATATAAAAATACCAATATTCGGAAACGGAGATATTGACAGTCCGCAAAAAGCGCTTGAGTACAAAAACAAATACGGAGTTGATGGAATAATGATCGGGCGTGCCGCCATCGGCTACCCATGGATATTCAATGAAATTAAGGAATATATTAAAACAGGGATGCTACTTCCTGCTCCTGACATCAAAGAGCGCATAAATGTTTGTAAAAAACATCTGGCGAAATCTATTGAGTGGAAAGGCCCTAAAACCGGAATATTCGAGATGCGTACACATTATTCCAATTATTTCAGAGGCTTGTCCAATTTTAAGCCATTCAGGATTCGGCTTGTTAATGCTTCGAGCTACGAAGAGGTAGCTGAAATACTGGATGAAGTAGCATATGCCGACTTACAAATTGTGGAGTAGCTTATAATTAGGATTAGATGCTCACAGAAACAGAGAAATTGACGTATGTCGCATAGCGGTCAATGAAACCTATTCCCGTTTTTTATGACTTTGACATGGGAAACATCAAATATTCACTCTTCTAAAAGTCACCTAAGATAATTAAGAACTAGTTCAATACTCATTATTGATCCGGTTACCTAAATAAAAGAGGCTGCCTCAGAAGGACAGCCTCTTTTATTTCCAGTGCTCACTATACTTTTACCTAACAATGGTAATATCTCCGGTACGTGGCTTCTTCACCTTTCCCCCATTGGGGTATATAACATAGTAATACGTCGCTACAGGCAAGGGCTGACCATTGCGGAAGTTCTCGCCACGCCAGGGCTGCTCATAACCTTCGGAACGCCAAACCA
>JAEVZS010000010.1 GCA_023392125.1 Bacteroidota bacterium
ATACCGAAGGCTCAGAGGTACCCCCCTGGGTACGGAAGGCTCGCAGCTTGCCCGCATAGTTGTATTCCAGATACCGGCTGCTGCCATCATCGTCGCTCAGCATATTGCCGCTCTGGTCATAGCCGAAACCGTAGCTCTCCTCCCCGACGGAGACGGATACAAGACGATTGCTGCTCTCCGTATACGCAAAATGCCGGGTAAATCCGGAGACCGAAACATGCTGCAGGCTCTGTATATTGCCCAGGCGATCGTAGGTATACAGCTCTGTATAGGCTCGGGTGGCATTGAGATCGCCACCCTTGATATCATCGTCCCAGGGAGCGGCCACACGGCCGGCGCTGCTCTCACGGCCTGTAGCCGAAAGCAGGCGGTACAACGCATCGTAGCCGAAGTCCCGTACCAGCTTGTCTTTGCCAGCCAGGCTGCCGGGAATTCCCGCATCCAGCGTCTGGTCTGTCGTACAGACAATATTGCCGCTCAGGTCGTACTCGTAGCCCATATTGATACGGTTGCCCGCATCGGGGTTATAGGTCAGACCCGACAGGCTGTATTTCTCCGATTTTACACGCTCCAGACGGAATGTCTCCGCATGGTAACGGTAGCGGGTCATCACACCGTTGCCCAGCGCCAGCAGGATACGCTGCCCGCGCGCATTATAAGCGATGCGCTCCACATAGGTCTCTGCCGGAGCCCCCGCATGCGCCTGTACCCGTACCGACTCCAGCGCGCCTGCCCGGTTGTAGACGGGAAGCAGGATCTTACGCTCCTCTTCCGTATTTTCAGGATAGACCAGCCGCGTCAGACGGTTGAGCGCGTCATATTCCATGCTGGTTATATAAACCTGCGAAGACAGGTCCGTATCCTCCAGCTCTTCCCAGTCAGTCACAAAAGTGTCTATGGTCTCCCAGCCCGGCGGGGAAAATACACTGAGAATAACCGCGTCATCAATCATCCGGCGCGATTTTTCGGGGACATTGCCTTTGAAATCGTAGGCGTCGATCGCTACCAGCCCCGCCTCATCGTAGTGCCTGTACAGTCGCCCCAGCAGGTTCTGCGCAGCGGGATCACCCAGACCAGCCTGATCCCCGTAGATCAGCCTCTGCCTCAGAGTCGTGCCTTCTGTCTGCCGGTCCCGGGCCCAGATGGCCACGGGTCTTCCCCCCTCATCGTAGGCATGAAGGCTCAGGGAGCCGCGCTCATCCCGGGATTCTACCGGGCGGTTGAGCGCGTCCGGAAACTGCATGCTATATCCCGCGTCGATATGGGTGGTGCTGAGGGGACGGTTGAGCAGATCATAGGTATGGGCAAAGGCATAGGGACGCGTTGGTGTCTCCGCGATTTTGAGCGCGTCGGCGACCAGCAACAGATTGCCCCGGATATCATAGGTATAGCGCATCTCGACCTCTTCATGCCCCGAAGGGCTAGCGTTGCGGTCGATGGTGCGCACGGTACGCCCCAGCGCGTCGATCCAGGCCGAGGACGGTGTATAGTAATGCTCTGCCGGCACATGCGGATGACCATAGTGGGTCAGCTCGGCCAGGTCATTGGCATCGTAGCGGTAGCTCACCCAGGGGCTGGGCTCAAACACGGAAGGATTGTCCAGACTGAGCGGAGTGCCAAAGATCACCCGCTGCTCGGAGCCATCGGGCATCACGGTCCGTATCACCTGCCCCCGCGGATCGTAAAACTGCCGGGTTTTTACACCTTTGCCCGGCTCCTGAGGCCGGGTATAGGCAAAACCTTTGTCAAAATAGGGTTCATAGGCTTCTACTACCCAGCCCTTGTTGTTGTATACCTGCCAGCCGCTGACAACCACATTGGGCTGCTCCGCGGAAGTGTTTTCCAGGCCTGTGGCAGGAGCATTCTGGGAAAGATCCGCCGGCAAGCCCGCGTCGCCCAGCAGCTGGTCGCCAAAGAGCACTTCTTCGGCTTGTGTACGGGTCTGCAGCAGACGTCCGAAGCCGTCGGAATACTCCACGGAAACCAGCGTATTGTCATTGACGCTGTCATGATAGTGGTGCTCCCGCTGTATGGTTTTGACAAAAACAGGCTCTTTGCGCTCCGAATAGGCAAAAAAGTCGTACTCCATCCGTGTACCCGGCACCGCCAGCGTATCGCCTTTATTCTCGCCCTCTTTGCCCATGACAGCAGTTTTTATCAGAAACCCGAGGGGGCTGAAGGCAAACATTCCGCGGTTCAGGTTGGGATCGGTGATTGTTTCGGCCTGCATCACCCGGTAGTTGTATGCCGCCTGAATCTCCAGTCCCAGGGGATCGGTCACGCGGACCGGCAACAGCTTATACTCATCGTATCCGATCTCCACCTGCGCGTCCAGCGGATCTTTCATGGCCAGCAGGAGCCCGTAGCTGCCTTCGCCGGTTTGCTGAAAATCAAAGGACTTGCGCTCTGTCTCCGCATAGTAGCCGGTATAATAGCGCCCTCCCGTACGGTACCTGTAGCCCGCGTTGGCAGGCAGGGCTTCCTGAAAATCCTCCGGATACTCCGCAGGCCAGACAAAGGCCGTACCATCGTTGAGGTATACCGGTCTCCGCAGGCCATAGGCCTCGCCCAGTATAGCCTCGGTAAATACCAGGGTCTCGCTCCGGACCGGCACTCCGTAATTGCCCAGCTCCCCGTAGGCCAGACCGGTAAAGGCGGTGCCATCGTAATAGGTCAGGCTGTGGCTCAGCAGCCGGTACAGCAGATCCGAAGGCCGGTCGTCCTGCAGCGCCTGCAGGATTTCTTCATAAAGCTGATAAACGCCTTTGCCCTGCGTATACAGGGCTTCCCAGCCGGCTGCTTCAATCACCCGACCGCACAGATACTGATACAGTGTATCCTTGTGCGCCCGTACTTCCCGGGAAAAGGTGCACAGAATAGCTTCCGATCCCGCTTTGGGCCTGTGAGGATCCACCCCACGAGGTATCGCCATGGAAAGCTGTATGGCAGAAAAGCCATACGCGTCGTAGGCATCCGTAAAGCCGACCTGCGTGAGCGGCTCACTGCCGCGCTCCCATTGGGAGGTACGCGAGGCCAGTCCGTAGGAAAAGAAGATATAGCCGCTGCCGGCTTTGTTATTGGCATCAGGATCATAAGAGGCCGAACGGGCTACTCCCCGCCCGGGAGCATACTCCAGCCGCAGGCCCTGCAGATTTTCGCTGACAGTATAGGGACGGTGCTGACGACTGCTGTGATCCAGCGCGTATACTTCACTCCGGAGCACACTGCCCCGGAGTGTGCGCAGGGCATCGCGACGGGCACGGCGGGGCAGCGAAGCCAGCAGCACATTCATCGCCCCTGGACGGTGCAATATATTGCGGTCTTCCTGCCAGTATTCATGACTGAAATCCGCCTCCTGCCAGTCGGAACCGCTCTCACTGCCGGATTTTTCCACAGGCCCCAGATGAAACCAGGTGCGGGTCTCCACAGGCGGGCTGTAGTGTATGCCCTGCACCTGCTCAAAAGCAGCGCTGACCGGCAGGCTGTAGTCTTTGTCAAAAAGGGTATCCCTATGCAGCCCTTCGGCATTGTAGCGATCAAATGTCTCCGAATCCCGCTGCACTACTTTGCCAAAGCCCCGGAACTCGCGCTCTACACCATCCCAGTAGCCATGACTGTAGTCGTATTCGGTTGTGAGCTTGCCACCGGAAAGGGCGTCCAGCACCTCCACCCGCGCCACTACCAGCACCGGAAAAGGCAGTGTTGTCTGCCATGCTCCTTTATCTTTCAGGTAATAGCGGATCGAGCTGCTATATTCCACCCGGGTAAGGGCTCCCATATGGTTGTCCATTTCATGGAGCAGATAGGGCTTGACTCCGCCGGTAAAATCGAAATAAAAGAAGCGGTCTCTGCCCGATCCGTCATAATCATAGCTCCACAAGATGCCGGGTACACCGCTGCCGGTCATATCGGCCAGACGGACCATACCCGGATTAAATACCGGTGGTGTGCCCTGTATGCGAACCGGCTCGCTCCAGGCATTGCCGCTGCGGTTGATCCAGAGGGTGACCGAGTTGTTTTCTATATAGATCAGATCCGAATAGCCGTCGCCATCCACATCGGCCAGATAGACCCGGGCCGGGTCGTGGTTGTAGGGCAGGCGCGGACTGTTTTTCATGCTGACACGCGCTCCCCAGCGGGCATGCCCCAGATTGGGCCAGTAGTCGATACGCCCGTCTCCGACCAGCACCATGTCCTGGAGCCCATTGCCGCTCAGGGATGCAGTACGAACTCTGGGATCGGCAAAGCTCAGCCTGGGAAAGCCCTCCAGCTGCGTTTTGTCCACCGTGGCAACTTTGTAAAATCCCTGCTCGGGATCATTAAAAAAGCATTCGAAGGAAGCGCCGTTGCGCAATACATCGGTAATGCCGTCGCCGTCCAGATCGAGAAGCTTTACTTCCGGGTCGGCCAGGCTAAACGAAGGTGTGCGCTCATAGCTGTGAAAGGAGCGATGGCTCCATTGCCCGTCCTGCCGGAGGGGAAAATAGCCGGATAAGCCGGGCTTGTTGACGACCAGATCGGGCTTGCCATCGCCATTGGCATCCATAAAGCTTACTTCCGGGTCGGAGATCGAAACGCCGGCGGGCGCTTCCTTCATAGTCCGCGGCGGATCAAAGCTGCCATCGCCCCGGTTGCGCCAGTAGCGGGCTACCGCCGAGAAGCCATCGGTACCCATCTGCACAAAATCGGGCAGCCCGTTGCCAAAAAGCGATATCAGCTCCACATCATTATTGCCTACTCCGCTGGCCGGAAGATCGCTCCCCCGCAACGGAAAAAAGTCCCGCTTCAGAGGTTCAAAGCGGCTGTATGAAAACTCCAGGGGCGGCATGCGCTCTGTCGCTGCTCCGTCGTGGCCCTCGATGCTGACCTGGCTGAGCAGGGATACGCCATTGAGCGGAAGCACCGAAGCCGCCATCTCTCCGGCCTGTACCCGGTCGTCCAGATAAATCAGGTGATAGGTTTTGGTCAGCAGCTCCCCCGACAGGGGATTGGTACAGATCTCTATTTTCCGGCACCGCCGGGTCGTACGGATTTCAAAGCCGGCCTGATAGGAGGAAAAAGGATCCGGGCGCTCTTCGTACACAAAACGCACGCGGACCATAGGTATCTGCTGCTGGCTGTGCGGATAGTATCCGTAACGTATCTCCTCCAGGTATAGCTTGTCCCAGCGGTGGCCGTCCTTTGCTGTCAGCGGCTCACGGGTATAGGCATAATCGATCCGGTTGCCGAAGAGGTCTTCGGTACGGCTCAGCTTCCACTCAAAAGCGGCGGTGCGGTAAGCAGGATTGACGCAGGTCGCGGGATCTCCGTAGCGGCGGCTGTCGCGGGTACGTGCCTGCGGAGTACCGTACCAGCTGACCAGTCCGTCTTTGCTCCGGACACGCCAGTAATCGTTTTCGGCATCCAGCACACGCTCTATGCGGGCAAACAGCCCTTCTGTGCGGGGACGGTATTGCTGGGCATCCTGCCGGTCGCTCTGCACCGGAATGAGATCTTCCGCTCCGGAAAGGATGAAGACATCGCCCGCACCGGTATCAAAGCGGCTGTCTTTGTACAAAGGGATACCCTTGCTGGTTTTGCGGCTTACACCGGGTATGGCCAGGGACCAGCCCAGACCAAACTCGCTGTTGGCATGGCCGGTGCTGTATTGCAGACTAAGCTCGGGCTGAAAACCGTTTCTGCCCGGCGGCAGTGCAATGGGCACACTAAAGTTGCCCGTACCGGTAAAGAGATCAGGACTGAATTTTTCTCCCATACCGCTAATCGCTCCCCCTCCCTTCGGTGTGCTGATCACATTGCTGCCCGCTCCTTTTACTGTTGTCATGCTTTGTCCGCTTAATTAAAAAAATGCTTATACTGAATTATCAAAAATCAATGCCTCCGTTCCCCCATTTATGGCCGGATAACCTGTGTCTCCTGAGGTTCCTGCACCCAAAGCGGGTCGGCGGAAAAATTGCGGTATACATGGCCTTTGCCGTAGCCCGCTTCATTGACCCGGACTCTCTGCCGGATTATATTCTGCTTATATCTTGACACATTGGTCACTATAGAATACTGTGCCTTGACCTTATCAAGAAATCGCCGGTCTTCTATGCGAAAAAACGTCTTCCACCCTTCTTCATCATTCAGATTGTAGCTAAGCCCGCCATTGGTGGAGCGCAATTCCCTGATCTCATCCGAAAGAAAGTAAAGGCGCAGCAGCCCGTCAGATTCCTGCCACTGTCCGCGCAGCCAGTCGCCCTCGTGAATCGTATGCAATCCCTGATAAAACTGCTCATCATCCCTGAGCGTCCCGGTTTCAAAACTGCCGTCATTATACAGAAAGAGGACTTTATTCATTCCTATGCCATACATGACATAGTATCCCGATAGCTTGTTGACAAAGTATTCTTTGCTGAAACGATCATGATCCGAATGAGCGATTGAGCGAAGAAAATCAAACGAGTCAATCTTTTCCTCACGCCGGCCCAGCTTTACCAGCCGGCCGTACAGATCCATATCCTCGTATCCGTAGGAGCTCATGGACTCGTCATAGCCTCCCACCGCATGAAAATCTTCGCGCCGGACACATACACGTCCAAAAGCATCCTTGTAGGCTTCTGTCTCTTCCCTGTAATCAAAATTGACAATGCAGTTTGTGTCCCGGTTAAAAACCTCATTCAGATACGCTGCGAAACCAGGTCCCGTAAAATTATCCGCGTCCACATTGCAGATCAGCTCACTCTCTGCCAGATTAAAGGACAGATTGCGCGAATGACTACGGTTGAAAAATTCCGGCTCATCAGTCCGGTAATACACCAGACGCCCGCTTTGAATATGTTCCTGCAGTTCGCTATTTACCCAGCCCTCCATACCATCGCCGGAGTTATAATCCAGCAGCACAAAGCGCGCACCGGGATAGTCCGCATTGTCGCGCAGATTGGCAGGGACCGTCTCCTTCAGATGATGGAGACGGTTCATGCTTACGGTACAGAATGTAATGGAATACTGTTTCATGGCTGTAGATTCTCCTTAATATGTTGGCCACTCCGGAGTATCGCCTTTAATGGACACCACAAAAAGAATATCTGTAATCTGTTCACCGAGAATCAGATTGATCAGGGCCCCGTCCAGACTCAGCTCCCAGCTTCCGACCGGACTTTTGCCTTCGATCAGTGTGTTCCAGGCTGAAGCCTGAGCACGGGTGCTCATATCCTTGGTTGCACCCAGAATAGTGGCACCGGGCTGCTCCTCGCCTTCCGGCCCGTAGGAGAGTCCGACATTGCCATTGAGCCGGACGCTGTCACTTGCCGTCGCGAAGAAGAGCGATACTGCGGTAACCCGCATTTCAGACAGGTTGACCGGGAAATCGAATCGCGTCGTGTTGAAACGCACCGTAACCGACTTGTTTTTCTGATCCGGATTGCTGAAATCATACCACTGATCGGCAAAGTTATTTTTGAAAGAAAACGGCCGGTCACCCTCAAAGCGATTATTCAGTCTCTGAATGACTTCATTGCGGTAAGTGCCGTTTTCCAACGCGGTATACTCTATGGTGAATATTACATCTGCAATTGTATTGAAATCAAAGAAATTGGCGGCCTTGGGCAATATAAGCTCCCAAGTGCTTTCCACACCCATATTTTCAAAAGGATACAGGCGACTGCTTTGCTCCTGCAGCTCAAACAAACCGCTGGCCTGATATGGAGAGCTGAGAGAAACTGACTCCGGCTGACGAAGTATGTAGTTTTTACGATAGTCCGTACCATTCACTATATAAGAGATCCCTGAGCTGCGCAAGGTAGCCTTGATACCATCTACCGGTGGTGTAAGCGCCACAATAGTTGCCCGTACACGCTTGATCATACGCAGATAATGTCCGGGAAAATCCCTGTCAAAAAGCTCCATGGGCAATGTAAACTCCATACGGCCTGACTCACGGAAACGCTGGAAATCCGTCGGAGCCATACGCATCAGGGAAATATTCCGGGTGAGCTGCAGCTTGCGTTTTTCCGAGTCAAAAGCATACTGATCCAGTTCGGTGATATTCTGAAGCAGACGGGCAGAAGCAGTAAGCCCGCGACGGTCAATACCTCCTCCCCCGCCAATAGAGAGCCCTACCTGTGAAGGCGCTTCCCAATAGTCATCCTTAATAAAGGAAGGCACCTGCTCCTGACGCTCAAAAGTCAGCTGATTCTGGGCAACCTTTGCTGTTGCCGTTGCCTGATACAGAAAGTAGCTGTATACCTTCTCCAGTATATTGGACATCCACTCATACAACTCCGCATTGGTAAATTTCCTGGACAAATATTCCAGCGTTTCCGTTGCCTGATCGGCCTGCATCTGCGCGATATTGCGCTCCTGCTCCACTACTTGCTTACGCTGCTGGGCAACCCGGATCTCCTGTCCCGCGATCAGCAGATCCTGCTGAGATAACAAGTACTGAAACTGCCATTCTTCCTTACGACGCTCAAAACTTGCCAGCATGGACTGAATAGAAGAATCATTGCCAAACTGCTGAGCCTGAGACGACACAGAACCAGCCAAGAAACCCAAACTTTGAGCAGTAGCTGCTCCCACTGTTGCCGGAGTGGTACCCGACGTAAGCGCAGCAATAGATGCTCCCATATAAAGAATCTGGTTGACTGTCATAAGTTGATTCGCAGCAAACAATAACGACATCGCCATAAGCTCATGTGATATAAGCCCGTTATCAATAAGCTCTTTATAATGATCCGTTGTCTGAGCAATGCGATCTCGCTGCAATTCTGTAAGCACGATATTACTTTCTGCCTCCTTCAACCGAAGTTCATGAAGTCGCACACCTGCTTTAGCCAACTGCATATCCTGACGAGCTTTAAGCAGATTATAGTTTTCCGAATCACCTTTCTCATAAAGGCTCAACAGGGTGCTTTCGAGCTGCTGAGCCATGCTGACCTGCTGCCTGGCACGCTCGATCAGCACCTCAAACCGGTATATGGAAGGATTAAAATTCTGAATATTGCTACCCAGACTGATCCCGTTGGGTCCAAGCACCGGCATGCCGGTGCTCTGATCCGTTGGGGCAGCGTAAGGCTGTAGCTCCCGCACAATACCCGCGATATTCATACAGTTACGTATCTTGAACAGATTGGCTTCCGCTGAAAAAATATAGCTGCGTAATATCGGGTTAGCCGGCACGCAGAACACAGGGTTCAGCTGTGGCATATAATGCACGTTTTTACCATAATATTTATTAATTACGGTGATCGGATTATTAATTACCCGAAGGGTCTCAATCTGCTCACTGGTAGGATTGACTCTATTATACGCCGCCCGAGCCCTGACAAAATAAGGACTGAGCGGCTGACTGCCCGTTAAGTCTGTAATAGATGCAGGAATCGCTTCCACATCAATCTTCGGCTCGCTGGCAAACCAGGGAAGACTCATATCATCGGATAGTAACGCAGTAGCCACAATTCCCGTAGCACTCGCTACCGCATTGAGATAGTATTTGCCTACCTCCGAGGCCAGAAAGCGCGTGCCCTGCTCAATACCCGAATTAGACAGAAGACGTCTTAACGCTTTCTCATTCATAACCCTGCCAGAACCAAGCAGACCTGCGAAGTCTTCAAAATCTTCCGGAGTAATCAGGGCATCGTCCACCAGATCCCGGATATTGGAAAACTTGTCCGCAAGTCCCGTAGACTGCTCCAGCTCAAGGCTGATTAACGCGATGGTATTATCCAATACGGCTTTATCTTCGATTCTGTACAGATCCATGACAATTTCCAGCCACACCGGCTGCCAGTACGACCAATCCGCACTCTGCTGTACAGCAGCAGGGATACGCAAGTTCTCAATCTGACTACTGCAATTCGTCTTTTTGGAATACAAACCTTCCGCATCCAAAAGCTCCAGCGAAGCTTCGTAGAGCGCTCTGGCACGAGGTACAGACTCCGCATTATCCTTGGTAAATTCGCTATCCGCGAATTCCTGCATGCACTTAACAATGGAGAGTATGGTAAATCGCGTATAACTCAGCGCTCTGGTTTGGGCAATAGCATGCGGATCCAGAGGGTCATTCATCCAGTCCTCTACCCGTTTGATATCTCCGACATAGCTTTTCTCTGCGATCAGCCCATACCATATTTTTCGCTTATCTCCCCAGTCCGGATAATCATACGAATACACCAGTCTGAACCAATCCAGCGCTTCCTTATAATAACCTTTATTTTGCAGAGCCAGCCCCAATAGCATTGGCATAAAATAATACCCCTCAGCTATCACATTAAAAAAAGATTCCGGTAGAGCCTGATTACTTGTGTAAAAATTTTTAGTCGTACTACTTAAGATTTGCGGATCAGAGTCTGGTGCTATGGTATCGATCCCGCTTAGATTATAACTAAGTGGTATTGTATGGCTTCTTGGGTCTATGCTAAGAATATTGTTTGTTCGGACTCTGCCGAGCAAACTCACTTTGTATTCCACATCCGATTTATATATAGGAGTGATCTGAATGTCTTTCTGTCCTGTTGTCTTATTATAAATTGCAAATGTCAGACCTCTTCTATCTTCAAATAAGCTTATAAAAGAAAAATCAGCAACAAAGGTACTATCTGCTTTTTTTGCCAGATTTTCGATTTTCCCGGTCGAATAATTAAACACTCGATAATATACCGGCCCGTTGATTGAATCCCGATAAAATAAAAAACATTGCGCAGAATTACCATTGCTTCCACTATTCCAAATCATGGAATCAATGTATATGTTAAACAGTGATGCTCCAGAAGAAGCTATCGAACCTCCAATTATTGATACCTGAGAGGACGTTGTAGTCGATTCATAATCGTAAATAGATACATCCTCAATCACAGAATCATCCTTTTTGACCTTTATTGTATTCTTCTGATTTTTGATAGTCAGCTCATATTTTGTAGCTGACACCCATAGATCTGTAGTTTTAATATTAGTAACATTGTCGTATACAACAGACTTTTTCTTATCAGTAACCCTAACCCTGTACAGTTCTTCTTTCAAAGTTCTGATACTGGAGCTTGATTTAGCATCCGCCTTGGCAATGATTCTCCCCCCTATATAATCATATATTTCTTTTATGTAGTATTGATTATAATTTTGGGGATCGCTTATCTTCTCCAAATCACTTCCCCCATCATTAAGCTTAAAGAAACGAACATCTTCCCCTCTATGGACGACAAATTTCACCTCATTGGTCAAAGTTCCGGGGGGGACTTTATTTAATTTTATTTTAGTAAGCTTCCCTGAAAACCGATCTTTTTTCGTACTATTATTTTCTTCAGGCGGAATCTCCATTTCTACCGCCGTCGGATCCCAATAGCCAGTATTCAGATCAAACTTTGTGTATAAAATCAGCTCTTTCCCATCTTTAAACCCCTTAACAAACAAAAGTAAAAATGAACCACTCTGCCCCGGACTCCATAGTGTAGTCCCTATCACAGATGGATTTACTATTAAATCAAATGCATCCACCTTATTCCAAGGCCTGGGTGAGAAATTAGCAGTATCCTCACCATCAAAGACAGTCCAATACAATCTTTTACTTGCATCTGACATGCCAAAAATAAACTGACGCACTTCCGTAATTTCGTTACCCGCCTTGTCAAAGCTATCTCCCAAGGCAGTAACAGCTCCGGCATGCGCTACCAGCTTTATACCCTTCAAATCTCTTAAATAAGAGAAATATTCATCCGCCAACTGTACGGCTCCCTCCGGATTAAAACGCTGATCGTTCTGTACTGCAGAGACTATTTCCTGAAACGCTCCGGAAGTCCGTTTCTTAAAGGAAGGGTGAAGTACATTTTCCGGATACAGCTGGATAAACATGGCCGAGCGCCAGGTAGCATAGGAACCAATCCATTCCCATTCATTATCAAAATAGTCGGAAAATATTTTTAGCTTCGGATATTCATCAGCCAACAGGCCTGTCCGTATGGAAAAGAGCATCAGCTGCAGCGCTTCCATTCCCTGAGCTATACGGGTAGTCTTCTGACAGCAGTTGTTTTTCATATCGATCAGAAGCTTCTTGGTCAGGTAGGTCCGCTTGTCCTCAAAGGTTTCATTGAAGACCAGCGACGCGCGGATAAGAGCATCACGCAATGCAAACAGCGCATTTTCTTCTGTTCTGTCTACTATTTCCGAAACAAATGTATGCTGATTATCATCAGAAGAAATACGGGCTTCCAACTTGTCCAGCCAGTCCCGTTTTCGCTGCAGATTGACGCGCCAGCTTACGATAGCCTGATCCCTGAGTTTCATAAACGTATCCCGGGCATATCCGGAAACTCTGAAGAAATCCGGAGATAAGGTGATCGCAGCCGTCTGCTCCTCCCTGAGCCAACTGTAGTACTGGCGTTCCTTGCCGGCTCTGGCCAGAATAGAATATACGGCTTCCCACTCTTCTGCCAGTACAGAGGTACCGCCTTCCGAAAGCACATCCCTGATCACCATCAGATACTCCAGCGCCTCATAACTCAGGTTGAGTTGCCGGATCTCTCCCAGCACATCCTCTCCTGCCTGAGCAGCCTCATACAAGATGCGAAGCCGGCCTGAATTGCTGGTAGCAACTATGTAGTTGTTAACAATCAGATCAAAAGCTTCCAGGTCCGTGCCACTCTGTGCATGTGTCTCACGTGTATCCCGTATTGATTCCAGCAGATAATCGATAGCCTGCTTCCGCTGTTTCCATAATACGAATGCTGCGCTTCCATTATCAATGGATTTGAGAAAATCCGGACGTATATAATCCGGTTCGATAGCCGGTGTACGCATCGACAATGCCAATGCTTTTTCCCATACGGCTCTTCCCTGCCGCGAACTCCGCCATTGAGGCAATGCCAGCCGGAATATCTGCCAGTAGGTAAAATCAGCCGTATCCTCTTCATTTATCCAGTCAGGGTTTAGCTCATTAATTTTATAGGCTTTCGCAAGAATAGATACTAATGAATTAATCTCATCCGATGACATCGCTGACGCATTCGGGTCATTATTCTTTTCCCGAAACTGCATGAGATAGCGAAACTCATCGGTCGATATATGCAGATCATCAGTTATATACGTTTCCGCATCTGCTGACTTTTGCGGGTCAGCTGTTTGTTCCAGATCAAATAACAATGTATCCAGACTATCATAGGGGCCCAGATAAGACGATCCCAATGCTGTTTCCAGCAGACTTTCAAAGCCATCTGACACAAAAACTCCGTTAAGCATGCTATAGCTGCTTTGAAGTATTTCCTGCCTGTCTTTGTATAGCGTACGTGCTTCTTCGGCAATATAGTATCCTGCAATATCCTCAAAGTTAACCTGTCCCGGATCAATCAGAGGAACTGCCGGAGTGCTTACAGGATGAGGTCCCCAAAACCCCACAAGAGGAGAATAGGTGGCCGGCCAGAAAGTAAGATTATCCAGGGAGAGAGCCAGAACATTTTGCTCTTCACTAATCCAGAAGTCATAAAAGCGTGTCTTTACTGCCTGAGCAAGTATGGACACCAGTTCTTTCAGCTCCCCGTCCTCCGGTACACGGCAGGTTTTAGTCTTTACAGTAAAAGGTGTATTAACCTCTCCTGTTAATATAAGATATTCTCCGCCGGAGCTTACTTCTGCTTCGATATCCCAGGACCTGGCAGCAAACTCAGGCTCCAGGCCCTCCAGAAGATCAATCAGCAGATCGCTTGTGGCTTCATACTCAATGTCTGCCTTGCCCGGCATGGAAAGAACAAAGCGGTCTCCCGCACGTACCACAGCAGGAATAAGATGGGTAATCTGAGGACTACCTGCAGAAGCAGCCTGATGCAACCGGACAATCAGTCCTTTGCTGTCATTTACCACTGTCTTGTTGTACAGCTGATACAGTCTTACAAAACTTTCTGTACTAAGATACAGATCGGTGATTTCATTCTGAGCTTCTTCGTTTTCAGACCGCTGTGAGCTTTTAAGCTTACGGTAAATAGCTTGTAAATCTTCAAAGGTCTTTACTGTGGACCAGCACCGTACCACCAGGCTCTGTGAATCAAGTCTTGTATAAGTAAACTCTTCGGCAAGCAGATCGACCATTGCTGATACCTGTGGCTGCTCATCTTCAAACAACGTCAGCAACCCGTCTACCCACTCTCTGCGGTTCTTCCAAACCTTGAAAGCATCATTCTGATCCGGATCCGGTTTCCGGAAATCATCCGGGCCGATTATATCAGGGTCAATAATAGGAAGCTCTCTGTCAAGATAAGGGTTGGCAGGCCAATCCGATTGCAGCCATTGCTCCCTGTTTCGTGACAGACGCCAGCATAGTACCATCGGGAGCACTGATACATATATAGAAGAAGTATCTGTGTAGCTGTCAAGATACAATTCCCCGCTTAGCTCACTTTCATTAAGCGGAGTGATTTGTAAAACACCGGGGCGGCCAGATTCTGTAGCAATACCAATCAGCGATGCACTCTGTCTTGTTACATCGTTGTACAAATAAACCTCATTGGGAGAATCTGACACCTTAAGATAAATAAAACCATTCTCATCCGTATTTTGCCTATGCTTCACCCCTTTAAAAATCCAACGGATTACCAACTGATCCTGATCACCGAATAGTACGCCCGTTGAAAACGGATCCCGGGTAGAATCAACAAAACCGAACAGTTTTTCCAGATTGGCTTCGTTCAGACGATTCTCCTCCAGCAGAGCATCCTGTTCCAGAAACAGAAACTCAAAGGGATCAAACTCCTCTGAAATAGGAAAATGAAGCCGATTGGCCAGCTCCTGCCGCATTTCAAAATCAGCAAAACGATAGCTTCTTATTTGCTCATAGCTCGTGCCGAGCTGAGTAAGCAGAGTCCGGTATACACTAAAGCAGTATTGAGCTGTATCCTCTGCCAGCTGAGCATATTTTTCCGGCGCCAGTGTACGGGCATTCAGATACCGGCGCATCACCTCAATAGCCAGGCGCTGCTGACATACCAGCTCCTCTGTCTGCCCGCAGAGATAAGGTAAATCACTCAGTTCTTGATAAAAGGTTGTTTCCAGAAAATTGATATCGATCGCCTGATTATTGTTTCTGACATGGGCCAGAGTATAGTTGATCAAATCTGTAAGATAGGCAAGAGGACTCACCGCCGTATTGCAATCCTGACATATACAGGCCTCCTCAAACACCGGATCCAGCTCATCTGACAACTGTCCGGGCACATAATTATTCGCCTTGGAAGTAAGGTGTCCGGAAATCAGACTCTGCAATAAAGCCCCATAAGACCTGGATATATAGTAAACAGATGAGGCATTAAAGCTCCCCACATTATTGGCTTCCTGTATCGTCACCATTTCTGACCGGGTAGCCTGTCCTATAGCCAGCGGAGTGGTATATCCTTCCTCAATCATTGCCTGATTGGATAAGATATTCGTCGAAACCAGATTAAGTGAGGCATGAGCGTCAAGGGTTACAACGGCCGGATCATCCGGTGATACCGGTAAATCTTCCAGAAATGCCAAACCGCCGGCCGCCCGGATATCTTTCAGCAGACGAATACTCTTTGCATTCAGATACGACATAAAGCCGGAAGGTAATACCAGACTTATCGTATCCACGACAGTCTGAATAGAAATATTGCTGTCAGATGCTCCCGGGGGGTAATATGGTATAGAAATTACAACTGTTTCCTGATCTCCGACCGTATGTGAGAAATATTGTTTTGCAATCGAAACTCCATCAAAAACCTCTACTTCGAACTGTCTGATAGCATTATATGGCGATGTAATCTCATAGTTAAACTGAAAGAACCCTTCAGCCGTAGTGAACTCCGAACCAATACTAACGGGTTCGGGTTTCGCATCCATATCTCTCAGATTTATTCTAAGAAATGCAGGAATCTTTCCATTCACACTCAGGTTTACCAACTGACCGGATAAACTAAATTTATAACCGATACTTTCATTCGCCTTCTGAGCAATGGTCAGGATATCACTTGCCAGAAATTTGTAAAAATCATGACTAGAAGGCAATTGCAGCAATATGCTGCGAATCCCAATCCATCTCAAGTCGAAATCTATCCCTATCGGACCAGTAACCGTTAGTATATCAGAAACAACAGAGGCACTATACCCAAACCACTCACTCTCTGAATCAGATGCTTCCAAATTAATAGCATTGGCTAATGCAACCTTATCATCACTAGTTGTCTTAGGTATCTTGATAATCTCAGAAGAATCCTCTAAAGCTAGCCAATACTGGTCGCTCCAGTTACTGTCTTCTGTAAGACCCAGCAGTTCCAGTCTGTAGATTTTTCCCTGAGACGCAGATACTTCCTGTTCTACATATACTCCGGGACTTGGCAATGCTCTCTCCTGCCTGATCTCAATATTGCTGATATCAAAGTAACCGCTACCTGTTTTCCTGAAAAAAGTAAGGTTGGAGGCGTCTGCGACAATCGTCCGCGTATAATGCCCCAGGCTGATATCGATATCGATCGCCTCAGAACCGTTCTGTATCGTCATGGCCGAGACAGAAGAAATCCGCACTACATCAAACTCAACCTGATAGGTTTGACCACTTTGCAGGACATGAGAGGAGAATAAAGCATTTTCGGTAATCCGGAATGCGCCATCATGAATGAGCTCAGGATAAATAGGAAGACCGCCAGGACCCCGATACCAGCCTTTCACTCCTTCTTCAAATCGCGGATTGGGTTGAAGCTGAAAACCGAATTCCGCCTCGCCAGAGATTACCTCTCCATGAATATATCCTGTAAAATGAGGAAAATTTATTAACTCATCAAACTCATTAATTGCTCCAGTTTCCCTAATGGCAGCATATAGCGATGAAAAAGCATTTTTCAGATCCGGTCTGAATGATCCGAGTACACTCTCGTACAACTCTTCCACACTTCGATTTCCAGAGGAAAACTCTCTTATTCTCAGAATGAATAATCTAATCAGTGCATTCAAATACTCACTGTTGCCATATCCTGAACTGGACCATGGATATAACTGAAAATATATATAAAGATTCTTTGCTAAGGTATCTCTGTCTGCTAATCTTATTTTTTCAAAAACATCATAATCAGGAAGATCATAAAAACGATCTAGAAGTTTGATATAAGCGTTACGTTCAGAAGCATCAACCTGATTCTCTAACACGTTATAACCATCCGTAGCCCGCTTTACTCTACCGGCAAACAGAGTCCCCAGCAACTGATAAAAAAACCAGTGACGAGACTTTGCCGCCATAATAGCCGCAATGGAAGCCGGCGTCGCGCTATTTTTAAATGTATCAAAACTGTCATAACCATTGCCAGGTAACCGAATTTCATCTACCAATATATTTATGGCGTCGTGATAATCATAATCGAACAGCTTTTTAAAACTCTCCCACTTTTCGGCATTTGTTCCCCCAGAAGACACCTCATCTTTCTTCGAAAGAAAAAAAGTAGCAAAATGCGTATTAAGCGCATTAAGATTATTCTGAGTCGCCAGCGCTTCCTGCACATCACGCTCAGAAATCGTAACCATATCGGAAAAGCGTCCGGAGGTAAAAGAAGTCGGATATTTACTTTGAACAATGCTGATTATCTGATCAATGTAATTAAGTTCATCGGATGAGAAATAATCATTTCTAAAATCATTCCAGGTTGTCATGCTGCTTTTTTGGTGTTAAAAATCATTAAAAAAGTAGTTCTCATGAAAATAATTATATTTCAAAAAATACATCACCCACATAAGATTTGTAACAAATATGTAAAAATTTTAACAATTTTTAATACAAAAGAGCACGCTTATATTACATGTAAAATCGAAGAATAATTTCAATGATATAAACACAATACAACTATAAAACAGATGATTAAATATTTAAATAATGAAAATATTTTAAAAAATAATTACACTATAAAAATCTGTCAATAATCAGGAATCAAATTATACATATAACGATTAATTGCCTCATGCATAACCTGTAAACAGCTTATTAAGCGCCTAATATTATATAATATGCCATTTAAAAAATAAATTTGATCATTCATGCCGTTTATCTTTACGGCTTATTTATCCATAACATTGAGCAACGTATCAATAATAGGAATTGTCATCTTTCTGCTGGCCGGCATGGCAGGATACAAGAAAAATTAAAGACCGACATCTGCAACACTACGGAAACAGAAGGTTAATGCTCCTGTCGGAATTGGCTCTTGAAAGCGGCAGCTACTATAGAACCACAAGACAGGAAGCCTCTCCTCAATCATAATTGATATTAGGATGGTAGCTCAGAATCAATAACAGGACGTTTTGCCGGAATACTCAAAGAAAGGTCTTACTGATAAAAGTGTGGTCTCACCAGGAATCGAACCTGGATCTAGAGTTTAGGAAACTCCTATTCTATCCGTTGAACTATGAGACCGTTTGGAAAAGCCATGCAAAGGTAAGGATTTTAGAAAGCTTTACCAATATCTTCTTCTGCAGATATCATCTTAATCTTCATCAAATGAAATATCTGAATCTCCGGGAATGTAATTGGGGTATATTGTATAATGCTTTTCTTTTACCTTTGCAATCAGTTTTGATCGCAGCTCGTCAATATTTACCCTGTTGGATGCAGAAATAAATACTGTATCGAAACCCGATTTGCCTATATAGGATGCTTTTAATTTTTCCAGAGGAGATACCGCTTCCTCTCCTTCCAAAGCCTCTTCATCCATACTAAACCTGTCGATCTTGTTGAATACAAGAATGGTAGGCTTATCAGACGCACTTAGTTCTTTTAGTGTCTTATTTACCACTTCAATCTGCTCCTCATACGCAGGATGAGCCACATCGACTACATGAAGCAGTATATCAGCTTCTCTTACTTCATCCAGAGTCGACTTAAAGCTTTCTATCAGACTATGGGGAAGCTTACGGATAAAACCAACCGTATCAGAAAGCAGAAACGGAATATTTTCCATATTCACTTTCCGGACGGTCGAATCAACCGTCGCAAACAGTTTATCTTCCGCAAATACATCCGATTTGCTTAACAATGTCATAAGTGTTGACTTTCCGACGTTGGTATATCCAACCAAAGCCACGCGAACAACAGCCGACCTGGATTTTCTTCTGGTCGCAGCCTGACGTTCTATCTTTTTAAGCTTCTCTTTTAATAAGGCTATCTGATTTCGTATGGCCCGCTTATCTGTTTCAATTTCTTTTTCTCCGGCGCCACCTCTTGTACCCGTTCCCCCCCGTTGTCTTTCAAGGTGTGTCCACATTCTTGTCAGCCTTGGTAAAAGATATTCAAAACGAGCCAGTTCTACCTGAGTTCTTGCCTGAGCCGTCTGTGCCCGCCGAAGAAAAATATCTAAAATCAGCAAGCTCCGGTCATACACTTTTATTTTCAGCGTATTTTCAATGTTTCTTAATTGCGAAGGCGACAGATCATCATCAAAAATGACTGTTTCAACCTCATTTTCCTGAATATAGAACTGTACTTCAGCCAGCTTGCCCTTTCCTATAAATGTTCTTGTATCAGGTTTATCCAGGCGCTGAGTAAAACGTTTTACTGTTAATATTCCGGCTGTCTCCGCCAGAAAAGCAAGCTCATCAAGATATTCTTCTGCTTTTTCGGCGCTCTGCTGCTGATTGATTACAGCGACCAAAACAGCCGACTCTATTTTCTTTTCTGTAAGAATATATGTTTCTCCCATTAACTCTGATTTATCCTTGTGACAATTCCGGATTCTGACAATTATATTTTCCCAAAATAAAGAAATCCCGCTTTGTGTTATCAAATACTTATGATCTTTATTTTACCGGCAACCCGTTTCCAGGCAACAAATATTAATTAAAGCTCAAAAATATATCCGGCAATCGTATCATTATAAACAAATTTAGCAAATCAGGTTGGCAGCAAATCAGAATATAAAGTATCTTTATAGCTCGATATGAGAGTAGCCGTTGTTATCAACACCTCCTGGAATATATATAACTTTCGAATGGGTTTGATTCAGGGCCTTCGGAAAGAAGGTATGGAGATCACAGCAATCGCTCCTCATGACGAATACTCCGACAGAATTCAGCAGCATATCACATTCCATACTGTAAAGATGCAGCAGAAGGGTGCTAACCCCTTAAGTGATCTGCGACTCATTTTTGATTTATACTGTCTTTATAAATCCATTAAGCCTGATTGTATCCTTCATTATACGATCAAACCTAATATCTACGGAACCTTTGCGGCAAAACTTGCCGGTATTCCTTCAATAAATAATGTATCCGGCCTGGGCACCGTGTTTTTGCATAACAATTATGTATCGAAAATTGCTGTCTGGTTGTACCGCCTGGCGTTTCGCTTTCCTTCTACTGTTTTTTTTCAGAACAATGACGATCGTCAGCTATTTCTTGATCGGAAAATCGTCACTCCGCGGAACACCGATGTACTCCCCGGAAGCGGGATCAATCTTTCAGCCTATACTCCGAAAGAGCTTCCGCCTGTTAAACCTTTCATATTTCTGTTTGCATCCAGACTTCTGTATGATAAAGGAGTCGTGGAATTTGCAGAAGCCGCGAGGATTGTCAGAAAAAAATATCCTGACACTATATTTCTGCTTGCCGGAGCGCTTGATAATAACAAGAAACTGGGGATAACAAGGCAGATTCTTGATCGATGGATCAGAGAAAATATCATCGTTTATAAAGGATTTGTGGAAAATATTCACGACCTGATTGCTCAAAGCCATTGTATCGTCCTACCCTCCTACCGGGAAGGGGTCCCCAGAACACTTATTGAGGCGGCAGCAATGTCCAGACCCTGCATTGCAAGCAGTGTACCCGGGTGTACGGAAGTAATAGTCGATGAATACAACGGATTTCTGTGTAAACAAAGGGATAGTAGCAGCCTTGCCGACAAAATGGAGAAAATGCTATTACTTAGCAATAATGATCTGCAAAAACTTGGCAGCAATGGCAGGGTTCTGGCCGAAGGAAAATTCAATGAGCAGATTATCATAGAAAAATATCTTCAGGCAATTAGGAAGGCGGTAAAGAAATGAAGTAACTTTGTCCCAAACACGAAAGCTGTGTCGGAGTTAATAGTTGTTAATCCGGATCTGAAGAAACGGCAGAATACAACAAAAAAACAAATTTATGGAAGTACGAGAATCATATATCAAGGGTCTTCTGGAAATCACTCCACGTATTTTTAAAGACGACCGGGGGCATTTTTTTGAATCATACAGCAAACGTGAATTTGAAAAGATAGGAATTTTCGATGATTTTGTGCAGGACAATCAATCCTATTCCATTCCCAATGTTGTGAGGGGGCTGCACTTCCAGAAACCGCCTTTTGCTCAGGCAAAGCTGGTCCGAGTACTTAAAGGGCGTGTATTGGATGTAGCAGTAGATCTTCGTCCGGATTCTCCTACATTCGGCAAATTCGACTCCATAATCCTTGATGCCGAAAAAGGAAATATGTTTTATATCCCTGAAGGTTTTGCTCACGGATTTTCAGCGCTCGAGGAAGCTATCTTTCATTACAAATGTTCAAATTTCTATAATAAGGAATCCGAAGGTGGAATCTGCTATAACGATCCTGATCTCAACATAAACTGGATGATAAAAAATCCGATTGTTTCAGAAAAAGATCTCGAACTCGGCAAGCTGGCTGGCCTAAAGGTAACCTGATTCTGCTCAGGAAAGTATACTACCAATTATGTACATAAAGCAAATTTCTTTCTATACATTAAAATTCCTGTTCACACTGTTCGTGCTAAGCTCCTGCAGAAATCACAGCATAATGTTTCGAACAGATAAAAGCATCGGAACTGACAAAGAGCTAAATATGGTCAGCTCCAATTATCAGATCATCCCAGGCGATATTTTGCATGTATCTGTGTATACAAATAATGGAGAACGACTTATTGACCCTAACTATGAACTGCATCTCTCTGGTGAACATGTCACAAAAAAAGAATTGCTCCCGCAATATATTGTTAAAGGAAATGGTAATGTATTGCTGCCAATGATTGGTGAAGTTCAATTGGCCGGATATACGATTTTTGAAGCTGACTCTCTGCTTAGCCTGAAATATGCAGTCTTTTATGAAGACGTTTTTGTTCTTACAGAAATACTAAGCAAACGGGTAACTGTGCTGGGTCCGGCCGGTGGCAAGACGATACCGCTTACTCAGGAAAACATGAATCTTATAGAAGTGGTCGGACAATACGGCGGAATCACAGAGTTTGGCAATGCATCCAATATACGGCTAATCAGAGGCAGTCTGAATGATCCGACCGTCTACTTAATTGATCTGTCTACCGTAGAAGGAATGACTCAGGCAATGCTTACCGTAAAACCTCAGGACATTATATACATTGAAAGAAGAAAAAAAACGTTTATAGAAGTAGCTAGAGAAATATCGCCCAGTATAGCTATACTTACCAATATAATTGCGCTTCTTGTAGTTCTCAGCAGATAAATAACCAAAACCCGAAATGGCGCCCGACAACCAACATATCCATAATCAGGGCCGAAACTCCCTTCCACTGTATGATGATTCCAGCAACGGAGACTGGTTTGCAGAGTTTGATATCAATCGTCTGAGATACATATTCAGGGGCAATCTTATCTGGATAATAGCAATTATAACCGGAAGCCTTTCTCTTGGTCATGCATATCTCCGCTACACCAAACCCGTTTTTCAGTCTTCTTCGATTCTCAAACTGGAGAATAAAAATGATGCGGTTGTTCTGGGGCTGGACAATATGAAAACCCCTCAGACCAATAATAACCTCCGTACACTTTCCGGAGAGATAGAGCTTATTAAATCACAGCTTGTCTTTGAAAAAACACTGGAACGTCTTCCGATTGATGTCAGCGTATATTCAGACGGCAATATCCTCAATGATGAAAAATACAAGAAGTCTCCTGTTTCTATACAATACCAGATCATTAATCCTGCCTATTATGACTTTCGTTTCAATCTGAAGCTTTTATCTGAGGAAACTTTCCAGCTTTCTTATCAGCAGGCAGGCGGGGAAAAACACAGTGCAGTATATGCTTTTAATACGGACATTATAAAGCCTGGCTTTTTGCTGAATGTAAGCAAAAATTATCTATTTACGGACGAAGAATTCCGTCAGGATTTCTTTTTCATTATCCATAGCAAAAACAACCTTATTGCCTATCTCGAAAACAATCTTGAGGTAGAAATCCTGAATATCGATGCCAACACACTAAAAGTATCATTTAAAGACTACAATCCTGTAAAAGCCCATGATATCGTTGCAACCATAGATTCGGTTTACCTTGAGCAAACGATTGCCCACAAAACAAAGACTCAGGAGCAAACCCTGCAATTTCTTGATGAAAACCTGGAAAATACCGAGGCCCGACTCATGCTCGCCGAACAACGACTTGAATTGTTCATGAAGGAGAATAAAACGCTGGATGTTAAAGGTGATGTTATAAGACTGATTGAAAAAATAGAGCAACTTGATAAGCATAAGATTGATCTGAGGCTGAAAGTAAATTTTCTTGATGAGCTTCAGGATATCATACTCTCCAACAAAGATTTAAAGTCTTTTATTCCTTCTATTTCGGACGTAGATGACATACAGCTTATAAAACTTGTAGAAGAACTTAATAAGCTACAACAGGAAAAAGACATAGCGCTCACCCGAAACAAAGAAAATACGTATGTTATTAAATCCCTGAGCTTATCGATCGAAAGTCTGAAAAACTCGGTACTGGCAGCCGTATCACAAAACAGAAAACTTGTCTTCCAGCAAATTGGTGAGATTGAAAAACAAATCCGCGAACTCGAGAAAAATTTCCTTACTCTGCCAGGAAAAGAGACCGAATATACCCGCTTAAAACGGTTTTACAATCTTTATGAAAAATATTATCTCCTGTTAATGGAGAAGAAAGCTGAATATGGAATTGCCAAAGCAGGAATGGTTCCTAACTTTGTTATACTTGCCCCTGCAGACCTCAATGATCAAGCTATATTCCCGAAGAAATTATGGGTATACCTTAGCGGTATAGCACTGGGTTTGCTTCTCTGCTTTCTCCTGATCACTGTCCGTTATCTGCTTGACCGAACCATCACCAGTCAGCGAGATCTTGAAAACCACACCCTGGCAACCATTCTTGGTGCGGTACCATCCTATACAAAAGAAGCTCTGGATGTTTCAAGACTGGTTGTCAACAAAGGCACAAAGTCTGCAATAAGTGAAGCTTTTCGGTCCATACGAACGAATCTCGATTTTGTTAGTCCGGCGCAAAGCGGGAAGATATTATCTGTTACCAGTACCATTAGCGGAGAAGGCAAAACATTTGTTACCCTGAACCTGGCAGGTATCATAGCGATGTCCGGCCAAAGAGTCATCATTATTGATATGGATATGCGAAAGCCCAAAATACACAGGGCCTTCAACAAAATGAACGATCAGGGTATGTCTACCATACTGATTGGAAGAGACGACGTTGCAAGCTGCATCCATTCTACAGATCTTGAGGGACTTGATTTCGTCTCAGCCGGCCCTACTCCTCCAAATCCTTCAGAGCTGATATTAAGACCTTCATTTCAGGATACTATTGCAAAACTGAAGTCTTTATACGATGTCATTCTTATTGACACTCCACCCGTTGGTCTAGTCACTGATGCTGTTTTACTTATGAGGCAGGCAGATATTCCCGTATATGTTGTCAGGGCAAATTATTCGAAAAAAAATGTACGAAATACAATCAATAAATTAGTCAAAAATACAGGCTTTTCCAATCTTTGTGTTATCCTGAATGCTCTAAAGACTTTCAATAACTATGGTTACGGATATGGTAGCAATTATGGATATGGTTATTATGAGCAGGAAAGTAAAGAACCCGGATTTATTGAAAGATTAAAAAACAGAATACGATAGTATGAGGCTCTTTAGCTTTGGGAAAAAAAGTAAATCAGAAGTAAACCCTTTGTATGTCGATATTCATTCGCATTTATTGCCGGGTATTGATGATGGCTCCGCAAGTCTCGAAGAAACCATCGAGCTTATAAAAGAATTTATCGGTCTCGGGTACAGAAAACTGATTATCACTCCGCATATAATGGGAGATTGCTTTAAAAATACTCCCGAAATCATTATGGAAAAGTTGGAGCTGGTCCGAAATGAGGTAAAAAATCAGGGGCTACTTATCGAACTGGAGGCAGCTGCGGAATATTATCTTGACGAGGCTTTTATTCAAAAGCTTGAAAGAGGAGAGCCCCTGCTTACCTTCGGGGACAGCTATTTGCTGTTTGAGACCTCATTTATGAATGAACCTGCAAGTCTGAAAGAAGTAATCTTTCAGATTGCATCCTCAGGTTATAAGCCTGTACTGGCTCATCCCGAACGCTATGTATATATGTACAATTCATTTGAAAAGTATGAGGATTTATTCAATCGCGGCCTTTATTTCCAGCTAAACATAAGCTCATTATCAGGATATTACTCAAAAGAATCCAAAAGAATAGCCGAAAGGCTTATTAAAAACAATATGGTTCATTTTGTTGGCAGTGATTGTCATGGCACACGCCATCTCGAGGCAATTAAAAAAGTCCGTAATGAGAAAATCTACACCCAGCTATTAGAACTTAATATATATAATAACAATTTGCTTGCATGATTTTTATATCCGGAAGTAACGGGTTGCTTGGCAGCCATATTGCCAAGCTTCTAATTGATCAGGGGCTCTCTGTCAGAGCGCTTAGACGCCCGAACTCTGATCTTGGCCTTCTCGGCAGCTACTCGGATAAAATCGAATGGATAGAAGGAGATATTAACGATGTATTGTTATTAAAAGAATCGCTCAAGGGCATTGAAACCGTAATACACTGTGCTGCTGTTGTTTCTTACCTCCCTCAGGACAGAGAATATATGTACAAGGTAAATGTTGAAGGAACGGCCAATATTATAAATGCAGCAATCGAAAACAATATCGCAAATTTTTGTCATATCAGTTCCATCGCCGCAATAGGAAAAAGCGGCAATGAGACGATCATCAACGAAGAGTTTGGCATTCAGGAATTAACATTTAATACATATTACGCAAAATCCAAATATCTGGCTGAGCTGGAAGTGTACAGAGGCAGGGAGGAAGGTCTTAAGATTTTTATCGTTAATCCCAGTGTTGTACTGGGCCCCGGAGACTGGCACAAAGGCAGTACATCTCTTTTCAAATATGTATTCAATAAGAATCTTTTTTATACTTCCGGTACTTTAAACTATGTTGATGTTAGAGATGTCTCTCAGATCGTATATCAGTTACTGAACACCGAAAAGCCCATTGATGGCAGCCGTTTTATCCTCAATGCGGGAACCATCTCCTATAAAGATTTTTTTTATAAAATAGGTGAATACTTTCAGGTTAAAAGTCCTTCACTTAAAGCATCACCCTTCATCTCAGAAATTGCCTGGCGTCTGGTTTATCTAAAAAATCTTTTTTCTTCACAAAAAACTATAATCACTAAAGAAACCGTTAGATTAGGTAAAAATCAGTTTTTCTATGACAATGGCAAAATTCGCAGTCTTCTTGGATTTCATTTCAGACCGCTGGATGAGACTCTAAACTGGACCTGTCAGGAACTCGTAAAAAGACATAAAGCGGAAACCCGGTAAGAAATTCCGTATACAGTAATTTAATTTATCAGGGGATTTTCTATCTTTAGATAATTCTCAAACACTAATTTAAGTTATCGTGCGAAGAAAACATAAGGCAAGCGCAGAGGAAATGGAATCACTTAAACGATTTGAGGAAATGCTTCAAACCGGCAATAGTGTTTTCTTTGATATCAGTACTTATGAATATCTGATACAGCATTTTGTAGAAAAAGGCAAATTCAAGAAAGCCCTTAAAGCTTGTAATCTAGGGATGGAACAACATCCTTTTTCTGTTGAAATAATGATTGAAAAGGCTTTTCTCCTCGTCCGAAAGCAAAAATATTTGCAGGCGATGGAACTGGTCGAAAAGGCCGAACTCCTCCAGCCATATGACGTGGAAATCCTGGTTTTGAAAAGCAGTATTCTTTCCCAGCTGGATCAGTTTGAGGAAGCTATATCGATGCTTGAATGGGCTCTTAATATGGTCGATGAAAAAGATCAGATCTATTATGCGCTCGGCATGGTAAATCAGGATTTTTCAAAATATGAGGAAGCTATTGAGTACTATAAGCTCGCTATCGAAAATAATCCCTCTAATGAGGATGCCATGTATGAATTGGCTTATTGCCTGGATTTAATCGGCAGTCTTGAGCAAAGCCTGGAATGTTACCGTAAGTTTATCGATCAGGATCCGTTTTCTTTCTTTGCCTGGTACAATATAGGCATCATTTATTTTAAGCTTGAAAATATTCCTGATGCCATAAACGCCTATGAATACTCCGTTGCAATCAATGATGAGTTCTCATCTGCCTGGTTCAATATGGGGAATTGCTATGTGTCCCTGGGCAATTATGAAAAAGCAATTGAATGCTACAACAAATGTCTGGAACATGAAGAGCCCACTGCTGAAACATTTACCAACATTGCCACATGCCATGAAAAACTGGGCAATAACGACAAAGCGATAGAGTTTTATCGAAAAGCAACCAAGCTGGATTTTGAATATCCGCAAGCCTTTTTCGGGCTTGGAAAATCTTTATTATTAAAGGACAAGGCTTTTGAAGCAATTCATTTTTTTAATAAGGCAATAAAACTGGATAAGGAAAATCCTGATTATTGGTTAGGTAAGGCAGAAGCAGAAGAACGAATCGGTAACTACAACGAAAGTGCTCTGGCTTTTCAGGAAGCGTCATCACTGGATCCGTCCAATATTAATATCTGGAAAAACTGGGCTGAACTAATGGCCTCTCAGGATGAGCCGGAAAAAGCTGCCGATATTATCAGAGAGGCGCTTGAGGACAATACTGACGATCCCGAACTGTATTATAGAGTCTGTGCATACCTTATTATGGCGGGCAAATACAAAGAAGCCTTTATTTATTTAGAAAATGGTTTAATTTTGGATTTTGAAAAGCATACGATCCTTTTCGATTTTTTCCCTAATCTGGAAACGCAAAAGGCTTTGTATCGAATTATAGAACAGTACAGAAAGTAAAACATGTATAACAATTTTGTTCTGAGCAAGACTCCTGAACGGACTTTAAAGCCAAGACAATTTGGCACAACAATGGTCATGGATAAGGGGCTTAGCGTAAGAGAAGTAGAAGATATTCTCGAAGTCGCCGGTGATTATATTGACGTAGTCAAGCTAGGTTGGGCGACTTCATATGTAACACCTAACCTAAAAAGAAAACTTGAGGTCTACAGGGCTGCCGATATTCCTGTTTATTTTGGGGGAACTCTTTTCGAGGCTTTTATCATTCGTAATCAATTTGATGATTACCGAAAGATTCTTGATCAATACCAGATGACTTATGCGGAAGTATCCGATGGTTCCATCACCCTTGCTCATGATGAGAAATGCAAGTATATAAGTCAGTTAGCCCAGCAGGTTACTGTGCTTTCTGAAGTCGGCTCTAAAGATGTGGAAAAGATTATTCCGCCCTACAAATGGATTCAGCTTATGCAGGATGAACTCGATGCCGGCGCCTGGAAAGTAATCGGAGAAGCCAGAGAAGGCGGCAACGTGGGTCTATTCAGAAGTAGTGGAGAAGTAAGGTCCGGACTGGTAGAGGAAATATTAACCAAGATCCCTTCCGAGAAAATAATATGGGAGGCTCCTCAAAGAGAACAGCAGGTATGGTTTATCAAACTTCTGGGAGCAAATGTAAACCTTGGAAATATTTCACCGAATGAAATTGTTCCTTTGGAAACCCTGAGGCTCGGATTAAGAAGTGATACCTTTAATCACTTTCTTGACAAGCTGTAGCCACTCATTTTCAGTTATACGTACTTTAAAGCATTATTCGGAATAAACACCGGGTGATGCTTTATTCATTTATATCAGAAAAAAATAAAAACAATCTCAATCTATTCACCCATTGTTAAATATATGAAAACATACGGTCTAATTGGTTTTCCTTTATCACACTCGTTTTCTAAAAAATATTTTACCGGGAAGTTTTTAAGAGAAAATATCACAGATGCCCGATATGAATTGTTTGAGATTGAGAATGCAGAGCAGCTTCCCGATATCATTTCCTCAACCCCTGGCCTAAAGGGTCTTAACGTAACAATTCCTCATAAGGAAAACGTTATCGAGTATATGTCAGAACTTGACGAACCGGTGAAATCAATCCGGGCAGTCAATGTAATCAAAATACTTCCCGACGGTAAACTAAAAGGATACAATTCCGATTATCACGGTTTCCGGCAATCACTTCTTTCTTTCTTACCTGCCTCTTATCACGGTATCAAGGCACTGATTCTGGGAACCGGCGGAGCATCCAAAGCGGTCAAGGCCGTCTTGATGGATCTCAACATTCCTTTTCAATTTGTTTCGCGCAAAGCTTCTCATGATGCCATAGCATATGATGCCATTAGCACTGACCTAATAAAAGACTTTCGACTCATAATCAATACCTCTCCGCTTGGCATGTATCCTAACGTTGAAGATTGTCCGGAACTACCGTATGAGGCGCTTGGGTCTTCCCATTTCCTGTTTGATCTGGTATACAATCCGGAAGAAACACTCTTTATGAAGAAAGGCTTAGCGAACGGAGCACATGTCAAAAACGGATTGGAAATGCTTATTGGCCAGGCTGAAAAGGCCTGGGAAATATGGAACAGTTAATTCTGCTTTATTGTTGTTGTACGGTATTGCTATCAACTAAAGATGTTTTGCCCAAATTTGCGTTACTATGAGATTCAAAATCCGATCTGATTATCAACCTACCGGAGACCAGCCCAAAGCAATTAAACAGCTCGAAGAGGGTGTAAACAGAGGCGAGCCATCCCAGGTTTTACTGGGTGTAACTGGTTCAGGCAAAACGTTCACAATTGCGAATCTGATCGAAAGAACGCAACGCCCGGCTATTATACTAAGCCACAACAAAACACTGGCGGCTCAGCTATATGGTGAGTTTAAGCATTTTTTCCCTGATAATAAGGTCGAATATTTCATATCGTACTACGATTATTATCAGCCGGAAGCATATATCCCGACCAGCAATACCTATATAGAAAAGGACCTTTCGATCAATGAGGAAATTGAAAAGCTGCGACTGGCTGCGACTTCAGCACTGATGTCTGGCCGGCGGGATGTTATTGTTGTTGCTTCCATCTCCTGCATATACGGAATCGGGAACCCGGAAGAGTTCGGGAAGAACATTGTAAGCCTTCATAAAAACCAGGTGATTAGCCGCAACAGTTTGTTGTATTCTTTTGTGCAGATATTATATTCACGGACAACCGCAGAGTTCAAACGTGGTACTTTCAGGGTAACAGGAGACACAATTGATGTATTTCCCGCTTATGCTGATTTTGCATACCGAATAATCATGTGGGGTGACGAGATTGAAACTATCCATGTAATTGACCCTTTTTCCGGTAAGATGCTCGGGGAAGAGCCAGCGCTTACACTTTATCCTGCTAATCTGTTCGTCACCGGCAAAGATTCATTGAATCTTGCAATACGTGAAATCCAGGATGATCTTGTAGCTCAGGTAAAACTCTTCGAAGCCGAAGGAAAATTCCTTGAAGCTAAACGAATTCAGGAGCGTACCGAATTTGACATTGAAATGATGAGAGAAATCGGTTATTGCTCAGGAGTTGAAAACTACTCAAGATATTTCGACAGAAGACAAAGTGGACAACGCCCATTCTGTCTTCTCGATTATTTCCCGGATGATTATCTGATGATCATTGACGAAAGCCATGTTACCATGCCTCAGGTAAGAGCAATGTGGGGAGGAGACCGTAGTCGTAAAGCAAATCTGGTTGATTATGGATTCAGACTGCCTTCTGCGCTTGACAATCGCCCGCTCACTTTTAACGAATTTGAAGGAATGATCCGTCAGGTTATATATGTCAGTGCAACTCCCGGCGATTATGAGCTTACTCAGACTGCTGGAGAAGTGGTAGAGCAGATTATCAGACCGACAGGTTTGCTTGATCCGTTGATTGAAGTCAGACCAAGTATCAATCAGATTGATGACCTACTGGAAGAGATTACATTGCGAATTGAAAAGAAGGAGCGTGTTCTTATCACAACACTTACCAAGCGCATGGCGGAGGAACTCTCGCGTTATCTGGATCAGCTTAATATCAAATGCCGATATATTCATTCAGAGGTAAAGGTTCTGGATCGTGTCGAGATTTTACGGGAACTCCGGCTCGGAGTTTTTGATGTCCTTGTAGGCGTAAACCTCTTGAGGGAAGGTCTGGATTTGCCGGAAGTATCTCTTGTCGCCATCATGGATGCCGACAAAGAGGGTTTTTTAAGAAACCAGCGCTCGCTTATACAAACAATCGGGAGAGCAGCCCGGAATGAAAACGGCATGGTCATCATGTACGCTGATGCACTGACGGAATCAATGAAAAAGGCGATAGATGAAACAAACAGACGACGCTCCTTGCAAATTGACTATAATACGTTACATAATATAACTCCACGCTCAGTTGTTAAAAACCGGGATGCAATTCTGACACAGACTTCTGTAGCCGACAGTAAAAAGGATCATAAAAACTATTATATCCCCGAGGAGCATTCACTCGTTGCTGATCCTGTACTCGAATATCTGTCCAAAAAAGAATTACAGAAAATGGCAGATAGCGCTAAAAAACAAATGGAAAAAGCAGCCAAAGATCTCGATTTCATCGAAGCAGCCAGGCTACGGGATGAATATCTCAGCTTAGTTGCTTTACTGGAAAAAAAGTAAGCTCGTTACATTATAACTCTGAGTGATTTAGACATGATCTCGACGTGGATTTCTTCACTTAAAGCTACTGGTTCACCATCAATGTGCTGACATTCTTCCGTTATGTTTCTGATTAAGGCTTTTCGAGTCCGCACTACTTTATAAAAAGGAGTCTGATGAATCGTATCGTTCAGCAAGTGATAAATAATGTAAGGTATTCTGGAGACCGAAAAAGGCTTAAAAATACTGATTTCGAACCAGCCATCATCAATTTCCCCAAGGGGATTAATGGAGATATTAGTTCCAAATTTGTTGGCATTGGAAATAATCATCATAAACGCTTCTCCTGTGTAGCTTTCAATCTTTGTGTTTAACTCAAAGGGAAAAGAACGGAACCTTAAAAACTCTGAAATGCCATACCAGAAATAACTTATTTTGCCTCGAAGCCATCCATGAGCAAAACGATGTACTACACGGGCATTATAACCGAGGTCACTAAGATGAAAACAGTTTATCCCGTTTATATTAAGTGAATCAATATACCTGGATTCGAACCGATGAATTAACTCAAAGGCATCTTCAAGATCCATAGGCAAGCCAAGATCTTTAGCAAGTCCGTTCCCGGATCCCAGTGGAATTATCCCAATTGGTATATCGGTATATACCAGAAGGTTTCCTACCAGATTTACCGTCCCATCTCCGCCAATAGCAATTACTGCATCCGGGACAAAGACGTCAAAAACTTTCCTCAGCTTATTCAGATCATTATGCCCGGTTGTTTTATAAATCCTGAAGTTACATTTTGCCCGGTCACAAAATTTGTCAATCTGAGCGGGCACTTGCTCCTTTTTTCTTCCCCCGGCGATGGGATTCAGAACAAAAATATATTTTCTTTCTTTAGCTTCCATGAATCTCCCCCATTGAGAAACTCATGACATATTTCAAAGGTTATATTTACTTTTGCGAGAACCGCTATACAGCTCGTACTCAAGCAATCGGGCTTCAATCTGCCCATTATAGAAAGGGATTTTACGCTTGGACCTGAGACCGATCTTCTTAGCAAGATCAGCATTACCGGTAAAAATGTATCCGGTATAGCCATTGCACTTCTTCTTAAAAAAATCACCTATTGCCTGATATGTTTCAGCCAACTCGCTAATCTCACCAAGGCGCTCTCCATATTCCGGATTTAAAATAACAACTCCGTCTTCATTTTCCGGTATCTGAGTTTCCTCAAAAGGACAGATTTCAAATTCCAATTCCCGTTTAAATCCTGCGCAAAGAGCATTCTTTCGGGAAACCTCTATAGCCTGAGGATCAATATCAGACAAAACAAATCGCCCTTGGAGCTCTTTTTCACCACTTTCCGCAGCATCACTCAGATTTTTCCACTCTATTATCGGAAAACCGACCAGATGCATAAACCCAAAGTTGTCGCGAAACACTCCTGGAGCAATATTGCAGGCAATCAGAGCTGCCTCGATGGCCAAGGTTCCGCTACCACACATGGGGTTTATAAAGTTTTGGCCTGGCTTCCATACAGAAGTCAAAATTACGGCAGCAGCAAGCGTTTCCTGCATGGGTGCTTTATGCGGCAGCTTTCTGTATCCATGTTTGGCAATAGTTTCACCAGAGGTATCAATAAATATTGATGCATCATCCTCTTTCCAGTGTAAAAATATCACTATTCCATGCCTTTCCGAACCAGAGTCAGGCCTGATACCTTTTTTATCTTTTATTCTGTCAGCAATAGCATCTTTCACTCTCAGATTGGCAAAACGCGTATCACGTATATGCTCGTTAACCACCTGAGAGGAAATGGAGAAAAATCCATCTGCCGGAATAAACTCTTCCCAGTTTATTCGTTTGACTATCTGATAAAGCTGGTCGGGGTTGCTGGCTTTAAAGGCCGCAATCTTATACAAAACTTTATGAGCGGTACGCAGCCACAAATTGAGCTTCATACAGTCAGTAAGCGATCCCTTTAGTTCTACAAAAGCAGGCTGCATATTCAGAACAGAGAAGCCCAAACCCTTTATTTCTTCTGCAAGTACCGGGGCTATATTCTTAGGACACGTGACAAGAATCTGTGATTCTTTATTAAAATCAGCCATAAATAAGAGTTGCCTTTGACCCTATCGAAACAGTGAGCCAAGCGGATTTTGATTGTACCATATTTCGGAGAATCCGATGAACAGTAAAAATAGGGCAAGCAAAAAGCCAATCATTAAAGCAACAAAACTGTTCTTGCCAATTTTCTTTGTACCCTGAATGTATTTCTGGCTTGCTGCTTTCAAATAAGAATCTATAACATGAAAAGCCGGGTAAAACACAGCTACAGCCACAGCCATTGAGATCAATACGGAAATATAAATTCCAAATGCTGATTTCTGAACCCAGCCATGAAAAAAATGCTGCACATATTCATGGATAAGTTCAGCCAAAAGAATAGAGATAACAATTACCGCAAACTTAGTAGCTTTTCTTTTCATTGCTTTTAGGGTTTATTTTTTTCTGTAAGCCTTGTTTAAGCCTTCAACAACCTCTCCGGTAATATCGAGACTATCTTTAGCATATACCATAATAGATGGGCCACCTTTCGTATAAGTGAACACGTAATCATACTGCTGCTTCTTGCTAAGATCCTTCACATAATCATCCACCTTTTTCAGCAAACTTGTATTGAAATTGTTGAATTCGTTCTCCTGCTGCTGCTGAAGCTCATCACGTAATTTGAACAACTCCTGCTCCTGCTCCATCAGTTGCTGCTCTTTTGTTTTACGGTATGTTTCTGACAGGGTTGGGGCTGTCTGCTGATATTTCATGAACTCCTCTTCCAACGCCTTTTGTTTGGAAATAAGCTGATTTTGCTTATTTTCTATACTTCGTTCGATATTTTTCACACCTTGTTTGTAAAATTCATATCTGGCATAGAATTCTTCCAGATCAATAAAAGCTATCTTTCCGGATATTTCTTTATTGGCTTGGGCAGGAGATTCAGAATCAGTTGTGTCATCAGCTATAACCAGCGAATCAGGAAGGACTTCTACGCTTTCCGCCTTCTCATCTACACCTTTATTATCGTCTTTGGGACTAGTAATAGTAGAGCTTGTGGTAAAATGCAGGTAGTACAGTACTCCAACCGCAATAGCCAGAACAACATTCAGAATAAGTGACACGTTTTTCACAAAAGTTCTCCTCCGTTTAATTTTTCTTAAAAAGTAATTGCCCGTACCTAAGGGCTGGATTATTCTCCCTAAAGTATAAAAAAATGTCTTATGTATATAAAAAATCATTGAAAGTTTGATCCAAAACGATTTTGTACTCCTGGCAACCTTCCCTGCATTCGAGCCAGAGGTCAATATTTATTGTAATGACATCCAAACATTGCCCGGCTTATAAAAATTATATATAACTGATTAGCAGTACTGGACTATTATGAAATAAATACATACTTATAATGAAGGAAGTGAAGAACTCAGAAAATAAAAAACCCAAGAAGAGGAAGCAGCTAAACGAAATGCATATCAGTCCGACCATAACAGAGACTCCGGTTGAAAATGAACATAAAATACGTCGGGCCTTCAAGGAAAAAGATTGGAACGAGATCAAAAGCTCTGATTCCTGGGCTATTTTTAAAGTAATGTCAGAGTTTGTAGAAGGATTTGAAAAGCTGGCCAAAATAGGCCCATGTGTATCGATTTTTGGCTCTGCAAGGACACAGCCTGATAACCAATATTATCAAATGACCGTAGAAATAGCAGCAAAGCTTGTACGACATGGATACGGAGTAATTTCCGGGGGTGGCCCCGGCATAATGGAAGCTGCCAATAAAGGAGCCCGTATGGAAAACGGCCGCTCAGTGGGACTCAATATTATGTTACCCTTTGAACAATTTAATAATGTATATATTGACCGGGACAAGCTTCTGAATTTTGAGCATTTCTTTGTTCGAAAAGTTATGTTTGTTAAATATTCTCAGGGATTCATTGTTATGCCCGGAGGATTTGGTACAATGGATGAGTTCTTCGAAGCGTTAACACTGATTCAGACCGGTAAAATCGGTCGTTTCCCTATAGTTTTGGTTGGTAAATCATACTGGAAGGGTTTAATCAGCTGGATTAAAGACGTTCTATGCGAACAGGAAGCATGTGTTGATACATCAGACTTAAGTTTATTTAGTTTGGTTGACACACCTTCAGAAGCAGTAAAAGTAATAGATGACTTCTATTCGAAGTATCTGCTGCAACCTAATTTCTGATGATTGACAAAAAGATCATAACGGCCTTTACCTGTGGGCTTGTATTCTGCTTCATATTTGGCTACACTGTTGTCAAAAGTAAGAAAAATGTGAAGTTATACTACTCCGCAAGGATTCAGGACAGCCATAATGAATTTATTCTAAAGCTGCCTGATGAAATTACATTTGCCGGTGAAAAAGTACATTTTAAAACTCCCTCAAGTTATCAGCGATTTGAACGGGAGCTAAAACACAATACGAGGCAAAACTCCAGCACAAGGCTGCTGTTGAGGAACGTTCGTATCTGGCTGCCCGAAATAGAGTATATCATAAGAAAACACCAGCTTCCTGATGATTTTAAGTATTTGGCAGTTGCTGAAAGTAATCTCACTAACGCAATCTCCCATAAAAATGCGGCTGGCTTTTGGCAGTTGACTCAATCTACAGCTGAAGATCTTGGTCTGATTATAAATGATGAAATAGATGAGCGCTATCATCCCATAAAAGCGAGTGAAGCTGCCTGCAGATATTTTAAAAAATCATATAAAGTATTCGGAAATTGGACCTCAGCTGCCGCATCCTACAATCGGGGTATATCAGGCCTTCAAAGAGCATATGAGAATCAGCAAGTTGATAATTTTTACGATCTTGAGCTGAATGATGAAACATCAAGGTATATGTATAAAATATTAGCAATGAAAGACCTGATAAGCAATCCGGAAAAATATAAATTCACCATTAAGCAATACAAGCGTAACAGCTACATCAAAAAGATTCGGGTTGATTCTACAATATCTAATCTGATTACTTTCAGTAAGAAGCTAAATGTGCCATATCTCACCTTGAAAGAATACAACCCATGGCTGCTAAAGAATTCGTTGACGGTTGAAGAGGGGCAAAGTTTCATTATTTTAGTTCCCTATAAGGAAATTGGTATTGCAGAACCAGAAAAAGGTGTCGGTATAATGCAAGGAAGTGAAAAAACCAATCCTCAAAGTGTGGAAGATTCTATTAAATCAATCAAGGCTAAAATTAAAGATGGATTATACTAGGCAATAAATGCATTACCATTAAAAAAAGTTTCGTTAAACAATACATTGATGCTAAACAATAAAATACATAAAAATATAAAAATGATATCACGTGAGGTAAATTGATCTTGGTCACTCCCTGTAATAGCAATACAGCTTACTATATAAAACGGGAAAAGACACATCAAGTATCTACCCATTGACCACGTTGCCGGTGATAAGGTAAAGAAAAAGAAAAGAAGGAATACTATATAATAGGTAAAAAAGATTCTTGGCAAATATTTATAAACCCCAACCGTTGCAAAAATAACAGCCAAAAAGAGTATACTATACACAGATTTAGATTCGTGTAACTCAAACTTTGTTGCATTAATAAATAAATTTTTTATTTTCAATATTGTTATGAGATTATTGTATGAATCATGCCCCCAAGCTACCTGAGCATAGAAAAAGAGAATTGGATTGTTAAAAGTCAAATATTGATAAATGCAGAAAGCAGATATACCAATGAATGCAATAGGCATAAGACTAAGCTCTTTTTTCAAATCAACTCTATTCTTCTTAAAGAAAAGTTCTGCACCATAAACCAATAGTAACAATACCCCATAAACCCTCGTCAAGGAGGCTAGTGTAACAATAATTAATGGAATAGTTCTTTTGCCCTTAATTCCGTAATAATAGAAAAAAGCTAATACCAATGAAAAAAACAAGGACTCCGTAAAGCCAATAAACAAACAAAAAGCATAAGGAGACATCAAAAACATGAGCAATGACAAAAAAGCAACTCTAAAATTGAAATAATGCTCAGTTATAATAAAAAAAAGCCTAATTGTAAAATATGCAAAAATACAGGAAATAAATATAAGAGATTCTGTTGTTGTCAGGCCAGGTACTATAATTTTCAGCATCTTACATAGTATGGGATATAGCGGAAAAAATACAACGTTATTGAGATCCCCAATATAACCACTATATGTATAGCCATGATCTACAATGGATCCGTACCACGCTTCATCCCACCGCATTGTATCAAATAAATTTCCTGATACCGAATTCCGGATATAAAACTCCAAACTAAGAAAAAGAAGAAACAAAATCTCACAAATGTATCTTCTCAAGATGAAGCTATAAGAGTTAACTACCGACATTGTACACTATACTTATTAATAGCAAAACCTAATAATCTTTTATCAAAGTCACTTGGAACCCTAGGAGCTCCTATCGCAATCGTAAGGAGATTTGTTTTATCATAATTTACAATCTCCCCAGGCAGTGGAATTGAAATGATAGTGTCCGTCTCACAAAGTAAGTAATTTAAAAGATATTTCTCATTAATATTAATACTCAACGATTGACAGCTATCAATAACCATTATTGGATACAGATTTAAGACCTTTTGTGAACATGATTTATCATGCTCATTGTTATCCTCGATACTAAAAGCAAGTTTTGCAATTTTCCCGTCTGTCCATCTATGAGTTCCTTCTGAATACGACCAACCTTTGATAAAAAAGACGCCTGATGGATCTTGCATAGCGGAAAAAATCGAATTCACTCGTAGTGTTTTAGCTCCCTTATATGGATGTCTTACAATAAAAGTAACGACTAAATAAGTTGTTACTAAAAACATCCCCGCACCCAATAAAGCGAGTCCTCCTTTTAATAACTTCATATCACAGTAATAACTAATTAAAAAAAAATCCCATACTTAGTATTAAGTACGGGATTGATAATAAATTGGCGACAACCTACTCTCCCACATTTTACTGCAGTACCATTGGCGCTATGGGGCTTAACTTCTCTGTTCGGGATGGGAA
>JAEVZS010000002.1 GCA_023392125.1 Bacteroidota bacterium
GTTTTCTGAATACTTCGTCTCCGGGACTTACAATAAACTCCTCTACGGGAATTGCCAATCTTGCTGGTACGTACTATGCTAATCTGGATGGTTCAAATCTTGTTCTGGTGGAGCAGAGCGGTGCTTACGCTCTATACTTCTCCAATAGCGCCACGCCACCATTGAGACAGGGAGCGGAGTTTGAGAGCTATGCTTCATCTGTTCAGGCATTCCCCAATCCGTTTCAGGATAAAATCACTGTAGAAGTACCGGCAGCGCTTGAGAATGCAGAACTTGTTGTTACAAACGTCAGTGGCATGGAAATCGAAAGAGCTGTCGTAAGCGGCGGACGTGCAACGCTGGGTGGCAACTATGCAGGCGGACTTTATTTTGTATACCTTAAAAAAGGCGAATATTCGTCAGTTACTAAAATCGTAAAGAAATAGCACAACATACGATATATTATACCGATCAGGCCGGAACACTGATTCCGGCCTGTTTTGTTTTCCAGATATCAGAAAATTTTGATACTGTATATTTATTAATTAAACAATAAATAGAATGGTTATGCGGGACGATTTTATTCCAGGATACTTTGATAAAGTTCGATGTATTTTTTTGCCACTATCTTTTCATCGTATTCTCTGAGTACCTTTTGCCTGGCGGCAGCAGAAAGCTTCCCGTCAGTATTTTGTTCCAGCACCCACCGGATGCCTTCGGCCAGAGACTCGGCAGATTTATATTCTGCTATATAGCCGTTTTCAAGATGATCTATCATTTCAGGGATGCCGCCAATACGAAAGCCTACACCTGGTGTACCGCAGGCAAGCGCTTCCATTATTGTGTTCGGTAGATTTTCTTCCAGAGATGGTGTTACGTACAATGACGCAGCGCTATATACCCTGGTCATGGCTTCTTCATTTTTAATATAGCCAAGAAAATGAGCATTGAGAGGAATATCCTCCATTTCCTTGCTGTCACCACCGCCGATCACCAGCAATTCCAGCGTTTCCCGGATTAAGGGATTTTTCGTTACTAGGATTTTTAATGCCTCTTTTAAGTATAGAAATCCTTTTCCTGTTGCGGAAACTTTGGCAGCAGCAAAAACCAGATAATCTTTATCAGCAGCCAGATTCAGCGATGCGCGTGAGGTATTCTTATCTTTCGGTTGAAACATGCTGGTATTGATTGGATTAGGAATGCTCATTACTTTCAGCTGCTTCATCAGGCTGCTACTTTGTGCCAGGTTGCCTAACCATTGGCTGCATGCCACAGCAACCCAGGACGCAGCAGGACTCCAAACCTTCTTTTTTAGATGCAGGCGGCGATATGACAGGTCTGACTCTTTCGGAGCTTTTAAAAATTTACAGTTACCACACGACCTTGTATAATTGTCGCAGTCTCCGCTATGGTGACATCCCCCTGTAAAAGGCCACATATCATGCATTGTCCAGACTACAGGCTTTCCGAGTTTCAGGAGATTTCCCAGAGAGTGTATTGACAAAAAACCGAAATTAATCCAGTGTAAATGAATAATGTCTGCTTCCTGCACGAGGGGATTTTTCAGAAGATTAGCTCCGGCTATTGCCGGGGAGTAGGCATAGCGAACATCTGAACTTCGTTCATAAGGAAAAAAGAACAGACGTTCGAGTATAAAGCGGCCCCAGAACAGGCTCTTTCCGCTAAAGCCGGTGTCTAGTCCCGATACGTTTGGGACCTTTACAGAGCTCTTTCCTACCAGTAACTTCGATTGAACTCCATTGTTGTTTAATGCACTGTTAAGCCTCGAGGCGGCTATTCCTGCACCACCTGAAAGATGGAAAGTGGTGAGATGGAGTACTTTTATCATCGAGAGAATTATTACTTATAGTATTAGTTATCCTTTGTATTACAAAATAGAGTTTTAAAACTTGAAATTGAAAGAATGACAGGAAAAGAATTCCGCTTTTATATTCTACATAATCAATTGTGCTATCGCTGTTTGTGGTCTTCAGAACAGGAAATTATTGCTGGTAGCTGATTCATATACCGGAGTTTCGCCTGATTAACAAGAGCCGGGACAGTTGAATACTCTGATAGGGTAGAAGCAGCAAGCTATACAGACTATGAATTTTAGCAGAACTGGATACAATATTTGCAATGCATAGTAGCTGGATGAAGATTTTATCATAGATCCGGACTACCATAAAATGCCGGATTTGTCCAAAACGCTGAAATCAATATAAAATAAGGGCTGAAATCTCTATATTCAGAAGGGAATCAATATATTAAAAAGAAAAAGGGAAAAACCTTTCGATTTTCCCCCTTTGCGGTCTGGACGGGACTCGAACCCGCGACCCCATGCGTGACAGGCATGTATTCTAACCAGCTGAACTACCAGACCGTGTTTGTTCTTTGTTCTAAAGTGATGCAAAGGTATAGCTTTTACTGATACAGCGCAATAGAGAGAAGAATATTTTTTATCCGGAGAATAGTGATGTAAATAAAATCGGCTGAATATGAATGTTTTTTGATTGAAAAAAAGTGCCGGTTTTTCTGCATGTAGTATTTTTATTGTAAAAAGATGCGGTCGAAAGGGATTTTGAAATAACTTTGTGGCAAACATTTAAGGGACTAAATCATTTTACCCATGTATCTGGACTTTGAAAAACCAATAGCGGAGCTGGAAACCAAGCTTGGCGACATGAAGCAGCTCGCTAAAGAAAGTAATGTTGACGTATCAGAGGCTGTGAAATCTTTGGAAGAAAAAATAAAAGATTTGAAAAAAGAAACGTATCAGAATCTGACCCGGTGGCAGAGAGTACAGCTCTCCAGACATCCTGAGAGGCCATATTCCCTTGATTATATATATGATATTACGAATAAGTTTGTAGAGCTACATGGCGATCGTCTTGTAAAGGATGACAAGGCTATGGTAGGTGGAATAGGAGAGATTGAGGGACAGGCTGTAATGATTATCGGTCATCAGAAGGGCCGCAATACCAAACAGAGGCAGATGCGAAATTTCGGGATGGCAAACCCGGACGGGTATCGGAAAGCTTTACGATTAATGAAAATGGCGGAAAAGTTTAATCTGCCGATCGTTACGCTGATTGATACTCCCGGAGCGTTTCCCGGTCTGGAGGCAGAAGAGCGTGGACAGGCTGAGGCAATTGCCAAAAACATAAGGGATATGTTTATGCTTAAAGTGCCTGTTATCTGTATCATTATCGGTGAGGGAGCTTCCGGCGGGGCTCTTGGCATAGCCGTGGGTGATCGTGTGCTTATGCTTGAGAATACATGGTATTCGGTTATTTCTCCTGAATCCTGCTCATCCATATTATGGAGAAGCTGGGAATATAAAGAGCAGGCTGCCGAAGCGCTGAAGCTGACAGCTCAGGATATGTTGAAATTTAAGCTGATTGATAATATAATCAAGGAACCGCTGGGGGGAGCCCATGTTGACTCCGTAGGTATGTCCAAGCGGCTGAAGAAAGTTGTTTTAGATACGATCAGGGAATTGAAAGAAATCCCGGCTGAGGAAAGAATTGAGCAGCGTATCAATAAGTTTGCCTCAATGGGGGTTTTTATTGAAGCGCACAGCTAATGATTATTCATTCGATTGATACAGGTTTTTTCAAGCTCGACGGTGGGGCCATGTTTGGCGTTGTACCTAAGGCAATCTGGCAAAAGCTGAATCCGGCGGATGAAAAAAACCTATGCTCCTGGGCAATGCGTTGTCTTCTTATAGAAGAAGGCAACCGTCTTGTTCTGATTGATACGGGTATCGGAAATAAGCAAGGTGATGATTTTTTCAGGCATTATTATCTGCATGGCGAGGGAGAGCTTGAGCAATCTGTCAACAAGGCCGGATACTCTCTTGATGAAGTGACAGATGTGTTTCTGACACATTTGCATTTTGATCATGTCGGAGGAGCCACGCGGCTTGACCAGCGCAAAAAGCGTATTGTTCCCACTTTTAAAAATGCAACATACTGGAGTAATCGGGAGCACTGGGAATGGGCTGTACATCCGAATCCCCGGGAAAAGGCAAGCTTCCTGAAGGAAAATCTGAGTCCTCTTCAGGAAAGCGGCCAGCTTGATTTTGTCGGTTCAGAATCCCCTATACCATTTATAGACATCATATACGCAGACGGGCATACGGAAAAGCAGATGCTGCCGCTTATCCGGTATAAAGATCGTCAGATAATATATCTGGCAGATCTTATTCCTTCTGTCCATCATATCAAGGCTCCCTATGTTATGAGCTACGATGTACGGCCATTGCTGACTATGGAAGAAAAGGAAAATGTCCTTAAGCAGGCAGAAGCAGGCAATTATATTCTGTTTTTTGAACATGATCCGTTTGTTGAGGCTGCTGTATTAGAAGTAAAAGACGGGGTTCGATCCCTTTCCGCAATTAATATCAATGAGATATAGCTCCCTGGTATTATAATTAAATTCACCGGTCGGTTAAACTAATGAATCATTATGTTTGTTTGATCGTATAGAAACGAAACTATCCCAAAAACAAACAAGAAAAATATTCATGAAAATTGGCCTTACTCTATCCGGAGGTGGAGCCAGAGGTGTGGCTCATTTAGGAACACTCAAAGCATTCGATGAGTGGGGAATAAAGCCATCTATGATTTCCGGGGTCAGCTCCGGAGCCATTGTCGGAGCTCTGTATGGATCAGGGCTTTCTCCGCAGCAAATACTTGAAGCGCTGATAAAGTCCAAATTGTATCGGTACCTTCGGCCTGCCTGGAGCAAATTCGGCTTCCTGGATATTGAGCGTTTTCTGAAGCTATATCACATCTATCTTCCTGTCAAGACATTTGAAGAGCTTAATGTGAAGCTGTTTATATCTGCTACAGATCTGAAGGAAGGAAAAACAGTCTATTTTCATGAAGGGCCATTGTTGAAGCCGATATTGGCATCTTCCTGTCTGCCGGTGCTTTTCAATCCCGTAACTATCGGAGACAAACAGTATATTGACGGTGGCATGCTCAACAATATGCCTGTAGAGCCTTTGCTGGGACACTGCGAATTTATTTTCGGAACCAACTGCAATCCGACCAACAGAGAGTTTAAAGTGGAAGGAATGCGTTCAGTGATTGAGCGTACGTTTCATCTTATGCTTTCCATGAACATAAAAGAGAGGATTAAATATTGTGACTTATATATAGAGCCTCCGGGACTTGGCAGGTATACGATTTTTGATGTCCGGGATGCCAGGGAAATATTCCGGATAGGGTATGAGCACACTATTCATTCCCTTAAAAACTCCGAGACCATTCTTAAAAGATATGAAATAATTTAATCGGCAATAATGACTATAGGAAAACTCAGGCCCGGATCACGATCCGGGCCTGAGTTTTTAGCGGATAATAAGGAGATAATAGTTTTTCTTGCCTTTCTGCACCAGAAGGTATTTTCCCTGAAGCAATGAAAAATCGACGGGTTGGTCAGGACTTTCTGCTTTTGTTTTATTAATGCTTATCCCGCCGCCGCTTATCAGTTTTCTGGCTTCCCCTTTTGATGAGCAGATCAGTGAATTGGTAGTGACCGACAGCAGATCGGTTATATTGGATGTGGCTTCGAACTCTGATTTGCTTAACTCTACCTGAGGTACCCCCTCAAAGATAGCCAGAAGCGTCTTTTCATTAATAGACTGCAAATCCTCAGAAGTACTTTTCCCAAACAGGATCTGGGAAGCTTTCAGAGCCATTTCGTAGTCTTCAACAGAATGTACCCGTATAGTGATATCCTTTGCCAGCGCTTTTTGCAGAGGTCTTTCATGAGGGGCAGCTGCCTGTTCCTGTTCAAGCGCTTCGATTTCTTCTCTGGATAGTAATGTAAATATCCGGATCCACTTTACGGCATCTTCATCTGCGGCATTCAGCCAGAACTGATAGAACTGATACGGAGTAGTCATGTCCGGGTCCAGCCATATATTCTGACCGGCCGATTTGCCGAACTTGGTTCCGTCAGCTTTTGTTATCAGCGGGCAGGTGAGGGCATATGCATCACCACCGCCAAGTCTTCGTATAAGCTCTGTTCCGGCTGTAATATTACCCCACTGGTCAGAACCGCCCATTTGCAGTTTTATGCCTTTGTTTTTATTCAGATGATAGTAGTCATATCCCTGAAGCAGCTGGTAAGAGAATTCTGTAAAGCTGATACCTGTTTCCAGTCTTCTTTTTACAGAGTCTTTGGACATCATGTAGTTTACCGTAAGGTGTTTTCCTATATCACGCAGAAAACTTATAAACCCGATATCTTTAAACCAGTCATAGTTATTAACAATTTCAGCAGCCGTTTCACCTGAGTCGAAGCTGAGAAACTTCTCCAGCTGCTTTTTGATACACGCCTGATTATGTAGTAATGTTTCTTCAGAAAGCATATTTCGTTCTTCCGACTTTCCGGAGGGATCACCAATAAGACCGGTCGCTCCGCCTATCAGGGCGTAAGGCTTATGACCTGCTTTTTGAAAGTGAACAAGAATCATAATGGTGACCAGGTTACCAATGGTTAGCGAGGAAGCAGTAGGGTCAAATCCGACATAACCCGAGGTTTTATCCTTGATAAGCTGCTCTTCGGTTCCGGGCATAATGTCGTGAATCATACCCCGCCATTTCAGTTCTTCTACAAAATTCTTCATCAGTCGCTTTTATAATTTTTGCAAAAATATAAATATTAAAAATAAAGGCAGGCTTTTATTGCTATTTGATTATTAAAAGTGTTTTTAGCAACTTTGACAGATATAAGCATCTAACCTGATAAAATTAGCAAGCTCGTGGCAGTAAGTCCGGAAAAAGTATTACAGGAATTAAAGAATAATCAATACGCACCTGTATATTTTCTTCAGGGAGACGAACCCTATTACATAGACCTGATTACGGACTATATTGAGGCAAACTGTCTCACCGAATCGGAAAAAGGATTTAACCAGACCATATTGTATGGCAAGGATGCCCCGATGAATGCCGTACTTAACAATGCCCGGCGGTTTCCGATGATGTCGGAACGCCAGGTAGTGATTGTGAAAGAAGCACAGGAAATTCCCGATCTTGGAAAAGAGACAGGCGATCGTATGCTGGAAGCCTATCTTAAAAGTCCGCTGCCTTCAACCGTACTGGTTTTCTGTCACAAGTATAAAACCCTGGATGGAAGAAAGTCACTGGGAAAAGTAGTGGACAAAAATGCCGTACTGGTTACAACCAAAAAGCTGTATGATAACCAGATTCCGGAATGGGTAGAAAACTATTTCAGGCAAAAGGGTTTTAAAATCAATCCGCGTGCAGCTTCCATTATCGCCGAATCTATCGGAAATGATCTCAGCCGTCTGGCCAATGAGACCGACAAGCTGCTGATCAATATCGCCAAAGGTACGGACGTAAATGAGGAAATGATCGAGAAGTATGTGGGCATCAGCAGAGAGTATAATGTTTTTGAGCTACAGAAGGCTTTGATTCAGAGGGATATAGTAAAAGCTAATAAGATTATAAATTACTTTGAGGCCAATCCTAAAAATAATCCGCTTATTCCGATTGTAACGGTCCTGTTTGGATTCTTCAGTAAGCTTATATTAGTGCACACTGCTGAAAATAAATCTGAAGCAACGCTGGTTCAGCTGTTGCAGGTAAATCCGTATTTTGTTAAAGACTATACTAAAGCAGCATCGGCTTATCCGATCCAGAAAGTGATACATATTATCGGATATCTGAGAGAAGCAGATCTCCGGTCAAAAGGTGTGGATAATGCGACGACGACAGAAGGTCAGATACTTAAGGAGTTGATATTTAAGATACTGCATTGATTTTTGCAAGTGCGTCTGTAAAAGGCATCCGGTACAGGATTTAACTTTTGTGAACCACTATTAAAAAGTTTATTATTGTTATATTTTTTAGCAGAATTTTCCTGTTATTTAGTACAAATTTCCATTTACAGCAAGTTTTGACAGATACCAAGAATTACTACTTATCATGAGGCTGAAAGTATTGTTTTCCTTTTTCTTTCTTTGGGCTTACATCGCCCAGGCACAAAATAGTCTGATTGAAAGTCAGGATAGCGAACGTCTGTTCAAATCTTCCATGGAGTTGCTTGGCAAAGAAAAATATTCTGCCGCCCGCAAATCTTTTGAGGAGTATCTTACGGCTGCCAAGCTAAGCGGGCAGCAGCAGGATATCCGTCTGGCGGATGCGGAGTATTATATTGCCTATTGTGCGCTCAGTCTTTTCAATCCGGATGCGGAGCTTCTCTTCAAGGAATTTATCGCTGATTATCCATGGCATAGTAAGGCTGCTCTGGCATATTTTGAGCTTGGTAACTTTTTTTACAACAACCGTCAGTACCAGAAAACAATTGATTATCTCCGTAAGGTAAATGAATCGGTGCTTTCAGATGAGCAGAAAATGGAGGCGAATTTTAAACTGGGATATGCGTATTTCAGTCAGAAAGAATTTGATGCTGCTTATGAACATTTTAATAAGATAAAGCATAAGAATCATAAATATACCTATGCAGCAAGCTATTATGCTGGTTATATTGAGTTGAAAAACGGGCTGTATGAGGAAGCTCTTGCTGATTTGCTTAAAGCGGAGCAAAACGAAGGTTATTCTTCGGTAGTACCTTATCTGATTGCCAATGTATATTATCAGCAGGGTGAAAATGAGAAGCTGATTGAATACGCTGAAAAAAGTGTGACAAGACCGGATATCAAAGAAAAGGCTGAGCTTTATATGCTCATAGCAGAAGCGCATTTTATGAAAGCTGATTATGCAAAAGCCGGTGAGTTCTTTGAAAATTACGAAAAGGAGAATGCAGGTGCTCTGACTCCGCCTTTGCAGTACAGGCTTGCGTTTAGTCAGTATCAGAACGGGAAATATGAGCAGGCTGTAACTAATTTTAAGCCTATAGCAACCCAGGAGGATGCACTGGGACAGGTGGCCGGCTATTATCTCGGACTTTCATATCTGAAGCTCGAAGAAAAGCAGTTTGCGCTTCTTGCGTTTCAACAGGCTGCAAAATCTGAATACAGCAAACAGATACAGGAAGAAGCTTTTTTTAATTATGCCAAAGTGAGCGCAGAGCTTGGTAATTTCGGTGAGACGATCAATACACTGAAAAATTTTAACCGGAATTATCCCGGAAGCATACATGCGCAGGAGGCTGATGAATTGCTGGGAGAAGCCTTTTTGAAAACCAGCAATTATACGGAAGCTATTAACTATATCGAGAGTCTGAAGAACAGAAGTCTCCGTCTTAATGCCGCATACCAGAGAGTTACTTTCTTTAAGGGTACCGAAGAATTCAACAATAATAACTTTGCCAGAGCTGTAGAGATGTTTAATAAATCATCTCAGTTTGCCATTGATAAAGATGTGTTTATTGCCGTATGTTTTTGGCGCGGAGAGTCATACTCTATCCTCAAAGAATATGATCAGGCTGTAAACAGTTATGCCAAAGTTTTTCAGAATACAAACGCTGCCAATGAGTTTTATATGAAATCCAGATATGGGATAGCATATGCATACTATAGCCTGCAGAAGTATGATAAAGCTCTTGAGCATTTCAGAGAATATGTGGTGAATCTTGAAAAAAAGAGCAACAGACTGTACTATGACGATGCAATTCTGAGGCTGGCAGACCTGTATGCGCATAATAAAAACTATCCGGAAGCCCTGAAATACTATAACAATGCAATTGACTCCAGAAATCCTGATCTGGATTATGCATACTACAAAAAAGGAGTTATCCTGCCATTTCAGGACAAAGATGAAGAGGCTATTGCCAATTTTGACAAAGTTATATATTCCTTTCCTTCATCCCTCTATGTAGATGATGCGCTGTACGGAAAAGCGGAAATTGTCTTTGCGCACGGCAACTTTAATGATGCCATTGCCATTTTTTCCAAGCTGATCGCTACGTATTCTACGAGTACTCATGTTCCGTATGCGTTGAATTTCAGAGCTATTTCTTTCCGCAATCAGGGTAACTATGAAAAAGCAATAGATGATTATAAAAGAATTATCTATGATTATCCTAATCACGCGATAGCCGTGGAAGCGCTGGCTGGTATGCAGGATGCTCTCAGCAGGTCTGACCGCTCGGAGGAATTTGAATATTTCAGAGAAGCTTTTGTTAAGAGCAATCCCGAAGGAACTTCTCTTGTTAATATTGACTATGAGGCAGCCAGGTCATTTTACAATAATCAGAAATATGACCGTGCAGCGCAGGCATTGAAAGACTATATTGACAAATATCCGGATAGTCCCAATAATCCGGATGCCCGTTATTTTCTGGCCGACGCCTATCTGAAATCCGGGAAAACGGAGCTGGCTGCCGGGCAGTTCAGGAAAGTAGTTGAAGAACGTAAAAGTGATTATTATACCAGAGCTATACTAAAGCTTGCGGATTTGTACAATAAGGAAGACAAGCATAGTGAAGCCAGAGACTGGTATCTGCAATTGTTGAACAATTCAGCTAATCCTAAAGAGCGGGCCATAGCCTGGGCATCACTTATGGATGTATATTACAGCTTAAAAAAATATGATTCAGTTAAATATTATGCAGAACAAGTGCTGAATCACAGTAAGTTTTCGCTGGATGCCAACAGGGCGACGCTGTATCTGGGTAAAGTGGCCTATATGGCCGGAGATAAAGAGGCTGCCATCGACCATTTTATCTCAACCATTAATCTGGCAAAGGATGTCAATGCTGCAGAGGCCAAGTATATGATTGGTCTGATATTGTACGAGCAGCAGAAATACAAGCAGTCACTCGAAACGCTTTATGAACTGAATAACTCATTCTATACATACAGTGACTGGCTTTCGAAATCATTTTTGCTGATAGCTGACAATTTTATAGCTACGGATGAGCTGTTTCAGGCGAAGGCTACTTTACAGTCAATTATAGAAAAATCAACCCATAAGCCAAGTATTGAAGAGGCTAAAATGAAACTTGATCAAATCCAACAATTAGAAAAGAAGGAGGCGGACTCTAATGAATAAGGTTGTTATCGTACTTTGCAGCGTGTTTCTGGTCAATTTTTCATTTGCTCAGAATAACCGGGACTCATCCTTAAACAAGGATCTGACCATTACGAAAGAGCGAAACATAGAGTTGCCGGAGGTAAACCGAAACTATGAGAAAGTAACATATGATGTTCCTCAGAGTGAAGTAACACCACAGCAATATGAGTATGTTGAAGTTCCAGGAGAAATGGCCAGGCTCGATATGAAGATCAGAGTGCGGACCCTCAATCCCGATGAACTGTCAAAAATTTATGGCAACTATATAAAAGCAGGATTTGGGAACTATATGACGCCGTATCTGGAAGGGCATTTTAACAGCAAGCGCAATGATAAATATTCCTATGGAATACATCTGAGACATCTGAGCTCATCCAGAGGACCTGTAGAATATGCCCGTACCGGTGTGAACAACCTCGGGGTATATGGCCGCTACTTTCTTAATAAGGTAACAGTCGACGGAGATTTGTCATGGCAGAGACAGCGGTTTAATTATTATGGTTTTGATCACTCTGTTGTTCCCGAAATAGATGAAGACACCATTAAGCTTGTATATAATCTGATTAAGGCAGGTCTTAAATTTACCAACGCAGACTCAGATGCGCAGGTAAATTATAAAGTCGGACTGAATTATTTCAACCTTGGGAATAATGCCGACAGTCGTGAGAATGAATTTTTAATTGATTACGCCGGCGGATATCGTATGGATAATGAGAAAAATGTCCGTATATCCGGGGAATATTCGTTTTCTTCAAGAAATTATAATGAAAACTTTTCAAGACATTTCTTCCAGATTCGTCCCAGCCTTGTGCTTTCCAGAGAGAATTACCGAATCACAGCCGGTGCAACGGTAGCCTATACGACCGATACGACATTTAATTCCGGATTACATGTATATCCGATCCTTCGGGGGGATTATTTTCTGATACCGGATCAGCTGATGATTTTTGCCGGACTGGGTGGAGAAATGCAACGTAATACCTGGAGAACATTTATGAGCCAGAATCCCTGGCTTCTGAATGGAGTGGCATTGAGCAATACCAACAAGACGCTGGATTTGTATGCAGGATTGCAGGGCAATACACTTGAACGGTTAACCTACAAGGCACGACTTGCCTATGAAACATACCGTTATCTGCCCTTCTTTGTCAATGCAGCTTCTGATACTTCTGCGTTTGATATTATTTATGATTCCGGGCAGGCAAGCATTCTTAATTTCTATGCTGCCTTTGCCTATGAGTTTACCCAGAAGTTCAGGCTGGGGCTTGATGCTAATCTGTACAGCTACGGATTAAGCAATATGATTGCTGCTCCGTGGCACCGGCCTTCATTTGATATGGCTGTGCTGGGCTCATATAACCTCCATAAGAAAATATATTTTAATGTGGATATTTTTTATATTAGCGGCCTTAAAGGAAGAAAGCCGGTAAGCGGAGAAACTGAAAAACTGAAAGATATTTTTGATCTGAATCTGAAGCTTGAATATAGATTCTCAAATCCTTTTTCAGCTTTTGTTCAGCTAAATAATATTTTAGGCAAAAATTATCAACGTTACATGTATTATCCCGTTAAAGGAACAAATGTAATCGTTGGAGTTTCGTATACTTTTTAATAGGTGGACATGAATCTTGATCTATATATAGTGAAACTGTTGCAAACCGAAGACTGCTTTTCCATCAGAGGGCTTGGCGGGTTTGTAACCAGATATTCCGGGGCAGAAATTCATCCGGTAACACACAAGTTTAAACCGCCTTCCAAGAGAATCGCTTTTAACACGCAACTGAGCACCAATGATGAAAAGCTGGAAATACTGATTGCGAAGAATGAAGGTATTTCTCCGGAGCAGACTCAGAAGCATATAGAAAATTATGTTATGCTGATTCATGAGAAGCTCAGAGGGTACGGTTATTATGAAGTCAGTGGGGTTGGCCGTTTTTATTACAACCCGATCAGAGAAATTGAATTTGATCCCTTCGTAAACAATGACTTTCTTGAAGAAAGTTTTGGTTTACCGGAGATACTATATAAACCTGTTGAAAGAGAAATTATGAGAAACAGACCTGCTAAAAAGAAAATCGAAAATTCGGAAGAGGCTAATGATAAACCGGTAAAAAACAGATCAAAAATCGTTTGGGCTTTATTGCCATTGCTCGTAATTCTCGGAGCCGGAGCCGTAATGTACGGAGTAAAGGATCAGAATGAATCAATTGCAAAACTATTTGCTTTTAGTTCTACAGAGCCTTCCGGCTTAGTGCCGGATGAAGGCAGTGAAGCATCCGAAGAAGCCAATGCCGGTGAGAGCATTTCCGGAGAAAATATTTCTGAAGATGTGGTAGTAGATACTACCGAAGAAGAATTTACCGTTGAAGTGGAAACAGGGGACAGTTTTGAAGTCGGTAAGAACCTGGTGACTGAGGCCGGCAGCCCGGACAATACGGGGACGGGGTATGATCAGCCAGCCATACCAACCAGCGCATCAAAACGGACAGAAACCGAAAGTCGTGTACATACTCCCGGCGCGTACTCTATCGTAGTTGGGGCCTTCTCCAAAAAAGCAAATGCAGAAAAGCTGCAGAAGAAGCTGGATTGCTCAGGTTGCAATATATATATAGCGGAACCGGCTTCCGGTTCTGGCTTATACAAGGTCATAGTAGCAGACTTTTCGAACAAAGCCGAAGCATTTGCCCGACTTTCCGAATATAGAATCCAGTTTGGCGACAGTGCCTGGGTAATGACAAATAAGTAAAAGATAGTAAGGACATAGTACAATATCATGGTCGTTTTAAATTTGTTTCTTGATATTATTCAGCCTGGCACCGACACGCTGACCTCTGCAGGTGCATCTGATGCAGGCTCAGTATCCGTCTGGGAGCTTATTATGAAGGGGGGGATTTTTATGATTCCCCTTATTTTGTTGAGTATTCTGGCAGTATATCTGATTGTTGAGCGGATTCTTACCCTGAGAAAGGCTGACCGGGATCCCGGAACCTTTCTGGAGGAGCTTCACAATTATGTCAGCCAGGGCGACATAGCCGCTGCGAAGAATTTGTGCAAACAATACAATACGCCATTTGCCAGAATGCTGCAGAAAGGTATTGTCAAACTGGGCAAGCCCCTGCCGATTATTGAAGCAAGTATTGAGAATGTCGGAAGAATTGAAATCTTTAAGCTTGAGCGGAATCTCAACAATCTGGCTACCATCTCCGGAGCTGCTCCGATGATTGGTTTTTTGGGTACAGTATCTGGTATGGTGCAGGCTTTTATTGCCATAGCTCAGGAAGAAGGAACAATAAGCCCCAAAGTGCTCAGCTCAGGTATCTATGAAGCAATGATTACAACAGTTGCAGGTCTTATTGTAGGTATTATTGCATATATCGGATACAATTATCTTACCGGCAAGGTACAGAAGATCGTGCATCAGATGGAATACACATCAATCGAATTTATGGAATTCCTTCAGGAACCCAGATAGATAAAAAGAAATGCCCAGATTTAAGAGTAAAAATAAGGTTAATCCGGAGTTCAGCATGGCTTCAATGACAGATTTTGTGTTTCTGTTGCTGATATTCTTTATGCTTACTTCCAATATGGTAACGCCTACTGCTCTTCCGGTAAATCTTCCGACAACGAAAAAGGAACAAACGGTGATTGAATTGCAGAAGGTAGGGGTGACAATTACCAAAGATCTGAAATATTATATTAATGATATAGAGATACCGGAATCAGAACTTGAAGTAGCTCTGGCGCGTTGGTTTAAAGGAGAGCGCTATGAAAAGGGGGATCTGCAGGTTCCTGTAGCAATTTTGTATATTGACAAAGAGGTACCGGTAGAATATCTTGTAAAGGTAGCCGGTATTGTTAATAGCCTGGGTGCTAAAATTTCATTAGCGACAAAGCAAAAGGACTAATAAGCGTATGGAGAAATACTTGCAGGACGAACAGAAGAACAGACGCATCGGAATCACCGTCTCAGTGGTAATTCATGCCTTGTTGTTTGTTCTTTTTATGCTTTTTGCAGCATATAAAGCTCCATATCCTCCCAATCCCGGTATACCGGGAGTTGAGCTGAATTTTGGCATCTCGGATGAAGGCTGGGGTGAAACGCAGCCTGAGCCATATTCAGATCCCAATGGTGAAGAATCAGCAGCATCTTCACGGGAAGTATCGGGTGAAACTCATGCTCCGGCCGAAGCTTCCGAACAGGCAGCAGAAGTTGAGGATAATGATGATTTTATAACGTCATCCTCTCTGGATGCCCCGGTTGTAGCCGAAGATGTAAAGCCTGTTGAAAACAAGGCTCCGAAAGAAGTAAAGCCTAAAGAAGATAATACGAAAAAGCCTGAGCCGGTTGTACAGCCCCGTGCAGTAATGTCTGATCCTAATACAAGTACAACAGGAGCTGGAAACTCCAATACTGCAACAAATTCCGGTACATCAGGAGGAAGTCACGGAGATACAAAAGGAAAAGGAGACCAGGGAAGTCAGAGTGGGAGTGTTGATGCAAGAGCCCTTTACGGAACTCCCGGCAATGGTGGAGGTGGCGGGGACGGACCCAAACTGAACATGGCAGGCTGGAACTGGGATAAAATTCCGGACAAAAAAGACCCTTCCAAAGAAAGAGGATATATTGTCTTTGAGTTTAAGGTGGATGATTACGGTAATGTTGAATGGATCAAAACAAGTGAAGTTACGGTATCACCATCCGTTGAAAACTTTTACAAAGAGCAGCTGAGAAATACCACCTTTTCTCCGGAAGGAAGAAATATAGTCAACTATATTGGAAAAGTCCGATTTGATATCGTTGCCAAATGATCCTCTCAGCTGATACCTTTTCTAAAAAATACTGATTCTTTTTAAACGCTAATTTTGCGGAGTGAACTACAGACAGACACTCGACTATTTGTATACGGCGTTACCGATGTTTCAGAAAGTCGGGGGGGCTGCTTTTAATAAAGGGCTTGATAAAACCTTACAGTTGCTGGAGGTGCTGGATAATCCGCATTATCAGTTTAAGTCCGTACATATTGCCGGTACGAATGGCAAGGGAAGTGTGTCTTCGATGTTGTCAGCAGTGCTGCAGTCTGCCGGTTATAAAACAGGGCTGTATACTTCACCGCATTTAAAAGAGTTTACAGAGCGGATACGTATCAATGGCATTGAAATTCCCGAGAGCAATGTAATAAGCTTTGTCCAGAAAATGCTTCCCGAGCTGGAGAGGATAAAGCCGTCATTTTTTGAAATGACAGTAGCTATGGCATTTGATTATTTTGCCAGAGAAAAGGTAGATATTGCCATTATTGAGGTCGGTATGGGCGGACGCTTGGATTCTACCAATGTCATTTTGCCGGAGCTGAGTATTATTACCAATATCAGCTTTGATCATCAGCAGTTTTTGGGAGATACAATTTCGCTGATAGCCGGAGAAAAGGCTGAAATCATCAAACCAGGAATTCCGGCCATAATTTCCGAATCACATGAGGAATCCCGTCCTGTTTTCGAGAAAGTAGCTGCTCAGAAGAAAGCTTCCATACAGTTTGCCGATGATCAGTACAAAGTGCTGCAAAACGGATTGACCGGGTGTTATCAGGTATATAAAGAGGACAGCTTGCTTCTGAAAGACCTGGAATGTGATCTGAAAGGAGCCTACCAGTGTCGTAATATTCCGGTAGTGATAGCAGCCCTGGAACTATTGAAAGCCCGTTTTGCCATTGATGAGACCGCTTTGCGGAAAGGTCTGGGCAATGTAACCGGGCTGACCGGGCTTAAGGGACGGTGGCAGGTACTGAAAAAAGAGCCGTTGATCATTTGTGATACGGGGCATAATGAAGCTGGCATAGCAATTATCATTGATTCATTGAGAAAACTACCACACGGAAAGCTGATTTTTGTATTGGGAATGGTAGCAGATAAAGATGTTGAAAAAGTGTTGCGTCTTTTACCATCAGATGCCGGTTATATTTTTTGCCAGCCTTCGATTCAGCGGGCACTGCCAGCAGCAGAGCTGGGTAGACTGGCTAAAGAAAAAGTAAATATTGACAGTCAGGTAGTTCCGGATGTAAATGAGGCTCTCCGCTTTGCCGAATCCCTGGCTTCGGCTTCTGATATCATTTTTGTTGGCGGCAGCACCTTTGTTGTAGCAGATCTGGCAATCCTCTGATCTATTGAGCCGATACCCTACAAAATCGTTGGAGTACTTCCTTCTGTTAACATTCATCTTGTCCATGTAGTTAATGCTATGAGGATTTTTTTAAGATGAAAGAACTTTACGATGTTATTGTTGTCGGAGGTGGGCCTGCCGGTTTAAACGCTGCATTAATTCTTGCCAGATGTTTGAGACGCGTTTTGGTTTTTGATCACGGCAAACCCCGAAATCGCTGGGCACAGGCAAGCCATGGTTTTTTATCAAGAGATGGAATCAATCCCTTGGAACTTGTGAGAATCAGTAAAGAACAGCTAAGAGTTTATAATGTTGAGATAAAGGAGCTGGAAGTGGTTAATGCTCGTAAGGAACAAAATTTTATCGTAACGGATGAAAAGGGAGAAGAGTATTATTCAAAAAAACTTCTTATAGCTACCGGATTAAAAGATTTGCTGCCTAAAATTCCGGGATTCGAAAAACTCTACGGAAAAAGCGTTTTTCACTGTCCGTATTGCGACGGATTTGAAAACCGTTTTACCAAGCTTGCAGCTTACGGATACCACAAAAGCGGGGTAGGGCTGGCGATCAGTCTTACCAACTGGAGCGCAGATGTGGTGTTGTTTACAGATGGAAAGGATATATCGGATCAGGATAAAGATAAACTGAGACTTCATGGTATTGAAGTAGTAACAAAAAAAATCACAAGGCTTGACGGAGATGAATACCTCAAGGGAATTGTGTTGGAAGATGGTACCTGCATAGCGAGAAATGCTGTATTTTTTTCCACTGAGCAGTATCAGCGATCACATCTTGCCGAAGAGCTGGGTTGCGAGTTCAGCACCTACAATATGGTAGAAACGGACGATTTTCAACAAACGAATGTGTCCGGGCTCTATGTTGCCGGTGATGCGGCCAGAGATGTGCAGCTGATTGTCATTGCAGCCGCGGAGGGGGCCCGTGCAGCTGTTATTATCAATAAAGCTTTTCAGAAAGAAGAAGCAAAACTGGCAAGTATTAACGCGGAACTGAAAAAGTAAACGTATTTTGCCCGATTTTGGTTAAAATTATAGAGTGGAGGATTAAAAAGGGGATCTATGGAAATTTCTTTCGTTATATTTATATGTACTTTATTGACAATCGTTGGAGTTGTATCGATGGTTATTACATTGAGAAAAAGGCGACTGTCAATAACGCTGAGTGCGTTTCACGGTTTACTGACACTGGCAGTCTTTGGGGTATTTACCGGTTATATTGTCAATGAAATACCTAATGTTGTGCTGACATGGCCGAGAATAAGCTATATGTTTTATGCAATTGCGGGAATTACAGTAATTGCATCAATATTTGTCAATAAAATGCTGAGTGTTAAGTTGCCCAGATGGGTACCGCTTTCATATGGGGCATTTGAGATTCTGGGATATGCAGCGTTGTGGATAACAGCGGTTTCATTTATGCATTAATCAGCTATGGGATATATAGTCTGTAGTGACCATTACCAGCCGCATGCAAAAGAACCATAACATCAGAGGTATTCTGTCTTATGGTTCTTTATTTTTTTATAGTATGGCGGAATATTGTCAGTAGCTTTTCAATAAGCGATTGACTCTGGTCTTTTCGCGGTGAAAATATGTTTTCCAGTCACTTAACGCATTTTCAGATATACGGACTTTATTTCTTGCCAGTTCTTCTTTAAACTCTTCCCAGCTCATTGTATACCAGTCTTTTATTTTTTTACCTGCTCTTAGTCCGAAATCTACATACAACATCTTGTAAAATTGATTAAGAACATGGTTCAGCTCCTGTTCTCGCTGTTCTTTATCGATTAAAAGTTCTACATCCATACTTTATTTATATTTTATATTTATTTAATTATATTTTTATTTTTTCGCAACTAGATTCGGTCTAATAGTACTGTTGTGTTTAACCAGTGACTGGATGTGTCACTGTATTATATTAACCAGTGGAGCAGTGGATAGTTTCGAAATAGAGAGGGATTAATACAGAATTAAAAGTTCACTTTCTGATAAATAAAAAATGCAGGCATCATCGAAATGATTGCCTGCTTATTTGTTGATAGTTAGTTGTTTATAAAATGTCAAGTATTTTGACATTCTGATTTCTGAAGGAAAAGGAATCGTCCTTTTTTTTGCCTGACAAGGTTTGGTAAATCGGACTTTGTGTAGAGATCGCCAGATAGGTTTCACCATCTTCTGTTTTTACTTCTCCCAGACTTATACTGACAAAATAATTGTGCAGATTGGTTTTTACTACAGATCCCAGTTTGACGGTAGTATGTTCTGCAATATTTATCCTGTTTAGCACGGACAAGCCATCTATGCCTTCTTGTATTTGCCTCGAATACATGTCTCTTTCTGTGTTAAGTGACTCTCTGAATGATTCCATGCTGTCTTCGATAGAGCTTCTTTCTTCTTCTACACTTTCCTTGACAGAGGCTATGGCTTTCTGGGCTGTATGTATACTTGCCTTTTGCTGATCGATGCAAGCCTGAAGCAGTTCTTTCTTTTTCTCAAGTTTCTCCATTATTCTATTGTCAAATCGAATTTTTATTACATATGCTTATCACTAAACTATAAAAGGAGGTATCCTGTTTGTTCCCTGACCAGATTAAAAGGTTCATTCTTCACAAGAAACATACCATCCAGATCATAATACTGACATAACGGAGTAAGATATAATGCCGATTTGATGCCAAGCGATGTTTCAATCATACATCCGATCATCGTGGACAGGTTATGCATTTGGGCTTCCCGAAGGATATCTCTGCCATGAATAAATCCTCCGGCTTTCATAAGCTTCATATTGATTCCGTGAAACTGTCCGGCTATTTTTTCCATATCAGGATTGCTGGTAACCGATTCGTCGGCAAATACAGGTACTGTGCTTCGGGATTTAAGATATACGCCGGCCTCTTCCTGTGCAGCAGGCAAAGGCTGTTCAAGAAACAAGACAGGAATATCCCTGATTGTTTCCAGAAACCGGATGACACTGTCAGGATCAGGAAAAGCTTCATTAGCATCTATACATATCGGTTTTCGGCAATGATCGAAGAGTGCTCGTGTAAGCTCTGTGGCATTCTGCTGGTTTACTTTTAATTTGAGCAGGGAAAAGCGTTTCAGTTTATGTTGTTTAATGAAGGAAGAAATTTCAGAGGCTTCCATAATCGGCAGGGTATAGGATGTCGGGACCGGTGAAGGTTCGGGAAGATCTAAAAGCTCTGACAGCGTACTGTTTTTTTTGCTGCAGATAAAAAACAGAAAAGCGGATTCAATTCCGAAACGCAGAGCATTGGGAAAATCCTTTATTTTTTCTGTCAGGTCGTCTATACTGCTTATGGATGCCGCATCACGGATAAACCGGGAAAACCAGCCGATAATGAGGTCCGGGGTTTCACCGTAACGGATATTCGGCGCCACTTCGCCCATGCCACTGTACGTACCATCGGTGACAGTAATGAACAGATTGATCTTTTCGGTACTGGTATTTCTGGATATCTTCCAGGTATACAGCAGTTCCAGATGTTGTTGAGTAATGCTCCAGGTTAACACAAAACTTAAGTTTTTTCGAAAAAATGAAATAAAGTTAAAACAATTGGCTACTTTAGTTATTTAGTAAAATTAAACATATAACTTTTTTTTGATGAAAGTAGCCAAAAATACTGTAGTAGCCCTGACATATGAGCTAAAAGTAAATGATGACGAAGGAACTAAGCAGTTAATAGAGAAAGTCGAAACCGATCATCCGATGACAATACTTTTTGGTCAGAGCGGTCTTCCGGAAAGATTTGAGTCCGAAATTGAAGGCATGGAACAGGGCGACAGCTTTAGCTTTGAGATCGAAGTGGGTGATGCGTATGGTGAGTATGAGGAAGAAGCAGTGGTAAAGCTACCTAAGGATGTATTTAATGTAGATGGCAAATTCAACGAAGAGGATTTTCCGGTAGGCTCTATGGTCCCCATGACCGATCAGGAAGGCAATATGCTCAGAGGACGTGTTCTTGATATTGAATCAGATGCGCTGATTATGGACTTTAATCATCCTCTTGCCGGTCATAATCTGTATTTCGAAGGAAAGATTGAAATGGTACGTCTGGCTACTGCAGATGAGCTGGATCATGGCCATGCACACGGTCCTGGCGGCCATCATCACTGATTTGAACAGCTGCCGGTTTGAACAGAGCCGCAGTAACCGTTTTATATAAAAAGGCAGCGAACAGAGCTGCCTTCTTTTTTGCTCCGGATTGAAGAAACTGCGTCCAACTTTTTATATTCCATTAATAAAAATTGGCTAATATTGCATATTGCAGGCCAAAACAAAAAATTCTTGAAAGTTGCAATAGTAAAATATAATGCGGGCAATACGCAATCAGTAATATACGCGCTTAATCGCCTTGGAATAGAACCGCTTGTTACCGATGATGAGGAAGAATTAAGAGGGGCCGATAAAGTCATTTTTCCGGGAGTTGGAGAAGCCAGTTCTGCCATACGCTATCTTAAAGCGAATAATCTTGAAAAACTGATCCCTTCTCTCCGGCAGCCGGTATTGGGAATCTGTCTTGGATTGCAGCTAATGTGCAGATACTCGGAGGAGAATGATATTAATTGTCTTGGCATATTTCCGATAGATGTGAAGCGTTTTCCGGCAGGAGAAGATAAGGTTCCTCATATGGGTTGGAATACGGTCTCCGATCTTAAAGGGCCCCTTTTTGAAGGAATCAGGGAGAATGATTTTGTCTATTTTGTACATAGCTATTATGCAGCTCTGAGTCCTTACACTATTGCGACTACAGAGTATATATTGCCTTATAGCTCAGCTTTGCACAAGGACAATTTTTATGCAGCCCAGTTTCATCCTGAGAAATCAGGCAAAGCGGGAGAACGTATTGTTAGAAACTTCATAGATTTAAAGAATTAATATATCCAAAATGAAAATTATTCCGGCAATTGATCTTATTGATGGAAAGTGTGTCCGGCTTACTCAGGGGGATTTTAATCAGAAAAAGCAATATAATGAAAACCCGCTTGAAGTAGCAAAGGCTTTTGAAGATGCGGGAATAGAGCATTTACATCTGGTAGATCTGGATGGTGCCAGACATAAGAAAATTGTGAACCACAAGGTGCTTGAAACTATTGCTGCGAAAACACGGCTTAAAGTAGATTTCGGAGGAGGAATACAATCAGATGAGGATATAAAACTGGCATTTGAATGCGGGGCAGCGCAGATTACGGGTGGAAGCATTGCAGTAAAAAATCCTGATTTATTTGAAAGCTGGCTGGTATCATACGGCTCAGAGAAGATTATCCTGGGGGCTGATACCAAAGACGGTTTTATTGCAGTAAGTGGCTGGCAGGAGACCAGTCCGCTGTCCGTCATGGATCTGCTGAAAAAATATACGGAAAAAGGTGTTTCTTATTCCATATGTACAGATGTTGCAAAGGATGGGCTGCTTATGGGACCCTCGTTTGACCTGTATTCGGAAATTATGAATCATTTTCCTGATCTTAAGCTGATTGCCAGTGGCGGAGTAGCCACACTGGATGATTTAAAGCAGTTGCGGGATGCAGGTATGTACGGAGCAATAGTTGGCAAGGCTTTTTACGAAGGACGCATTACGCTGGAAGAGTTAAGCCGTTTTTAAAACAGTAAAGAATACCTATTTTGTTAACCAAAAGGATCATTCCCTGTCTGGATGTTAAAAACGGAAGGACAGTAAAAGGAGTAAATTTTGAAAGTCTGAGAGATGCCGGTGATCCGGTTGAGCTAGGGGCTCTCTATGCAGTCCAGGGCGCTGATGAATTAGTTTATCTTGATATTACAGCTACACTGGAAAAGAGAAAGACACTGGTTGAACTTGTGAAAAGAGTTGCCAGTGAATTGAACATCCCGTTTACAGTAGGTGGCGGTATAGGATCCGTAGAAGATGTAGCTGCTTTGCTCAATGCCGGTGCTGATAAAGTCTCTATTAATTCCTCCGCGGTAAAAAATCCTGATCTGATCGATCAGCTGGCTAATGAATTCGGCAGTCAGTGCGTGGTTGTCGCTATTGATACGAAGCTCTATGCGCATGAAAGCAGGGTTCATACCCACGGTGGAAAGCAGCCAACGGAAATAAATACCGTTCAGTGGGCAAAAGAGGTTCAGGAACGTGGTGCCGGAGAGATTCTTCTCACCAGTATGGATCATGATGGTACCAAAGCGGGATTTGCCTGTGAATTGACCGCAAAGATTTCCGAGAATCTTTCTATACCCGTCATTGCTTCGGGAGGCGCCGGCAATATGGAGCATTTTGTGGAGGTGTTCGGCCGTGGAAAAGCGGATGCCGCACTTGCAGCGAGCATTTTTCACTTTAAGGAGATTGCTGTGCCAGAACTAAAAACTTATTTAAAAGGGAAAAATATTCCGGTAAGAATATGAACATAGATTTTAATAAAGAGGGCGGTCTTGTTCCGGTAATAGTGCAGGATTGGGTAACCAATAAAGTACTGATGCTTGGTTATATGAATGAGGAGGCTTACAATAAAACTCAGGAGGAAGGGAAAGTAACTTTTTACAGCCGGTCTAAAAAGCGTCTTTGGACCAAAGGTGAGACCACCGGTAATTTTTTAATATTGAAAGAAATAAAAGCCGACTGTGATCGTGATGCACTGCTTGTTAAAGCAGAGCCTGTCGGGCCGACTTGCCATACGGGAGCCGATACTTGTTGGGATGAAAATAATCAAAGTAGGATTTATTTTCTGGATTATCTGAAAAACCTGATCAGAGAGCGCCGGGTTAATCCGGATTCTGCTTCTTATACGAGCAGTCTTTTTGCCAAAGGCATCAATAAAGTAGCACAAAAAGTAGGAGAGGAAGCCGTAGAACTGGTGATTGAAGCAAAAGATGATAATACGGATCTTTTCAAGAATGAAGCTGCAGATCTTTTGTTTCACTATCTTGTATTGCTGGAAGCAAAAGGAATTGACCTGGACGAAATCATCGAAGTTCTCCGGGAACGTAATAAATAAGTATCAGAAAGAGGCATTGTGCATAATGGCAGTGATATTTTCGCTGCCATTTTTGTTATATGCTATTGATATTTTCATTAGAAACTGCTTAAAACAATTGATTCCGGTCCGATGTTTTTACCCTGTAGAATTATATTCCGGCCATCTTTTTGGTCTGACAGGAGATACTTCTGTCAGGATAAATTATATTGCCTATTATCGGATTTTAAGAAGCTAAATTTATGTATAGTCAGACATTCCAGGTTATTTGGGCTAATATTGATGCAAACAGACATTTAAAGCATTCAGCGTACAATGATTACGCTGCTCAGGTACGATTGAATTATTTCAATGATCATGGCTTTTCCGTTGAAGAATTTGCCAGCTTACAGATTGGTCCTATTCTTTTTAGAGAAGAAACTATCTTTTTTAAGGAAGTCGGGATGAATGAAACGATAACAATTGATATATTTCTTGCTGCAGCAAGACCGGATGGGTCCAGATGGCGTATATTTCATAATTTTTTTAAAAAGAACGGTGATAAAGCAGCGACCATTGAAGTTGACGGAGCCTGGATGGATCTGGCGACCCGTAAGCTGACCAGGCCGCCGGAAACAGTTCTCAAAATGGTTGAAAGAATGCCAAAGATTCCCAATTTTGAATTTTGGCCGGAGCGCTCCTAAAGACCAAGCTGCCGGAATAGCGCCGATTTTTCTTTCTCTGTCATCGTTGTCTGTAGACCCGGGAAAAGGCCTTCTGTGGTTATATTCATAATACGTGTTCGGGTCAGATGCAGTACGTTAAGATTCAGCTTGTGGCACATGCGGCGGATCTGGCGGTTTTTACCCTCAGTCAGAATTATCCTGAATGAATGAGAAGCAGTCCTTGTAACCTGACAGGGACGGGTTTTATAGCCCATAATAACGATCCCGGAGGCGAGCCGGGCTATCTGCTCATCTTGCAGCGGTTGATCTACCTGCACAAGATATTCTTTTTCATGGTCTCCGGACATCAGGGTTTTATTAAAGATCCTGCCATCATTACTTAAGATCAGCAGGCCCTCTGATTCCTTATCGAGGCGGCCAACCGGAAACACATCGGTAGGCAGTGTCAGAACACTATGCAGATTGCCGGGAATCTCACGGTTTAAGGTCGTTTCAATTCCCCGGGGTTTGTAATATTTCCAATAAATGAATTTTTTTCCCGGGCGGATCTCTCTGTTTTCAACTACAACACAGTCCTCAGGATATATTTTTTGATGAACAGTTGCCGGCAGGTTGTTTATAAGCACTTTGCCCGAACAGATCAGCTCATTGGCTTTCTTGTTGGAAATCCGTAGTTTATGAACCAGAAAATATCTGACTGAGGAATCAAGCTGCCGCACTGTTTATTTGCTTTGTCCCAAATAAAAGAACAATATGGTTAATATGGCAAACAAAATGGACAGGATAAAATAAAAGTTGAATTTCTCTCCAAAAAACACCACTGCCACGATAATCGAAGTAGTGATAATGGATAACACGGCATAAAGCGTATAATAGGATGCGCCGTATTTCGAATAAAGAAGATAAAAGCCAAGATAAAGGATCAATAGTCCCACCGAAGTGACAATAACCGGTTGTTTGTTTTCCAGCAGCCAGTTTTTGTAATTATCGGCAGGAAAAAAGAAGAAGCTGGGAAGCATTAACAGAACACAGCCTGTAAGGACGGAAATAGTGAACAGGAAAGGATTGGATGATGCCGCTGATTTTTTACTGCCGTAAACAAACAGGGCATTACCAACAGAGGCAATAAAAGCGAAAATGAAAGCTCCGATGAACTGCTTCATAATTGAGTGAATTATCTGCAAAGTAAACTAAAATTATGGTTTTACGTGTTAAAAAACATTTTTCAAAATGGCCGGTTAGTCTGCAATAGCACAACATCCGACTTCATGAGTGACAAACGGTCTTCAAAAAATCCTAAAGAGGAAAAATCTTCGTTTTCTCCGGTGATTTTAAACTATCTTTTGATTGGTTTTTTTCTGTTTTCTCTTCTTTTCTTTTTCAACTCGTCCAAACAAAGTAAATCCATTGACTGGAAAGAATTTTCAAAGCTGATAGAGCAGAATAAAGTTGATCATATAGTCGTAATCAATCAGGAAGTTGCCGAAATATTTCTCAGGCAAGATACAGCAGACAAAAAAGGGCTGAATCTGTTTGCTTCGGAGGGGCCGGAGTATACACTCAATATTGGTAGTCCGGAAGTGTTTGAAAATAAGCTTTCTGAATTGGAAGCGAATAAAAAAGCAGAAGCCCGGACAGCTATTGCTTATGAAGTCAGGCAAAACTGGTTTACCACCCTGCTTGTATGGCTGATTCCGTTTCTGATTCTGTTTATGCTATGGCGCTGGGCGCGAAGCAGAATGAAAGGCAAGAGCGGCGGCGGAAGTATTTTTTCGTTTGGTCAATCCGGAGCGCAGCTATTTGAAGGGCAGGGAAAGGTTCATGTTACCTTTAATGATGTAGCCGGTTTGCATGAGGCAAAGGAAGAAATGCATGAAACAGTTGATTTTCTGAAGAAACCAGAGAGATATACCTCATTGGGAGCAAAGATTCCCAAGGGAATTTTACTTATAGGGCCTCCAGGAACCGGCAAAACTTTGCTTGCCAAAGCAATTGCCGGCGAAGCGAATGTCCCTTTCTTTTCTCTTTCAGGTTCCGAATTTGTAGAGATGTTTGTTGGAGTGGGGGCTTCCCGTGTCAGAGATTTATTTAAAAAAGCAAAGGAAAAAGCACCTTGCATAGTCTTTATTGATGAATTGGATGCAATTGGCCGGTCCAGAGGAAAGTCAGCCTCGGCTTTCGGCGGGAATGATGAAAGAGAGAGTACCCTGAATCAGATGTTAACCGAAATGGATGGTTTCAGCCCGAATTCCGGTGTAATTGTCCTGGCAGCTACCAACCGGGGAGATGTGCTGGATCAGGCCTTATTACGACCGGGGCGTTTTGACCGCCATATCTATCTTGAGCTTCCGGATCAGGAAGAGCGTATGGCAATTTTTAAAGTTCATATGGACAAGCTGAAGCTGGACGATGAGGTTGATGTTGAAATGCTCGCAGCGCAGACTCCGGGATTTTCCGGTGCAGATATTGCCAATGCCTGCAATGAAGCGGCGCTCATTGCCGCTCGTAAGAAAAGAAAAGTGGTAGGGACGGAAGAGTTTTCTCAGGCGCTTGACCGGATTATCGGAGGTATTGAGAAGAAAAACAAAGTCATTACCAATCAGGAGCGGCGTATTGTAGCTTTTCATGAAGCAGGACATGCGTTGGCTACCTGCCTGCTGAAAGGTCTTTCTGATATTGTAAAAGTCAGTATTATACCGCGCGGGAAATCGCTCGGAGCTACCTGGCACAAACCGGAAGAGATGCAGCTGGTAAGTCTCAGACAGTTAAAAAATGATATAAGCATTCTGCTGGCGGGCAGAGTTGCAGAAGAAACCATCTTTGGTGAGGCGACTTCCGGCGCTCTTGATGATCTGGAAAAAGTAAGTAAGCACGCATATACAATTGTGGCCTATTACGGGCTGGGCGAAAAAATGGGCAATGTCAGCTATTATGATTCGAGCGGAAGGCAGGAAAACAGCTTTCAGAAACCTTATAGTGAAGAAACGGCGCGAATTATTGATGAAGAAGTCAGAAGACTTATTGAATCATGTTATAGTCATGTCAGCGAATTGTTCAGAACTTATAAAAAACAGCTTGAGAGAATAGGTGAGATGCTTCTGGATAAGGAAGTGATCTATAAAGAAGATCTTGAAGAAGCAATAAAAGATATTAAGGGTGAGCTGCCTGTTAAAAGAAACACAACTAAACAGGAGGATAATTAAACAGTCCTGGTTTCAGGCAAACCAGGACTGTTTTCCGCGTTTTTTATCTTTATTGCCTGATAGCAGCCAAAATGCAGCCGTAATCGCAGCAATGCCTGATAGACCAATCAGCAGATTTCTGGTATTACACTGATTGTACGATTTTGTTTCATTATGAGGAAAACGAACTTTATACGGAATTTCTTTTTCAAAAAAAGACTCAATAAGTCCGCTTAGCTGTTTCCTGAGCTCTTCGCCTCTTAAAGGAATGCCATGTCCTGTGCCTGCTACTTCCGGATTCAGCGCCGCCAGCTTTTTAATGGAAGAATAAGCCTCGCGCCAGTTGGTTGTAAGGAAAGCCGGTGGTCCGTGCATTTCTTTTTTCTTAATGAAAACGGAAGACAGAGCGTCCTGATTCGTTGTAGTAAAAGCATCGCCGGTAATCAGGATGTTATCTTTTTCTCTGTACAGTGAAATATGCCCGGGAGAATGCCCGGGAGTATGGATATATTTCCATTTCGGAAGAAACGGGATGGAGCCGTCTACCGGTAACGCATAGACTCTTGAGCCAAGATCAATAGGACGTACCGGTATAATCCAGGTCATAAAAGAGAAGCTGGCGCCACTTTCGTCAAATGCCGATTCCGGGTAAGTTGCCCGGCCGGTTATGTATGGAATTTCCAGAGGGTGAGCGTAAACATCAGTTTCCGGCCATATTTTTAAAAGATCGGGCAGAGCTCCTGTATGGTCAAAATGTCCGTGAGTAAGCAGAATCGCCCTTGGAGGATTGTGGGGGCCAAACAGCTCTTCCGCCTCTTTCTGAATTCTTTTTGCAGACCCCGGGAGACCTGCATCGATCAGTACCCATGGGTTATCCGGACCCGGCTGACCGATCATGTAGTGGTTAACAAACAGTATTCTTCTTCCTGTCACATCGTCCGCAAGTGTATAAGCGGCCTTGTCCTTATCCCTGATTTTCTTTGTTAACATACGCTTATGTCATTTGATAAAGAACTCCGGGAGAATCTTCTTTGTTAAAACCCGATTTGAAGAGATTCTGCAGAGTATGCTATCTTTTGTTGCTTTTAGCTGTAAGATAATTAGTTGTCTTTTTTCTTATTCCTTTTTCAAGCTTTTATTATCTAATATTATTCTAAATAAGCTTTTAAAATATTAAGTGATTGATTTTTAGTCAATACTACTTTTATGGATATTTTTTCGTGAAAAAACTTGTCTGAAAATTCAAAAAAACACAGATTTGTACGCAGAATATATTTAGAATAAATCTAAACTAATATGAAAAAAGTTTTACTCATTATAGGATTGCTGAGCGGAAGTGCAAGCTTATTTGCTCAGGAAGTTGAAAATACAGTTAGCGTGGGTGCCGGCTCTGCCAATCAGGTATGGTATAGCCTGGACAACGGAGAAATGGAAACAGCGCCGCTGAGTAGCTGGGATCTGGCGTTTGGTATACCGAAGGGTTCCAAGGGACTCGGAAGTATTCATATCAACAATGTCAAAGGACTGGAATTATCGATATACCCCAACAGTACACGGGCGGGTTGGGACGATGTAAACATATCCGGTTTTGATGCCTGGCCCAAATTATACAATCTGCCATATTCCTGGAGCCATGGCGCTTTTAATATAAGTGTTGATCCGAATAACGCAATGGATTATTCATGGGGGGTATATTACATGGGGCCTGATCAGAGTAGAAACCACCATGTAATTGGTGATTCTCTGTACATAATCAAATTTTCTGACGGAAGTTACAAAAAGTTGCTACTGGATGATTATAACCCCTTAACATCAGAGTTTACATTTAAGTACGCAGATCTGGATGGTCAGAATGAGAAAGAAGTAAAGCTTGATTTTAAAGCATACTCTGACAAAGGTTTTGTGTATTATTCCATTGAGAATAATGAAGTAGTTGATGTAGCCCCCAAAGTAACCGAATGGCAATTACTATTTACTCAGTACGTAGAGCAGATTGCAATGGGGCCAACCAATATAGTTCCATATCCTGTCACAGGAGTATTATTAAACAGCGGGGTAAAGGTTGCGGCTGTGAATAATGTCGAAGATCCGGAAAGCTACAAAGATTATGAGCAGCTGACTTTTACGGATACGATCAATAAAATCGGCTATAACTGGAAAACGTACGATATGGGTAACGGAACATATACCATATCAAAGACAGTATACTTTATACAGGTACCTCGTCTGGATGCGAATGGTACTCAGGTTACCGATGCTGCCAATAATCCGGTCTATGATGTATGGAAGCTGAGATTTACGGGATTTGGCGGAGGAGCTAACGGGAACATAACGTTTGTGAGCGAAAAACTATCCGGCAGTATACTTGGAATGGATAAAGTGTTTGCGGGACAAAACATACAGCTGTATCCCAACCCTTCCAATGCAGGGTATATAAATCTTGATTTTTCAGATTCAGGAGTTTATGGTCCGGCAACCATCTCGGTTTCCTCTCTGCAGGGTGAAAGACTTTTTGCGGCTGACTACAATCTTTCAGGCAGTCTGATGAAGCTGGAAACTTCTTCCCTCGAAAGAGGAATATATATTCTGAACATAGAAAATGCCGGTAATGTCTATACCCAGAAGATTGTCATTCAGTAATTAATTTATTCCCATACCTAATAGAAAATACACAGTTAGAAAAATGAAAAAGCTGCTTTTTGTTATGCTGCTTGCCGGAATGACCGGTGGCAGTTTGTTTGCCCAGAAAAAATCTTCCAGAACAGTTGCTGCGGCCCCCCAGATTGAAAATGCCAAGCTTCGTCAGGATAAGGAAGCTATTAAAGCTATGGCTGGCTGCTATAAGGTTACTTTCGAGTTTGCAGAAACATTTGCTCCGGATACTGCCTACAAATACATGGACAGAAAATTTGACTGGGGAATAGAGTATGTTTTTGTGGTTGAGGAATCTGATAAAAAAGTGAGTCTGCAACATTTGCTGGTGGTCAATGATACGTTTATCGTAAAGCACTGGAGACAGGACTGGTTGTATGAGAATACAGATCTTCTGATGTATAATAAAAACTATGAATGGAAAAAGAAAATCCTTTCGGCTGATGAGGCCAAAGGAACCTGGACCCAGAAAGTATATCAGGTAGATGACAGTCCGAGATATGAAAGCTATGGTACATGGGTGCATGTAGACGGAAGACATTTCTGGGAGGGAACAGGTGACGCGCCGCTGCCGCGAAGAGAAGCAACCAAGCCTCGTCTGGACTACAATGTTATGCGACGTCATAGCCATATCGAGATATTCAGGGATGGCAACTGGATTCTGGAGCAGGACAACGAGAAAATTAATCGTACCGAGACCGGTGATAAATTAATCTGCTGGGAAAAAGGCTTTGAAACCTTTACCAAAGGAGATTACAACTGTCAGCCGGCAATCGACTACTGGGCTAAAAACAATAAATACTGGGCCGATGTGCGTACAGTATGGAATGAGGTTTTTGCAGCCAATAACTCATTAAAATTCCAGAGGAAAGTAGATGAAAAGATGTTGTTTGAACAACTCTTTAAGCTGGAAGGAGACATGTCTGCAAATTACAGCAGTAAGCAGGCTGTGCCTCTTATTCGCCAGACAATTGAAAAATACCTTGTAAAAGGATAAGGTTTTTATTAGGTGTGTTTTACTGTGGCAGGCGGGTAGGCCTGCTGCAGTTCCTTTAAATCCGGTTGCCTTTCTACCGGTTTCCAATATCCATCCATAATCCGGCTTCTCGGGATACAGATCATGTCAATGTATTCAACAATTTTCAACTATCCGTTGCTGGTATTGCTGTATCTGACTTGTTTTTCAGGATATAGCCAGCTGATTACCGTAAAGAGCAAAACCGATCAGACGGCCCTGGGGTATGTCCATGTACAGGTCAGAAGCTTAACAAAAACGGAGTTTACGAAAGACTTCAGCACGAATGAAAGAGGTACCCTGGACCTGGGCGCTTATCTTGCCGAAGATTTATTCCCTTTTCAGATTAGAGTAATGGCTATGGGCTATCTGTCGCTGAGCGATACATTGCATGACAGAGCTTCTCTTACTTTTTTTCTCACGCTTGATCCTATTACCATGACGCCGGTGGTGCTTACCGGACAATATAAGGAAACATCAATCAGTGAGGCCGTGCATAAGGTGTCGGTGATTGATCGTAAAACCATGGACCGCATGGGCGCTGTCAATCTCAGGGATGTATTGAACAACAGCCTTAATATACGTATGAGTCAGGATAATATATTGGGAAGCAGTATGCAGATGCAGGGAATAGGTGGAGAAAATGTAAAGTTTATGATCGATGGTGTACCGGTTATCGGAAGGCATGACGGAAATATTGATCTGACGCAGCTCAATCTCAATGATGTTGAGCGGATCGAAATCATAGAAGGCCCTATGGCTGTAAATTTCGGTACGGATGCGCTGGCAGGCGTTATCAATATCATCACCAAAAAAGATCAGAAAAAATCTCTGGAGCTGGTTTCCGATACCTACTACGAAAGCAACGGAACTTATAATCAGTCTGTCAGGGGAGGAGTAAAAGAGAAAAGACTTTTTGTCTCCGGAACAGTCGCCCGCAATTTCTTTGATGGCTGGAATCCCGGTGATCCCGATTTTCAGCTGCCCAAAAGGACACTTGCAGATCATACCAGAAATAAACAGTGGAAACCCAAAGAGCAGTGGATGACCGGGGTAAAAGTCGGTTATGCAATCAAAGAATCAAAAATTAACTACGCGTTTGATTATTTTGACGAGCTCATCCTGAACAGAGGTGAGCCAAGAGGCTCATACAAAGAAACTGCTTTTGATGATACCTACAAGACTCGGAGGAACAATCATTCCTTTACATACTTTTCTCCGGTAGGTAAAAACAGAAGTATCAATCTTATTGTAGCCAGAAATCACTACAACAGAGCCAAAAATACCTACCTGAAAGAGCTGACCACCCTCGGACAAATACCGACGGAAGATGCGGATGATCATGACACGACCAATATTGTGGCCTGGCTGGCCCGGGGAACTTTTGCCAGTTTCGGAGATTCTGCCGGTGTTCAGTTTGACGCGGGATACGATATAAATTATGAGCGATTCAAAGGACAAAGGATAGAAGGAAGTGAGCAGGCGCTTACAGATGCAGCGGTATTTTCAAGCTTTCAATATAAGCCCCTGCAAGCATTGACTATCAGGCCCGGACTACGACTGGGGTATAACTCAGCCTTTAAAAGCCCGCTTATTCCTTCTTTGAACATCCATTACAGATTGTCAGATATTGTGTTCCGGGCTTCTTATGCAAGGGGATTTCGTGCACCGGGGCTTAAGGAACTATACCTGGACTTTGTTGATATCAATCATAATATTAAAGGAAATCCGAAGCTTGATGCAGAATATTCACACAATTTTCAATTAGGAGCTCAGCTCAGACCAGGAAACAGGAAAGTTAAAAATATGGGTCTGGATGGTTCTGTATTTTACAATGCTATTTCCAACCTGATCAATCTTGCTGTTATCAGCGGAACAGAATATACTTATTTCAATATAGGGACTTTCAGAACACACGGGCTTAATCTGAACGGAGAGTGGCGCCATGCCAATATCGCTATCACAGCGGGAGGGTCTCTGATAGGAAGGCTGAACAAGTTAAGCGCCGGTAACACTGACCTGCCTCAGTATACTTATGCCCCTGAATGGAGACTAAGTTTTGTCTGGTCCCTTAGAAAAATCGGAGATCTGAGTGTTTTTTACAAATACAATGGGAAAATCCCCTCTTATACGGCGGATGAGGATGGAAGCATACGACAAACGGAGCTGGCAGATTACAGTATGGCAGATGCCAGCTTTACAAGGCAGTTTGTTCAAAAAAGAATTGCCCTTACCATAGGAGCTAAAAATCTGTTCAATATTCAGCGCATTAATTCAACCTCCGTCAACTCAACGGCACATTCCGTAGCATCCGGCAGCGTTCCGGTAGGAATGGGAAGAACCTGGTTTGCGCGCTTATCTGTCAATGTAAGTAAAAGATGAAACATTATATACTAATCTTCGCAATCACTGTAGGATTGACGGGCTGTTTCAGGGAGGAATTGCCTGTTCCGGCTCATGAGCCTGGTGATGTGCAGGTGGGAACCGTCAGTCTTGGAGATAATTATCAGTATCAGATTTTTATTGATCTGGAAACAAACTCTGAGATAACCAGAAACATGAAAACAGACTGGCTGCTTGCGCTGGAGGCTTCCGAAGAGGGCTCGCGCGTAAAGCTTAACAGCTCTCTGATGATTGCTGCCTGGAATACAGGACAAACCAACTTTGCAGCGGTTACAAGTGCAGGTGGTTTTGAAGCAGGCAAAGCATGGGATGTTCCTTCCGGCAATCTGGACAGCTCAGCGCTTGCAGACTGGAAAAAAGGTACAGTGTATGTAATAGACCGTGGTTATGATGAACGAGGTAATAATCTTGGTTATTTGAAATTACAGTATCTGGAAGCTACTTCTTCGGAATACAGAATTCGTTTGGGAGATCTTTCAGCTACAGAGGGAGCTGAGGTAGTTATTCCTAAAAACCCTTTGTACAATTTTATCCATATTGATCATCTGGGCAATACTGTTCCTGTAGAGCCTGCCAAAAATCAGTGGGATCTTGTGTTTACCCAATACACACACCTCTTCACTGACATGACTCCGCTGATGCCTTATCTGGTGGCAGGATGTCTTATTAACAGTTATGATACCTGGGTAGCTAAGGTTACAGATATAGCCTTTAAGGATATCGGATATGAAGATGTGCTGAATCTCGAAATGAGCAATGCTTCAGACGTTATCGGCTATGACTGGAAGGTTTATAGTTTTGATACAGGTTCCTATGAGGTCTATCCGGAGGTTGTATACATTATTAAAAGTCATACTGGATTCTATTACAAATTTCATTTTACGGATTTTTATAATTCAAAAGGTATCAAAGGCAATCCGGCCTGGGAGCTTCAGAAGCTCTGATTATCGGACATATATTTGCACTGTTTAAGAACTCATTTTATTTTCATGGGTTAGCTAAACAGAGAGCGGCCGGATTGAAATGAAAAACCCTGATACCCATGATAATCAATATTTGCAGGAAGCTTCCGATGTACAAAATGGAGGCGCCGTCAGATGGGTAAGAAAAATATCGGGAGCTTTTCCGGCATTTCAGAGCAGAAATTATAAATTGTATTTTTCCGGGCAGCTTGTTTCACTGATCGGTACCTGGCTGCAGATCGTCGCTCAGGGATGGCTTATTCTTCAGCTTACCAGTTCTGTTTTCCTTATCGGTCTGATTACAGCGTTAAGTACTTTACCCACTCTCTTATTTACCCTCTTTGGCGGGCTTATCGTAGATCGTTTTTCCAAGAAGAAAATACTGCTTTATACGCAAAGCTCAGCCATGATTCTTGCCTTCCTGCTTGGAGTATTCACATTAACCGGTCTGGTTACTATCTGGCTGATCGGACTGATGGCCTTCCTGCTTGGTATGGTAATGGCTGTGGATGCTCCGGCCCGGCAGGCTTTTGTGGCAGAGCTGGTCAATAAGGAACAGCTCTCGTCTGCTATTGCTCTTAACTCCGGTACATTCAATGCCGCAAGAGTGATAGGGCCCGGGATTGCCGGATTATTGATCGGAATGATAGGAATAGGTGGTGCTTTTATTGTCAATGGTCTGAGTTTTATAGGAGTTTTGATTGCTTTGCGATTACTTCATCTGGAAGATAAGCTGGCAGAATATCGTCCTATGGGAGCCCTGAAAGCTATAGGGGAAGGTATCCGATACTCAGCCGGCCATCCTGTAATCAGTATGTTTCTTGTAATGGCAGGCTTTATATCCATTTTTGGCTGGTCCTTTACTACCGTAATTCCTTTGCTTGCCAAAAACAAATTTCATCTGGATGCAACAGGGTTAGGATACTTGTACTCTTCAATCGGTCTGGGTTCTTTGAGTGCAGCCATACTGGTCGGAACATTTTCATCCAGGATCAAGCCAGTATTGTATATAGCAGGCGGTAGTTGTGTTTTCAGTATCAGTATTGTACTTTTTACCTTTACCGGCAATAGCAGCATTGCCATGTTTCTTCTGTTCTTTTCAGGGTTTGGTCTGCTCTCTCAGGCTGCCACTATTAATACGACCATACAGACTATGGTCCGTCCCGAATTCCGGGGGAGAGTTATGAGCCTCTATGTGCTAATGTTTCTGGGAATGACGCCGATTGGTAACCTCCAGGTTGGCTGGGTGTCAGAGCATCTTGGGGTGGCATTTGCGATTCGTCTTGGAGCAGTAGCGGTTATGGTGATGGGAATACTGCTTATGCTTTTCAGAACCAGAATTTTAAAGGCATATCATACCTATGTCCGCTCTCAGGCCGGATAGGAAAGAAATGCTATATTTGTTTTCATGAATTTAATACAGTTTGGCAGTACCCCTTTGCGGGTTACAAGGATAGGTTTGGGGCTGGCCGCTCTCGGGAGACCAGGATACATCAATCTTGGTCATGGCCGGGATCTGCGCAACAGGACGGATAAAGAGGCCATGTTTGAGCATGCGCAGGAAGTCCTTGATTTCGCCTATAGAGAAGGAATACGATATTTTGATACAGCGAGAAGCTATGGAAAGGCAGAAGAGTTTCTTGCAGGATGGAAAGGCTATAAAGAGTATGATGATATTGTCATCGGATCAAAATGGGGATACATTTATACAGCTGACTGGCAGATAGATGTAGAAAAGCATGAAGTAAAAGAGCATAGTCTTAAAAATCTTGCACGTCAATGGCCGGAATCACAGAAATGGATTGGAAAGAAGCTGGCAATTTATCATATTCATTCGGCTACTCCGGATAGCGGAGTTCTTGATTCGGAGGGGGTATTGGACAAGCTTTGGGAGCTGAAAAGATCAGGGGTAATCATAGGGCTTTCATTAAGTGGTACAGCTCAGTCCGAGACACTTGAAAAAGCGATGAGTATAAGTAGGGACAGGCAGTTGCTGTTTGGTTCGGTACAGGCAACCTGGAATATCCTGGAGCAATCTGCTACAGAAGGTCTTTTAAATGCAGCCAGAGCCGGTATAGGCATCATAATTAAAGAAGCTCTGGCTAATGGCCGCCTGACGGAAAGAAACAATAATCCGGGTTTTCGGGAAAAACAGATTCTGTTAAGCCGGATAGCTGAAAAATATCAGGTAAGTACCGATGCTTTGTGTATGGCATATGTGTTAAATCAATCCTGGACTCATATCGTACTGAGCGGGGCTGCGAATGTTGAACAGCTGGAGTCAAACATAAAAGCGACAGATATAAATATAACCCCGGATGATATGCAGGTCCTGTCCGGATTAAAAGAGCAGTCTGAAAACTATTGGAAAGATCGTGCTGCTTTGGACTGGAATTAGGCTATAGGATTAGTTCTATACAAAGAGGGCTTCGAGAATCACAGCCTCCGCTGCGATCCCTGAGCCTTAAACCGCTTTCTTTTATGAGATAAGGAATTTATAAGCAGTTGTTTAAAAGTAAATACCCTGCTTCTTCCAAGGCTAATGATACTTAGCTAATACAAAAGAGACTGTGCTGAATCAGATCAGACAGCCTCTTATTGTTTGTGTTAAAGCAAAAGGGAATAATTATTTATTAAAATTTCAGACCGACAAATACTCGTGGGTTAAAATAGTTTGCTTTGTAATCCCAGTCAATTTCAATATCCTCATCAGATGATGAACCGGTTCTTACATGGTGAAGTCTACCGAAGTGGGTTTCAAAGCCAAGTGTTATTACCTTTAATCTGAATTTTACGCCAGGAGTAAATGCCACTCCGGACATGGCATAACCGTGTCTTTCATCAAGGTCTTTAAGCCGGTTAGTCCCCAGATACAATGTCGGAGTAACATTGACAAAAACGTCCAGCGCTACAGTATTGGTAGCAAAGGTTGCCATGGGGCCGAATTTTAATAAGCTCAGATAAAGAGAAGATGTCCTGGAGTTAACATCACCAAGTAGCGTGTGATTGATTTTGTTTGATTTCACACTAAATCCGGCAGTAAGCCAGCTCACATTCATACCAAATCCGAATCGTTCTCCTTTGTGAAACATCCACTGGTTTCCGATTTCCAGAGAAGGCTGCAAACCAAGTGAAACCGTATTGCTTGAGCCGACCACTTTGTAAGTCGGTACACCGAGTCCAAGATGCAGATAGAAGCCACCTTGCACCATATCTTTTTCTTTTACTGCAGAGAAAGTTTCAGTTTTATCTCCATTGGCAAGGGAGGTCAGAACTGAAAACAAGGCAAGTACAATTGTAAAAGTTTTTTTCATCATTTTATTTAATTAAGTATTTGATAAATAAAGTTTACTTTTTGAAGTAAAAGGTCATATAGTGATAAAGCTTGTCGATAAAAAGTTTTATTTTATATTTAGTATTACCGGCAACAACGTTTTTTGTTTATGGGCAAGGCTGTCAAGGTCTGAAAGGAAATAGCAGATAAGGGTGGCAAAAACAGAAGATGAGTAAAACTGTCAACTGTTTTGGTCTTGTTTTTGTATTGAAAAAGCATAGTATAACACCATAAAAATAAATCCTATGAAAAGAGTCATCTTTAGCGTCATCTTCGCATTGTTTTTTGTAGCGGGAACTTCCACTCTTTCTTATGCTTCAGTAGAAAAAAATCAGATTCAGCATACTGAAAAAAACTCCAAAGACAAGGGAAAGAAGAAAAAGAAAGCCTGCAAAGAAAGTAATGAAGCAGGAGAGAAGTCCTGCTGTAAAAAAGGAGAAGCTCAGAAGTCATGTGGCGGAAAACAATAACTGCTGCTTTCTTGTGAGCTTTTTTGAAGAGCCTTTCATTCTAAATGAAAGGCTTTTTTAGTACATTTACATTCCCCGAATCAAAGAATAAGTAATTATAGTATTTATGCAGCAGTATCTGGATCTGATCAATCACATTTTGAAAGAAGGAGTACGCAAGGAAGATAGAACCGGAACCGGAACGATAAGCGTATTCGGATATCAGATGCGTTTTGATCTCGAAAAGGGATTCCCTCTCGTAACAACGAAGAAGGTACATCTGCGAAGTATTATACATGAATTACTCTGGTTTCTGAAAGGGGATACCAATATAAAATACCTTAAGGAAAATAAGGTTTCTATCTGGGATGAATGGGCAGATGAAAACGGTGAGCTGGGACCTGTATACGGATACCAGTGGCGTTCATGGCCGGATAGGGACGGGACATCAATTGACCAGATTGCACAGGTAATTGATCAGATTAAAAGTAATCCGGATTCCAGACGATTGATTGTAAGTGCATGGAATGTGGCAGATGTTAACAAAATGGCTTTGCCGCCATGTCACGCATTTTTTCAGTTTTATGTAGCCGAAGGCAGGCTTTCCTGCCAGTTGTACCAGCGGAGTGCTGACGTGTTTTTGGGAGTTCCGTTCAACATTGCATCCTATGCGTTGCTAACCATGATGGTAGCGCAGGTGACTGGTTTGAAGCCCGGCGAATTTGTTCATAGCTTTGGGGATACCCATTTGTATCTGAATCATCTGGATCAGGCCAGGTTACAGCTTAGCCGAGCCCCGAGATCATTACCTGTGATGCGGATCAATCCGGCTGTCAAAAATATAGCTGATTTTACCTATGAAGATTTTTCGCTGGAGCAATATGATCCGCATCCCCATATTCCTGCTCCCGTTGCTATCTGACAAAAGGAAGAATTTCCGTTATTGATGATGTTGTGGCAAACTTCCGTTCATTAATTTGCCTTATAATGCTCAGACCGGTTACATTGGACGTGAAGATAAATTCTGCTTCCATGAGATGGTCCAGCGAAAAGCAGCCTTCCTGATAATCACAATTGTTTGTGCTAAGCAGCCGAAGAATGTTTTTTCGGTATATTCCGTCAACACAGCCGGTAGAAAGAGAAGGAGTATATACTGTTCTGTTTCTGATCCAGTACACGTTTGACGAAAGACATTCGGAGACATGATTGTGCTGGTCAAGAAGAAGTATATCATCACCCTGCTGATTGCGCATTTCTATGCCTGCCAGGATATAATGCATACTGCTCATACATTTGAAGGAGGAAATTAACGAATACTGATTTCTGATTTTTTCTCCGACAACAACCTGATCTTTAAACGCCGGAGCAGCTTTGAACGGAAATATCTGAATAAAGAAATTGCATTCCCGGGAAGCGGGAGTAAACAGTCCGCCTTCTTTTCTCCAGATCATTAGCTTGATGCGGGCATTATCTTCACTAAATTTTTTAATCTGTAAAAGCTCACTGGTCAGTTTGTGAAGTGTATCATCGCTCAGTTCGGGAAAATCCATATCAGCTACATTACATGCTGTTTTTATCCGGGACAAATGGTCCTCAATGAAACGGATTTCGGAGTTTCTAAAATGCATGGTTTCGAAAAAACCATCTCCGTACTGAAAACCGCGATCAGATAGAGCCAGCAGTGGCTGACTGGTTAGTTCTCCGTTGTAAATGACGTAATCCATGTAGTTAATTTTTTGCCGGTACCGGTTGCTTTTGCCGGCTTACCAGTAAGACACCTCCAATAACCATACATGTACCCAGAAGCTCTGCGTAGGAAATATGCTCATTCAGAAAAACAGCTGCTAAAGCTATTGTTGATACTGGTCCAATGCTGCCGATTATTGATGCTTTGTCAGAACCGATCAGCTTTATCCCGGTGGCAAGTAAAACAGCAGGGATAACCGTACAAAATACCGCCATTAAAAAACCGATGAGATATACTTTCCAGGTGGTTTGCAGGTTAAAATCATTACTCAGAATACTATGCAAAAGCACGGCAACAGTTGATACAAGCATTGCATATCCTGTAAATCTTGATGCTCCGATTTTAGGTATCAGCCGGCCGCTTCCGATCAGGTAAATGGCGTATGTAAAAGCACTGCCGAAAACCAGCATACTGCCTTTTACGACAGGTCCGGAAAGTGTTGGGGTATCTGAAACAAAAGCAATCAGAATACCGGCGTAGGTGAGGATCAGCGCTCCCAATTCCTTTTTGCCGATACGTGTTTTAAAGAATAAGGCAGACAATACTATAACCAGGGTAGGGTAGATAAAAACAATAAGACGTTCCAGACTGGCGGATATGTATTGAAGCCCGGCAAAATCAAAATAACTGGCAAGATAATATCCACAGATTCCGAGAACTATAATGGTAATGTGATCATGCAGGGTTATTTTCTCACTTTGTTCATGCCTGTAAAAAAGCATTATAAGAAAGAAAGGCAGCGAAAACAGCATGCGCAGGTTCAGAAGCGTCATTATTCCGACGCCTTCTGATAATCCAAGTTTTACCAGAATGGCTTTGCCTGAAAAGAAGACAGCTCCGGCAAATACACAGATGGCTCCGGTAAAGGGTTTTACAGTTTCTTTAAGTGTTTTGTGCTCCATATGCAAAAAGCCTCTTTTAAGAGGCTTTCCGGTATATTTTTTGGTTTTCAGAATAACTTAACCTATAATTAGTGTTTCATTGGGCAATATGAAACAGGCAGGAATTAAAGCCTGTTATGCCAGTATGTCAAATTTACGTCTTTATGAATGATAAACGAACCGTAAACAGTGAAAATTTTATAAGGTGAGCGGAGATTATTAAATTTACTTTTTTAATAAGTTATGTCGAAGAATACGTCATGCGTTGCCGTAATAGGAGGAGGAAGCTGGGCAACTGCTATAGTTAAAATATTGTCAGAAAATTCTCATTTGAAGATTAACTGGTGGATTCGTAATAACAGCCACGTAGAGCATATTAATAAATTCAGACATAATCCGGGATATCTGAGTGATGTCGAAATAGATGTCACAAAAGTCCGGGCCTCGTCCAGTCTGGAAGAAGCAATAAAAGAAGCAGAAGTCGTAATAATAGCTATTCCTGCGGCATTTATTAAAGAAGTGTTGAGTGGCCTTGATACATCGGTATTTCAGTCAAAAAACCTTGTATCAGCAGTCAAGGGAATGATTCCGGGAGAGAACCTGTTGATCAGCCAATATCTGGAAACTTATTTTGCAGTTCCGGACAACCTGATTTGTATGATCAGTGGTCCGTGTCATTCTGAAGAAGTAGCGCTTGAAAGACAGTCCTATCTGACCATAGCCGGACGATCGGAGAAGGAAGCAGACAGAGTTGCCAAATTACTGACCTGCCGGTATATTAAAACATCAGTTTCCCTGGATTTGTATGGCGTTGAGTATGCTGCTGTAATGAAAAATGTCTACGGTATAGCTTGTGGGATCGCCAGAGGGTTAAATTACGGGGATAACTTTCAGGCAGTACTTGTATCAAATGCCTTGGTTGAAATGGAGTATGCGCTTAGTGTTTTCTATCCGACGGAACGCAATGTTGCCCGATCGGCTTACAACGGGGATCTGCTGGTTACTACCTACTCCCAGTTTAGCAGAAACAGGACGCTGGGAAATATGCTTGGCCGGGGATATTCAGTAAAAACAGCTCTGGTTGAAATGAATATGATCGCGGAAGGATATTATGGAGTTAAGTGTATCTATGAGCTGGCCGCAAAGTTCAATATTGAGCTTCCGATTATCCGGGCGGTTTATAATATTATTTATGAGCGTATTGCCCCTTCTGTCGAATACAATATACTTGAGAACCGGTTGAGCTGATCAGGGATAGATTTCCGGCTGAAGTTTCCGGAGGCTTTCATAGATCAGATGTACAGGAAGGCCCATTACGTTAAAATATGAGCCTGTTATTTTTTCTACGCCAATAAGGCCAATCCATTCCTGTATGCCGTAGCTTCCTGCCTTGTCATAAGGATTATAGCCGGACAGATAATAATTGATCTGCTTATCTGAAAGTATACGGAAACTAACTGTTGTCCTGTCGCTGAAATGCTCTTCATGATTCTTTCCAAGCAGACAGACTCCCGTAATGACTTCGTGGGTTTGTCCGGACAGCCTTTTCAGCATATGGAAGGCTTCTTCCGGTGAAGAGGGTTTGCCTAATATTTCATTGTTATGAATTACTACTGTATCAGCAGCAATGATAAGCTGATCACATGCTAATTCGTCCAGAAAAGCTGCCGCTTTTTTTCTTGCCAGAAATTCTGCGACCTGATATACATCCATATCTTCCGGAAAACTTTCATCGGTAGGCCTAGTCCGAACAGTAAAAAAAATCCCTGCTTCCGTAAGAAGTTGTTTTCTTCTTGGTGAACCGGAAGCAAGGATTATGGTATCAGGCTTTATCAAAATCGTCTGTTCCTATTTTCTTTTGCAAAGTCGTTTTGCTTCAAACTTTGCTTCTTTATGCCCCATGTTCTCGGCTTTTTGCAAATCGGCACATGCTCCGCTTTTATCACCGGTATTCATTTTGGTAAGTCCTCTGAAATAGAAAAGATCCGGATCATTTGACAGTTCGAGTCCTTTGTTAAAATCATTGATGGCTTTATCTGTTTCACCGTTTTCAAAATAAAACAGTCCTCTGTTCAGATAAGCGTCTTTGCTGTGAGGCAGCATCTGTACAACAGTATTGAAGTCATCTTCAGCACCCTTCACATCGCCTGACATTAGCTTTGCCTCGCCGCGGTGATAATATGCCTGTTCAAATTTTGCTTCTATTTCGATTGCTTTGCTGAAATCCTTAATTGCTCCGGCATAATCCTGAGTGTTTGCCTTACTCATACCACGGTTAAAATAAGACTCCTGATCCAGAGGATCCAGCTGGATTACTTTGGAATAATCCTGAATGGCTCCCTGATAATCATTCAGGTGATTTTTTGCATAGGCCCGGTAGAAGTACGCATAATTATATTTAGGATATAATTCGATTACTTTTGAAAAGTCTTCAATGGCCTCCTGATATTTACCCCACTCATTCTTAGCCAGTCCTCTCTTGTAATATGCCTCAAAGTTGTGAGCCATGTTGGTTTGGATGGCTTTGGTATAATCTTCAATAGCTCCCTGATAGTCGCTCAGAAGATATTTTGAATTTCCCATGTTCATCAGCGCATCGGTATTTTTAGGATCAATCAGCGATACCTGCTTGAAGTCTTCGATAGCCCCGCGATGGTCACCGATATTGGATTTTGCGTGCCCTCTTTTGGCAAGAGCATTCAGGTTTTTATTGTCCAGCTCTATTGTTTTGGAAAAATCCTCAATGGCAGATTCATTATCACCAAGCTCCATTTTGGCAAGACCACGCTGATAATAAGCCTCTGCATGCTGTGGGTTGACATGAATTGCTTCATCAAAAGCAAGCATTGCTCCTATAAAGTCGCCATTTCTGAATTTCTCAAGACCTTTTGTCATTTCCGGAAACTGATCCGCCTTGGCTTCGGTTTTTCCCTGAGGTTCTTTTGACAACTTTTGTGCATGAGATGCTGAAAAACAGCATACCCCAAGCAGAATACTTGAAAATATTATACTTTTTTTCATGGTCAATGTATTAAAAATTTAGCCCGATATTTAAGTAGTTGTAATTAGACGTTCGTGTAAAATAGTAAAAGCAAATTAAAGACCAAATCCGACAAAGGCTTATTACGCAAACAAATCCAGTTAGTTATGACCGGCCTGCTGCCAGCGGTACTTTTTTGACTTTGCTGCCCGAATAATAGTCTGATTGTGTTTTTGAAACAACCGGGTAAATATAGGATAAATCTTTTATATATCAGTAATTTTATTCGGTGTTTGACACTGTTTTACTTTACTATTCTGAATAAAAATGGCAGGCAGTTTTTTCCTGAACAATAAAAAGGAAGGATAGCTGGTGAAGTTGGATATTTGATATATATCTATTTGAAATATAAATTGTTATTTATTGATGGTGCCTGTGAAAGATCCCTTTATGTAGTCAAAATGTTTAATTTTAATTTGACTTTTTTTACATGAATTTATTTATATGTACCTTTGTCCGCAGAGTTTTTGAATATTTAACACTAAAACGAAAATAATACCTTGGATCTATTTGAAAAGTTATTGACTGACAGAGGTCCCCTTGGAAAACACTCATCTGTCGCGCATGGTTATTTTGCATTTCCAAAACTGGAAGGAGAAATTGGCCCGAGGATGAAATTCAGGGGTAAGGAAGTTTTATGCTGGAGTCTTAACAACTACCTTGGCCTTGCAAATCATCCTGAAGTAAGGAATACAGATGCAGATGCATCGCGGGAGTATGGTCTTGCTTATCCAATGGGAGCCAGAATGATGTCCGGTAATTCAAACCTTATCGAGCAGTTTGAAGCAGAGTTGTCCGAATTCGTAAAGAAAGAAGATACAATGCTTTTGAATTACGGGTATCAGGGGATTATGTCAATTGTAGATGCACTTGTTGGTCGCCATGATGTGATTGTGTATGACAGCGAATGCCATGCAAGTATTGTTGACGGTGTAAGGCTGCATCAGGGAAAACGTTTTGTGTTTCCGCACAATGATATCGAAAACCTGAAGAAGCAGCTGGAAAGAGCTACCAAGATTGTTGAAGAAACCAAAGGAGGTATTCTTGTTATTACTGAAGGAGTATTTGGTATGGCTGGTGATATGGGCGATCTGAAGTCTATTGTCGCTCTGAAAGAAAAATATCAGTTCAGACTTCTTATCGATGATGCGCATGGTTTCGGAACTATGGGTAAAACCGGAGCTGGTGCTGGTGAAGAACAGGGGGTTCAGGATAAGATTGATCTGTACTTCTCTACTTTTGCAAAGTCAATGGCTGGCATCGGGGCTTTTGTTTCCGGAGACGAGAAAGTATTGGAATATTTACGTTATAACACAAGATCTCAGATTTTTGCCAAGACACTGCCAATGCCAATGGTAATAGGGTTGAGAAAAAGGCTTGAATTGCTGAAAAAAAATCCGGAGCTTAAAGCTAATTTGTGGAAGATTGCCTCTGCTCTTCAAAATGGCTTGAAAGCTGAAGGGTTTAATATCGGCCGAACACAATCTGTGGTAACGCCTGTTATTTTGAGCGGGACGGAAGCGGAAGCTGCGCAGATGATTATAGACCTCAGAGAAAATTATGGTATTTTCTGCTCTATCGTAATATATCCGGTAGTACCTAAAGACATTATGATGCTGAGATTGATTCCTACAGCTGTTCATTCGCTGGACGATGTGCAATACACTATCAATGCTTTTAAAGAAGTCGCTCAGAAGCTTAAAAACGGAGTATATAATAAGTCATTATCAAATATTACCGTTTAAGGTAAAGCATTATATAAAATAAAAAAAGGGGGTAGCTACCCCCTTTTTTTATTTTATATAACTGAAAAAACTCAACTCAGATAATCTCTTTTAAGCACTCTTCTATTTTGCTTTTTAAGAGATCACTGCCTTTTACCAGTGGAAGACGCACATTGCTATTGCAGATATTGAGCAGCTCAAGAGTTGTTTTGATTCCTACCGGGTTACCTTCTTCATAAATACATGGATTGATCTGGACGAAGGTTCTTAATATTCCGGCTGCTGTTTCAAAGTCCGCTTTAAGAGCAGCATTAACCATTTTTGTGAATGGAGCAGGAAAGGCATTGGCGAGTACAGAAATAACACCTTTGGCGCCAATGGAAATCAATGGCAGTGTCAAAAGATCATCTCCCGAGATAAGGACAAAATCTTTACGGGTACATTTGCTGATTTCCAGTGCCTGCAGAATATTGCCTGATGCTTCTTTTATCCCGATGATATTGGGCAATTCGGCCAGCCGAAGGGTAGTGTGTGCTGTAAGATTAGAGCCTGTCCTGCCCGGTACATTATACAGGATTATGGGAAGGGGAGAGGCTTCTGCAATGGTTTTATAGTGCTGGTAAAGGCCTTCCTGAGAAGGTTTATTGTAATATGGACTAACTGATAATATAGCAGACACGCCGGTCCAGTCTAATTCATTCAGTAACTTTACGATTTCTCTGGTATTGTTACCGCCCAAGCCAAATACAACAGGCAGATTATGAATGTTTTCTTTTTTGACAAAGGATAAAATGTCCAGTTTTTCCTGTTTGTCAGTAGTTGCCGACTCGCCTGTAGTTCCGTTTACAACCAGATAATCAACATTATTATCAGAAACATGGGTTAACAGCTTTTTCAGACCTGGGTAATCAACTGAACCATCTTCCGCAAAAGGAGTGATCAATGCCACACCTGTACCTTCTAAACTGCTAATCATGAAAACTTAAATTTGGAATAAGCTCATTCATCTTTTTTATCAAACTTTGCAGATCGTCTTTGTCCTGCATGTCAATCATTATATCCAGATACTTATCACTTCCAGAGAAATATTTCCCAATGCGTACAGCACTCTGGTTTCTGCTCAAAATATTTTTGAATGGCAAAAATGGTGAAATATTAATAGAATATAAATAGTCAAATCTGCTTTTTACAAAATTATTTATTTTTTCGGATTGGAAACCTCCGGTTAGTGTAAGATCTTTCTTTCGTAGCTCCAGATAGGGAAAATCATACAGACGGTTTACACCCTCGTCGAGGAAGCATAGCACGGCAACCTCCTTGCCCTGATCCTTGAGGGTGCGTACAAAACGATTGATGCTGTCATTTTGTGTAAAGTCAGGATTATTTAATAATATACCGATTTTTCCGGCTTTATCGAATGACTGATGCCTGGATGTCTTTTTTTTGCTGTAAGCGATACGCGTTCTTAGCCACATAAAAGCTTTTTTTATCATTCCTCCTCCAGCATTTTAGTAAATTCATCTTCTGAAAGAATGGCAATGCCCAGTTTGGTAGCTTTTTCCAGTTTTGCAGGTCCCATGTTCTCTCCGGCTACCAGATAACTCAGCTTACCGGAAATGGAAGATACAACCTTGCCGCCATTCGTTTCGATTTTTTCTTTCAGTTCTTCCCTGCCGAAGGACTGGAATACTCCCGATATTACAAACGTTTTACCTTCGAATTTGGTGCTTGCCAATTCAGTAAATACTTCTTTGCGGGTAAATTGAAGACCGGCCGCTTTAAGGCGGCCGATATAAGTCAGGTGTTCCTGACTGGAAAAATATTCGGTAATGCTATAAGCGATCTTTTCGCCTATTTCCGGTACAGCCAGTAATTCTTCGAATGTTGCGTGGCTTATGGCATCAATGGAACTGAAGTAAGCAGCCAGTTTTTCGGCAACAGTGATCCCGACAAAGCGGATGCCCAATCCGAATAAGACCTGCCGGAACGGAATATTCTTTGTGTTTTCCAGGCCTTTCAGAAGATTTTCAGCGGATTTCTTACCGAACCGTTCCAGACTCAGCAGAGTTTCCAGAGTGAGATCATAAAGATCCGCCGGATCTTTAACGAGGCCTTTATCAAAAAGCTGTTCAATTGTTTCCGGCCCCAAACCTTCGACGTTAAGCGCTTTTCGTTGTATAAAATGCTCGATTCTTCCTTTTATCTGGGGTGGACATCCCCGTTCATTAGGACAGTAATGTACAGCCTCGCCCTCATTTCTGACTAACAGGGTATGGCATTCCGGACACTGACTTATGTATTGTATTGGCTGGTTGCCCGGTTGCCGTTTGGTTAAGTCGACTCCGGTAATTTTAGGAATAATTTCGCCGCCTTTTTCTACCATTACAGTGTCACCTATACGCAGGTCAAGTCTTTCTATTTCATTGGCGTTATGAAGAGAGGCTCGTTTTACGGTGGTTCCGGCGAGAGGAACAGGCTGAAGATTGGCAACTGGCGTAACAGCGCCCGTTCTGCCAACCTGAAAGCTTACAGACTGGAGCTGTGTAAGAGCTGTTTCTGCTTTAAACTTAAATGAAATAGCCCAGCGGGGACTTTTTGCAGTATATCCCAGTTCTGACTGTTGCTGATAGTTGTTTATTTTTACAACAATTCCGTCTGTGCTTACAGGGAGTTCGAAGCGTTTGGTTTCCCACAGCCGGATGTACGTAAAAACTTCCTGGATATTCTGGCACAGCCGGAAATGCTGAGGCACATTAAAGCCCCATTCTTTCAGCATAACCAATGCTTCCTGATGGCTTTGGGCCGGAAGATTTTCTCCATATAGCCCGTATATGTAGCAATCCAGATTACGCTGGGCAACGATAGAGGAATCCTGCATCTTTAATGTGCCGGAAGCGGCGTTACGCGGATTCGCCAGAAGAGTTTCTCCATTGGCTTGCCGGTCTTTGTTGATCTGAAGAAAGATGTCATTGGGCAGGAAAACCTCTCCCCGGACTTCAAAAGTCTCCGGATAACCCTGAGAATGCAGTTTAAGAGGAATGCTTTTTATAGTCCGGACATTGGCGGTAACATCATCGCCTCTGACTCCGTCTCCTCTGGTTGCAGCGGTTTTCAGTACTCCGTTGACATAGGTGAGGCTGATTGCGACACCATCATATTTTTGTTCGCATATATACTGGTACTGATGACCGATTGTTTTTTTTACTCTTTCGTCAAAATCAGAAAGTTCTTGTTCCGAATACGTATTGCCAAGGGACAACATCGGATATTTGTGTACTATTGTCGGAAACTCTTTGGTAATGGTTCCGCCGACTCGTAGGGAAGGAGAATCTTCCTGTATAAATTGAGGATATTGTTTCTCCAGTTCACTAAGTTCTGCCAGCAGCTGATCAAAAACATAATCAGAAACCAGAGAAGTATCTTTCTGGTAGTACATATAGTTGTAATAATTCAGTTCACTGGTCAGCTGAATTATGCGCTCTTGTGCTTGCCTTACATCCATTGGGGTATACTTAATGAATATGATTGGAGTCTTTGGAATGAGCAGAATTGCCCGAGCAGCGAACTTCCATTGCCTGACGGGCCTGTTCATATCCGGTATCGCGTGCTTTCTTCATCCAGTGACATCCGCTTATCGGGTCATTTACCTGAAAATATGTATCTGCAAGCCAGTACAGATTCTGACCATTATCCGGTTTTAGCGACAGGCTGCTTGTATAGTCAGCTATTGCCTCATGCCACCGGGTCAGGGAACGAAAGACCTTTGCCCGGTTAGAAAAGGCAATTGACGAGCCGGAATCAAGTGCAATTGCCCTGGTAAAATCTTCAATGGCCAGATCTGTTTGTCCGATTGCATGATAGGCGACACCACGATTATTATACAAATCGGCTTCTTCGGGGCTTAGTCCGATGGCTTTGGAGATGTACCGGATGGCATCAGGGTGATTATTTTCATCAATTTCAATGCGGCCAAGATTATAGTATGCTTTGTAATTGGATGAATCAAGCTCTATTGATTGTAAAAAGTCTTTCCTGGCGTTTTCAATCTTGTCTGTATTCTGATAAGCAACACCTCTCAGGTTGTATGCTTCGGCCTTTTCCGGCCGGCTTTGAATAGCTTTATCAGCCTCGGCTATGGCTTTTTCAAAATTATTTTCGCTCATAGCCTGTTTGGCTTCATTTAGATGTACTTCATAATAATTGCAGGCTGTCAGCAAAATGACAAATGGTAAAAAGAGTAATCTGTATAACGTATTCATGCTGCAAAGGTAACGAGGTTAACAAAAACTTAACCCATCATGTTATAAAAAAAACATTAAATAAGTACTCATTGAAGGGTAATTTAAGCATAGAGTAGATGTTATGAAGTACACAATTAAACATGATCTTGTGAGCCGCAAATTTTTTACCGCCATCGGTGGTAAGGAATGTATCTTGCGATATGAAAAGATAAGCGAAAATATCTGGGATTTCAGAATGATTTTTGTGCCGGCAAACCTTCGGAATAATGGCATAGCAGCCAAAGTAGTTGAATATGCGTTGCAGTATGCAATGAAAAATTCAATAAAGATAAAGGCCGGATGTTCATACGTGAAAGAATATATAAGTCAGAATGATAAATACCAGGAAACCTTGCTAAGACCGGGATATGCCGGAATAGCCGGTTGAAAAACAAAAAACCCGGAATTTTCCGGGTTTTTTGTTTTTACAGGAATAGGGAACTTTGTTCCCTATTATGTAGATTTGAGGCGGCAGGAGCTCTCTTATGAAAAAAATATTCTTCCGGTTGCTGAACTGGCTCAAAAAACTGATTTTATTCTTTTTTTTGTCTACTGCACTGGTGGTTATTGCATATCGCTATATTAATCCTCCTTTCACTCCCTTAATGATTATTCGTTTTTTTGAACAATCATTTGGTCCATACGATTATTATTACTCCGGCAAATGGACCGGGTACGGGAAAATATCTCCGGACTTCGTAAAGGCAGTGGTTGCATCAGAGGATCAGAAATACTGGAAACATAATGGATTTGACTGGAAAGCAATGAAGAGTGCGTTTGACAGAAACAGACGGTCTGGTAAAAGTACGGTGGGTGGAAGCACAATCAGTCAGCAGGTTGCAAAAAATGTTTTTCTATGGCCTGGCAGGTCCTATGGCAGAAAAATACTGGAAGCTTATTTCACTTTTTTAATTGAGGTTTGCTGGTCCAAGAAAAGAATTCTTGAGATATATATGAACAAAATTGAAATGGGCAATGGCATATATGGAATTGAATCAGCATCGCGCTTCTACTTTAGAAAGAGCGCAGCGGAGCTTTCCCGGTCTGAAGCCGCACTGATTGCGGCTGTTTTGCCTAATCCGAGGGTGCTTAATCCTGCATATCCGACTTCCGGAGTTATCCGGAAAAAAAACTGGATTGAGATACAAATGAAATATATAAACTGATAATCAGTTAGATGATTGGGTTTTTGTTCATAATGAGCATTAAAACTTTTAAAAGAGGTTAAACCTGCTATTTTTGAAACTATGAAGCCGGATTTTTCCAAAAATAAAAACCTGACGTTAGCCAGCCAACTTCCTTCTGCATTTACTCTGTTTGATACGGATATCTTTAAAGATAAGAAACCTGTGATCTTTCTGGATTTTGATGGTACGCTTGCTCCGATTGTCAGTAATCCTGAGGATGCCTGTTTATCCCTTGATATGTATGAACTATTAAAAAAACTGCTTGAGCAGGCCACCTGTGTTATTCTGACTGGTCGTGACAGAACAGATATAGAGCAAAGGATCAACCTGCAAGGGATGATTTTTGCAGGTAGTCACGGGTATGAAATAAAGGGGAGTGAGCTGGAATGGGTGTATACGGAAGGGCTGTCTTCGGTTGCTGCGCTGGACGTTGCACAAAATGAGCTGGATCTGTTGCTGGCTGATGAACGGGGAGTTGTTGTAGAACGGAAAAAATTTGCTATTGCTGTCCATTACCGACATGTACCAGAGGAGAGGGTACAAAATGTTGTAGATAAGGTGCAGAGTATTATCGACCAGTACAGAAGCTGTTTAAAGCCAGGACCCGGAAAAAAAGTCATGGAGCTGAAACCTAACTGTGAATGGAATAAAGGCAAAGCACTGGACTGGTTAATGAGCAGATTAAACTTTGATCTGGAAAAACATGTTCCCGTATTTATCGGAGACGATCTTACCGATGAAGATGGTTTTGCCATGGTGCAGGAAAATGGTATCGGAATCGTTGTTTCTGAAGACAAACATCGTTATACTCAGGCCGGTTATTTGCTCAGAACTCCTGAGGATGTGTATACGTTTCTGTATCAGCTATCACAGAATATGCAATAGCTATTGAGCCGGGAATAGTTATCAATATACTATTCCCCTGTAACTTTTACGAACCGGAAACTGTTCGTTTGGAGCCTGATCCGGTAATAAATCATATTTCTGTCCCCTGTAGCTTAGGTCTCTCGGGATGGATTTCTTTTTTACACTTACCATAGCCGTTTCAGGATTGTATTTTACTCCCCGATACGAAAATCTGATTTTTTTCATAAGTTGTTTTCAGAATAACCCCTGCAGGAGAAGTTAGTTGCAATAACTTTGAGAATATGCAGATGTAATTGTATATAAATGAAAAACCAACGGAAAACTTTCCGTTGGTTTCAGGATCGCGTTTTGGCCTGCTATGGTCCCAAAACACTTATTTTACTTTCTTCAGAACTAAGGCCGTTCTGTTTGTCAGATAAATACTAAGTTGCTGATCCGCATCGGTGGAATAGGTAATCGAATCATCGATCCGGTCAAAACCGCCAAACTCCTGTTTGTCCGAGTTCAGTACTATTTTGTATGTCCCTTTGACAGGTACACGGAATTTGTAATCAAAGATAGAATTGGACGGGTTAAAGCTGAATATAAAAATAAGCTCGCCTCTTTCAAAAATAATTACCTTGTTCAGCATGTCCATATTTACCTGTGTCGCATATCCGGATCTGAGAATCCCGTTTTTTCGGATCGTTTCTATCATTGCCTTTTCAAATGCAGACAGATATTTGTACTTCAGCTTGGGACTGTCAACAAGGGTCCATTGCCTTCGGGCATATTTATAGGACCAGTTATTTCCCTGACGCGGGAAATCGATCCATTCCGGATGTCCGAATTCATTACCCATAAAGTTCAGATAGGCTTCACCACCCAGAGTGATGGTAATAAGACGGATCATTTTATGCAGAGCGATACCACGATCGATGATGTGATTCTGATCATCTACCATCATATGGTAATACATTTCCTTGTCCATTAGCCAGAATGCCAGTGTTTTGTCTCCTACAAGGGCCTGGTCGTGGGACTCTGCATACGCTATGGTGTTTTCTTTCCAGCGTCTGTTGGTAAGCACATCCCATATTTCATATATATTCCAGTCCTCATCGGTTTTTTCCTTCAGTATTTTTATCCAGTAATCCGGAATACCCATACCAAGCCGGTAATCAAAACCGATACCGCCTTCTTTGGTCGTACGGCAAAGTCCGGGCATGCCGCTTACATCCTCTGCGATAGATACAAAATTTTTATTGAGTGAGTGCAGCAGCTCGTTGGCTAGTTGAAGATAGGTGACAGTATCCCAGTCAACATCATATCTGAAGTATTTGTCATAATGATCAAAGCTGGTGAAGCCGTGATGGAAGTACAGCATGGAGGTAACTCCGTCAAAGCGGAAGCCGTCAAAGTGAAACTCTTCAAGCCAGTATTTGCAGTTTGAAAGAAGGAATTCCTTTACTTCCCACTTTCCATAGTCAAAAAGCTTGGAGTCCCAGCCTTCATGGTAGCCCCGGCCGCCGGCGTGAAAATACTGATGATCGGATCCGTCAAACTCATTCAGACCTTCGGAAAGATTCTTTACGGCATGAGAATGGACAATATCCATGATAACGGCTATGTCCATAGCGTGTGCTGTATCAATCAGCTTTTTGAGCTCATCGGGAGTACCGAAACGAGAAGATGGTGCAAAAAAGTTTGACACATGATATCCAAAAGAGCCATAATAAGGATGCTCCTGAACGGCCATGAGCTGTACAGCATTATATCCGAGCTTTTTTACGCGCGGAAGTACTTCCTCTGTGAATTCATTGTATGTACCAACTCCTTCTTTCTCCTGCGACATACCTATGTGGCATTCGTATATTACCAGGTCTTTGGAAGCATCGAAGGTAAATTTCGAATCAGTCCATTTGAAAGCTGTTTCCGGCGCCCATATCTGTCCGGAGAAATCGTATGTCTGGGGATCCTGTACTACGCGTGTGATATATGCCGGAATACGGTCCATGGCCCCGCGATCGGATACAACATGCACCTTTACACGGCTTGTATGTACGAACTTATCCTTGTAATCTTTGTATGGAAGAAAAATTTCCCAGATTCCCCGGTCATTTCTTTTCAACGGATGCGAAGATCTGTCCCAGTTATTAAAATCTCCGGTGAGAAACAGCTGATGAGCGGCAGGAGCCCATTCCCGGTACCACCAGCCTTTCTTTTTATCGTCGTAATTGATTCCGTAGTATTTATATGCGCTGGCAAACTTATCCAGGGAGTCTGCACCGGTTTCTATTTCTTTCAGTGCATTTTCAAAGCGATTATTCCGCTCAATGATATCCTGCTCATAAGGCTCTAACCATGGATCATCCACCACAATGGCCAGGCGGGTTATTTTTTCGTTTTTGAGTGAAGACACACTTTGTTTAACTTCCTTTTTTGAAGTAGCAGGAGCTTTTTTTCCGGGTTCTCCGGCTTCTTTATTTATGACCTCTTTTTTTACCTGTACAGGTGTATTTTTAGAGGACTTTTTATCTTTTACAGAAGTAGCAGAAGCAACAGAAATGGCCGATGATGCTTTTTTATGAGATGTGCCATTGCTTTTTATAGATTTCTCCAACGGAACATCTTTTTTGGAAAGCGAGATTTTCCGATTGCCGCTCACAGAAGCGGAAACCGTTTTATCGGATGATTTTGATTTAACAGGTTCAGCTCCTTTCTTTTTGATGCTTGCAGAAGTCGCTTTTATGGCTTTGGATACAGCTTTAACTTCTTTTTTGTCGGTCTTGCTCATTAATTAAAAATAATTGAAGTCTATAAAAATCAGCACATGGTCTTTTCATGAGTAGAGTGATACTACCATGAATAGATATAATACTCATTTTTTTTGGAATAGTTTTCAAAAAGCAAAAATAAAAACTAAAAACGGAATGGGATCATGACTACAGGGCCCCGATTGTGGAGCTTCATATATTTGTAGAAATGCTTGAAAGTGGGTTTCCGCATTGGCTGCACCATAGTCTCTGTAGAATCAGATACAATATCCGTCGATACTTTTACTGAATCAGAGAATATGGAATCATTTTGGGATGGAATCATCTCCAATGCCGGCTTTTCTGTTTCCTGCCGGCTTTCTTTTGTGTTTTTTTCAAGCTGTAATGAATCGGTCTGTACAGGTTCAATAGTCCGGGGAGTATCATTTATCGTCTTTTTTTCACACGCTGTAGCCAGCACAAACAGTATTGTGCAGAGCAGAGGGATGAAAAATTGATAAATGCCTTTCATATGCGCTGAAAACTTTTACAATAATTATAATGTCAAATTTTAAACCAAAATTTTTACCTGTAATGAAAATTTGAAGCGGTTTATATTCTTTTAGTATTAACTTTAAAAGGCGGTAAGAGGTTTCATTTATAGTCAATACAATACTTAACTATTTTATTTTTAATAATTTAAATCGTGTTGTGCTGATTTGAAAACGATACCGGATTTTAACTTTTTTGTTTGAAGAAATATTTTCGCTTTTTGCAGAATTTAATCTGAACGACACGATGTTATAAAGGTGGTCAGAATAAATAATGGTGAGATTAAGAAGGGCAATAAACTGAGTATTTATGGATAGTAAAAGAACACAGACAGCGGGCCTGACGATTGTTCCCCTCTTTACTTTTCTGCTGTTAGTGATAGCGGTACTGGGTTTTGCTCCGACAGATTCAGGAGAAGGCAATTTCGGAGCAGATCCTGAAAAAGGGAAGCCTGCACCGGGCTTTACGCTTAAGGATCTGAAAGGAAATGCCGTTAGTCTGAGTGATTTTAAGGGAAGAGTTATTTATATGGATATCTGGGCCAGCTGGTGTGCTCCCTGCATTATGCAGATCAACCGGTCAAAATCACTTAAAGAGCATTTCAGAGGAGAAGAAGATCTGGTTTTTTTATATGTTTCTATCGATCAGGATACAGCCAAATGGAAACGATTTATAGAAGAACGGGAGGTGAGCGGTACACATTTGATTTCTCTGAAAGGAGAGGAGGAAGAAATACTGGAAAAATATAATGTCCCGAGTATTCCCCGTTTTATTCTTATTGATAAGGACGGAAATATCTCAGACTTCCATGCAAAACCACCGTCAAATAAATCACTGATTAAAGACATTGAGAAACTTTTATTGTAAATTTACTAAGAGAATATCTGATCTTATCTTTCTTACGTTCTCATGTACTTGTGTTATTACTGGTTTTAATTAGAAGTCTTTATCTAATTCAATGATTGATCGAATTGTACGGGTAGCCTGGCTCACTTTTCTGGGAAGCTGGCTTTTTTTGTTCTTTGTTATTGGTTGTGTACGCATAAATCTGTTTGGGTTGTTCGGGGAACTGCCCGGATTGGAAATACTTGAAAATCCGAAAACAGATGAGGCCTCGCTGCTTTATTCTTCCGATGGCGAGGTTATCGGAAGTTATTATCGCGAAAAACGGACACCGGTTGATTACAATGAGTTGCCTGAACATCTGGTAAATGCACTGATAGCAACGGAAGATGAGCGTTTTGAACGACATTCGGGAGTTGATTTTAAAGGGACGTTTGCTATTTTTTATTATATGATTCAGGGAAAGAAACGAGGTTCAAGTACACTTTCCCAGCAAACAGCCAAAAATCTCTTTCAACTGAGGGACTATGATGCCTATCAGGGGCCGCTCAGCAATAACATGCTGATTACAAAAATAAAAGAATGGATTGTTGCCATTCAGATTGAGCGGGCTTACACAAAACGGGAGATTCTCACGATGTACCTGAATACTGTTTCTTTTGGCAGAAATACGCATGGAATTAAAAGTGCTGCAGAAACTTTTTTCAATGTCGTTCCGTCCAGACTTACCGTTAACCAGGCGGCGCTGCTGGTTGGATTGTTAAAAGGCCCTTCGGTTTATGATCCTGTCAGGCGGCCGGAAAGGGCGCTTTCCAGAAGAAACACTGTCTTGGCTCAGATGGAGAAGAGTGGTTTTATCAGTTCTGAGGAGCGAAAAAAACTTGAGGAGAAACCCCTTGGGTTAAATTATCAGCCGGAAGGTGACGCAGCAGGCCCTGCTCCGTATCTCAGGGGATATCTGAAACCTTTTATACAGAAGTGGGCCAGAGAGAATAATCAGGATCTGTATGGAGGCGGTTTACGAATTTATACTACGGTAAATGCCAGAATGCAGACCTATCTCGAGCAGGCGGTTCAGCGTCATATGAAAGCATTGCAAAACCAGTATAATCAGCAATGGAAAGGAAAAACTCCGTGGAATGATCCCGATTTTATACAAAATCTTGCCAGAAAATCTGCCAGGTATGCAGAATATAAAAATGAAGGCCTCTCAGATAAGGAGTGTCTGGCCAGAATGAAAGAACCGGTTGAAATGATTTTGTTCGGATATGATAAACCACGTTCAGGCAAAATCAGCCCGCTTGATTCCATAAAATACATGGTGCAGTTTCTTCATACCGGTTCGCTTTCCGTAGATCCCGGAAGTGGTCAGATCAGGGCATATGTGGGAGATATAAACTATAAGTATTATAAGTATGATAATGTCTCTCAGAGCAGAAGGCAGGCCGGGTCTACTTTTAAACCCTTTGTGTACGCCTATGCGATAGAAGAGGCTGGCCTTACTCCATGCTCTGAAGTGCTGGATGTAGAAGTTGCTTATCCGTGGAAGGGTACTGTCTGGACTCCCCGCAACAGCAATAATACCTATTCCAATGCTCCGGTAACATTAAAGCATGGCCTTGCAAACTCTGTAAATACAGTGGCTGCCAATCTGATGATGCAGTCCGGACCGGATAATATCGTAAACTTTGCACGTAAGCTTGGCTTGGAAAGTACTATGGAAGCTGTGCCTTCCCTTGCGCTTGGGACTACAGACGTGTCTCTGTTTGAAATGGTGGCTGCTTATTGTGTATTTGTCAATGGTGGAACCTATATCAGGCCGCATGCTTTGTTGCGTATCGAGGATAAGTATGGCAATGTTTTATATGAATTCAAGCCGGAAACCAGAGAAGTAATTACAGAGCGAACGGCTGCTTATATGGTTGAGCTGCTAAAGGCCGGATCAGAATTCGGAACTTCCAGAAGACTGAAATCGGATTTTGGCATTGATGCCGAAATTGGCGGAAAAACAGGTACTACCCAAAACTCGGCTGATGGCTGGTTTATCGGAATATCACCTGATCTTGTTACCGGTGTATGGGTAGGAGGGCAGAGCAGGGATATTCGTATAGCCGGCGGCTCCGGAGCAAGTCTGGCTTTGCCCATATGGGGATATTATATGGGGGCTGTATTAAAAGACCGTTCGCTCGAGATTCGGAAAAGAGGGTATGGTTTTGCCGAGGAGCATATGAGTTGTAGTGAAGATGACAGTCTTACTATACTTCCTGTGGATGCATTAGAGGATCATTTAATTGAATAAATAGTGAACTATCTTGCACATTCATTACTTTCCAGTGGCTTTAACGATGTCATGATCGGCAATTTTATTGCGGATTCGGTAAAAGGAACTGATGCGCTTGAAACATTGCGATTGGGGGTAAGAGAAGGTATTCTGTTGCACAGAAAAATTGATCATTTTACCGATAGCCACTCTGCTTTTGTAAGAAGCAGAAAGCGGTTATTGCCACACCATGGACATTATTCAGCTGTTATTGTCGATATTGTCTATGACCATTTTCTCGCTTCCGATTTTGAGCAGTATTCCGACATTGACTTGATTTCCTTCACGCAGAAAGTGTATACATTACTTTCTTCAAATAAAATGATCCTTCCGGAAAAAATACAGACCATGTTACCTTATATGCAAAGAGATAACTGGCTTTTGAACTATGGGAATCTGGAGGGGCTAGGCAAGGCCCTGAATGGTTTGTCCGGAAGAGCACGGTTTCCCAATCGTATGAATGTTGCGATACATGATCTGCTTGATCAGTATGAGGATTTTCGTGCCGACTTTCACGAATGTTTTACTGATTTGCAGCACTATACTCATAGATGGCTGGAGGCAGGAATATAGGCAGGGTTCTGGTGTAAAGGCTTATTCTTGCTGATACTTTTTCCCAAGGGAGATATTTAGTATTATGCCGCCAAAGATCAGCAGCATGCCAGCTAGTGTCAGAAGGTTAAAAGTCTCATCGAATAGGGTGTATCCGTATACCAGGGCAAGTATTACCCCTAAAAAATATATATGAGCGACTTTTCCGACTTCTTCGAGCTGATACGCTCTCGTGAGAAACCATTGGCCCAAATGAGTGAAAACAGCTACGCAGGCCAGAATCAGCCATTGTTCCGGATCAGGATTAACCCATTGATAAATGGTAACCGGAAAAATGACAGGAATGGTGATGAGAGGAAAATAGAACATAATCACGGAAGGATGGTCTGTGTTTTTTAGTTTACGCACTAGAAAATGGGCGCAACCAGCGAAAAAAGTGCCGCCTAACGCGATCAATAAGTTTTCTGTTGAAATTCGTGTATCATACCCTTTGATCAGGAATACTCCTGAAAAGGAAAGAAGTATAGTGAGCCATTGAACAGGGGTAACTTTTTCGTTTAGAAAAGCAACCGCAAGTAAAAGTGTGCATACGGGCATGAGGTTGCTGATCGTGACAGCAGAAGCCAGCGGGATATGCTGTATGGAAGTAAAAAACAGGACAAGGCCTGCTATACCACAAAGACCTCGCAATACCAGAATCTTTTTATTGTTACCCCATGGGTTAATGTCATTTTTTACAAAATCTCCAATACACATTGATAATGAAAAAACAGACCGGATCATGATAATCTGTACCACAGGAATACCCGGAAGCGCTTTTACGCACAGATGCATCAGAGAAAACGCACAGATGCTGATCAGCATGAATTTTACACCCGGTGTGAAATCCCTGAGAAGATAAGTCCTGAAATAATTATTCAATGCATTAAAGGGGAATTAAGATTCTATTCTTGTCTGATGATGTAAAGATCACTGGCCTTAATATAGCCGGTTTTGTCATTAAACTCAACCTGATACCATATATCAGTCTGATCGATCAGGCTGACTCTGTGTCCTGAGCCTGTGATCTCCAGCAGATCGGAACCAGGGGAGGGGGCGGACATAATCAGCGTATTTTTATTAACGATGACGGCATGCAATGGCTGAATATTGAAATTGACAATGTAAAACAATACCAGCAATATGCAAATAAATAAAAGAGGGCGCATACCCAGATTATTCCCTTTGACTTTTTTCAGATTAAGGTGAGTAAAATAGAATCCGGATACAATCAGAACATATAAAAGAATATAATAGTAATATTTTTGATATAACGTATTGAAATATTGACTGTCCGTGTATTGGTATCCGCTAAGGTTGTTGATAAGGGCAAGCTCCTCCATTTTTAAGTGTATATCCGGATCCGGATTGATTTTATAAAGGGTATTGAGGGTGACCAGCGTACCGCTTATGTCACCGGAGGTTTCCTGCATGTAGGCAAGCTTGAGAAAAAGCGCCGGGGAAAACGAACCATTATCCAGGATGGAACGATATGCCGCTATGGCTTCTGTGCGTTGGTTAACTCTGAACAGAGAGTCTGCCTGAACTAATGAACTATTTTTAGCTGAAGAAGTATTTGAAAATGAAATTGTAATGAAAAAAACTGAAAAAAAAATAAATATTTTCTGTCGCATAGTTTGTATTTAAACCAATAGCTGTTACCTTTGCACAGCAATTACGACAAAGAATTGCACAAAAAAAAGAAAAAAGTTGACTTCTTAGCTCAGTAGGTAGAGCACATCCCTTTTAAGGATGGGGTCCTGGGTTCGAGCCCCAGAGGAGTCACAAACGAAGCCCTCGCAGTTTTGCAGGGCTTTTTTGTTTTATTGTATAGTGGTTTGTAATTGTATTTTTTTTATATTGTTCTTGAAGTTGATGGGCTGTCCGGGATCATTTTTCTGAAAGTTTCATGCCGGGGTAGCTATGTTAAGTAGTGCTACTTTCCGGAGCTTAAAAAGAACGGCAAAATTTGCATTTATATAAATAGCTGCTATCTTTGCACCGCATTTGAAAAAATGTAATCAGATAAGTTGACTTCTTAGCTCAGTAGGTAGAGCACATCCCTTTTAAGGATGGGGTCCTGGGTTCGAGCCCCAGAGGAGTCACAAACAAAAGCCCTCGCAGTGTTTTGCAGGGCTTTTCTGTTTTATTAAAAAAAAACAAACTACTCGAATATCAGGTGCTTCACAGATTCTCCTGAGTTTATTAATTCCAGAAGAGAATCGATTCCGATTTCGAGATGCTTCCCGGCAAATCTGTTAGTTACTTCCTTGTCGCTTCTGGAGGTTTTGACCCCTTCAGGATCCATCGGATTGTCTGAAACCAGCAACAATGCTCCGTGTGGAATACCATTGGCAAAACCTACGACAAATATGGTCGCAGTTTCCATGTCAATTCCCATAGCCCGGATATCCCTCAGGTATTCTTTAAAGCCCTCATCATGCTCCCATACTCTGCGGTTGGTTGTATAGATGGTACCAGTCCAATAATCCAGCTCATGCTTTTTTATGGTGGATGATACGGATCGCTGGAGCCGGAAAGAAGGCAGAGCCGGAATCTCAGGCGGAAGATAGTCATCACTGGTTCCTTCGCCCCGAATAGCTGCGATAGGAAGTATCAGATCTCCTATTTTTGTTTTTTTCAGGCCACCACATTTGCCGAGGAATAAAGCTGCCTTGGGCATGATTGCGCTTAATAAGTCCATTACGGTCGCCGCCATGGCGCTTCCCATTCCAAAATTTATAATTGTAATATTGTGAGCAGTTGCGGTTTGCATTGGCTTGTCATAACCTTTGATTTCCACATCAAAACGGTTGGCAAACATCTCGACATAATTAATAAAGTTTGTCAATAAAATGTATTGACCAAATTCATCCAAGGCAGTACCGGTATATCTGGGTAACCAGTCCGATACAATTTCATCTTTAGTCTTCATATATCTATCCTCCTTTTGTAAATTTGAGTATGATTTGCCTTAATCTGCCACCGGTTTCATTCAGGTATAAAGACCTTAACGGAAAAAAGACGGTTTTTGATATCCTTCGAAAGAAATATATAATTCTTACTCCGGAAGAATGGGTCCGGCAGCATTTTATTCATTTTCTGATTAATCATTGCAGGTACCCGAAAGCGCTCATTAAGATTGAATCGGGGCTTCGTTACAACTCGTTGAATGGCCGGAGTGATATCATTGTATTTGACCGTTCCGGGCAGGTTTTTATGCTGATTGAGTGTAAATCTTCTGAGGTATCGCTGTCAGATAAAGTATTTGAACAGGCATCCCGCTACAATATTCACTACAAGGCACGTTACCTTGTCATTACGAATGGTTTGCAGCATTTTTGCTGTCGGATAATACATGAAACAGGCAGCTACGAGTTTATGGAGCAGCTGCCTGTGTTTGAATGATATTTAGCCGACTTCTTCAAAAGGTAAATTCAGACTTTCTGCCAATAGTTTGTGTGCTATTTTGCCATGAACAATATTCAACCCTTCTTTTAACCCGGCATTTTCCCTGATTGCATTTTTCCAGCCTTTGTTTGCCAGTTGCAGGATAAACGGAAGTGTTGCATTGGTTAATGCCAGTGTTGAACTATGAGGTACTGCTCCGGGCATGTTGGCAACACAATAATGAACAATCCCGTCTATAACATATGTAGGAGCTTCGTGAGTAGTAGGCCGGCATGTTTCTATGCAGCCACCCTGATCTACGGCTACATCTACTAATACAGTGCCCGGGCGCATTAATTTGAGCATATCCGCTGATATCAGCACCGGAGCTTTAGCTCCGGGGATCAGTACAGCGCCAATAATCAGATCGGCCTGAGCAACCGTGTCACGAATATTTGTGGAGTTGGAGTATATGGTTGTTACATTGGAAGGAAGGATATCTGATAAATGACGTAAGCGGTCGATATTTATATCAAACAGAGTGACATTGGCTCCGAGACCGGCAGCCATTTTTGCGGCATTGGCTCCCACTATGCCGCCACCAAGCACAATAACATTAGCGGGGGGGACTCCAGGCACTCCGCCCAGCAGGACACCTCTTCCGCCCATAGGTTTTTCAAGATATTTCGCTCCTTCCTGAACACTCATTCGGCCGGCTATTTCTGACATTGGTGTAAGAAGAGGAAGTGACTTGTCCGATTTTGTGACTGTTTCATATGCGATACATACTGCGCCTGATTTGCACATCGATTCTGTCAACTCCAGGGACGAAGCAAAGTGAAAGTAGGAGAAAACAATATGGTGCTTCTCTATCAGATTATATTCTTCCCGCAGTGGTTCCTTAACTTTGATGATCAGTTCTGCGGTTTTGTAGATTGATTCAAGCGTATCTGCAATCTTTGCACCTTTTTCCATGTACTCGGAATCAGAAAAGCCGGAACCGGCTCCTGCATCCTGCTGAATATAGACTTCGTGTCCGCAATTGACTAATTCTGCTACTCCAGCCGGAGTGACAGCTACACGGTATTCATTCTTTTTTATTTCTTTAGGTACTCCTATTTTCATATAGTATTAAACTTCAATGTTGAATCAGAGTTGTTGCTGATATATAAAAAAAAAGCCATCCCACATTGGAATGGCTTTTTTTGAATTAATATTTTTATTTAAAAGGCGTCTGGTTGTTTTCCTTCAAAGGACTTTGATTCGAAAGATTTTCAACCACTTCAGCCTGTAGTATGATTTGCACAAGCGGATTATTCAGATCATTGGTGGTTAACGAAACGATATCTCTGTTGGCGCCGTCCTGATAGGGGTTGTACACAAGCTCCAGCTTGCCGGATTTGCCCGGCTCCAGAGTAGCAGGAGTAAGTGTATGTTTGATGCAGTTGCAGGCAGACTGAGCTTTGGCAATTGTTAAAGGAGTTTTACCGGTGTTTTTTACCTGAAATTCTTTAACAACCTTTTGTCCTCTTTCAATTTTTCCAAAGTTATACTCGTTCTTATCAAACTTCAGCTGAGCCGATTTTTTTAATTCTTCCGGAGAATACTGTGGCTTTTCCTCTTCTTTGTTAACAACACCTTTGATAAACAATACTTTGCTTGATTCTATTGCATTGGAAGTGATCGTAATGCTTTTGTTAAAAACGCCCGGGCGTCCTTTGCTGTTGTAGGATGCTTTGATAACACCCGTTCCCCCGGGAGGAACAGGATCCTTGGTCCAGTTTGGAGTTGTGCATCCGCAGGATGCTCTTACATTTGTAATAATAATAGGGGTAGTACCGGTATTGGTAAAAGTAAATTCATGCTCTGCCTGAATGCCTTCGCTGAAGGTGCCAAAGTCAAACGATTCTTCTTTGAATTCAAATTCTCCGGTCTGAGCAAACGCGCCCCATACCAGCAGCAGACAACTGCCTAATAAAAGTGTCAGATTTTTTACCATGTTGAAATATGTTATTAATTATAAAACCATTTATGAAATGAAGTATTGAAAAAACTCCCAAATATTATTCCATTTTTTAAAAGACACAAATTTTATTTGGTTTGATCCTAAAACCTTTTTACATATTTTTGACGTTAAACTGTAAATAAAGGTAGGCATTTTTTCCATCAAATCTAGAATATAGTGGATACTCAGGAAGTAATACCAAATCTTAGCATATCAAAAGAAGAAGTTCTTAATGATTATCGTATTGCCTGCGAAAGCAGACAGGCGAGCATTCTTGGACGCAAGGAAGTATTCATGGGGAAAGCTAAATTTGGCATATTTGGTACAGGTAAAGAACTTGCGCAGATTGCCATGGCGAAGTATTTCCGTGAAGGCGATTTCCGTTCAGGCTATTACAGGGATCAGACATTCATGATGGCTATTGGAGAATTGACTATCAAACAGTATTTTTCCCAATTGTATGCTCATACGGATGTTGAGGTAGAGCCTCATTCTGCCGGAAGAATGATGATTGGCCACTATTGCACCAGAAGTCTTGATAATGAGGGTAAATGGAAAGATCTGACCAAAATAAAAAATTCAAGTCCTGATATATCCCCGACAGGAGCACAAATGCCTCGGCTTGTTGGTCTGGCGTATGCTTCAAAACTGTACAGAAATAACAAAGATCTTCATCACCTTAAGCAGTTTTCTGTCAATGGAAATGAAATTGCTTTTGGCACTATAGGAAATGCTGCAACAGCAGAAGGCATTTTTTTTGAAGCGGTAAATGCTGCCGGAGTTTTGCAGATTCCTATGATTGTATCTATATGGGACGATGCATACGGAATTTCCGTACCTCAGGAGTATCAGACTACTAAAGTGGATATATCTGCCATGTTTACCGGTTTTCGCAGAACCAGGGATGAGCGCGGAATTGAAATATATAAGGTGAATGGCTGGAATTATGAGGAGCTGTGTGCTACCTATAAAGAGGCAGCTGAGCTTGCGCGAAAGGAGCATGTTCCTTCACTTATTCATGTAGCAGAACTTACACAGCCTCTGGGACATTCGACTTCCGGTTCGCATGAACGCTACAAGTCAAAGGAAAGACTTGCCTGGGAAGAAGAATTTGATTGTAACAAAAAATTCAGAGAGTGGATACTTGATTCTGAGATTGCTTCTGAGGGAGAACTGCTTGCTATAGAAAAGGCGGCTGTTGATACTGTCAGAAAAGCCAGACAGGAAGCCTGGAATGATTTTGTAGAATCAATGAAAGGAGATCTGAACCAGGCTCTTCAGCTAATTAAAAAAGCGGCAGATAGCTCATCCGATAATCAGGAAGCACTGAATGATATTTATAATGAGCTTTCCAAAACGCTCAATCCGATACGAAGTGATGCATACAGAGCTGTTAAAAAGACACTGAGAATTATCCGCAGAGAAGATAACCGGATAAAGCCAAAGCTCATGGACTGGCTGGAAAGAGCTACCAGAGAAAATGCAGAGCGGTATAATTCGCATTTATACAGCCAGTCGGAAGATAGTGCGCTACACGTTAAGGAAATATCGCCTGCTTATGCTGATGATGTCCAATCAGTAGATGGAAGGGAAGTGCTGCAGGCCAATTTTGAAGCGCTCATGCTAAAAGATGCCAGAGTATTTGCTTTTGGCGAAGACGTGGGAGTGATTGGGGATGTGAACCAGGGACTGGCTGGTTTGCAGCAAAAGTTTGGTAAGCTCCGGGTAATCGATACAGGTATTCGTGAGCTATCCATTGTTGGACAGGGAATAGGCGCTTCCATGAGGGGGTTAAGGCCAATAGCAGAGATTCAATATCTTGATTATCTGATATTTGCTATTCAGACATTGTCTGATGATCTGGCGACTTTGCATTATCGCACCAAAGGAGGACAGAAGGCTCCGATGATTATCAGAACCAGGGGGCATCGTCTTGAAGGAATGTTCCATTCCGGATCACCAATGAGTCTCATTCTTGGCAGCCTTAGAGGAGTATATGTACTGGTGCCACGTAATATGACCCAGGCAGCAGGTTTCTATAATACCATGCTGAAATCCGATGACCCGGCTATTATTATTGAAAGCCTGAATGGGTATCGTCTGAAAGAAAAAATGCCTTCTAATCTCGGGGAATATACGGTGCCCCTTGGAGTACCGGAGGTACTGAGAGAGGGAGATGATATTACCATTGTTACCTACGGGTCTATGTGCCGTATTGTCATGGATGCAGCCGAGCAGTTGCAGGAAGTCGGGATTTCATGCGAAGTAATTGATGTACAGACATTGATTCCTTTCGACAGAAATCATCTGATAGTCGAGTCTGTTAAGAAAACGAACAGAGTTATTTTCACCGATGAGGATGTGCCGGGAGGAGCTTCTGCCTATATGCTCCAAAAAGTTCTGGAAGAGCAGAATGCTTACCGATATCTGGATGCCAGCCCTGTGACGATTCCGGGCAAAGCGCACCGACCGGCTTATGCATCGGATGGAGATTATTTTTCCAAGCCTAATACAGAAGATATATTTGATGCGGCTTATGCTATGATGCATGAAGCAGATCCTGATAACTTTCCTGAATTGTACCCGACAGATAATTCGAATGGATGAAAAATGATCATCCGGTGATCTTTTTTGATGGTGTCTGCGGATTGTGTAACAGGTTTGTTGATTTTGTTATTCGCAGAGATAAAGAGAAAAAATTTCTTTTTGCACCTTTGCAGGGAACTACTGCCAGCAAGCATAATATTTCGCTCGGAAAGTATAATTCGGTAGTCTTGTGGCAAGGTGGTAAGTATCAGGTCAAGTCTTCTGCTGCTATTGCTATACTGGCACAGCTTCCGGGATTGTTCAGGCTGACAAAGATTTTACTACTCATACCTGAGATCATCAGGGATTGGGTGTATGATATAGTAGCAGACAATCGTTATCGCTGGTTTGGTAAAAAGGAAGTATGCCGGATTCCTTCCAAAGAAGAGCAATTGCGGTTTATGCCTTAAAAAGTTCTGGGCAATTATCCTATCCTTCGTATAGCAGGTTGCACCCCCGGATCTCCGAATTGTCCAATCTTCCCAGTATTCTAAAACCTTCCGGTGTGCAAATACCGATATCTTCGGTTTCTATAAAACAGCAGCTGTCGATATTGGCAAGATCTGCCACTTTGATTACTCCGCTTCGTATTCCGGTATTGTCGCAAAAAGGATCATTGATCTCTCTGGTCATTATTTTCATCCAGGGTGGCGTGAGGAAAAGGCCATTATTGCTGGAATATGCCTGCGACAATAATTCAGTCATACCATATTCGGAATGTACTTCACTCAGTTGGAAATTTTGTAGTAAAATCTGATGCAGTTCTTCTTTTGTCAGCTCTTTTCTACGCCCCTTCATGCCACCGGTTTCGATAAGGGTTATGTTCGGAAGTGATAGTCCGGTTTCTGCCAGATCCAGCAATGCGTATGCTACACCAAAAAGGAATACTTTACGAGATGTTTGGGCTGCTTGTCTTAATGTTTCCTGAAGCTCATCAGATGATTTTACAAATCCTGATAAAGGAGAGTTACTCTGCCGGATGAAATAATTGATCATATAAATCAGCGAGGAATGGGGATTCTCCTGATATGAGGGTAATAGCGCGAGAATTATAGTATTATCAAGATTGGAATAAAACTGCCGGAATATTTTTTCAGATACCCGGAGGTACCAGTCCGGGTCCGCGATATAGTGAGTGCTGCGCTGCATTCCGGTAGTGCCGCTGCTCAGGAATTTTGTCTGTACTAGCGGGGTTCCTGAAAGTACGTTGTGGGTTTTAAAAAATGAAATTGGCAGAAAAGGTATCTGTTCCGGATGACTAATTGTGACTGGGTTAATGCTGAATGATTGAAGATATTGGCTGTATACCGGATTTTCGGCAGCCTGCCATCGGAAAATTTCCATAGCCATTTGCGAAAATTCGCTATGACTCAGGTTTAGTATCTGATTTTTATAACTATTTGCCGGATTCATCTGTTTTCAATTGATAAATTTTTGCGGGATGCGTTTTACCGGAATTATATTTTACGTTATCATCTTTATTCTGAGTTGTGACAGGGCTCCGGAATACCCTGCACGACCAACGATCCGGTTTGAAAAGATCCGGCGTTTTGTCATTAAGAACCCCTATACACTCAGTCAAACAGACTCCATAATCATTACAGTACGGTTTGAAGACGGAGACGGAGACCTTGGCCTTTCCGATCAGGACATATATTACCCATATCAGCCGTATGATTTTGTACTGGATGATGATGGCAATATACTAAAATTATCATCAGGCGGAGGATCGGAAAGTTATAATCCATGTTATTATATAATCGGAAATTACGCAGGAATGAATTCCGGAATTGATACCTTCCGGGTAAATTACAACCCTGACCATTTTAATTTTTTTGTAGATATGTGGATTAAGGAAGGGACTGTTTTTAAACGATATGATACCTGTTATTCACCGCTGAACGGACGTTTTCCGTTATTGTCACCCAGAAACTACGAAGGGCCGATTGACGGAGAACTTTCATTTACTATTTCTGATCAGCCCTGGCTTGCTGAAATTCTCAACGGTAAAATCGTAAAATTTCAAATTTATATTCAGGATAGAGCGCTTCATAAAAGTAATATGGTTGAGACTTCCGAAATTCAGTTCAGGTACTGATTTTTAGCAAAAAAATAGCTAACTTGAATCTGATTCCTCTTAAAACAGCCTTACAACATTGTCCATTTCTCAGGATATTATAGAGACTATAAAGCAATCGGCTTCCATTGAAGAAGTCATTGGTGATTTTGTCAGTCTGAAAAAGAAAGGGCATTACTATTTAGGATGCTGTCCTTTTCATGATGAAAAAACGCCTTCTTTTACTGTAACTCCGGCTAAAGGGATATTCAAATGTTTTGGCTGTGGAAAAGCAGGCGATTCTATTCAGTTTCTGATGGAGCTGGAGGGCCTGAATTATCCGGAAGCATTGAAGTATCTGGCGGCCAAATATGGTATTGAGGTTCAGGAAACTGTTTCTCCAGAAGCTATTGCCCAGCAGACAGAGAAGGAAAGTTTACTTATTGTTCTTTCCTACGCGTCTCAGTATTATGAGGATCTTCTGTGGAATTCGGATGAAGGCAAATCCATCGGCTTAAGCTATTTTAAGGAACGCGGCTTTAATCAGGATACGATACGGAAGTTTGCTCTGGGATTTAGCCGGGAGACTTGGGATGGTTTGACCAAAAGCGCACTGGATAACGGATATTCGAAAGAGTTTCTGCTAAAAGCTGGCCTTAGCCTGGAGAATGCGGATAGTAGCAGTCTTTATGACCGGTTCAGAGGGAGAGTTATTTTTCCTATCCACAATCTTACCGGAAAGACTATCGGTTTTGGAGCCCGGATACTTAAAGCGGATAAAAAACAGCCAAAATATCTTAATAGTCCGGAAACCGAAGTATATCATAAAAGTAAGGTTCTATACGGACTTTACCAGGCCAAGCAGGCTATAAGACATGAGGATAATTGTTTTCTGGTAGAAGGCTATACAGATGTAATATCCTTGTATCAGGGAGGGATACATAATGTGGTGGCTTCGTCCGGAACATCACTGACGGAAGATCAGATTAAGCTTATTCACCGGTATACGAATAACATTACTGTTCTTTATGACGGAGATGTGGCCGGGTTGAAAGCCTCAATGAGAGGTATTGACCTTATTCTGACTCAGGGTATGGACGTGAAGGTGGTTGCGTTTCCAGATGGCGAAGACCCGGACAGCTATGTTCGCAAGATAGGGGGGGACGCCTTTAAAAACTACGTACATCAGAATGCCAGGGACTTTATAACCTATAAGACAGAGCTGGCTCTGCTGGAAGCGGGCAATGATCCGATTAAAAAAGCATCGGTAATCAGGGATATTGTAGAAAGTATTGCCAGAATTCCGGATTCTATCAAGCGAGCTGTCTTTTTTCAGCAATGTAGCCAGCTTTTAAATATTGCCGAGGATATTCTGATTGCCGAGTACAATAAGATTCAGCTGAAAGACCGGAAAAAGGATGAAGAAAACCGTCAGCAGGCGGATGTGTCTGTTTCAGAATTTTCCCAGACAATTGTCAATGAAAAGAGTTCTGTAAAGAAAGATCTGTATTCTTCTGCAGTAGAGATGCAGGAAAAAGAAATTGTCAGATTGCTGCTGAAGTTTGGAAATGAGCAGTTTGATACAACAAACTTTGCATCGTACGTATTATCCGAAATAGAAGACCTGACTTTTTCTATTCCGATATACCGGCGTCTTCTTGAGCTGATCAGAGAAGACTTTGAGGAGCTCGGGGTTATTCGGGAGCAAAAATTTTTTTCCCACCCGGATGAAGAAATCCGTTCCGAGGCAATTGCCCTTATTACTTCACGCTATGCGATCAGTGAAAAATGGACAAAATATGAAATATTTGTTCCGACGGACGAAGAGATTTTACCTAATTTGGGATTTCTTACGATCCTTCGACTGAAGTTTCGAAGTATCAAGTACATGATCCGGGAAAATATGCAGGAAATCAAAAATGCGGAAGCTGACAATAAAGATATCATGACATTGCTGCAGGTGCATAAACAGCTTAAGGAAGCCGAAAAAGAAATTGCATCCATGCTTGGTATTGTGATTTCATGAGAAGTGGTATTTTATTCCTCCAATAATACATTTATCTTGTAAAAATTTTTATGGAAGGATGAATATTGCTGTTAATACCAGATTGCTATTGAAAGACAGGCTGGAAGGGATCGGATGGTTTACGTATGAAACACTTAAAAGAATAACTCAACAGCACAAAGAGCATACTTTTTATTTTTTGTTTGACAGAAAGTTTGATGAAGATTTTATCTTTTCAGACAATGTAGTTCCTATGGTGGTGTCGCCTCAGGCGAGGCATCCGTTTTTGTATGCTACCTGGTTTGATATATCTGTACCAATGGCTCTGAGAAAGGTGAAGCCGGATCTGTTTCTTAGTCCTGACGGGATGCTTTCTCTTACGACCGGATATAAGTCGTTGCCGGTAATCCATGATTTAAATTTTGAGCATTTCCCAAATGATCTGCCCAGACTGACCCAATTGTATTATCATCATTATTTCCCCCGGTTTGCCCGTAAAGCCAGACGTATAGCCACGGTTTCAGAGTTTAGCCGGGAAGATATTGTCAGAATATATGGTATTGACAGGGAAAGAATCGATGTGGTTTATAATGGTGCCAATGAGTTTTATCAGCCAATATTGCCTGCCAGGCAAATACAGACACGGACTATCTATGCAAAAGGATGTCCGTATTTCCTTTTTGTAGGAGCACTTCATCCAAGAAAGAATCTGGCGAATCTTTTTTACGCCTTTGACGCTTACAAGAAGTCGACAGGGTTGGACACCAAACTGATGATTGTGGGACAAAAAAAATGGTGGACGGAAGATATCAAGAAAGCCTATAAATCCATGGAGTATAAAAAGGAGGTGATTTTTACGGGAAGACTTTCTACGATAGAGCTTCGCAATGTAATAGCTTCAGCTCTCGCCATGGTTTATGTGTCGGTGTTTGAGGGTTTTGGTATTCCGGTGCTTGAGGCAATGTATTGTGACACTCCGGTTATTACCAGCAATGTATCATCTATGCCGGAAGTAGGTGGTGATGCGGTCGTTACTGTAAATCCTTTTTCAATTGACAGTATCAGAGAGGGCTTGCAGAAAATAGCGCTTGATCCGGTACTTCGAAGTAGCCTGATAGCAAAAGGGAGAATTCGAAAAGAATGTTTTTCCTGGCAAAAGACTGCAGATAAACTATGGCACTCGATTGAACTGGCTGTTGAATCCTGATAAAGGTAAAGGCAGCAAGCCGGTTTGTTCAAGCACTGGCTGCTGCCTCATTTTATCATCTTACAGGACTATCAGCTCTACTTTTCTGGAAGCGTTTCCGGCTACTTTATTGTGCATATCGCCATAGCCTACAGCTTTTAACCGTTCCGGGCTTATACCCTTTGATGAAAGATAGCTGCGGATGCTTTCTGCTTCCCGCTGGGTCCGGTTGTTGTGATAGATCAGGCTGACTTCATTTACAATGACGGTGTCTACCAATGGAATGCTTTCGTCATTGGCTGTTCTTCTCAGTATTTTAGTCTTGATACTTACGGTTGAGTCTACTTCTGTCAGATCATCCCGCTGAATGGTATCTTTTTGAATACTTTTAGTATGGACAGCGATTTCCACAGATACTTCGGGATTGTCTTTGAGTGTTTTGACAATTTTATCCAGTTCTTCCTTGCCCGGTTTTATTTCGGCTCCGGGTGTGAAATCAATTCGGGAGAGTTCCATCGTATTTCCGGTTTTCAGTGATGTCAGACCAATAAATTCAGGGGCAGGTGTGGAGTTGTTGAAAATCAGTGTTTCATGGAAATAACCCTTAGCCATTGGAAGTATAGTGACCTCGTAAGTATCGTTACCTGCAAGTACGGTTTTAAACTTGCCGGAGCTTCCTTCTGTATATAATTCATTAATAACTGCCGGATTATCGGGGGTACTAATCTGAATTTTGGCAGCGATGGTTTTCTGACTGTTCTTTTCATTTACTGTGCTATGAAGTACCAGATGTTTTTGAGGGAGAAAGTTTTCAGACAGCTTAATCTTAAAAAGATCATCTTTGTCGTGTTCTGTTGCTGTTATGATTGCATACTCACCTTTTTCAGGGATACTTATATAGAGATCATCTTTTTCTGTGTTGACAAAAGATAAAGGAATCGGGGAAGACCATTGGCCATTGGGCTGTAAAACACTTTTGTAAAGATCAAAACCGCCTTTCCCGTTTTCACGGGCAGAGGCAAAAACTAATGTCCGGTTATCAGATAAGATTTTGGGAGAGCATTCGCATCCGGTATTTATCGGTGATGGCAAGGTCACAGGCTCACTCCAGGTATTTGCCTTGAGCTCACTGATCATGATCGTACCGCACTCCATTCCTGAGGGGCTTTTTTTTCCGTTAAGACGTACAAAGTATAGCTTTTTGTCGTCTGCGCTTATGGACGGACTGATTTCGGGGGCAGTTGAATTAACCGGTTTGGCAAGATTGACAGGCGGAGCCCATTTATCACCTTGTTTCCTGGACATCCAGATATCAGAATTACCAACTCCGCCATATCTGGCAGAGGAGAAAAAGATAACGGAACCATCGTAGTTCAGGTTCCAGTCCTTATCATTGGTTGTTTTGTTGTAAAGGCCGGAAAGCTCTTCGGGGCGGCTCCACATTGATGCAGCCTGTCTTGCGATGACCGGGTATAACCTTTCATCTCCATAATCCGTTTCAAAGACCATATACTTGCCGTTGCCGCTTATCGAAGGATTACGATCATTGCTCAGAGGATTATTGACCGGGCGTCCCAGATTGACTTTACTTTGAGAATGAGCCTGAATAAAAGCGGCCAGCAACAGAGTTGAAAAAAAAAACTTATTTATCATGATACAAATTCAGAAATATTAAACAAGTACAGGTGTTTGAGAGTAAATCTATTTTATTGGAATTTTTAATATAAAAAAATATTGTAGTTTCTTTGCACAAGTCTACGATTATTTTTACTCGAAAGTAAACTTTTAGTTTCTAAATTGTGGCAAGAAAAAGAACAAGTACTACAACTGTTAAAAGTAAAAGCAGTGTAACCACGAATCCGAATTCAGTGAAGAAGATGAATTTGCAGGAACAACCAGATGAAAACTTTTTAATAGAAGTTGCCTGGGAAGTATGTAATCAGGTTGGCGGCATTTATACCGTTATTCGTTCAAAAGTACCTTCGACAGGTGATAAATGGGATGGAAATTATTTATTGCTGGGTCCTTACTTTCATGGGAAGGCCTCTGCTGAATTTGAACCGATATATTCCATAGATCCGGATGATCCTATCGGAAAGGTTGTCGGAAGGATGAGGGATCAGGGATTTGAGGTGTATTATGGTTACTGGCTGGTTTCCGGCCGGCCTAAGGTTGTATTATTTAACCCCTTTAATGTCTATCCAAGGCTCGGGGAAATCAAGTATCTGCTGTGGGCAGATCATGATATATCGTTGCCTGATGGTGATGACTTGCTGAATCAGGTAGTGGCGTTTGGTTTTATGGTGAAGACCTTTCTCAAGGAATTAGTTGCAGAGCAGACGTTCAATAAGAGAATTGTAACTCATTTTCATGAATGGATGGTCGGAACGGTTATCCCGGATATACGAAAGGATAATCTTCCGATCACAACTGTATTTACCACACATGCTACTTTGCTCGGTCGTTATCTGGCCATGAACGATCATGAGTTTTATGAGCATCTGCCTTATTATGACTGGAATGCAGAAGCGAGAAACTTCAATATCGAGGCGATGGTCAGGATTGAAAGGTCAGCAGCTCACGGATCCCATGTATTTACAACAGTAAGTGATGTGACGGGAAGGGAGTGTAAGTATTTGCTGGGAAGAGAAGTGGATCTGGTATTGCCCAACGGGTTGAACATTGAACGTTTTACAGCGCTTCATGAATTTCAGAATCTTCATCTGCAATATAAAGAGCAAATTCATGAATTTGTAATGGGACACTTTTTCCAGAGTTACTCGTTTGATCTTGATAAGACTCTTTATTTCTTTACTTCCGGCCGGTATGAATACCGAAATAAAGGCTATGATCTGACACTTGAAGCATTGGCCCGTCTTAACTGGAAGATGAAAGAGGCAGGAATTGATACGACTGTTGTAATGTTTTTCATTACAAAGCAACCATTTTCCACCATCAATCCCAAAGTGTTGCAGTCTCGTGCTGTAATGGAAGAAATACGGGAAACCTGTGAGGCAATCGAAAAGCAGGTTGGTAATCGTCTGTTCTGCGCTGCTGCAGAAAGTAATGACGGAAAACTGCCTGATTTGAATGCTTATGTTGATGAGTACTGGAAACTGCGGTTACGCAGAACGCTGCTCTCCTGGAAATCGCAGGAGTTGCCTATTGTGGTTACACATAACCTGTACCATGATGATACGGATGAAATACTAAACTTTATTCGTTCTGCCAATCTGGTCAATAATGCGCACGACAGAGTTAAGATGGTTTATCACCCTGACTTTATTTCTCCGACAAATCCTTTGTTTGGTATGGAGTACGGGCAATTTGTGCGTGGATGTAATCTTGGAATATTTCCCAGCTATTATGAACCATGGGGATACACACCGCTTGAATGTATGGCCAGTGGGGTACCTGCTGTAACCAGTGACTTGTCTGGTTTTGGGGATTATGTAATCAAGAATGTAGAAAACCCTGAAAAGAAAGGCATATATGTGGTGAAACGTGTAGATGATAACTTTTATTCTTCTGCCGAGCAACTGGCAGAAATGTTGTTTTCATTTGTCAGGATGTCCAGAAGAGATCGCATTCAGCAACGTAATCTTGTAGAAAGCTCATCTGAGGATTTTGATTGGCAGAATCTTACTAAATATTATGATGAAGCATACAGGCTGGCGTTTGAACGTATTGGCTGGACAGAATGACAGACAGGGCAGATAAGTTATAATATAAATACATAAAAGCCGGGACTAGCTCCCGGTTTTTTCTTTTTCGGGGTCATCAGAGAAAGGAAAGGTTTGTGACAGCAGGGTCGTAAAAAAGACAAAAAAAACAATTCCTTTGTTTTTTTCCAGCATGGATTCTGTCAGGCAGCATATTGCAAATAATACGATTAGTACCATGTGCAGGCGATTGGTCCCTTTCCATAAGGGTGCTAATAATATAAAAAGCAGAACCAACAAGCCCACTATTCCAGAGCTTAGCCAGGTTTGCAGATATTGATTATGAGCATTGTAACTTCGCTCATATAATGCAGGGCTCCAGTTATGTTGCTGATAGCAGTGATTAAGACTCTCCTGAGCATCACCAGCTCCGACCCCGGTCAGCCAGTGTTGACTAATAATTTCTTTGCTGCATAATAATTGGGCGATTCTCAGATTAACCGAGTTGAAATGAATATCTACCGGAGGCTTAAAGGCTGTATTGCTTATTTCGGAAATCCGGCTTTTGAGAAGAGGAGTCCGGAGAGAGAAATAACCAATAAAACCGATGAGAGTCAAAAGGCCGAGAGAGAACAGCCAGCCATAGCGAACCTTTAACAAAATACCGGTTGCCATTGCAAAAGTTATTATAAGTAGAGCCAATAAAGGCATTCTGGCTCCGGTCATCAGGATGAGTACGAATAGGATCAGTAGTGTAATAAATAGTAATGCTTTGATGAATCCAGAGCCGGTTAAGTTCAATTTAACTGCAATGATTGCGAAGGCAAAGACTGTATACATTGCAAGATAACTGGGATGTAACTGCACGTACTGCACAGCAGTTTCCCGAAAAAAATAGCTGAGGTCCGTGGTCGCATTGTAAGTAGTGAAATACTGATAGAAGAGCCAGCTAAATGAAAGCAGTATTCCGGTTACAAAACAGGAAAGAATGTGCCTGATATGCGGTCTGAGACAGGAGAGAGCCGGAATCACCGCTAAGGGAACCAATAGCAGGCTTAGATGCTTTTCCAGGATAAATCCACCATACGATTTGTTGGATGACCACAGAACTGATAAAGCATAAATGACAAACAGAGCTGTCAGTGAAAGAAGTGTACTGTTGCGATTATTTTTTCTTAAATCGTGCAGATAGCCTTTGCGAAAAATAAGCAGGGCGGCGATGGCCACCAGTAAGATATTGGAAAATTTCAGGGAGAAGGGAAGCGTCAAAGCAAACAGATAAAGAACTCCAAGGCTTAATTTCCATTGATAAAAGGAAATTACATTCTTATTCATTGCTCAGGCAATTTTTACGGTTAGATCGGAAGCCGACTTTTCTTTAAATGAAGATTTATTATTTCTTGTTTGATATGTTTTTGTAACATAATCCTTTATTTGCTGTACAAAGATGCTTTCATCAAAATTTTCGGCATGGCTTCTTATAAAGGAAGGACAAAATTCAAGCTTTTCAAATGTTTTGATGGCTGCAATCAGGCTTTCAGGTGTTTGCTTGTCAAAAAACAGGGCAGTGGCTTTCAGCGAGTCTTTTGTATATGGAATCATTGTTTCCAGAACTCCGCCCTGACCAAAAGCTATCACAGGTCTTCCGGAAGCATTTGCTTCAAGTGGAGTGATGCCGTAATCTTCTTTCTGGGCAAAAACAAATGCTTTACATTCGGAGTACAACTGCGCCAGTTCTTTGGCAGAAAGCCCGCTTTTAAATGTAATGTTTGATTTTGCAGATCGTTTAAGGGCTTCTTCCATGGAACCTTTTCCTACGATTATGAGCGGATATCCTAACTGATTGAAGGCCTCGACGATTAAATCTACCTTTTTGTAGCTTTCGAGTCTGCATACAACAAGATAATAATCTTTAGTCTGCTCAGAGATATAGAAGTTTTTGCTGTTGACGGGTGGATTTATTACTTCAATATGAGACTTAAAATTATATACAGAAGCAATTCGTTGGGTAACTTCGTATGTATTCGCTATAAAATGATCGGAACGTTTGGCAGACTTATAGTCAATTTTTCGTAAAAGTCTGATTACTATGTTGAAGGCAATTTTAAGTAGCCCACTGGCAGTAGTATACTGTCGGTAAGATTCAGGATACCATGCCAGCCGGAATGGCGTATGGCAATAATTGATAACTAATGTTCCCGGTGAAATTCGGGCATACTTGGCGACATATGTAGAGGACATCAGAACCACATCATATCCGGAAATATTCATTTGCTTCATCGCTATTATGCCGAATGGAAAAAATAAGCGGCGCATAATATTCTCAGATGAGCAGATCTTGTTAAACCAGGAAGTATGAACAGTACAACCGGAAAAATCAGGATAGGTGAGATGTGATCTGAAGGCCATAGTATATATCGGAGCATTGGGGAAAGCCTGATGAAAACATCGAACAACTTGTTCTGCTCCCCCTCTTCGCATTAACTCATCATGCACTATGGCAATCTTCATATAGTATAAATTAAATCCTATTATTTTATTGGACTAAATACCGAAATTATATAAAAAAAATTGAAAAAGAAATCTATAACAAGGAAACTTATACTTTACAGCAGGTTTATTGCGTTGCTTCAGAAATGTAATGCATAAGCTTTATCGATGAATCCTCCCATGAGAATCGTCTGATGTTTTCGAGACCCTTTTTATGTAAATACGCTTGAAGTTCCGAATTGTAACAGACTTCTTTTAATTTATTTGCTATATCAGCAGTGTCATATGGATTAACGTATACACTTGCATCGCCACATACTTCTCTCAGGCTGGGGATATCTGATACAATTGTAGGGCAGCCTGAAGCCATTGCTTCCAAGGGAGGAATACCAAAGCCTTCGTAAAAAGAAGGGTAGATAAAAGCTGTGGCATTTTGATATAATTGCTTAAGTTCTTCATCCTTTATATATCCTGTAAAGGTGACATTATTATAATGTTTGACTTGGGTGCTCTTGTTGAAAACTCTATTGGAAGAACCTATTACTTTTAATGTATAGTCTTTAATATCAGCGGATAAGAAGCCATTGATAAGTCCTGCAAAGTTTTTTTTAGGATCAAGGGATGATACAGCCAGAATATATTTGTCTTTTCCAGGATTCTCAGTTTGGTTAAATTTCTGGTTAACACCGTTTGGAATAACAATAGAAGGAATCCCAAGATGGATTTTGATGCGTTCCTGTGAGAAACAACTTACTGTAAACACTTTTTTAGCTGATTGACCGATTTGCGGCAGTATGAACTGATAATATTTTTTAAAAAGGAAAGAGTAAGCTGAGGAGAAATCAAATACAGCCATATCATGTATCACAATAAAGTTATTGGGATAATAAACAGGAGCAGTATTCGCTAAATTGAGAAGATATGGTCTGTCGTGGTTCTTTAGAAACCTTGGTAGTTCAATTTGCTCCCATAAATGTCCAGAAAAATTACCAAAGGTTATTACGTTAAACTCTTTTGCTAAATCAATATGCAGAATATTTTTAGGGGCAACAAAATGAACTTCCGGGAAATTTTTAATGATTTGTTTGCTTATTTCAATCGCAAATCGTTGAACTCCGGTGATTGGCTGGGTTAGAAATCGTGCGTTTATAAAAAGTTTTTTTTTCATCGAAGGATATTGCAAATGCTGTAAAGACCCATACATAGAGAACGGAAAATGTTGGAAAGGCAATAAGATAAAACAAGATAATGATAATCCCGGATAGAGCCAAACCTGTTGAATCGTTTAAGGCAGAACGAACTATAATTACCCATAACGACAAAAACAGTATAAGAGCGGGAAACCCCAGTTCAGCCAATATTTCAAAATAGACATTATTTACTATATATGTCTTCGAGTCATCCAGATTATATTTCGCGGATCTGTTATACTCTTGCAAATGAGCTGAAAAATTAGACAATCCAACTCCAAAAAAAGGATTATTCATTCCAATGTCTGTCGCGATCGATATTAGATTTAATCGTTCATTTCTGGAATTATGCGCATCTTCGTGATCTCCCTGTTTATCATCTATAGGAATAAATTTAGTAGTCAGGAATGCTATATCCTTGTTTGAGCTCAATAAAACAGGAGCGGATATTACTACTGCAAGGACAAGAAGTATATATATGTACTTTTTCTTTCTGATCAGGTGGAATGCGCAGAATATAATAATAAAGAGCGCCAGAGATGCGAAGCCCATTGCTGACACTGTTGGTATAAGAGAAAGTAAGATTAGTAGAGAAAGTATATACTTTTTTATATAAAGCGATAATACAAATGCGAGTGAAAAAAACAGACCCGCATAATTTCCCTCTTTAAATGTACCGCATCTTATAAAATGTCCGAATGAGAATAAGCCGTGCTGAGGCCAGGCATCCATACCAGGAAGTAAAAGCACTGGCCAGTTATTTAAACTATAAATAAATAAGTACCAGCCATATAGTCCTGATGTGACTGCTCCCCAGCAGATTACCTGTACATACAGTATTCTGTTTCTTTTGAAAGCCTTCGAAGCGACTAATACCGTACATGCTGCACTGAAAGTATAGATTGTTTTTAAAAATGAATTGATGCGAAGGCCAAACCGGTATTCAGAATAATTTAAAGGGTATGTGTACGACCAATTGTAGTTTATGCAAAATGATGTAACCACAAGAAGCAAGAAAAACAAAAAAATATAAAATATTTTTTTTGAGTTGGGGGGAAATGTATCGATACTGAATGAATACAAAGACAACGTATATCCAATAAGATACAGAAAAACAAGACATGTCAATGCAATCTCGGATATTTTTAATGGAAATCCGATATCGATTGTCAATGCCTGCGAGAAAGGTAAAAAAAAGAAGAAAACGATCAGACAACAGTGTTTGCTACCTTCCAATATAGAAAAAAAACTATTCTTTGTTGGAAAGGTGCAGATTTGAGACATTACTGTAGTTATATGAATTTATAAAGGCGATCAATTTTCTGATAACCCACAAGCAAATGTTTATAAATAAGAATACATAAAGAGATATAAAGCCAATACTAATGCTCATGCAGGTAATAAGTGTCCACATAATTGTCTTTGTATATGCTTTAATAATATCTGTATGATACAACTCGCTACGTTTTATCTGTAAGTCTACATGGCGCAGTACATAACCAGCAATCAACCCAAGAAAAATAACTCCGTATAATCCGAAATTAAAATAGACTTCTCCAAAAAAGCCAGGTCTAAAACCAGGAAAGTCTGCACTGTTATATTTTGTAACATCTGCAGTAAAAATTCCTAGAGCCCATTTATCTCTGAACTCAGACAGTTCCCGTGGGATAAAAGATAATAAGCCGGCAATGTAGGTTTTTCCTCTAACAAAATCATGATCCCAGTGAGATAAGACAAAAGCAAAGTCTCTTGTATCTGAAAATGTAGTGCCATACAGAACAGATTTGATTGTGGTATTAGACTCAGAACTTTCGGAAGCTCTTAGGGACAAAACCAGAATTGTTGAATAAATAAACAACAGTCCTATTACCATAATCTTCTGAACATTGATTTTATAATTGTTTTTTATGCAGTAAAACCCAAACAAAATCAGAATAGGTTCTAAAATTGCCATCCTGGTTCCAAGAAATGCTGAGAAAACTACTAAAAAGATAAATGAAATCTTTTTTTGTAAAGAAGGTTTGTTAAGCAGGCGCAGACCAGCAATTAAAATAGCCATTGGGTAAAAAATCAGGCATAGATTATATATTGGTCTTAAAGGCCCGTTGGACTGAAAAAAGGTCCTTGGAGAAAAGAGATTGTCTGTGATAATCTGAAAGTAGAGTACAATAGCGAGGAAAAAAAAGCCGATCCATAAGATCAAATTTGAGGAAACGGGGTTTTTAATGTTTTTTTCTGTTATTTTTTCAATGGGGCGGAACAAAAAATCGAGAAATCTGTGATCAGATCTTAATGAGTACAAAAATCGTCCGACATGCATGGATATATATCCTAAAATTGAGATGATATAGGCTTTATCAAGGAAAAGGTCAATTTTTTGTAAATCCTCTTCATCAAATGCGATTATATTTTTAGCAGAACCATTAAAAGGATACATAAACAAAACGTGTACAAGAAAAAAGCGGGCAGTAACCAGAGTCCAGAAATCCAGTTTCCAACCCCATTTACGATAATTCTTATACCAGAACCAAATGAAGTGAATTATAAGTAATGCATTGATGAGTAAGCATAACTTACTCCCTTTTATAGCACCATTATAATACTCAATTTTATCAAACATGCTTAAGTGTTTTGAAGAGGGCCAGGGCTTAAGTTAACAAAATAATTGAGGCCATCTTTAATATAAAGATAGATATTCATTGTAATGAGAACAAATGCTTCAGTTATTGCAATAGTATACACTGTCCCCAAACCTCCCAGTTCTTTTCCCAGAATAACGTTTAGAACAACATTTAGTATCGAAGCAGATATCATTATTATAGAGAATGCTCTTTTGTAGTTATAAATGAGCATGGTTTGATAGGCTGCGATATTGATTCCTATTATCAGAGGGATAAAGCTCATATACCTTAGTAATGATATTGAGTATGGGTTCATCTCATTTGACAACAGGTAGATTATCAGATCTGAAAACCAATAAACTATTATACCAAAAAAAAGAAAACCACCGCCGGCGAGATAGTTAAACCGGGTAAAAAAGTGCCTCAGGCTTTTTGAAGATTCAATTTTGAGTTTACATGCATGGGGATATACTGTCTGGAAAATTACAGAAACAAGATGTTTGCCTGCAATTAGTACTTTTTCTGCGATACTATATAACCCCACGACCTCTGTAGAAGAAACGAATTGTAAAATTACAATGTTGATATTCATATAGATATTGGTTGCGAAATTTGAAATAAAGATTGCGAACCCGTCATAGAGAGTTGATTTTATATGTGATATATCCGGCCATTCGGTATTTATGTTAAATGATTTTTTGACTAAAAGTAGGGCTGCGATTCCTGCGACAAAGCTTCCTAAACCATGAAGCATGTTGGTGTATATATAATCGGCTTCGTCCCGGATCACAACGAATGTTAGCAGAGTAAATAATATTTTAGAAACAACATTGAGGTAGGTAATATACTTCATTTTTTCCATCCCAAGGAAGAACCAGACAGGGACAACTGCCTGACCAAAAAACATGGAGGAAGAGAATATAAACAACAGATAGTGCTCCCGGAAAAGGGGAAGGATAAAAGTCAGTAGTAGTATAATAAGGAAACTAATAAGACATAAAAAAAGTCTGGCCCATAATACTGAGTTGAATATTATCCGAAGTTTTTCGGGGTTGTTTCTGTTTTCAGAAACACTTTTGGTTGCAGATAAGTTAAATCCATATTCCGAAAATATTACCAGATAAAGTGCAATAACCTGAGCAAAGCTTACAAGTCCAAACTTTTCAATTCCCAGGACTTTCACCTGATGAGGAATTACCATAAGAGGAAGGACAAAATTGGTTGCCTGTATTAGAGCCAGCGATGAAAAGTTTTTTACTAGCCGGACTTGGGCAGGATTAAATTTCAATTTTCAATGTGTGTTTTATATAATAATAATTGTGCAAATCTAGTTTATTGGAAAGAAGAGACCAAAAATTTCTCATATTCAAATAAACTATTAACTTTGCGGAAAAACAGGATTATATGAGTTCAGAAAGTAATAAAAGCAAGAATCTATACGAAAGTGATGAGGTAAATCTGACTCCGTTTTTTCTTTTTGTTGAACGCTTTTTTAAAGGGATTGGCAGGTTAATTTCTTATCTGTTTCATCTTGCAATGCGAAATTCCAGAATCATATTTTATTCTGTTTTTTTGGGAGTAGTGCTCTCGTTGACCAATTTCTTTTTTATTGAACAACATAAATATAAGACCAGCCTTATATTGGTCAGCAATCTTCTTAGTGATGAATTTTGTGGATCTCTGGTTGAAACTTTACATGAGCTTTCGCGAGAGAAAAACTATGATGTACTTTCGGAAAAATTAAAGCTATCGTTAGATATAACAAAAAAAATAAAATCGATAAGTTATATTAAATATCAGTCCGTTGCTCCAAAAGACACGATGATTGGTAGTCCGTTTTCTATTCAGGTGGTAGTCTATGATAATTCCATATTGGATACTCTTCAGGCCAGCCTGATTAGCTATCTTGAGAATAATGAATATGCCTTGAAGCGAAAATCTGTCAGAAATGAAATTTTAAAGGATTTTTCTGTTAAAATGGAAAGGGATTTGTCAGATTTGGATACTATCGTAAAAAAGGCAAGCGTAGGCTTGATCTCCTCTGGTTTGGATCCGATCGAAACATATAAAAAAGTTATCAGTGTGCATTATGAGAAATTCTTGATGAAAGAAAGGATTGCTCTTTTAAATAATTTCGATGTAATAGCGGGCTTTACAAAATTTAAAAAACCAAGCTCTCCACGCTTACTTAGAGACGCAGTGGTGTTGGGGTTTGTATTTGGCTGGTTTGGAATGTTCTATTGTATGTATCTTGAGAAAAAGAAAAGAAATGGCGGTAAGTTTATAATATCAAATGTGCCCGATCACTCTGTAAGTAAAGTTGATACTGAGTAAGTTTTATGTGTGATAACCTTGATTAGACGAGTATTCCTGTAAATGATGGAACGATCAATAAAAATGAATACTTTAGACTGGGCGTTATAAAAGCAAAAAGTGTGTATGTGCAGGCCGTTGAAGAGACGGCCTGTTTTGTTTCCGGGATCATTGTTGAAGGGTATCTCTTACACGAGGTCGGTATATATAGTAGCAATTTATATCAGCACACAGCTGGATGCGCGTGGTAATAATGCTATGGAGATCAGCCTGAATGTGTCCTCATCTTTCTGCAGGTATGTATATACTTCAGATGCAGACGGAAGATGCCATTTATACGAGACAGATAATCATATCTCAATAGTATTGCTTTACTACTGATTGTGCTTTATTCTCAGGAGGCAGGTTTACCTGCTTCCTGTTTTTTTATCAGTAATATTTCAAAAAAAATAACCGGCGCTTCGGCAGGGAAATTGTCAAATGAAAAAGGCTGCCCTTGCGGACAGCCCTGTCGGATTTATTTTTTACTTTTCGCTTTATCGAATCGTTGAGAAACCTCATTCCAGTTTACGATATTCCAGAATGCATTGATGTAATCAGGTCGCTTATTCTGATATTTCAGATAATAAGCATGTTCCCATACATCCAGCCCTAGTACAGGCGTACCTTTTACAGGTGCCAGATCCATCAGGGGATTATCCTGATTTGCAGAGGTGGTGATCTGAAGCTTGCCCTCGTTTGTTACAACAAGCCACGCCCAGCCGGAGCCAAACCGTGTTTTGGCAGAGTCGCTAAACTGGGTTTTAAAATTGTCGAAAGAGCCGAAGGATTTGTTTATGGCATCAGCCAGTTTTCCCTGAGGCTGTCCACCGCCATTAGGGGTAAATATGGTCCAGAAAAGGGTATGATTATAATGCCCGCCGGCATTGTTTCTGACTGCAGGACCATAGGCGCCGGCATTTTTCAGCAGATCATCAAGGGATTTATCCTTTAGCTTGGGATCTGTTTCGATTGCTTTGTTGAGATTGGTTACATAGCCTGCATGATGCCTGGAATGATGTATTTCCATTGTCTGGGCATCAAAGTTCGGTTCAAGAGCATTGTAGTCATAGGGAAGGGCAGGCAGTGTAAACTGGGCAAAGGCGCCGTTTAATGTAAAAATGGCACCGGCTAATAAAAATAACTTTTTCATACTGATAATAAATTTTTAAATATATCGGATACTACCGGATAATCTTTCTGGTAGAAATACTATCCAATGATAATAAAATAGCGGCAAATACCGGTCCGTAATTTGCGAATTGTTGGTCACACAAGGAATTTTTCTGTGAGAGCAGGTAATTCCTGTGTATTCTGGATTATATTCTTTCGATCGATTCTGCCGGAATCCAGCCAATATGGCCGTTGGGCAATTTGATTTTACTATACGGACCATTATGCTGCAGCAATTCAACTTTCAGGCCTTCATGTATAACAAACAGCTTATTGCCTGCATCTCCCGGGGCGCTTGTCACTGTAATACTCGGATCAAATACAATCCCGTAATTCCGGTCATACAGTTCTTTCCGGCTTTGCCAGGCCATAAAAAACATAATAAATGAGAGAAACAGGCAAATGGCTGACATCCCCATAAACAAACGCTTTGAGGCTGCCTGGCGGAGATAGATAAAAAGAAAAAGAGTTAACAGAAAAAGAAAGAAAAAAGCAATACTCAGAATAGCCCATGAATCAACGGCCAATTGCCGGAGAAAATTTTCCCAGAACTGACCCTGATTGAGTGCTTCGACTTCGTCCGCGATCTTTGAGTTGGCCAGTTCCAGATTAAACAGCAGATCTTCATCATGCGGATTAAGTCGTTTGGCTCTTTCATAATAAAGAATGGCGGATGGAATATTATTCAGCTTGAAATAGGTATTCCCGATATTATAATAGAGCTCGAATGAATGATACCCTTTATCATCAAGTGCTCTGAAATGTTCAAGCGCCGCCGGAAAATTTCCTTCGGCATAGGCATGCTTTCCCGATTCGATCAGTGACTGGTCGGAAACCTGTGCAGCTGTATACAGACCCGAAAAACAAAAACCAATGATGAATAATAGCGTTCTCATATTATGATTTTATTTCTTCTTCCAGTGTGCTTATTATTTTAATTCCGGCTTCGTGTTCTTCGGACAAAGGCGTATCTCTGCCAATCGGAGCATATTGTGCCATTTCACATTTTTCCATTAGCTGTATGAGCTGTGTAATAGTGTCATCACTAACTTTTTGTTCAGACAGGGCTTTTCTTATTTTATCCTTGGACAAGTCGGCAGTTTTAAGGTTTAGCTTGTCCGCCAGATACGTCCATAACGCTTTGAGCAGCTCCTGATAATAGATGGTTCTTTGATTTTCATGAAGCGCTTTTTCTGCTGCTTTAAGCCTTTTTCTGGCCAGAGCTCCTGCCTTACGTTTCTTGCTTCCGATACGATCAAGTGATTGCTTTCGTTTTTTCCTGGTAAAAATAAAAAGAGCAGCAAAGCCAACGATTCCTGTTAAATAGCTGATGTAAAAAGAGATGCTTCCAAACCATATTTCCTGATTGGTGCTTAATGAATAGTCATTGGTCTTTATATACCGGATATCATTTCCTATGACTTTGATATCAGACCGGTTGCCAGAGTAATCAATGCCACTGGTAGTTGCGGACTGAGCGCCTTTTTGTACGGTGATTTCATAGGATTCACTACGTAGTTTTTCAAGCTTTCCGGTTGTCGGATTGAAACAATTAAGTTCGATAGAAGGGATGGTATAATTACCTGCATGACGGGGGATGAGGATATATTCAACGGTTTTGCTGCCGGAAACTCCATTGCCGGTAACCTTTATATTCTGGGTTATTTCCGGATCAAAGACTTCAAAATCTATCGGAAAACTGATGCGAAACGGATTGCCGGTTTTAAGATTACCTTTACCGGTGAGCTTTAGTTTTAATGAAACGGATTCATTGGCATTAACCTCTGTTTTACTGATTTCTGACTGTAGTTTCAAGTGGCCAACGATATCTGTTTCTGCGGGAATGTCTTTTACCGAAATTTTTACAGGCGGACTTTTCAGTGTTTTGTTAACCCGCTGATAGCTGGTATGCTCGAAGAAATCATCAAAAAACGGATCGTTAAAGAAATTACGTCCCCGTTGTTTCTGGCGTACCTCCTGAATGGCTACCACTTCCAGGTCAATAGGATCAATTGTAACGCTTCCGGACTTTTGAGGTATCAGCACAAATTCAGACAGGACACCGACATTGTACAACTGCCCGTCAACATTTTCTTTTTCCCAGTTAACTACGTTGTCTTTGCGTTCTATATTTTCGCGCCAGAAACCGTCAAACTGGGGAATTTTGACATCGCTTAACTGTTGCAACTGGACTCTGGTATAAAGTTTTACCGTAGCGACCAGGGCTTCTCCTTTGTAAACTGATTTTTTGTCAACGGAAATACGAACAAAAAGATCCTTATCTGAAATGCCCGGAGCATTTTCCTGCCGGTCATTGCCGGAAGCAGAAGCATTGTCTGCGACTACTTCAATGGTTACAGGATTGGATGTATAGTGCTTTCCGTCAACTGTAATGCTGGCAGGAGCGATGGTAAACTTCCCGGCCTTTTTTGATTCGAGAACATAGGAGTACCGAATGGATACTGATTGCTGCATCCGGCCATTAATGATGCTGATCGAGCTGCTTGTGCTTTTGGAGGGTCCGTTGAGCACAGAAAATTCACTCATGTCTGCTCCTTTAAAGTCTTTCCCTTCTTTGTTTACCTCATAGGTCAGATAAAACCGCTCATTCGTTCGCACCGATTTGGGAGCCTGACCGGAAAACACAACATCCTGACCGTGCAGCATTGCGGTCGTCAGCAGGAAAAATATAGACAGAAGATGCTTCATATTACCAGTTTTTTTCGATGTGTTTGGGTTCTGATTTTTCTTCCTTAAGGCGAATATTTTTTCTGAGCTGTTCTTCATCCTGTTCAAGTGCATTAAGTAATCGTTCCGCATCCTCGCGACTCATTGAGCCTTTGCCTGTATTGGGCTGCTGCTGGTTTTGTTCTTTTCCCGGATCGCTTTTGTCCTTTTGTCCGTTCTGCTCATCTGACTGTTTCTGCTCCTGTTCCTTACTGTTTTTTTGCTGCTTATTCTCCTGCTTCTGGTCATCTTTTGACTTGTCGTCGTTTTGATTTTGCTTGTTATCGTCCTTGTTTTCCTTATTATCTTTATTCTGTTTATCCTGCTGGTTTTGCTGATCTTCCAGCATTTTTCGGGCATAAGCCAGATTGTATCTGGTATCGTCATCCTGAGGGTTTTTTCTCAGAGCCTGCTTATAGGCATCGATACTTTGCTTGTAGTTTTTCTGTTGTAGATAGGTATTGCCTAGGTTATGCCATGCCATAGCTTCCTGTGCCGTTTCTCTGGCGAGGTTGGCAGCCAGCTGAAACTGGCTGGCTGCTTTTTCAAGGCTGTCCTGTCTGTACCATGCATTGCCCTGGTTGAACGCAGCCTCAAAAGATCCGTGATTTAGGTCACTTGCAAGACTATATTCCCTGACTGCTTCCGGATAAACTCCTTTTTCATATAGTTCATTCCCTTTTTTTAAATGCCTGTATTCATCCTGTGCATAACCGTGATACACCAGTCCTGATAGTGCCGCTATTATGATCAAAAGCTTTTTCATATCTGAGCATCGGATAATTTAAAACGTGCCAGAAATTTATTCTTTCTGGGTAAAATCATGAGTTCAATAACAAGTAACGCCAGAGCAATAAGCAAATAAAGCTGATAATCATCTTCATAATCAATGACCATTTTTTCCTTAAACTCAGTCTTTTCCATGCCTTTTAGCTGCTCGTATATTCTGTCCAGACCAATGCCGTAGTTATTGGCCAGCACAAAGCTGCCCTTGCCGGCAGCTGCTATTTCGTTCAGCAATTGTTCATTAAGGCGGGAAACGACCACATTGCCCTGCCTGTCTTTACGAAACTCTTTTTTCCCGTAGCGATTGACTGTCGGAATAGGCACTCCTTCTTTTCTTCCAAGCCCGATTGTATGAACGGATATGCCGGCTTCTGCTGCCTGTCTGGCTATGTCCACAGCATTTTCTTCGTGATTCTCGCCATCAGTTATGAGGATTATTGCCTTATCGCTTTTTTTGTCCTCAGAAAAGGACTTCATTGCCATTTTGAGCGCTCCGCCGATATCTGTTCCCTGAGTGCTGATAATGTCCGTATCGATGCCTCGGAGATACATTTTAATAACGGCATAGTCTGTCGTCAGTGGTACGGGATAAAATGACTTACCGGCAAAAATGATTAATCCGACACGGTCACCACGGATTTTGCTCAAAAGCTGAATGATTTCCTGACGGGCTTTTTCAAGCCGGCTTGGGCTTATATCCTCCGCTTTCATACTGTTGGAAATATCAAGAGCGATAATTACTTCAGCTCCTTTTACTTTCACCTTGTCCATGCGGGCACCGGTCTGAGGGTTGGCAATGGCTATAATAAGAAAAACCAGCCCGATCAGTATGATTATATTTTTCCATATCAGGCTGCCCGGCGATGAAGCAGCAAAGAGCTGTTGACGTATATGCTCAGGTCCGAGAAGTCTGTATGTTTTTTTTCTACAGTAATTACGAAGGATGAAAAGAAGCAGCAATACCGGGATTATCAGTAATACCCAGAACGCCTCCGTATATTCAAATTTCCAGTTTTCCATGTCTTTCTATGAAAGTATAGCCAAAAAAGTGTTTCTCAGAAAAACTTCAATAAGCAAAAGTGCCAGCGCAATAATAGCCAGCGGATAAAACTCTTCGGTACTGTTTTGGTACTCAGTAACGTCCAGCTTGGTTTTTTCCAGCCGGTCAATCTCATCATAAATACCGCTCAAGGCATTTTTGTCTTTGGCACGAAAGTATTTTCCGCCAGTCTGTGTGGCAATTTCCCTGAGCATACGCTCATCAAGCTCGGCTTTTATAGGGCCATAGGGGGTCATTACGGTTGCCTGATCGGTGCCGACTCCTACAGTATATACTTTAACTCCTTCTGCCTGTGCAAGCTCAGCTGCCGTACGTGGTGAGACAGAGCCCTGATTATTGACTCCGTCTGTGAGCAAAATGACAATCCTGCTGGCCGCATCGCTTTTTCTCAGCCGGTTAACGGCTGTAGCAAGTCCCATGCCTATACCGGTACCATCTTTCAGCAGTTTGGGTTCGATCTGGTCCATCAACTGATTCAGATTGGCATGATCAGTTGTAAGTGGACACTGAGTAAGACTTTCTCCTGCAAATATGACCAGCCCGATACGATCGTATGGTCGTTTGCGGACAAACTCTTTGGCTACTTCTTTAGAAACCTGCAGGCGATCGGGTTTGAAATCTGTGGCCAGCATACTGATGGACACATCCTGTGAAATAATGATATCTATACCCTCTACAGAAGAATCTTTCCAGCTGTCAAATGTCTGAGGACGGCAAAGAGCTACAATAAGGCAGGAGAGTGCAAGTATCCGAAGTACAAACGGTATATGGCGCAAATAAACACGAAATCCGGGTTTGATATCCCTGAATACACTTGTGCCGGAGACGGTATAAGCAGGATAAATCCGTCGCTGCCGCACTATATACCATATGATAAGGGGTATAAGGCCGATAAACAGATAGAAATATTCAGGATTCTTAAATGCTATATCATTCATCATTCAGTCTCCTTTTTTGATTGATCATGAGAAGTGCGCTCAATAAACTGCCGGGCACTGTTCATGCTTTGCTCATTTTCAGGTGCCAGCGGTATGTATTTAGCGAACTTGACCGCATCGGCAAGCCGCAGTAGTTGCCCGAGGTTTTCATACAGCTGCTTATCTGTGCCGGCCGGAGAATATTTCAGCATTGCCAGGATGGCGCCGGAAGTTTGTTCGAGAGCAGGAATATTGAACCGGACTTCGATGTACCGTCTGACAATGTCAGTCAGGGTGCTATGATACGCTTTGTGCTGGTTTTTTTGCCAGAGCTTTTCACTATCCAGTTTTTGTAATGCTTCGAGTGCAACAATATGAGCAGGTATGACAGGAGCGGAGGGTACAGGTGTCTGTCGGGGCTGTTTTCTGCGATACAGCAGATACCATACAAGAGCTGTAACCGGAACAAGCAACAGAAGCCACCACATCCATTTGTAATTGCCGGGTAGAATAGGTGCCGGTATGATAGTAACAGGCTTTATATCTTTGGGTGCCTGTGCCGTATCCACTGCAACATCCTGAACATAAAAGGAAACCGGCTGACTCTGCAATGTATCTCTGGTAAGACTGTCATATATGATAAATTTAAATGCCGGAATAGTATGAGCGCCTGTGTCAAAGGATGTAATGGTTAACTGACGAATATAGTCGCGTATATCTTTCTTCTGAATAGAGTCAGTTTCGCTTTGCTCAATGACTTCTATGGCAGAAGTAAGCGTGTCTCCCAATGTTGGCATTATGCAAAAGAAACCAGTATTGACCGAAGCCCGGAGCTGTATGATTGTCTGTTCGCCGATACGAATGGTATCCCGGTCAGGAATTGCTTCAACCCGGGAGGGCTGAGTATAACCGGGAAAGGAAAATATCAGCAGAGGCAGCAGTCCAAAAATCAATATATTCTTCATCATCGGTTTTTAAACAGCATAATCAGTGGGTTAACATAGGATTGATCGGTACGGATTTCCGTATAGTCGATTCCTGCTTTACGGAACAGGCTTTTAGTCCGTGCAGCCTGCTCTTTACGATGTTTACCAAACTGTTCCCGTACAGCTTTGCTCGCTGTATCAACATACAGTTCCTGGCCGCTTTCGGCATCGAGCATCCGGACGATACCAAGATTGGGAAGCTCTTCTTCCAGAGGATCATAGACCCGCAGTCCGATCAGATCATGTTTGTTTCTGGCAAACCGTAACGACTGCTCTATACTCTGATGATCCATAAAGTCAGAAATCAAAAAGGCCGTACAACGTTTTTTGATGACGTTCACAAAGTATCCTAACGTTTCGGAAATATCGGTGTCTTTTTGCTCCGGTTCAAAATTAAGAAGTTCGCGAATTAGTGTGAGCACATGGCTCCGTCCTTTTTTGGGAGGAATAAACTTTTCAATTTTCCCGCTAAACAGGATGGCTCCGATTTTATCATTGTTCTGTATGGCAGAAAATGCCAAAACAGCCGCGATTTCTGTTATCCGTTCTTTTTTCAGGCCATAGTTTCCGCCATACACACCGGACGCGCTTACATCGATCAGTAACATGAGGGTCAGCTCACGCTCTTCTTCGAAAATTTTAATATACGGATGATTGAAACGGGCGGTAACTTTCCAGTCTATTGTCCGGATATCATCACCGGGCTGATATTCTCTGACCTCACTAAAGGCCATGCCGCGCCCTTTGAAAGCACTGTGATACTCTCCGGCAAAAATATTGGTTGAAAGGCCTTTGGTTTTTATTTCGATAGCGCGAACCTTCTTTAACAATTCAGATGTCTGCATGCTTCTTCCGTTGTCTGTAAAAAAGGTTTATGGAACTTCTACTTTATTGAGTATTTCAGTGATAATATGCTGAGTCGTTACATTGTCCGCCTCAGCCTCGTAGCTAAGACCAATCCGGTGGCGAAGCACGTCATGGCATACTTCCCGGACATCTTCCGGAATCACATAACCGCGGTGATGGATGAAGGCATATGCTCTGGCTGCAATAGCGAGACTTATGCTGGCACGCGGAGAGGCTCCGAAACTGATGTAGTTTTTGACAGAGCCAAGTCCTGCACCTTCCGGATCGCGGGTTGCAAATACCAGATCAACGATATAATTCTCGATTTTTTCATCCAGATATATTTCAGTCACCAGATTGCGGGCATTTATGATATCCTGAGGTTTTACTACTGGTGAAGCGAAAGGTCTCTGCTTACCGATATTCTGACGTATGATGCGTTTTTCTTCCTCTTTTTTAGGATAATCAATGATCACTTTCAGCATAAAACGGTCTACCTGAGCTTCCGGAAGAGGATAGGTACCTTCCTGCTCGACAGGGTTCTGAGTTGCCAGTACCAGAAAAGGCTCTTCCATCCGGTAGCTGGTATCACCAATAGTTACTTGTCGTTCCTGCATTACTTCAAGCAGTGCACTTTGTACTTTAGCCGGGGCGCGGTTTATTTCGTCGGCCAGGATAAAGTTGGAAAAAATCGGCCCTTTGCGAAGCGTAAATTCCTCATTTCGCTGACTATATACCATAGTACCGATCAGGTCTGCCGGAAGCAGATCGGGAGTGAACTGTATACGGCTAAAATCGACATCAATGGCTGTTGCCAGGGTATTTATTGCCAGTGTTTTGGCTAAGCCAGGGACGCCTTCGAGTAAAATATGACCATTAGCCAGCAAGGCAATGATCAACCGTTCAGACAGTTTTTCCTGTCCGACTATGACCTTGTTCATTTCCATTCGGAGAAGGTCGATAAACGCACTTTCCCTGGCTATTTTTTCATTAATTTCTCTAATGTCAATTCCTGTTTCTGTCGCGTTCATAAATTCATTTACTAAAATCGTTGAAATATAAAAAGTAGTGATCCGGGACAAAATACCGGGCCATTAACTCTGCATTTGTGAATGGCCTGATATCAAAAGTCAGACCATTTTTTATTTAGGCGTAATGATGCCTGAAAATTAAGAATCTGCTTGGCGATGCAGCTAAAATTATTTAGGATAAATCTTTTTTTCAAGCCGGATCCGAAAAAATGTCAGAGACTTTCCGACAGGCGGTAAATCTGAATGACTGTCCGGTGTATGATAAATAACTATTATCCAGCTATGAAGAAAGGAGGCTCCCCTCGCTGACAGGGCAGGGGAGCATTGGAGATTGATATCGGGATACTCGTTATTTCTTCGTTTTTTCAGGCATGGTGCCGAATACATAATCCCAGAGTGGTGAAGATACTCCAAATGCACGTCCGGCGTCTTTATAATGATGAATGCTGTGATGAATCCATAATGTCCGGAAGCTGTTCTGGGGAGGCCGATATGCGTGAACAATGTAATGCACGAACAAGTATGCGGAATACCCCAAAATGAAGCCGGGCAGAAATGCGAAGGTAAATTCACCCAGAAGCAGGTAGGTGCTGCCCAGCAGGAAAGCTGCTACAATAATTGATACAACCGGGGGCATAGCCAGCCGGCTTTTGTCTTTGGGGTAATCGTGATGAACACCATGCATCAGATATTGCAGGCGACGTAATCGGGGACCTCCTGCTTTCATATGATAAATAAAGCGATGCATCAGATACTCGGTTAGTGTAAAGACAAGCAGTCCGGTACCAAACAAGAGGATTATGGTAGCAGGAGGGAGGTCTGCCATTTTATAGGCAAGGCCGAGCAGAAATAAGGAAAAGACTACAAATATGCTTACCGGTACTGCGATATGGGTACGGGTAAGTTTTTCTAAAACAGGATTGGAAAACAATTGCTTACTGCCCGAATTGGATGGCTTTCCGGTAGTTTTCATTGCATGGCTCATAGTATTATTTTTTTGAATTGATTTATTGTAATTTGAATTGAAGTTTCCCAAATGGAACAGCAGCATCTACTATCTTGCATATTCCCCCCGAATACGTATAGAAGTTTTTACTGCCACCTGGCAAAATGAGCATGTATTTATCTTCATTTACCCGATGAAGGGGAAGGTATCGGCCATATCTTTCCGAAAATACATGCCTGTTTCGTTCGGGCTTGTTATAATAGAGCATAGTAAGGCTGTATGAAATATGGCTGCTGTCGAGCAGGTAGGTATTTTTGTCACTGACAATCCTGTAACCGCTTTCAGATTTGTTTACCAGACAGCTGGATCGGATTTCATTGTTGATTCTTTCATTTGATGATGAACGAATCAGATGATTGTCTGAAAAAGTACTCTCGATATCAAACCGGATGTCCAGATTTTTAATGGGTAGGTTGTAGTGAACTCTGCTTATAAAGGAGTAATGCCAGAGTTCGTTTGCCATTCTTCGTCTGACTTCCAGAAACCCGATCTTTTTATCATTGAACGTAATATCATATACCAGCAGGTCATCTTTTTCAGCTGTCCTGAATGTAAAGCCAACATTAAACAGAAGTATGAATGCGATCAGATAACAGGTATATCTGTTATGTGTATGAATGGACATAAAATGATATATAAAGTAATGTTTGCTCTCATTTATTTAGACAGTTTATATTGCCAATACCCCTATCTGTATTCTGAGATTCGGGAGTTTTTTTTAGGGGGCAGGGAACTACATACTTTTTCTTTTCTTGTATCTGTATGTAAAGAAATGAAATCCAGAGAAAGCCGGGGACAGAAGTTTGCTGACCTGGCCAAAAAGATAGCTGAACAGGACAATTTTTGCACTCGTATGATTACCGGCTGTCATATTCTATGCCCGCTAAAAATGAGAAGCCCGATTAATTCTCGTCAAGCCAGACTATAAAATGACTGGCTTTTTCTTTGCTCACAATGACCGGATTGTTGCCTTTCGGCACTATAGTTAAGGCAAAACCATTGCCGGAACAGGATTCTATTTTCTGGATAGCATCCAGATGTACAATGTATTTTTGGTTGACTCTGAAAAAATCGGAGGGATCAAGTAATTTTTCCAGCTGATCCAATGAATAATCGAGGGGAATTTTGCTTCCGGATGAGCGCACTGCCCAGGTACTGCTCTCCGATGAACAGATATAGGCGATCTCCCGGGGTTTTACAAAAACCAGCTGGTCTCCGACCCGGGCTGAAAAACGCTGATTCTGTTTTTGCACAAGATGCTCGGCGAAATCAACGATCTGTTCCAGATAGCTTTCATTATGCGCCTGTTTCTCAATTCTTTTTATACAGGTTTCTAACTCTCTTCTGTCAATCGGTTTTATCAGATGGTCAATACTGTTTACTTTGAAAGCCCGTAATGCGCATGGATTATAAGCTGTAGTAAATATTACCGGAAATGTATGGGTAGTACGCTCAAAAAATCGGAAACAGGAGTCATCTGCCAGATGGATGTTCATGAAAGCCAGATCCGGTGTGGGATTTTTCCGAAAGTAGTCAATACCTGCTGCCACAGATGGCAGTACTGCCGAAATTGAGTATTGCGGGCGTAGTGCTTTAATTAAATGGCTAAGCTGTTTGCTGCTTTCCGCTTCCTCTTCAAAAATCAGGATATTCATATCGATATATTGGTTCATCATTCGGCTGAGCATGTGATGAAGTCATAACCACCAGTAATCATATGTTTTTTCCGGGATTGGCTCATCTCATGCAGATTATGTATGAACAGGACATTTTTTGAGTTATATACCCCTATGGCTTGGGAGAACTTTTATCTGATTGTGGAAAAGTACTGGCAGAGTGCCTGGAAGAGTCATAACAGGTACAGATCGGTCTATACAAAGTGCTTAATCGTATGGATTTAAAGCAGAAAATTAAAGCGGAGGGATATTTTTGAGAGACCGGCGGGGATAATTCAGGCGGAATTAATAAGTGAGCATATATAATTGATAGTCTCATCTGTCAGGGCAGTACCAGAGGGTAGGCAGAGCCCTCTCGAAAAAAGATCGTCGGAGATGCCGTTTAAATAGGAGGGATATCCGGAAAAAACGGGTTGCCGGTGAAGAGGATTCATAAGGAACCGGCTGTCAATACCTGATGAAGAAAGAGCGTAAAAGACTTTGTCTCGCTCAGCCTGATCTTCGAACAAGAAACAGCTTAACCAGCGGTTGGAGGAAGCTGTAGGCAATTCTTGCTGGGCTACAGTATCTTTTTGAATCAGGCAGCTGTATTTTTCAAAGATTCTTTTTTTCTGCTTCACCCGTTCAGCCAAAACACTCGTTTGTGCGATACCCAGTGCGGCAAGCACATTGCTCATACGATAATTGTAGCCAGCTTGCGGATGGAGATAATAATGTGTTCCCGTATTGGATTGATTGGCCAGTAAAGAAGCTTGTTTATGTAATTCCGGTAAGGCAGTCAATAAGGCGCCACCACCACCTGTGGTGATGATTTTATTGCCATTGAACGAGTATATGCCAAGATCTCCGGCAGTGCCGCATATTTTATTTTCATACGTAGAGCCAAATGCCTGAGCGGCATCTTCTACAAGCGGTATCCCGTAATGATCGGCTAGTGCACGTATGGTTGTATAGTCCGCCGGATTGCCATAAATATCCACAGCTATAATGGCGGCAGGCTTCTTGTTTTGCTCTGTCAGTTGTCTGATTGCCTTCAGAAGAAGAGAAGGGTCCATATTCCATGTATCCTTTTCGGAATCAATAAAAACCGGAATAGCGCCACAATATAAAACCGGAAATGCCGTAGCTGCAAAAGTAAAGACAGGACATAGCACATAATCACCCGGTTTTACTCCGACAGTCAGCAATGCAAGATGGATGGCTGCAGTGCCGGAGGAAGTCGCCAGTACATTTGAAGCGCCGGAGAGCCTGCACAGACATTCTTCGAATTGTTGAACCTGAGGCCCGGTAGTGGTAATCCAGTTTTGCTCCAATGCCTGTTCAAGATATTGTAATTCTGTACCGGTAAGATGAGGCGGGGAAAGCCAGATTTTATTTTTCATGTGTGAGTTCGCCCTGATACTTTTCTGGTATTATAAATTCTTCTCTGTTCGGGTAAAACATTTTCAGAAAAGTAACAAATAAAATTTTACAATCCATAAGCCAGGACCGGTGCTTTACATAATACAGATCAAGCTCAAAACGTTTTTCCCAGCTTAATGCGTTACGTCCGCTTATCTGTACCAATCCGGTCAGTCCTGGTCTGATGCTGTGTCTTTGAGCAATCCGTTCGGAAAGCAGCGGAAGGTATTCGGCCAGTAAAGGTCTTGGTCCTACAAGACTCATATCACCTTTTAGTATATTGAGCAATTGAGGAAGCTCGTCGAGGGAGGTCATGCGGAGGAAATGACCGATTTTTGTGACACGCTGTTGTTCAGGCAGACTGAAGTTGTCTGACAAGGTTTTAAACTTATATAACCGAAATGGTATACCATCGAGGCCTATACGCCATTGTGTGAATAATGCTTTTCCGTATACTATCCTGAGAAGCAAAAATATAAAAAGGGCCGGAGGCAGCAGAATAATGATTAATGGCACGGCCAGGCAAAGGTCAGCTACGCGTTTCATCTGTTGTGTAATTTGGGTATGTATGGGGTATTAGTTCTTTTATACGATTAAATTCCGCCGGCAGTTAAAACGAAACCGTTTTATCCATAATTTTACTATATGATTAGTTTTCCAAATTGCAAAATAAATCTCGGTCTTCGTATAACGGAAAAACGAAGCGATGGCTTTCATACGATCGAATCTTGTTTTTATCCGGTGGAATGGAACGATATTCTTGAGATCATACCATCTTCGGAATTATGCTTTACTTCCAGCGGAATGACCATTCCCGGAAACCCTGATCAGAATCTATGTATGAACGTATGGCTGCAGCTGCACCACCGGTTTGGTATACCTCCTGTTCATATTCATCTGCACAAGGTTATCCCGATAGGGGCGGGGCTTGGCGGTGGTTCTTCAGATGCTGCATCTGCGGTAAAAGTTTTCAATCAGCTGTTTGATCTGAAACTCAGTGATGATGATATGGAAGAGCTTTTACGTCCTTTGGGGAGCGACTGTGCTTTTTTTGTGAGAAACAAACCGGTGATAGCAGTGGAAAAAGGAGACCGGTTTAAAGAGGTAAGCCTTAGTCTTGCCGGCAGCTGGATTATTTTAGTATATCCCGGAATTCATATTTCCACGCAGGAGGCCTATTCGCTTGTCAAACCGGCTCTTCCTTCGGAATCACTAAAAGGTTTGCTGGAAGGTGACAGATGTAACTGGAAAAACCAGTTAAAAAATGATTTCGAAAAGCATCTTTTTTTTAACCATTCCGTATTAGACCATGTTAAGAATAAATTGTATAATTATGGTGCGGTTTATGCTTCAATGACCGGAAGCGGATCCTGTATTTACGGACTTTTTGATGAGGAGCCGGACAGTAGTCATTTCGAAGAGAATAACTTCATTGTTAAAAAAACCTTATTGAACTAAATACTTTTGCTGTTTATGCCTTTAAAAGCCCTGTTGTTTGGTATTATACTTCCAGCTGCTGTTCTGTTTTTTTCATTTAAAACAGTAAGGCCGGATGTTATAGCATCGGATCCTGATCTTGTGGTAAAAGTAATAAAGGATAATCTTGCCGCTGCTAAAAAATGTCAGTTGGGCGTGCTGAAGAACGGTTCTTTTAAAAGTATGGATGACAAGTACAAGATTTTATCTTTTGATATGTACATTCTTAATAACAGAGGGCAGAAAAAGTGGTTTTCAGAAATGACTCAGGCAGAGATTGATTTGTCGGAAGAGGAGGATATTGAGATTGTTTCCGGTGATCTTGTCGTAATTGACAGAATCGTACTTATTCATATACGTTCGGGCAATACCGTAGAGGTAGACAAGATTACAGAACGTTATCTGGTCCGCTGATTTTTTTATTTTTCAGTCGGAAATCTCATCATCGTCAAATACACGGTTGATAAACTGATTGACCGGGTGCATCGCTTCAAAAAGTTTAATAAGCTCTTTTTCCTTACTATCCTGTAGCTTCTTGTCCGGAAGCTCTGCTGACATAAGAAAACTTTTAAGACGCAATGTATCAATAAGCGGATGATCGGAAGAATACCCTTTGGGAACGGACTTCAGACGTTCACCTTCCAGTGTTCCAAAATATTTTTTAAAGCTGTCAGAATCTGTCAATTCAGTAAACTCTTCCTGATTATAGTCTATTTCCTGTCTGATTTTATGCAGAATATCACTGGGTGGCATCCAGATACCTCCAGCAATAAATGATTTGCCGGGCTCCAGATGAAAATAATAACCGGCTTTGGGGCTTTTTTTTCCTCCGTTTGCCAGATAGGCGCTGAAATTGGTTTTGTAGGGTGTTTTGTCCTTAGAGAAACGAAGGTCCCGGTTGATACGAAAAATACAGTTTTTGGCCTCCAGACCTGCCAGTGTACTGTCAAATACTCCGATTTCTTCAATGAGTCTGTTTATGAATTCCGTAAATTGCCTGCGGCACTCAAGATAGGTATCCTGCTCGCTGAGAAACCATTCTCTGTTATTGTTTTTTGCCAGAGACGACAGAAAATCAAGTTGTCTGGTAAAGTTCATCAGAATGTCTGAAATGGTTGGGAAATCGTTCAATAATAATCAAAAAGGGTAATGATGTCAATAGATTTGGAAATTGTGTACATATAATTAAACATAATAGCTGTCGCGGGTTTTACAGAAAAATACTGTATATTCTGTCGTGGTTAATTAAGGGGTTATGAAACAATGTATTAGCGGAAAAAAATCGTATAGTAATCAGGGTATGGCCGAGGACGCACTAATTGACTCCTGGGAGAGAAACTATTATTCGGCAGCGAGCGCTCCGGTAAATGTATATCAGTGTATGGATTGTGGTGACTGGCACTGGACCTCAAAAGGAGAAATGAATGTGCGGCTGGCAGAAGAAATCAGAAGTAAGCGGTTGCACAAAAAAAGAGAAGCCAACGATTGGGAAAAACGCCTTAAATAATCAAAAAAAGGCTGTCATGTCTGACAACCTTTTTTTTCAATGATTATTCTTTGGCTTTGGCAAGCTCTTTTGATTCGAGAAACTGGCCATAGGCAATTTTGTAGCTGTCAACAGCTGGAGCCAGCCTGATAGCCTTTTCATAGTTGGCAATTGCTTCTATAAGCAATCCTTTGTCCGCATATACAGTTGCCAGAATAAACTTATTCAGGGCATTTTCTTCTTTCAGCTCTGTTTTTACACCGTTGATTTCCTCAATGACAGACTTCTGCTCATTTACATCAAGCGCTCTTATGACTCTGGGATTAAACTCGGTATTGCCGCTGCTTCCCTCAACAGACCATTTGTAGATCTTATCTATGGAAAGATCCAGTTTGGCCAGGTCAATTTTTACAGAATTCGTATTGACATTTTTAGAGAAAACTGTATCCTGAAACAGGTTGGTTAAAACGACATTGTAGCTTTTTTCACCATCCAGAGGAAGCCAGCTAAGCTCTATTTCTTCGATCAGAACGTTGGCATCTTTGGGCAGAAAGCTTTGAATAACCGGTTTTGCCGGGCGCTCTACCGATCCGGTTACTGCCATATACTTATACTTGTTTTTGCTAATGTCTTCTTCCTGTGAAGTCATTTCTCCAACAACAAAATCGACATATTTTTTACAGACTCCAAGGTTCTGTGCATCTACTTCTCTGGCAAGCTGGCTCATGGAGTATGTACCGGCTTTCTTCAGCTCAATGGTTTTGCCACTCTTATGGACCAGGCCGAGATATCCGTTTGAAGCGAGCTGTATTTTGTCAGCAGAATACAAGTTACGGCCAATAGTTACTTTGGAGACAGAACCATTGCTGGTTACCTTATTGTCTCCGTTAGAGGCCAGTACTTTAAACAATTCATCCTGGGCATTTGCGCCGATTGTGAAGGCCGCAAAAATAAACAATAAAAGAATACGTCTGATTGTCATATGATTATTTAGTCAATGGTTATTGTTTTTAGTTGATCAGTGTTTGCTGTTTTTTTACTTCGTTGCTGACGGAGCTTCCGCCTTCTGAAATAATTGACGATTAATCCAAAATAAAATTCAATCATATTTCCGGATAGAAACAATGTGATTACCAGAAATGAGATGTCAAATTTATAACTAAACAGATGAAAAATAACAATTGAAATACTGGTTATTATCAGCACTTCAAGAAGAGCAACCAGCATATTGACACCATCCCACCATTCTTTAAGATTGAGAAACAACCACCCGAATAGCCAGGTGTTTAAGAATATAAGTATAAGAGAAACTGGTATTTCAATGTATGAAGGAATGTCATTAATAAAGTCTCCCTTCAGAATCATGGCCAGAATGTTGGCATGCGCCACTACTCCAAACATGTCCGGGTTGGTCTTGCCAAGATAATTGGCGTTGAGAGGTGTAAAGAACTTATCTTCCCAGGAAGGGTCGCCAAATGTAGAACCCATAAATCCAAGTATCACTATTTTATCGCGAATGGCTTCCGGTTCAAAAGCACGGTCAAATACCTGATGAACATCCATAGCGAAAAAAACATTTTTGGAATTTTCCGTTACTCCATCTACATGAGTCACTATGTTGCCCTGGTAGTTAATTTCTTCGGTGGGATTTCCTCGTTTTATAAAGGCACGGGCCTTTTCAGGGGCATAGTGCATGGCCAGCTGAACAGGAAATGATAAGACGGTATCTCCGTTGAATATTTCCCACGGAATGCATTTACGGGAGACTTTAAAGACGTCTTTGCCTTCGGTCAGCATATCTGCAAATCCGGCGCTCGCGTACTGCATGAAATACGGATGTGAGTATCCTATGCTGTCGATTTGTTGGGCATCCTCGTTTTCATATAGTTCGGATACAAGCACCATGGCATTTGCTTCCTGAAAAGATGCCAGCAAAAGCGAGTCTCCGAAAGGAGACTTTCTATGACGAAAGAATGCATCCAGTCCTATTACTCTCGGAGAGTATTCGTTGAGAATACTGATCATCTCTGCGATTCCTTCCCGCGGCAGATGACCGATGTTGATCAGAACAACTTCCGGAGCAACTTCCGAACTCTTTTTGATATGAGAGAAATATATATCTGTCAATTCAAAATCTGAAAAGGTTTTTTCTATGGGGTTGAGAATATCGGCATTGATAGGGATCAAAGTCAGCAGCCAGATGCAGATAACGACAAATGAAGTAGCCAGAAAAGCATCAAAGGCGGATAACTTTTTCTTCATATCAGGATAAACCTTAAGGGATTTGCGGAGTAAATTTAATGATTTGAAATGAGAAACGCTAAACCGTACATGGAGAAAGGCGGGTGAATGCTTATTTTACAGGCTGATATCATCAGAATTATGATTTTTCGAAGTCATTTAATTCGGAGCAGAAAGACGGTTTATTAGTTTGGCTGTAAATTTATTATCTCCGGAAACTCAGTAAAATTCATGGATCAGCAGATAATGAAAGTATTCATGGAGACTCAGGAAATTTCAGTTTGAACGCTTAAATATTTGATTAAATTTTATATTTTTACTTTAGTTCTATTTTTAAACAAGTTAAAAATCAACTGTATACATGTCCAATCAGACAAAAAGAACGTATTCCGGTGAGGATCAGAAGGTATGGACCAGCTTGTATAGCCGTATTATTCAGATGCTCCCCGAATCAGCTGACGAAGCTGTTTTGACGGGGTTGAAGCGAATTGGTTATCCATCCGATTATATTCCAGATTTTAAAGAAATAAATCAGCGCATCCATTCTTTTACCGACTGGGAAATAGTCCCAATGGAAGAAATGGTGCCTGACAATGAGTTTATTGCCATGTTGGCTGATAAAAAATATCCATGCCGCACATGGCTCAGGAATATGGATCAGGTTGCTGCCGAGCAGGATGAATACGATATGTTCCATGATATAATCGGGCATACACCATTGCTTACTATTCCCAATTACTGTTATTATCTGCAGGGACTGGGCAAAATGGCACTGGAGCATATTGGCAATGATCATGCATTGTTGCTGTTGAAGCGCATGTACTGGCATACCATCCAGTTTGGTTTAAGAATATCTGATAATTCTCTGAGAATTTATGGAGCCCATCTGATATCTTCCCGGGCCGAAACCCTTTATTCCATTAGTGCGGGAGTTCCCAAATATGATTTTCATATCGGAAAGATTATGGATACGCCATACGTAAAAGGAAGCTTTCAGGAGCGTTATTTTGTAATCAGCAACTATGAAGAGTTGTACAATAACCTGCCGGCTATTCGGGAAGAATTAAACCGAAGGGTAAATAAATAAAAATGACACAAACTGAATTCAGGCCGGTAAGCCATTCACGTACTACTCTGACCGAACTGATGATTCCTGCGTACGCCAATTTCGGAGGAAAGATTCACGGTGGTATTATTCTTTCACTTATGGATAAAGTGGCGTATGCCTGTGCTGCCAAGCATGCCGGCAGGTACTGTGTTACGGTAAGTGTTGACAGTGTTGATTTTGTGCAGCCGGTAGAAGTCGGTGATCTGGTATCATTGAAAGCCAGTGTGATCTATGTTGGCAAAACTTCGCTGGTGGTTGGCATAAAGGTACTTGCAGAAAATGTGACAAACCGTAGTGTGAAGCATACCAATACTTCCTATTTTACCATGGTGGCTAAGGATGAGTCTGATAAGCCGGCAGAAGTTCCCGGGCTGATTCTGGAGACACGGGAGGACATCCGGCGTTTTCTGGAAGCGATCCGCCGCAGGCAGCTAAAAGCTCAGTATAAGGAAGAGCTTAGTAATATTAAATCCATGCTAATGATTGAGGAAGAATTATACAAACTCCAGCAGGAGCGTTGTATACTGGCGCCTTCAGCTACACGAAAATAAGCCATCTTCTCAACAGTACTAAACGCTTTCTTTTGAGAAAGTAATCATAAATGAACGATAAGAATATTCAATTTTACAACAATCTCGGAGTAGAACCATTCAAAAAGCTTTCCGAGGTTGGCGGTTTTAGTTCACATAAAGATCTCGAGCTGGTATTTCCCTATATTGATGGAAGCAATTCAATTGTAGAGGTAGGGGCTGGTTTCGGGCGATGCCTTGATTTCTTCATTAATAAAGGTTTTGAAGGAAAGCTGATAGCGGTTGAGAAAGCTGTGCCTTACCTGGAATATCTTCGCAAGCACTATGCTGACAGAGTGGAAATTCTGGATGCAGATGTAAAAAAGCTTGAATTAGAGGAAAAAGCAGATACCGTCTTATGGATGTTTAGCGGAATCATTGATTTCAGCAGAGAAGAACAGATACAGACACTGCAGCGCCTGGCCGGATGTCTGAATGAAAAAGGGAAACTGGTTATAGATATTCCGAAGCTTGGCTTCAGAACATATGCAGAGCATACCGATGAGCAGCATTTGCGGTTTGACAGTGAATATGGCTTACTGGAATGCTACATACCAAGTGTGGAAGATATAACCGAATATCAGGAAAAAGCAGGGTTTGCCGGTTTTATAAGACTTGATTATTCGACATCTTCCGGAAAGCAACGGACTGTATACATTCTGAACAAATAAAAACAAAAGCGCTTTTGATCCGGTAAAAGCGCTTTTGTTTTGCTATTTTCTCAGGGCCGGCATGCCATATCAGATCAGGCCGATTTTCCTTTTGACTTTTGCCAGTACTTCGGACGCGATAGCCCTGGCTTTTTCTGCTCCCTTTTCCAGACGTTCATCCAGCTCTGCAGGATTAGTCATGTAGAAGTCAAATATTTTCCGCTGCTCTGCGTATTTGTCTACAATGAGCTCATAAAGAGCCTGTTTTGCATGTCCGTATCCATAGTTGCCTGCCAGGTAATTAGTTCGCATTTCCTCTGTCTGCTCAGCGGATGCAAGCAGACTATAAAGAGTAAATGTTGTATCGCTTGCGGGGTCTTTTGGCTCTTCCAGGGGAGTACTATCGGTTTTTATGGCCATGATATTTTTTCGCAATTGCTTTTCCGGCAGAAATATATCTATGGTATTGTTGTATGATTTACTCATTTTCTGACCATCAATACCGGGAATAGTCATTACCTGCTCATCCGTTTTAGCCTGAGGAAGGACAAATGTATCTCCATACTTATGGTTGAAAGAGTTGGCGATGTCCCTGGTGATTTCCAGATGTTGCAGCTGATCTTTACCGACCGGAACAAATTCTGCATCATAAAGAATGATATCTGCCGCCATCAGGACAGGATAAGTAAACAAACCTGCATTGACATCAGAAAGCCGCTCAGACTTATCTTTAAAGGAATGTGCGTTGGCCAGCATCGGATAGGGCGTATTGCAACATAATATCCACGCGAGCTCCGTTACTTCCCGGATGTGTGACTGGCGGTAAAAGATATTATTGTCTGTATCAAAGCCAAAGGCAAGCCATGCCGCAGCAATTGAGTAGATATTACTTTTTAAAACTTCCGCATCTTTTATAGTAGTAAGAGAATGCAGGTCAGCTATAAAAAACAGGGACTCATGCTCCGGACTTTTTGAAAGGCTGATCGCAGGCTGTATAGCCCCCAGTATATTCCCGAGGTGGGGTCTTCCGGAACTCTGGACTCCGGTTAATATTCTTGCCATAATTTCTAAATTCCAACGGCAAAAAAAGAGAAAAATCAGAACAAAGAAAATATTATATGGATTTTATAAACGTTTCGGAATAGATAGTTAATTTAAACGTCCGGATTAATTGCAATCCGGGGCAGTGTCAAAATACAGTAGAAAAAGTCGCATAATGCATTTGTTAAAAGTATCCGCAGCTATTGGTTTAATGTTTATTGCTCTGACTGGTTTCAGCCAGCGGATCGAGTTTAGTGAGGTATTGTTTGATTTCGGTCCGGTCAGGGAGCTTGATGGCCTGGCACAACATACATTTACATTTGTCAATAAAGACACTGTTCCGTTGTCTGTAACGGAAGTCAAGCCATCCTGCGGATGTACTTCAGCGGGCTGGTCTCAGGATACCATTATGCCGGGAGATACAGGATATGTTATTGCGGCCTTTAATCCGGCTAATCGTCCGGGGAGCTTTGAAAAAAGTATTCAGGTTGTTTTCAACCAGCCGGAGCTTGCTACCGAGCTCAAGTTTAAAGGTTTTGTTGTTTCCAGACAGCATTCTATCAGGGAAGAGTTTCAATATAAATCCGGAAATCTGAGCTTTAGCGGCAATCCGGTTCATATCGGGCGGGTAGTTTATAATATTCCGGTCAATACGGCTATAAGTCTGTATAATCACCTGAATACTCCTCTCAGACTGATCCGGGTGGAAGGGCCTGAGCATATAAAAGCCGAAGTACCCAAAATACTTGAGCCTGGCGCCGTAACCGAAATTCACCTTCATTATCTTGGTCATGGAAGTAAAAAAAATGAATTCGGACCGGTTTCGGATGTTATAATGCTGGTTACTGATGATCCGGATACCCCTAAAAAACAGCTTAAAATTACAGCAGAGATTACGGATATGGTTATGCCGGACTCTTTGAAAGGAGAGCAAAGCCGGTTGCCTCAGCTGGAGTTGTCGCATACTTCCGTGCTTTATGATACGATCCAGACAGGGCATATGGCAATGAAGGAAATCGAAATCCGCAATACAGGAAAGAATGAGCTGATTATCCGGAAAATTCTCAGCGATGCTTCATACATCAGTGTGGAAGTCGAAAAAAAACAAATCAGACCTGGTACTAAGACGCGGCTAAAGGTAATCTATAACTCTACCAATATTATCGGTAAGGATGCCAAAAAGATTACTATTTATTCTAATGACCCGGATAATCCGGTAAAGGAGCTTCCGGTTCGTGCCATTATTGTCCGATAATAATTCCCGGGTATCGCGATAAAAGGATTGAGCGGGTAAGGTAAAAAAAAGAGCCATTGAGAAATCAATGGCTCTTTTTTATGCAGATCAGGACTTAACAAGTCAGTAATACCTCATCGCTCAAGAATAGTAAATTCAACTCGTCTGTTTTTCTGTCTTCCTTCGGCAGTATTGTTGTCAGCGATCGGATTTTCCATTCCATAGCCAACGGGGGTAATCCGGGCTTGAGAGAGACCTTGCGAGACAAGATAGGAAGCTACTTCATTGGCTCTTTCCTGAGACAGCTTTTTATTGCTTTCAACGCTTCCGACATTATCAGTATATCCCGCTATCTCAATTTTGATAGAAGGGTAATCCCTCATAAACTGGGCAACTCTGTCAAGCTCAACATACGATTCTTTCATCAGGGTTGCTTTAGCGGTCTCAAAGAAAATATTTTCGAGTTTTACAGAAGATCCGACTTCCAGTGGAGCTATATACAGGTCCTTGAATATTTTAACCTGATCTTTTTCACCGGAAAGATCGATCTTTTCCAGAGTAGGATAGAAGTAGTCTGCGGACGCTTTCAATTCATATACACTTCCGAGAGGAAGCTTCAGACTGTATACTGAATCTTTGATACTGACTCCCTGCAACGGAAAGTCGTTGATCAGAATCTGAGCGGAGACGGTAGAATCGATACCTTTCAGAGTTTTGCTGTTGATGATTTTTCCCGTTACAAGTGCTTCCGGTTTTTTGGGTTCCGGTTTGACCTGAACAAATAAATCCAGACCGATTTCATCATATTCATGAACCGACCGGAGATTGATTCTTTCCTCGCCTGGGATATAGTTTTCTGCAAGAGCAGTTACGACATAGTTTTTCCCGTGGTTGAGATACAAAATATAATTGCCCGCACTGTCGATAGATGCAGAGTCGGCTTTTTCGCCGTTTACCAAAAGCTGAGGATAGCGGAGAGCAGTAGCTTCTTTAGCGTCTTTTACCCGGATTTTTCCATAAAACTTTACATATGGAACGGGTTTCAGTTTGAGATCGCGTTCCAGGGCTAAATATTCTTTCTGTTGCCGCAGATCGAATGTGTCAGGAAATGATATATAATGCTCTTTTTCAGCCTGCAGAATATAAAGATTTCCGAGAGGGAGCAATACCTGATAAGAGCCGTTATGCTGATTTATTTCAATAGAATCAGTAGGTACACCATTGATGGATATACGAACCAGGGTATCTTTCAGAAGAGGCTGATCTGTCAGGGCATGGCGGACAATACCTTTCAGTTCCAGATATGGATTTTCCTCAAATAGTTTTACTTTGTACAGGTCTGCTTGTCCTTCGCCGCCTTCCCGGTTGGAAGAGAAATAGGCAACGCTTCCTTTTTTATTGAGGTTGAAAAATCCGTCGAATAAAGGTCCGTTTACCGAGTTATCTAAACGAACTGGCATTGACCACTTCCTGAATTTCTCATCGAGCCGGTTACTTTCCCAGATACTGAATTCCTTGCTGTTATTGTCTCGGGTGGTGAAATACAGACGACGCGAGACGGAATCTTTAGAAAGCTGAGGACTGAGTTCTATACGTTTGGAGCTCAATGATTTTATCTTTTTGGGTTTTGACCATTTCTTGTTCTGCCTGAAGGAAACGTACAGGTCATTCTGAGCACTTTCCCACTTCGGAGAAAAGGAAAGAATCATGACATCCTCACTGCCGTTCAGCCCTATCTGGGTATATAATCCTTTGTTTTTCTTTATAAATCCTTTGATTTTTAGTGCTTTCGGATTGCCATAGCTATGAGGACCCAGAACCGGTACTATGGAAATTCCGCGGTTTTTCCAGCGAAGCTTTTTAGTAAAGGTACCGCTTATATAGAGGTTATCGCCTTCGCCGGGTATGGCAAGTACTGCATTATACCGGGCAGTATTAAACGGTGCCTCGGCATGTATGGCTTCTGACCAGGTGCCATCATCATTTAAGCGGGAGATCCATATATCCTGACTCCCTTTGGTGCCATAAGTGTTTTCCGGATGGTCTGCTCTTACAAAGTATAGTGTCTGCCCGTCGGGAGACAGTACAGGATAGAGCTCATTATATTCGGTATTGACTGACTTACCGAGATTGACTGGAGTAAATGTACTCTGTGCCTTTGTTCCAGAAGCATAAAGGCATAAAAACAGACATAAAACTAAAAGATAACGCATGTTGAATTATAAGTCTTCGGGTGTCGGTTGTTTTAAGGGACTTCTTTTTTTGCCCAATACTATATTGATACCAAATCGGACATTGACAGAGCGCGCACCAAGCGGGTCGATTATCCCCAGTACGTTGTCGCCGGCCAGATAGAACTGAATGGGGCCCGGTTTTACAACCAGACCAAGTCCGATGTTTTTAAAGCTTCCGTACTGATAGGAATAGCTGACTACTCCCTGCAGGAATTTGCCGACTTTCTGACTCAGTGCAATTGAGAATGCCGGACGGATACGACGAAATTTCTCAAGGTATACGGTTCCGAATACATCTGTTTTTCGTGCGAGCGAATATCCGGCGGTCAGATACAATTGGGGAATAAGCCAGGTTGTATAACTTTCAGAGGTTTTGGTATAGTCAAAGCTATTGCCAAGAGAATCAAGATAATTTTCAAAGTTAATGTCGGGATCTTCTTCAGTCAGCTGGTCAGAAATGTCAATTCCGCTGAATGTACTTTCTCCGGCCAGCCTGTAATTCCGCACATTGGTTTTCCAGGAGATAAATCCGATATTGTTTAGTGCTCCGGACACAGTAAGCCGGTCGGTAACTTTATAGCTCATTCCCAGATCAAGTCCGAGACCTTTATTACGGAAATTGGTCAGGTAATTGGTAACGTCAATATCTGTGTCGGTCGAATCATCTTCTATATCAACCGGCAGAGAAGTATTCAATACTCCATCAGCTCCGCCGTTTAGCGAATACATATCTGCATCGGTTCTCATGGAAAGCTCTTTGTTTCGCATACTGACATTGGCAAGCCCCTGTAACAGTTTAAGCCGTACTCCAAAGCTTACGGGACTTTTATCCGCTTCTTTTGCAAATCCGATAGCGTATTCGCGGTAGTGCTGTGCCTGTATGGAAAGTCCGGACAGGTCAATCGTCTGACCCAGATAAGCACCATTTCCGTATACAGCCAGCCTGACCAGATCTCCGGGATATGCGAACCTTTCATCTATCCGCTCTCTGATGTGAGCAGAGATATAATAATTGTTGCGCACATTTATCCGCAAATGCAGCAGCTCAATGTTGGCTCCGGAATATACGTAATTGTGCTTGCGAACCTTATCTGCCAGTTTTGTTAGGCTAATGGTGTCACGGGCACGCTCTATATCATAATAACTGAAACCAGTGTGAGTGATACCGGCATAGATAGAAGAGAGACCGGGAAATGAAAAGCTTACTTTATGATCCGGAATTGCTGCCGGATTGATATAAGAAGCCTGATATACGCTGGATAAATGTCCAAGTGTCAGTTCACTTTGACCTTTTGCTGCCAGGCAGCCAAAAATCAGGACCAGGCTATAAAATGATTTACGTAGCATTTATTCAAATTCGACTTTAGCGTTGACAAGTATTGAAATTTGCAGCTTTAATTCGTTATGGGAGAAAAATTTGACAGGTCTGCTTCCCTGGTCTGTGGTAATTATGTTGCCATCGAGCAATAACCGGTCGGCATTTTTTATCTGATTGTAGCGATCCCTGTCATAACGAACTTCCACGTATTCGGTAGAAGCCTGAATTACTTCTCCGTTTTGATTGACGATTCCTGAGTTGACGATATTCTTATTCGGAATAATGAGCGAATCAAGTATATCTCCGTTTACATCAAGCCAGTAACCCTGAAGATGCAGGTCAACAGGCATGGAGTTTTCTGTTTTAATTTTCAACAATACTGATTGGATGTAGTCTTCGTCCGGAAGACTGATATCGTAGATAGTATCCTGTAAAGAGTATATCTTTACTATACCGTCCATTGGAAACTCTGCTTCCAGATATGCTGTGAACTGACTTTTATCTTCTACGAAGTTTGTTCGGTTATCTGATAAAATTGAAGGCCGTATATTATATCTCAGCTGATTGGGCGCAGGTGCAAAAGCGTCCACAATATTACTGTTTGTATTGTTCAGAACATATCTGGTTTCTGCCCTTTGTCCGGGAGAAGCAGGGTAGTTTATCAGATTGGGACCTGGTATGAGAAGAGCGCCTGAACTGTTAACCGGCACTGTTTGTCCGGAATTGTTTTGTGTCAGTAGTTCATTGACAGCGAAACCCATTGGCACCCCGAAGGTGTTTTCAACATTCATCCGGATTTTCGGATCATTAAAAATGACCTGTCCCTGACCTTCGTTATCAAAAATATCAATACCGACAATGCCGGAATAAGAAGGAAGCACAATGGTACCAAATTTTCCGTAGAGTTGAGCATATTTCAAATTGGTCAGCGCGGCTGTTATCTGAAGGGCTTCGTTTCCGATGGAGAAGTTTCCGGTTGAAGTTACAGTTATCTCAACTTCCCAGTCAAATGTATTGATTTGAGTTCCATTATTGCCGGTCAGATCCATTGTATATCCTGTCAGATCTTCAGAAAGACTGGCGCTACGGTTTGAACTTTCATCGATTACTACTTCACCACTATACGGAATACCGTTTCGTGTAAGTTTCGGTATCTGAAATCTGATCAGCATATCATGCGGAAATTCCGAGGCCAGTGACCAGTTTAGCCGACCCTCTTTGAATATAATAGAAGTTAGTTCTTCCGAATTTTCCGTGTCGAACGATTCATTTTCGGAGTGTTCTTTTGTAACAGGCTCTCCGCTATTCACAGCTATGTTTTCAGACAGCGTAAGACCATAGCTGCGGGAATATGCCTGATCCGGTAGCAAAATAATACGTTCCGCCGGATCACTATAAAGAGTATCCCGATAGATAAGTGTATACATACCATCGGTATTTTCTATTACATTAAGATTATCGATATCTACTTTTGTAGCAATATCTTTGATTTTCAGCGTGGAATGAATCAAGGGAACAGCCAGAGAGGGTTCCCAGGGGTCAAGGGTGACCTTATCAAAATCCCTCCTGATACAGGAAAATATACCTGTAGCAATGAGCAGCATACAGCTCAGCTTGGTGATGTTTGCGTATTTCAATTTGATAGGCAGATTTTAATTTGAATATTAAAAAACACTAGTCTGTTGGTAATCAATGTTGGCCCAAAATAAACTTGTTTTTAGTAAAATAAAAACATAGAGTGTGAATTAATTGTAATATCCTTATAGCTCATTTCGTGCAGGAGCAAGTTTTGATGATAAACAGTCTGCAGATAAAGTATCATTTAAGGAGATCCGGATTATGGAGAGATTTATGCGTCAGGTTATATGGTGGCTGATATTGCTGCTTATGCTTTTCTCCGGACTTGCCATATTTTTACTGCCGCCGTTTCTGATGATTGGTATGCTGATGAGCTGAGACCGGAGCAAAAAAAGAAGGCTGTCTTAAAAAGGCAGCCTTCTTTTCAGTTTTTGTTTTGAGTCTGAAATTAAGCTTTTGCTTCCATCTTGTCAAGAACGTTCATTACTTCCTTTACGTGTTTTTCGGAAGTCTTCAGCAATTCCATTTCTTCTTCATTCAGCTTAAGCTCAAGTACTTTTTCGATTCCGTTTTTACCTAAGACGACCGGTACACCCAGATAGCAATCGCTGATGCCGTATTCACCTTCCAGCTTGATACAAACAGGAACAACTTTCTTCTGGTCTTTTGCGATAGCTTCTACCATCTGAGCAGCAGCAGCTCCCGGAGCATACCATGCGGAGGTTCCCATTAGCTTTACCAGCTCTCCACCGCCAAATTTGGTTCTTTCGATAATGGCATCAAGCTTTTCTTTTTCAACAAGCTCGGTAACAGGAATACCGCCAACGGTTGTATATCTTGGAAGAGGAACCATCGTATCGCCATGTCCGCCGAGAAGCATAGCCTGAATTTCTTTCGGAGAAATGTCCAGCTCTTCGGCAAGAAATGCTCTGTAACGTGCAGTATCAAGAATACCTGCCATACCGATTACTCTGTTTCTTGGGAACTTGGAAGTAAGATGTGCTGCATAGGTCATTACATCCAGCGGATTAGAAACAATAATCAGAATACAGTTGGGAGAATATTTAACAACATTTTCAGTAACGGTCTGAACAATACCGGCATTTGTGCTGATAAGATCGTCTCTGGTCATACCCGGCTTACGCGGAAGACCGGAGGTAATAACAACGATATCAGAGTTTGCCGTTTTGGAATAATCGTTGGTTACTCCTATGGTTCTGGAATCATACTGAGTGATAGGGGCCTTCTGCCAGATATCCAGAGCCTTGCCTTCAGCAAGACCTTCTTTTATATCTACCAGTACAATTTCATTGACAATTTCTCTATATGCTAAGACATCTGCACATGTTGCACCGACATTACCGGCACCTACAACTGTTACTTTCATAAATACTGTTTTAGTTTAAAAGTGAAATACCTTAAAGAAGCACAAAAATATATAAGTTGCGTTTATTATAGAAATTATTTGAATATTTTTCAAATAATTATTATGTAATATGTAATTAATTGAAAATAAGCTTGTCTGCTTAATCGTTGGGAGAGGAGGAGGGATTGAAGCGAACGGAAGGGGTATTGCTTATTTCTTCTACATTGGCTTCGATGTTTTTACATATTTCATCTACAAGAAGATCGTTCAGATCATGACCAAAAGGGTTTTCTATTTCTTCAGCAGTAAGGACAATGCTCATCATGATATAGTATATAAAAAGGACCAGGGGTATGGTGGACCAGCCCATAGAAACAATCAATCCGAACGGGATGATTAATACATAAATGATGATAAAGAATTTAAGAAGGAAGACATAGGCGATAGGGATAGGAGTTTTTCGGATACGTTCGCATTTTCCCAGAATATCAACCATTTCCGTGACCTGTCCGATGAGGTGGAACTGCTGCATATCATTGAGGTTTCCGTTATGGTGCAGCAGGCTTATTTTGCCCATCATCAGGTTTGTAATGGCATTGGGCTTATTGACAGCAAGCGAAATTTTTTCGTAATCAGCCGGATTGAGCATTTTCAGTTCTTCGAGGATTACCCCGGCACGCAAATGCTCTTTCAGAGCAAAGCAAAATCCCTGTATAAGACGGACCAGATCACTTTTTTCCTGATTGTCGGCGGGTAGTATATTGGTAAGAGTAATAGCCATACTACGACTTACATTGACCAGGCTGCCCAGGATTTTTCGGGCTTCCCACCATTTGTCATATGCTGTATTGTTTCTGAATACGAGGAGTAAACCGAGTGCCGCTCCCATATAGCCGGGTAGCGCGGAACTCATTTTAATATTGATTATGGCGTATTTAATCTGGAGAAGGCAGAGTACAACCGTCAGAATGGTAAGCAGAAGCATTCCTACCCAAAGTCGTCTGATAATAGAACCTTTGAAAAGCAGGAGGAGATTCCACGTTTTCGGATTGTATCTGATCATTAGTCTGAAAAGGATTGTTTCGGCTACAATCGCTCGCTATTCATAATTACAGCTTCACCTGAAATGGCAATTTTGCCGCTTTCCCTGTCCACTACCTTGGTTTCCAGTACTGCAGTATGCCGGGTACGGTTTATTTCTGTAATGGTAACAATGGCTTCGTATATGGTGCCGGCATACATTGGCCTCTTGAATTCAAGAACCTGTTTAAGGTACACGCTTCCCGGTCCCGGAAAGCGTGTACCCAGTATTTTTGAGAATATGCTGCCACCCAGAAAACCATGCATGATTGGTTTTTTAAAATTAGTGGTGGCTGCATATGTTTCGTCCAGGTGAAGAGGATTGTCATCACCGGAGACTTCTGCAAATTTTTCTACATCAGCCTGTGTAAAGGAAAACACTTCCGAGTATGAATTTCCTGTTTCCAATACCATGGCTTATCCGAATAGTTCTTTTAGCCTGGATACCAGCTCTGTCATTTGACTTACCGAATGTGTCGGGAAATTGGCAATACGGATCTGAGTATCTTTGTACTTGCTATAACCGCTTCCCACCTGCATGTCAAACGGGGCCAGAGCTTTATTGACTTCAGCGCTGGAAACAGAGGTATTGGCGACAATTGTTGTAAAGGAGCGGTGACCGGGTTCTTCTACTGCCGGACTAAATACGCTGCTTGTTGTCAGGTACTCGTATACCATTTCAGCTTTTCTAGCGGTTTCTTCCCTTATGGTTCCTATACCTTTGGACAGCATATCTTCCACTATTTTCCCCAAAAGAAAAATATTCATTACATTGGGAGTTTCCGGTGTCTGGTTGACCAGCGCTTTTTCCAGCATTGATCCGACTGTATGATAGGTACCTGTACGAACACCTTTTGCTTCCAGCTGAGCGGCTTTTTCTATGCAACGGTCATTCAGTATCCAAACTCCCAGACCGGCCGGGAGCCCAAAGCATTTCTGCACACTGAAAAATACAGAGTCAATTTTTGAATAATCAAAGTCCGGAAAGGGCAGGGAGGATACAGCGTCAACGAAAATAAGCGCATCGGGAGCCTTTTCCCTGAAGCCGGATATATCACTGACGGACATGCTTACTCCGCTGCTGGTCTCATTCTGGGTAAGACATACTGCTTCTGTATCAGAAGGAATAGCACCAACAGAAGCGAGGTCAAAACCTTTTCCAAACGGGACTTCTGCTTTGTAAGCTGTTTTTCCCAACTCTACAGAGAACTCGTAGAAACGTTTGGAAAAAGAGCCGTTTACACAATGAAAAGAAGTTTTTTCAACACAGTTCTGAATAATTCTTTCCCAGATTTCAGTAGCGGAGCTAAGAAACAGTATCTGAAAATTGTCCGGCAGGTTAAGCAGTTTTCTAAGCCCTGTAGTGGTGTGCGCATACAATTCCTGAAACTGCTTGCTTCTGTGAGAGATAGTCCCGATTTTATCTTCCAGTGCAGTTTGCATATGTTGCGTTACCGTAGGGTAAAGCTCGGAAGGGCCGGGGGTAAAATATGTTTTTTTCGTTGCCACTAGTAAAGAATTCTGAATTTGATGGTGTTGGGTATCGCTTTTAGGTCATTAATAACCTCTTTGGCGTAATGCGTGTCAATATCTGTAATTACATAGCCTACCTGCTCGTTGGTTTTAAGATATTGTCCGAGAATGTTAATATTATGGCTCGCCAGGACGTTATTGATTCTTGCCAGAATTCCCGGAACGTTCTCATGCAAATGGATCAGACGGTGAGCCTGGGTAAGCTGAGGAAGCTGCAGATTCGGAAAGTTTACGCTCTGGAAGGTATTGCCGGAGTTGACATAATCAATAACACGATTAGGTACGAACTCAGCGATGTTAAACTGCGCTTCTTCTGTGCTGCCACCGATATGCGGAGACAGTATTACGTTTGGAATGCCTCGTAGCTCGCTGACAAATTCGTCATTGTTTGATTTTGGCTCTTCAGGGAATACGTCAACAGCAGCTCCCCGCACTTTACCTGATTTGAGCGCTTCTACCAGTGCAGAAATTTCCACTACATGACCACGGCTGAGGTTAAGGAATATGACCCCTTCTTTCATTTCCTGGAATTGTTCCTTACCGATAAGATTTTTATTGGAGGCTCTTCCGTCAATATGAAGGGTAACTACGTCTGAGATGTGCAGCAGCTCATTAAGGGTATTGCATTTTTTTGCATTACCCAGTGAAAGCTTTTCAACGATATCGTAATAGTACACATCCATACCCATAGATTCAGCCAGTACGGAAAGTTGACTGCCTATATTGCCGTATCCGATAATGCCAAGCTTTTTACCCCGGATTTCGTGGCTGTTTTTCGCTGATTTATTCCATACACCCTTGTGCATATCGAGACTTTTATCTACGATACCACGCGCAAGCAGGATGATTTGTCCTATAGCAAGCTCCACCACACTCCGGGTATTGCTGTACGGGGCATTGAATACGGCCACACCGCGTTTGGTACATGCCTTCAGATCGATCTGATTGGTTCCGATACAGAAAGCGCCGATTGCTATCAGCTTATTGGCATGTTCCAGAACTTTGGCAGTAACATTGGTCTTGGAACGTATGCACAGAATAGAAACATTCTGAATCTTTTCACAAAGCTCGTTTTCGTCCAGTGCACTGGAGATTACTTCTACTTTGTAGCCTTCTGTTTTGTATTTGCGGAATGCTTCCGGATGAATATTCTCCAGAATCAGAACGTTAATTCTGTTTTTAGGATAAGAGATTGCCATAGGTAGTTTATTCTGGTACAGAAACTCATCAAAACTCGGCGCTACGTGCTCTGCTTTTTTAATTACCGCATCACGCTCTACATTTTCGGTAAAAGCATAAAACTTGTTGGCAAGGCCTGCTTCCTTAATCTCGTAATCTGTATAGCCGTCGCCAATGACATATACATCACCTTTCAGATTGAGATTTTTCAGCTGTTGAATTTTCCCTTTGTCCAGACACAATACATTGGCTTTATCAAAACCTACAATATTGTCATTCTCATCGTATACAAAGGTATTGGCATATATATTTTCTTCCTTGATTCCGTATTCGGTAACAATCGGAGTAATAAACTCACGGAAACCACTGGAAACGATAAGGATATTGTCAGAAAACTGATTAAAGAATTCCCTGTTACGCTTAAAAGATTCGGAAACTTTCGTCTTTAGTTTCTCGATAAGCAGGGGAAGGTGTTTTTTGTTTGCCTTAAGCAAATCGATTCGCCTGGAAAGATTCTGGGTAAAGGAACTTTTTCCTTCCATGCCACTATTGGTAAGATTAACAATTTCCTGCAGCACGCTGTCCTTATCCGGATCGCCTTGCAGGCTAATTTCTCCCAGCACGTCCAATGCCTCTACCTTTGTAAAGGTGCTGTCAAAGTCAATAACAAAATACTTACTATTCTCCATAATGTCTTTCCGAAGTCAAAATTAAGGTGCTAATTTCTCTAAATTTTTATTTAAAAAAGAATTTCGTTTTAAGAATTTTTATCTGAATAAAGCAGTTTTGAGAGAACAAAAATCCATAAAAACAAAAAACAGCCCTTCCAAGGGCTGTTTCTGATATTCTTATTGTCCTGAAAAGGAAAAACAGGCCAGCCTCAGGCCAGCACTTCTTTTACTTTTTGTGCGGCTTCTTTCAGCTTGATAGCCGAAAACACCTGAAGTCCGGACTCATTGATAATTTTTGCGCCTTCTTCGGCATTGGTACCCTGCAGACGAACAATAATCGGAATATTGATATTGCCGATCTGCTTGTATGCTTCAACTACCCCGTTGGCAACTCTGTCGCAACGTACGATACCACCGAAGATATTAATAAGAATTGCTTTTACATTCGGGTCTTTCAGAATGATTCTGAAGCCGGCTTCCACTGTCTTGGCATTCGCTCCGCCGCCGACATCAAGGAAGTTGGCCGGTTCGCCTCCGGATAGCTTGATAATATCCATAGTGGCCATGGCCAGTCCTGCACCGTTTACCATGCAGCCTACGTTTCCGTCAAGCTTTACGTAGTTCAGCCCGGATTCGGATGCTTCTACTTCCAGAGGATCTTCTTCGCTTAGATCTCTCCAGCCGTCAAATTCTTTGTGCTTGAAGAGCGCGTTGTCATCCAGCGTTACTTTTGCGTCAACGGCAAGGATTTTATTGTCGGACGTTTTAAGAGCAGGATTGATTTCAAACATGGCTGCATCGGATTCGGCGTAAGCTTTGTAAAGCTGAGTTACAAACTTCACCATTTCCTTGAACGCATCACCGGACAAGCCCAGGTTAAAGGCAATGTTTCGTGCCTGAAATGCCTGGAAACCAACTGCCGGATCTACAAATTCCTTGTAAATTTTTTCGGGAGTGTTTTCCGCAACATCTTCAATGTCCATTCCGCCTTCTGTACTGTAGATAATTACATTCTGAGCCGATCCGCGGTCCAGAAGAATGGAGATGTAAAACTCTTTGGTTTCGGATTCACCCGGATAGTAGACATCCTGTGCTACCAGAACTTTGCTAACAAGCTTTCCTTCCGGTCCGGTCTGTTTGGTAACCAGATTCATCCCGATAATCTGAGAAGCCAGCTCTTTTACCTGTTCCAGATTTTTAGCAAGCTTAACTCCTCCGCCTTTTCCTCTTCCTCCTGCATGTATCTGTGCTTTGATTACATGCCAGGAAGTTCCGGTTTGTTCGGTAAGCTTTTTTGCAGCAGCTACCGCTTCATCAGCAGTTTCAGCAACAATACCTTCCTGGATTCTTACCCCATATTTTTTTAGGATTTCTTTCCCCTGATATTCGTGTAAATTCATGTTTTTAAAAGTTTTTGTTTACTACACACAGGCAGTGCTAAAAATATATGCCACGAATCTAAAAGTTTTGTGTTGAATTTTCAAGGAACAAATTGGAATGTGGCTTTAAAAACTTTTTCGCCCTGTAATTCTTTATTAGTTTTGAAACAAAAACGATGCTTCGAGCAGCAGATATTTATAAATCGTACGGGGGGCTGAAAGTTCTCAAGGGAGTAAATTTACATGTAAGCAAAGGAGAGATCGTCTCGATTGTAGGTGCATCCGGGGCCGGAAAAACCACGCTGCTTCATATACTGGGCACACTGGATCATGCGGACTCGGGAGCTCTGTACATCAATAATACAGAGATTGACGTAAATATCATGTCGGATAAGGCTCTGTCGTCTTTTCGCAATCAGAATATCGGTTTTATTTTTCAGTTTCATAATCTTCTGCCTGAGTTTACCGCTCTCGAAAATGTCTGTCTTCCGGCTTATATCACGGGCAAAGCCGAGCATAGTGTGCAAAAAAAGGCCGGAGATATTCTGAATATCCTGGGTATGGGGCATCGGACGGATCATAAGCCGGCACAGCTGTCCGGCGGTGAGCAGCAACGGGTGGCTATTGCCAGAGCGCTGATTAATGATCCTGCTATTATTTTTGCAGATGAACCTTCCGGAAATCTTGACTCACAAAATGCGGAAGAGTTACATAAGCTTTTTTTCAAGCTTCGGGATGAGCTGAACCAGACTTTTGTGATTGTTACGCATAATGCTTCGCTTGCAGCAATTTCCGATCGCAAAATAGAGATGAAAGACGGGGTGATTGTCTGAATTTTGCCTGGTAACTTCTGCCTGTACTATATGCTTTTAATTTCAGTAAATGGTAAGGCAGGGTAGCGAAGACTGGTGGAACTCTTAAAACAATTGAACAAATACACTGGTTAATCTGATATAATTTTCGTGCAGAAGAAGCATAATAACCTTCTGAGCTGATGAAATATTCAAAGTCAAGTTGGAAAATTAAATCAGAAGAAACCATGAACACAACCGAATTTAACAACCTCGTATATACAGCCTCCAAATCATTAAAATATCCGGCGCTAAAATTTACCCACAACCAGTCAGATGCCAATGATCTGATTCAGGATACAATCGTAAAGGCGCTGAGAAACAAGAATAAATTCAAGAAGGGTACCAATATCAAGGCCTGGTTGTATATTATTATGAAGAATACATTCATAAGTAATTACCACAAGGTGGAAAAACGCAATAACCTTATAGACCCTATTGATGACGAGTATAATTTCAATGTGGAAACAACGGTGGCGCAGAATGAAGGCACTACCAATATTACCATGGAAGAGATTCATAAGGCCATAAATAAACTTGATAAAGTGTTTAAAGAGCCGTTTATGATGCATTTTTCGGGCTATAAGTATGAAGAAATTGCCCAAAAGCTTAAAATTCCGATGGGAACCGTAAAGAACCGGATACACGTGGCCCGGAAAACACTTATGCTTGATCTGAAAGACTATAAGCTTTGATTATACCTTTTGCATACGAAATGAAACAGAAAGACGGCAGAAAAAAACATTCGGCATGTCAGCCGGATTTTCTGCATCCTTTCTCTATGAAAAATACCAAGATTTATTAATTGCTCAGTGGTAGTGCAGATTAAAAAAAGGACATTTTATGTCCTTTTTTTTTGTATTTATTACATTTAAAAAATTGTTTTTGTTGTATAATAATTACATTGTATTATTGTGGTTTTATTTTGCATTTTTCATATATTGTGTAAACATAATTAGTCTTAAATATGTTAGAAAATCTCATTATTTGTGCCGAATTTAATGTTGGGTGTAAAAAATATTAAAATATATTTATACTAATATTTTGTTTTAAAAAAATAAAAAACATACATTTGTATTACTCGATCGAATAGTGGAATTTATTTTATTTTTAGTCTTAGGATTTAATCGGTTTATTGATACCGTATTACAAAAATACAGGAGCTATGGGACATTGGAGAGAATAGGAAAAATCCATTTGTTTTTAGTTTGTTAAGGGAGCAGGTCGGAACTCCTTCACACTGTAAAAATTGCGACTTTTATCTAATTAAGAACTTTTTTAAAATTTAAAATTATGACACCAGTAGAGTTTAATGAGCTTGTTTATTCAGCATCCAAATCTTTAAAGATTCCCGCATTAAAATTCACTCATAATCCAAACGATGCTGACGATCTTATTCAGGATACCATTCTGAAAGCCTTGAAAAACAGAAGTAAATTTAAAACCGGGACTAATATTAAAGCCTGGCTGTATATAATAATGAAAAATACCTTCATCAGTAATTATCATAAGATAGAGAAACGGAACACGCTGGTGGATCCGATAGATGAAGGATACAATTTCAATGTCTCAAGTACCATATCCTTTAATGAAGGAGCAGCAAACATAGCCTCCAAAGAGATTGCCAAGGCCATAGCCAAGCTCGATCGTACCTTTCGTATTCCTTTTCTGATGCACTACGAAGGTTTTAAGTACAATGAGATTGCGGACTATCTCAATATTCCGATGGGTACTGTTAAAAACAGAATTCACGTGGCCCGTAAACAGCTGATGTGTACACTCAAGGAATACAAATATTAACAACCAGTTTTCATGCTCAACCAGTATTTTGAAAGGCCTGTATGGGCCTTTTTTATTTTATTTGTCCATATCTTTTATGTACATTAAGCCTCTGAAAAAGCTGTTTTAACTACTGTTTATCCGATTTTGCCACCTGATTTGACTGATGCCTTCAAGATTTTAAAACAGGTATGGGGATATGATTCTTTTCGGCCATTACAGGAAACGATCATACAATCCGTGCTTGATAATAAAGATACCCTGGCGATACTGCCCACCGGCGGGGGAAAATCGGTCTGTTTTCAGATCCCGGCATTATTGAAAGAAGGTGTTTGTCTGGTGGTTTCTCCTCTGATTGCCCTGATGAAGGATCAGGTGGATCAGCTGAAACAAAAAGGTATTCCGGCATCTGTTGTCCATTCGGGGTTATCGCACCGGGAAATAGATATCATTCTGGACAATGCGGTATACGGAAGTCTCAGGTTTTTGTATTTGTCTCCCGAACGCTTGCAGACAGATTTGTTTCTGGCCCGGGTCAAAAAAATGAATATCAGTCTGCTGGCTGTGGATGAGGCGCATTGTATCTCACAATGGGGGTATGATTTTCGCCCTCCTTATCTGGCAATAGGGGCATTCCGGCAACATTGTCCGGATATCCCGGTACTGGCTCTTACTGCATCGGCCACTCCCGAGGTCAGGCTCGATATTGCCGACAAGCTGAATCTGAAAAATCCTCAGATTTACCTCCAGTCTTTTGCAAGGGAAAATCTGTCTTATTCGGTTTTTTATCAGGAAAATAAAGAGAGAAAAATTCTGGAGATACTTGGCAGAGTGCCGGGCTCTGCGATAGTATATGTACGCAACCGGCGCAAAACAAAGGAGCTGGCGGACTTTCTCAACAAAAACCGGTTGACAGCCGAGTTCTACCATGCAGGACTGAGTCATGCGGAGCGGTCTGCAAAGCAGGAACGATGGATGCGTAATCAGGCTCGTATAATGGTGGCGACCAATGCTTTTGGGATGGGGATCAATAAGCCGGATGTAAGGGTTGTTATCAATCTGGATCTGCCTGAAAATCTGGAGGCGTACTATCAGGAAGCGGGAAGAGGCGGCCGTGACGGGCGTAAGGCGTATGCAGTGCTGCTCTATAACCAGCGGGATATAGATCAGCTATATGAAAAGATAAATGATTCATATCCGGAAGTTGAATTTATTAAGAAAGTATATCAATGCCTGGCCAATTTTCTCAAAGTAGCTGCAGGAAGCAGTCATCTGGCCAGTTATGATTTTGACTTTGACCTGTTTATTGAAAATTTTAAGCTTCCTCAGCGTAAGACATATCATGCTTTAAAACGTATGGAAAGTCAGGGGCTTATAGAGTTCAATGAAGCGTTTTTTGCACCTTCCAGACTTTTTATTCCGATCAGCCATGAAGAGCTGTACCGGTTTCAGGTAAAAAACGAGCATCTGGACCGGATTATCAAGCTTATATTGCGTCTTTACGGAGGAAGTGTTTTTTCTCTTTATACGACCATTAATGAGAAGCTGATAGCCAGGCATCTGGATATATCCGAGAAAGAGGTGAAAAATGCGCTGGATCTGCTCGATAAAAGTCATATAGTTGAATACAGCAGACAAAAAAGCCAGCCTCAGATTGTTTTTCTCACTCCCCGGCTCGATGCTACCCATATGCCTGTTGATCACAAATTTCTGAATGAACGAAAGGAGCTGGAGCTCATGAAAGCGAGGGCGGCAGAGGGCTATGCAGTTAATGTGACAGAGTGCAGAGCTAAATTCATACGTTCGTATTTCGGAGAAACAGTGACCGCCGACTGTGGTAAATGTGATGTATGTCTTGAGGAGCTGAAAGCTTCCCGATCCGGAGAACTTTTATATAAAACCAGCATTCTTTTCCATTTGAATAAAAATGAGTGCGGAATACAGGAGCTGGTAAACAAAATCGACTTTGACAATCCTGATCTGGTTATTGCTGAAATCAGAAATCTGCTTGACAGCGGCCAGATTGAGTATTCTGTATCAGGAAATCTTAAAATCAGTAACAAATGAAAATTGTGTTTTTAGATGCTTCTACTATGGGTCCGATGAACCTGGCCGAAGTATTTGCTTCGTATGGAGAGTATGTGCAATATGATTATTCAGAGCAAAGCCAGGTGGTTGAGCGTGCCAGAGGGGCAACTATCGTAATTACAAATAAAGTAAAAATAGGTGCGGATGTATTTGAAAAGCTTCCGGAGATCCGTCTTGTATGTGTTGCAGCTACCGGAACTAATAATATTGATCTCGAAAGTGCCGGACGTTATGGAGTGGAGGTGAGAAATGTAAAAGGCTATTCGACGGATAGTGTTGCTCAGCAAACTTTTGCTCTTTTGCTGAATCTGCTCAATCATGTCAGTTATTATGACTCATATGTAAAAAGTCCGGACGGGTATCCGAAAAGCAGAATATTTTCCTGTTTAGACAAACATGTGTATGAGTTGAAGGGAAAGACTGTTGGTATTATCGGATTGGGAGAAATAGGAAAAAAGGTGGCCGATTTATGTGTTTTTATGGGGGCAGAGGTTGTGTATTATTCTACTTCCGGTAAGAATAATGATAGCTCCCATACACGCGCCTCTCTGGACGAATTGCTGCAAATCAGTGATATCGTCAGTATTCATGCTCCGCTAAACGATCAGACGTACAAGCTGATAGGGTATCGTCAGCTGGAATCCATGCGCAGACATGCGATACTGATTAATACCGGGCGCGGAGGTATTGTGGATGAAGCTGACCTTGCCAGAGCGCTGGATGCCGGGGTGATAGCTGCCGCTGCTCTTGATGTGTTTGAAACAGAGCCAATAAAGGCTGATAATCCCTTGCTTTCTATAAAAAGTCCTGAGAAACTGCTGCTTTCTCCGCATATAGCCTGGGCGTCTGTGGAGGCGAGGAAAACGCTTTTAGAAGGTATTATAAAAAATATTGAGGCGTTTGTGAAGAAATAAGGAGTTATATTATTGTATTGTAGTATTTTACAATATACTTTTCGTCCTACATAACCTTTTTGGAAAGTATCAGGTTAGATTACAAAGTGAGTGTGGTTGGTAAATATGATGGTATGGGAAAGTACATGGTAATTTTAATGGCGTTTCTTGGCTTATCTGCAGCAGCGCTGGCCCAGAATGAAAACTTACAGACGCCTCAGGAAATGGATGAAAATGACATGGTCTGTTTCCTGACTGATGCAAACACCATAACCTGTTTTGTTGCCCCAGAAGAGATGCCTGAAGAAGGTCTTGCCGAGGAAAATACTGATACTGATAATAATCAGCAGGGAGACGAAAAAGCCCCGAAAGAAAAAGAAGGGGAAAAGAAATCGAAAGAGCCTGTAGACAGTCAGAAGAAGAAAATAAAAGACAGCCCTTCAGAAATTCAGATTATTGAACCGGACAATCGCAAAGACAACGGTTATAACAAAACAGATGTCAAAATGATATGACATATTGGTTATACAGCAAGGCATAAGCTGGTTTTTCCGGCACTGTAAAACAGAAAATCCCCGGGGCAGTCCAGGGATTTTCTGTTTTTATCTATAGTCTCTCAGAATCAAAACTGACTAAGATTATGTTGTCCGGGATCGTAGTTTTCTTTTAACTCGGCCAGCTTTTTCTTTCCGTAAGCATACTTTGTAATTATCACAAACAGCACAGGTACTGCAAATATGGCAAGGAAGGTTGCTGCAAGCATTCCGCCGATTACGGTCCAGCCTATGGTCTGCCGGGCAACTGCTCCGGCTCCGGTAGCCATGGCAAGGGGCAATACTCCCAGTATAAAGGCAAGTGATGTCATAATAATCGGACGAAGCCTCAGTTTAACAGCTTCTATCGTTGCGGGAATCAGCTCCATTCCTATATCAACTCTTTCTTTGGCAAACTCAACAATAAGAATTGCGTTTTTGGCAGCCAGCCCTATGAGGGTGATAAGTCCGATCTGTGCGTACACGTTATTGGACAGAGAAGGCAGAAAGGTGAGTGCCACGATGGCCCCGAAAGCTCCGAGAGGTACAGCAAGCAGTACTGAAAACGGCACGGACCAGCTTTCGTAAAGAGCAGCCAGAAGCAGCAATACAAATACGATTGAAAGAGTAAATATGATAATGGTACTGTTGCCGGCTTTCTTTTCTTCACGGCTCAGGCCTGAAAAATCATATCCGTATCCTGCCGGTAAAACCTGAGCAGCTACCTCTTCCAGAGCCTGCAATGCCTGTCCGCTGCTGTATCCTTCAGCGGCACTTCCGTTAACTTCGGCAGACCGGAACAGGTTGTAGTGGGAAATAACGGGAGCACTTTCAACAATTTTGTAGGTGATAAGAGCGCTCAGGGGAATTGGTTCTCCCCGCCGGTTCATAACATAGTATTGCTCCAGATCTTTGATATCTCCCCGAAACGGGGTATCTGCCTGAGCCACCACACGGAAATTCCGGCCATACATGGTAAAGTCATTGATATACTGACTTCCCATATAGGAGGACATTGTATTGTAAATATCGGATATGGCTACGCCCATCTTTTTTGCCTTTTCTCTGTCTACGTCGATATGATAGCCGGGATTCTGCGCAGTAAAGAAGGTATAGGCTGAACCAATCTCAGGCCGTGCGTTAACAGCGGCTACAAATCTTTGCACTACCGATTCGAACTCTTTAATGTCTCCGCCGCCTTCACGCTGCTCGACCATAAAGCTGAAACCACCGGTCTGGCCAAGTCCCGGTATAGCCGGAGGCGGTACTACTACGATGTTGGCCTCGTTGATTGATGAAAAACGTTTTTTTAGCTCATCCATTAATCCGTAGAGCTGCTGCGTTTTTTCCTTTCGCTGATCCCAGGGCTGGAGCTGGATGAAAAATGCTCCGCTGTTTGATTTGGTGGAGAAGTTAATAACATTCATACCGCCGATGGCTGTATAATTGCGTATACCCGGTATTTCTGCCAGTGTCCCGGACATCTGATCCAGGATGGCCTGAGTACGGGCAGATGAGGCAGCCTGAGGTAATTCTACTGAAATAAACAGCCGGCCTTCATCTTCTGTAGGAATAAAGCCGGAAGGTTTCATGGTAAATAATCCAAACGTACCGGCATAGATCAGAATAAGAAAGACCAGTACCAGCGGAGTGGCTTTTATACATTTTTTTACCCATATCGCATAGCCGGCTGTAGTACGGGCAAACCAGCGGTTGAACAGGTAGAAGAAGCGATTGATTCCTTTTGAGCTCTGGTCAAGGTGCATCGGACGAAGCATCAGGGAGCAAAGGGCAGGAGTAAGGGTAAGCGCCACAAATGCAGAAATAAGTACAGAGATCGCAATGGTAATGGCAAACTGCTGGTATAAACGTCCGACGATACCGGGGATAAACCCTACCGGGATAAATACAGCTGCCAGAATCAGAGCAATGGCTATAACCGGAGCGGTAATATCTTTCATTGCCTTGCGGGTTGCTTCGCGCGGAGGGAGCTTCTCATGGTCTATATAATGCTGAACAGCCTCCACGACCACAATGGCATCGTCCACCACAATACCAATGGCCAGAACAAAGCCAAACAGGGTCAGTGTATTGATTGTAAATCCGAGCGGAACAAAGAAGATGAAGGTTCCGATAATTGATACAGGGATCGCCAGAATGGGTATAAGTGTTGCCCGCCAGCTCTGGAGAAACAGGAAGACTACGAGTATTACAAGAAGGAGGGCTTCAACCAGTGTTTTTACTACTTCCGAAATGGATTTTTCAACGACTGAAACTGATTCAAAAGACACTACATAATCGACATCGGCCGGGAATGCTTTTTTCAGCTCCGCCATGGCATTGTATATACCATCAGCAGTTTCTACGGCATTACTGCCCGGTGCCTGATAAATCAGCATAATGGAGGCTTCTTTGCCGTTGACGGTCGTATACCGGCTGTAATCAAAGCGTCCCAGTTCGATTCGTGCTACATCTTTCAGATAGGTTACTGTTCCATCGGCCGGATTGGTACGTATAACTATATTTTCAAATTCTTCCTTGCTTTTCAGACGGCTGTCCACAGTAATGGAGTATTCGAAAGCCTGCCCGACGGGTTGAGGTTTTGCACCGACAGTTCCTGCTGAAACCTGGATATTCTGTTCCTGAATAGCAGCAGTAACTTCACGGCTGCTTATGCCCAGCTTGGCCAGCACATCAGGCTTTAGCCAGACCCTCATACTGAAATCCTGTCCCAGCGCGGTAATATCACCGACTCCTGGTACCCGGAGCAGGGCATCCCGGACAAAAATATTCGTATAGTTATCAAGATAGTTTACATTGTGGGTACCCTTAGGGGAATACATGGCCACAACCATCATAACCGAAGGATTTCTTTTACGGACAATGAGTCCGAGGCGCTTTACTTCTTCGGGAAGGCGGGGCTCGGCAATACTTACCCTGTTTTGTACGTCCAGTGTCGCTATATCAACATCAGTTCCTAGTTCAAAGGTGACGTTGAGCGCCATTTGTCCGGTACTTGTGCTGTTTGAGCTCATATAGGCCATACCCGGAGTACCGTTTACCTGAGTTTCTACAGGAGTGGCTATGGTCTGCTCGACGGTAAGTGCATCTGCCCCCGTCATCAGACCTGTTACAGATACCACAGGCGGAGAAATATTGGGATACTGGGTAACCGGCAGATTGAGCATGGCAATGCCACCAACCAGAAGCAGTAATATGGATATTACTATGGAGGTGACCGGCCGTCTTATAAATATATCGGATATCATGATTCTGAGATACGTTGTTTAAAAAGTTACTTTTGTTCCTGAGCCGTTGCAGGAAGAGGTTTGGCTTCTACGCGTGCTCCCTGGCGAAGCCGCTGTATTCCTTCTACTACTATGGTTTCACCACCGGATAATCCCTGACGTACTACAACCATATCCTGGAGGCGTGAGCCCAGCTTGAGCGTGCGCTGCACTACGGAATCGGCCTGTAAGACATATACATAATATTCGCCCATTTGCTCGGATACGGCTTTGTATGGGATCACAAGCTGTTTTCCTGTATCAGTGTTTTTTACTCTGACACCGACACTCATACCGGCTACAAGCATATGTTCAGGATTCGGAAAATCCAGACGTACGGCCATTGTTCCGGTATAGCGGTCTACTGCTCTGTCAAGCGTTTCGATTTTGCCGGGATGCGGATATACTGAACCATCGGCCAGTAAAATGGAAAAAACAGTATCCTTTACCTGGTTGGTCTTCATCAGCTTTTTAAATCTTGGAATTTCTTTTTCATTGATGACAAAATCAACGGCCATTGGATTGTCTGTGGAAATGGTATTGAGCAGCGTCTGCCCGGCACTGACCTGCGCCCCAACCCGTACCTGGGATATACCCACAGTACCGGAAAACGGAGCTTCAATCAGAGAATAACGCAGATCTGTCGCGGCGGCAGACAGGCTTGCTTCGGCGGCTGCCACCTGAGCAATAGCGGTCTGGTGGCCGGTCCGGGCATAATCGAGCTGCTGCCTGGCGATTGCTTCACGCTGCCCCAGCATTTCATAGCGTTCCAGATCCATACGGGCACGTTCCAGACTGGCTTTGGCGCTCTGCAGAGATGCTTCTGCCTGTTTGTAATTTGCTACATATTTGCTTCGGTCTATTTCATATAGCTTTTGTCCCTTCGTTACCATCTGCCCGTCTTTTGCATAAATCTGTGTAATAAATCCGGGAACCTGTGAGCGAAGATCAATTTGCTGAAGTGGTACTACCGTACCGGGATAAGCATCAAGCCCGGTTACGCGGTCCTGTTTTACTTCCTGTACATATACTTTTACCGGAGGGGGCGGAGCAGCTTGTTTTTTTTCCTTGCAGGCGTTTAAAAATAGGAGACCAGGAATGCTTATATAAATCAATAAAAAACGTTTCATTCTGTTTTCGTATAAATTAAGTTTTAGTTGAAGTCAATAATACCCAGCGCGCGCTCGAAGTCGAGTTTGCTGGCAAGCAGATTGTACAGTGCATTGTAATAGTTGAGCTGAGAGGTTTTCAGTTCTGATTCTGCTACTATGAGCTCAAGATATGTTTTGACACCGCCGTCATATTGCAGTTTGATAATATCATATACCTCTTTGGCTGTTTCGACATTGTTTTTCAGCGTCAGCCATTCTTTGTAGCTGCTTTTGTATCCGGCCAGTGCGGCCACGTATTCAGTATTCATTCCCCGTATGGCATTGTCAATATCCACCTGAAGCCGTTTTTCCTGCAATTGAGCGATTTTTATATCCTGAATTCGTCTGCTACCCTGAAAAATGGGTACTCCCATGCTAAGTCCGACCGCCGAAGCCGGATAGGTTTTCCCGTAAAGCTGGCTTAGCTCGTCGTGCAGATAGTTAAGATTGTAATTGCCAAATACACCAATCTGAGGAATAAACTTGTATTTGTTATAGGCTGTATTCAGATGCAGAAGGTGCTGTTGTGTTTTCAGACGTTGCATCTCGATTCGCCGGTCATATTCCATGGGCATTGTTGTATCGACGGGAATATTCTCTTCCATGCTCAGGATATCGAAAGAGAGGCTGATCGGCTGATTGTTCTGATAGCCTATACGTTGTTTCAGATAGGCGTACTTAACCAGGAGTACTTCCTGCATTCTTTTATATTCGCTGCGGGTATTGGCCAGAGAAATTGAGGCACGCTGATAATCTGTCTTGTCGGAAAGACCAAATTCGTAGCGATCGTGCGCATCCTGATACTGGCGCTGGAGCCGGCCGATATTTTCTTCCAGAATACGGAGCTGTTGCTGAGACAGCAATATATCGTAGAAAGCTTTGCTTACATCGACTACTGTATTGATTTTGGTATTTTCGATGTTTTGTTCCAGTTCTTTGCGGGTATATCTGGCTGCCCGGGCAGCATAGAGCACTTCACCGTTCAGTATGGTCTGGTCAGCCTGTAAAAGCAGATTTGAATTATTTTTTACACCAATGCGTACCGGAACCCGCTCACCGGTTACCTGATTGGGAAACATAGTGGTCGGCAGCAGTATGTTGTGCTGGTAATTAAACTGAGCGCCGATCTGAGGGAGCCAGTATGACATACTGGAGCGTATGCGGCTTTCTCCGATTTCTTCGTCAATCTGTGCCTGACTGATTTCCGGAGCATTTTGCAGGGCATAAGCAATACAGGATTCAAGTGTAAACTGAGCGCTGTCCGTTTGTGACTGGGCAGCTGCGGATAGCGGATATATGCCGATTATGAAGGCGATATACAAACAGATTCTAAATTTGGACGATACGTATTCTGAATCAGGGACGTAGCGGTTTCCGGTGTTTTTCATAAAAATTTCAGGCGACAATAGTATTTTTTAAACCGTTCCAGGAAAGAGTGATGATTTTTTCCAGCTCGGCTTCATCAATTACAGCTTTTCCGAAGAGTTGTATTTTGGCAATGGTCCGGATTTGTGAGTGAATCAGTATCGCCATTACTTCATAATTGATATTACTGAAAACTCCTTTTTGTATGGCATCTCTGAAAAAGCCAAAGAATACCTGATGAAAAAGATCATCCTCTCCGCTCACTTTGCATTTACAATAAGGAGAATTGATATATTGTTCAAAAAAGAGCAATACAGTCTGATGCTCAATATAATAATGATACAGACTTTTCCATATGATAAAAAAATTGCTCTGATAACCGGCTGTTTTATCCAGCTTGTCAGCCATAGTTACTGCCATTTGTCTTTTGACATACAGAAACAATTCCAGTATCAGCTGATCTTTACTTTCAAAGTAATGGTATATGGTTCCTGCCGCGATATTGGCCGTTTTTGCCAGTATGTTCATCGTAGTTCCATGAAAGCCATATTCTTTGACCAGCTCAAGTGTACACTCGAAAATCAGTTTTTTCTTTTCGGTTATATTTTCCAGCTCCATTTGTTATGGACTAATTACCAATTGAACGTTCATTCGGTTTGCGAATCTACTAATTGCCCTGATCAGAATCAATAGCAGAATAACGATGATTGGTACACTTAGGTAATTTTTGGTAGGGGGCTTAAATATTAATTGCTATAATCTGTTTTGTGCTTAAACAGATACCAGAGAGGAATGAATTAACAGGCTGCTGCTTATAAAATACAGAAGGCCCGGAAATTTTTCAATTTCACGGGCCTGTCTGTGCATCACTATACTAACTAACCCTATTACCAGCAGATCTTCAATGTTCCAGTGATTTTAAGTGTTTTTCATCAGGTTTCGCTGATAGACAGCAGGATATCACCTGCATTTACTGTGCGACTTACTTCGCAGTAGACAGTGCTGACAATTCCGGCATGCTCGGCAACGATACTGAACTCTGACTTCATTGCTTCAATAATAACCAGCGGATCATTTTCTCTGACCTCCTGACCCGGCCTGACCAGGATTTTCCAGATATTACCACTTATCTCGGCAAGTACAGCGTTGCCATCGGGCTCAATAGGTGTTTCATTTATTTTTTTCTCCGGCTCAAAAGATCCGTCTGTGACATCATTTTGCCAGAGAGCAACCTCTGCTTCAAATGCGGCTTGCTGACGCTTTCTGAACGTCTTAATATCCTCAGCGTTTTCCTTCAGGAATGAGTCATGCTCGTCGAGGTCAAAGTATACATCTTCAATTTGTATCTGTAGCCTGCCTTCCCGGAAATCCTCTCTGAGTTTTGTGAGCTCATCTTCTGATACCTCATAGTATTTTACCTGATCAAAGAATCTTAGCAGCCAGGGTTTGTCTTTTTCAAAGACCGGATTTTTAACAAACTTATTCCAGATCGGGAGTGTACGGCCTACGAGCTGATATCCGCCGGGAGAGTCCATGCCATAGATACACATGTATACACCGCCTATTCCTACAGTGCCTTCTGCTGTATAGGTTCTGGCCGGGTTGTATTTTGAAGTCAGGAGACGGTGGCGGGGATCAATGGGCACAGCACAGGGCGCTCCCAGATATACGTCTCCCAGGCCCATGACCATATAATGTGCTTCAAAAAGAATTTGTTTTACTTCTTCAACGGTTTCCAATCCGTTAATGCGTCTCATGAACTCAGTATTGCTTGGCAGCCAGGGAGCTTTGTCACGCACTGACTGCCTGTATCGTGCTACAGCATCAAGAGTAGCCGAATCTTCAAATGCCATAGGCAGATGTATAATCCGTGAAGGAACTCTGGTTGGCTGTTGAAGACGGTCTTCGATATCAAGCAGGATTTGCAGAAGCTCTTTCTGATGTAATACACGGCTATCGTAACGGATCTGCAGAGAGCGTACACCGGGAGATAATTCTTCTATACCCGATACATTGCGTTTTTCTAGTTCCATGGTAAGAGCGTGTACCCTCAGTCTGAGCTTCAGATCCAGCACATTGGGGCCATATTCAAGAAGAATATACTTGTCTCCGGCTTGTCTGCAGGTTACTTCGGGCCGGTCGTCCATAGGCGGAAGCCATGCCGGGATACAGGAGTCTTCCCGGTGAGGTGTCTCCGGAATATATTTGGCGAAGGAGGAATCACTTAGCTCGAGTGTCTCGATAAGCTTGTCCATATCTTTTTCTCTGCTGAGTGCTTCATCAAAACCCAGTCTGAAAAAACGGATCTTATCTCCGGGCTTAAGCTGTCCGACTTTCCATAGTTCGGATTTAACTATTGTTACAGGGCATACAAATCCTCCAAGACTTGGTCCGTCCTGTGTCAGAATGACCGGCATATCCCCTGTAAAGTTGATCGAACCGATTGCGTACTCTGTATCATGGATATTGGAAGGATGCAATCCGGCTTCACCACCATCGCTGCGGGCCCATGAAGGTTTGGGGCCATTGAGACGGATACCCAGACGATTGGAGTTGTAGTGAACTTCCCAGTCTGTATCAAAAAACATGTCGATTGCTTCGGGGGTAAAGAAATCAGGAGCTCCGTGAGGGCCATACATGACACCGATTTGCCAGTACCCCGGATACTCCGGTTGTAATTCTGCCGGGAGTGATTGCGGAGAATATACAGGAGCGGGAGTAGTACAGGCTGCCAGTTCCGGCTGGCTGATAAAAAGCATATCAGCGCCGCGGATAGTACGTCCGGCATGTCCTCCGAACTGACCTAATGCAAAGGTGGTTCTGCTTCCGAGATATTCGGGAATATCCATGCCATTGCGTACGGCCAGATACGTCCGGCATCCTTTTTCTGCTTTACCGATGTCAAGCGTCTGTCCCTTGCGTATGGTTACAGGTGTCCACATCGGGATATGTTCATTATCCAGAAGTGCTTTGCAGCTGGCTCCGGTAAGTGCAATGACCGCATCGGTATGGAATCGGAGTTTCGGACCGGCAAGCGTACATTCCATTCCTGCAGCAGAAGAATGGTTGCCGACCAGACGGTTGGCAATCCGGAAAGCCAGGTCGTCCATCGGTCCGGAAGGAGGTACACCGATATTCCAGTATCCAACACGACCGGGATAATCAACCAGTGTCGTATAAGTTCCCGGGCGAAGTACTTCTATGGCAGGAGATTCATAGCCGAAATCTTTCAGCGCCTGTGTGCTTACCCTGCCTTCTGTAAATATATTCCATTGCATGATCTTTCGCAGGTAGTCCACATTGGTGACGATACCTGACAGACGGGTGGCAGCCAAGGCCTCCTTCATTTTTCGAATAGCATCATTCCGGTCGCTTCCATGTACAATCAGCTTGGCAATCATGGGATCATAGAAGGCTGATACCTCTGTTCCTGTATCCACCCAGGTGTCAACTCTTGCTGTATCAGGAAAACAAACATCGGTAAGTATGCCGGGCGAAGGCTGAAAATCCCTGGCAGGATCCTCCGCGTAAATACGAACTTCAATGGAAGCTCCGTGGGGCTTGAGGGAAGTGGCAGGTTTTTGCCAGCATCCGCAGGCTGCCTGTATCATCCACTCTACAAGATCTACGCCTGTGGTCATTTCTGTAACCGGATGTTCAACCTGAAGTCTGGTGTTTACTTCCAGAAAGTAAAATTCATCTCTTGCCGGGTCATATATATACTCAACGGTACCAGCCGATTTATAATTAACCTGCTTGCCGAGCTGTTCGGATACTTCAAGTAGTTTGCGCCTTGTAGATTCGGGAAGGTGAGGAGCGGGCGTTTCTTCCACAACTTTCTGATTGCGGCGCTGAAGTGAACAATCGCGCTCTCCCAGTGCGATTACCTGCCCGTTGCCATCTCCGAAAAGCTGCACTTCTACATGGCGGGCATTATCAATATAGCGTTCAAGAAATACACCGCTGTCACTAAAGAAGTTTTGTCCGAGACGTTTTACGGTTTCAAATGCCTGTACAAGCTCTGTCTCATTATTGCACCGGGTAAGTCCGATACCGCCACCGCCGGCTGTACTTTTTAACATCAGAGGGTATCCGATTCGGTTAGCTTCGCCAACAGCCTCATCGACTGTGGCGATAAGTCCGGTGCCGGGCGTAAGCGGTACGCCTGCTTCACTGGCAATTTGTCTTGCTATGTGTTTCAGACCGAACCTGCGAATCTGCTCCGGATCGGGACCGATAAATGCAATTCCGGCTTTTGCGCATTGCTCGGCAAATGACGCGTTTTCAGACAGAAATCCGTAACCGGGTATAATGGCTTCTGCTCCGGTCCGGAGTGCAGCCTGAAGTATTTTATCCGCAACAAGGTAGCTTTCAGAAGCGGTGTTTCCTCCGAGGGCGACTGCTTCATCGGCCAGGCTTACGTGCATGCTGTTGCGGTCTGCATCAGAATATACCGCTACACTGCTGATGCCCATTTTTTTTAATGTACGACTTATTCTGACAGCGATTTCTCCTCTGTTGGCAATAAGGACTTTACCAAACATTTTTGCTTGCTTGCTCATGAAAATTATCCGTTAAAAAATGACTACCTGCCGGAGCGTGAGCCAGTGAAGGCTTCCCAGCTTTTATATGCACTGATATCCTCGCAGTTTCCGGCGATGTACTGTTCGCAAATGAATCCGTAAACCATACGTCCGTCTGCCAGTCTGACCTGACCGATTCCGAGCGGATGTTTTACATTCATCATAAAAGCTCCCAGATTTTTTACCGGTATCTGCCATACTTCCACGTCAATGGAATGTCCCTGCCCTTCCGGAAGGCGAACCAGGCCGGGTTTGGGCTTCCCATCGGGATCGAGAAGATACATAGCGTAGTCGGGGCTTGTCTGAGTGCTGTAGGCATAGGAGGCTTCCAGATCAGTCAGCTGATAATTTAACGGGAAAGAACGTTTATGAAGACCTGCAACAGCCAGCTCTGTTGTGTCTGTTTGCAGAGCAGGAGTGTTGGTGCTTTTTAACAGAGCCTGTAGCTTACGTGCTTCTTCCAGCAGACGGACTTCACTACCGGCCGGAGCGATCAGTGTGACTCCAAAGGGTAGTCCCTGTGATGTAAATCCGGCGGGAACCGCGACGGCGCAAAGTCCGAGGAGATTTACGAAATTGGTATAGTAGCCCAACCGGGTATTGAGCTCTACCGGATTTTGAAGGACCTCTTCGATCGTAAAAATGCCCGGAGCAGTCGGGACCAGCAGGTAATCTGCCTGATCAAACGAGGCAAGAGCCTGGGTTCGCAGGGTTTCCAGCTTGTAGAATGCGGAAAATGTGTCAGTTGCTGTATATCCTTCGGCCTGAGCAATGATACTTCTGACTACCGGATGTACTTCGTCAGGATGTTTTTTGATAAAAGATCCCACTGCTGCCATACGTTCAGCGATCCAGGGGCCGTGGTACAGCAAGGCTGCGGTATCCGAAAAAAGCTGAAAAGAAATGCGTTTGACAGGGTATGTTCCGGAAGCTTTACTTATGACAGATGAAAAAAGAGAAGCATATTCTTCGTTATTTCCGGCAAAAAACAAGCCTTGCTCGTCCGGTATGAGTATGCTCTTTTTTTGAGGAGCCGTATTGACGGGTAAAATTGTTTCGGGTTCACTAGCTATGTGATAAACGAGTGAAGCATCTTCAATAGTAGTGGTGAAAACAGAAACACAATCCAATGACTTACACGCAGGTACAACCCCCTGGGTGCTTAACCGGCCAATACCTGGTTTTAATCCGACCAGATTGTTGAATCCGGCTGGTACACGTCCTGATCCTGCCGTATCTGTGCCAAGTGAAAAGCAGGACATGCCAAGCGCTACCGCAACGGCAGAGCCGGAACTGGATCCGCCGCTTATATAAAGGGGATCAACGCTGTTTCTGACAGCTCCGAAGGGACTTCTGGTACCGGTGAGACCGGTGGCGAACTGATCCAGATTGGTTTTGCCGATAACAATAGCGCCGGCATCAATCAGCTTCTGTACAACGGCAGCATGCTGGGCAGGGGTATAGGAATAGGCTGGACATGCTGCTGTAGTCGGCATTCCGGCCACATCAATATTATCTTTGACAGCAAAAGGGATGCAATATAAAGGCAGTGTGTAACCGCTTTCGAGTTTCCGGCGATTAAGGGCTATCTGCTGAAGTACTTCGTCTTTGGGTGTGGTATATATCCAGATGTTGTAATCGCTGTGCTGGGCGATTTTCTCATAAATATCCTCAACAACTTCTTCAGGGCTGAGATCTCCCCGTAAAAATGCATTGAGAAGCTGACGTACCCTGATGGTACTTTTCTCTGTGACTAACATGGCTAACAGGTTAATTGGTTGGTTTATAAAATTGGTTATGGTTTTCAGTAATACCTGTTATATCATGTAGTATCCGTTTTTATAGAGTTTTTGATCTTTTTCATAAAAAATAGAATTAGTATGTGATTCATTTTTGCACGTACCGGTCAACAATTCCGGGGTGGTTAATTCCGGCCAGCTCTTCCAGATCCGTGATGCATGTATAAAAACAGATCAATAAAGCAATAAAATTACTCAGCTTGAAATGTACGACTTCAAATTAGTTAAAGTTGTTTTAAAAACAAACTTGTTTTGTTAAAAATGTATATGATTTTTTAGAATCAGGTTTAAATAAGAGGGGTGTTTTGTGTAAAAAATGTCTTTTCGCAATTTTACCGGCATTTTTTTAACTGATCTCTGGTTTCGGATGGTGTTTGTGCTGTTGAAGGGCTTCCCCAGCGTTTGTTTATGTAATTTACCAGATTAACAATATCCATATCGGACAGATCCTGACTGGCAGGCATTTCCTGCACATACCATTCTCCGTTGACTCTGATGGAATCTTTCATGCCATTGCGAATAATACAGGCGAGTTGATCCATATTGCTTTGCAGGTAATCGGAATCAGCAAGGGGAGGGATTAGTTTTTTCAATCCCTCTCCGTTTTTTCCATGGCAATTGGCGCATCGGAGCTCATAGGTTTTTTCGGCAGTAGGGCCATCGGCACAACTGACAAGCATAAGACTCAGTGTGAACAATAACAATGTTCTACTCATTTAAAAGAATCTTTATGTCCCGTATGAGCTTTTTAGTAGCTTCTTCCTCTGTACCATCATAATATCCGCGTATGTGCCGCTGCTTGTCCATAAGGATAAGAGCTCCGCTATGTGCATAGCCGCCCGGCGCTTCTTTGTCTTCCAAGGCGCTGACCATATATTGCCGGGCGATGCTGAAAATACTGTCCTGATTGCCTGTCACAAAATACCATCCGGGCGCCTGTACTTCGAGCCGGTTCGCATAGTCTTTTAATACAGCGACCGAATCGTGCACCGGATCTATGCTGTGTGACAGAATAGATACCGAAGCACTGTCCTTGTATGCTTCATATACTTTGAGAAGATTGTTTTTCATGACCGGACATATGGTCGGGCATGTTGTGAAGAAGAAATCTGCGATATATACCTTGCCTTCAAATGTAGAGGCTGTAACCGGCAGACCATTCTGATCGGTGAAATGAAAATCCGGAACCTGATGGTACAGTGTATCGGTCACAGTCTGTCCTTCGACTTGTTTTTCGATTGGTATTCTGGGACCCAGTATCGGAAGTTCCTGTTCGGGCTGCCGGCAGCCGGCTATGCCTAAAATTCCGGCAGTAAGCAGAAAATAGAGTTGTTTTTTCATCTGGACTGATAGTTTTTTAATAGTATTTGCGCTGAATCTATACTTTGGCCGATCAGGCTTTCTACCTGTTTCATTTTGACCATTTCATTTGCATAGTAAGCCTTCTGCTCGTCAGCAGGCGTATCTGCTGCAGGATCCTGATAGTTGCGCATCCAATCCATCATTGATTCATTTGCTTCCTGGAGCCTGTCGATCCGTTCTTTGAGCATAGCTTTTTCTTCTGCCGAAGAAACGCTGTCACTAAGTACATTGAGCTGTTCCTTGAGGCTGAATATCTGCCCCATTTTGGCCATCTCTTTGTCATGCAGATCCATGAGTGCTTTACGGTCTTTTTCGAGCGAAGCAGAATCCGAGCAGGAAGACAGTATCAGAAGAATACCTGCAACAGATGCAATGCGTGCAATATTGAGAAAGGAATAAGATGATTTGAAAAAATCAGTCATACAAAAAGAGTAGTTAGTAGAATTAAACATGTTTTGAAGAATAATTGATTGGAAAATCTGCCGGATCGGTAAAAATTCCAAATGATAAGAATGTAAAACGTTGTTTAGGATTTGGGCGGAGGAGCCTGGTATTTTGTGATTACCTGTGCCCAGCAGTTATTAACAGGAGGATAAATCAGCGTATTCCGGTAGGCAAAAGGTATTGTGAATTGTATTTCTCCGGCATCGGTCAGAATCTCTGCCTGGGCAAATACCTGTAGCGAACCCGGATTGCTCCGCTCGGTTTCGGCTGCTTTTTTTAATTCCTTATTCAGATAGCAGCTTCCCTGACAGAATGAATTGACTTCTTTGTTTATACACAGACTGGTTGAAATAAAATCAAAATTGACTGTATAGTCGATATATGGAAAGTAGTTTCTTGAAAAGCTCAGCAGGTACACTGCTATGAAGAGAAGCGGCCGGAGTTTTCTGAATGGAACATACACTTTCACTATTCAAAGTTAAGGGTAAAAAATCAAAATTCACTCATTTGAATAAAAGTTTGCAACTTACTGTAAGTTAATTGAATATGTAATAGTGTGAGTGATTTTATCCGAAATACAAGGGAGTATGTCCGAATCGTCCATTTTTTGGCTACAAAACACAGGCCTATATCTGGAGAGATACAGATACTTTTATTGTTGTATAGATAAAACACTATAAAAGCCTATGTTTCTTGTGAAAATACTTCGAAATCGCTGCCCGTACTGCCATGAAGGAACTGTATTCACAAACTCTAATCTATTGAGTCTGCTGCCAGGAAAAATGCATCATGACTGTCCTCATTGCAAAGCCCGTTTTATGCGGGAGCCCGGTTATTTCTGGGGAGCTATGTATGTAAGTTATGCGCTGGCTACCGCAGAGGGATTTATAACCTACTTTCTGTGCCGTTTGCTGGGAACCGGTACGTATGATCTGGTCAATCTGGCAGCAATCATTGCAGCTATATTACTATTGTCTCCTTTTAATTTCAGAATGGCGCGTATTGTGTGGCTCTATATTTTTGCCCGTATTGACGAATAGTATCAACAGGGTATAATGTGAAACCGGCCGGGTTAAGCGGATGCAGAATCAGTCTGCCTGGCGTTTGCTGGCATGATTAAAAGAATATGTGTAATTTTCCCCTGTAAGGTGATTAAAAACCGATACCTCATTTAATATCTGTTGATTCTGCAGCAGCTAAATGATTGCAGGGGGTAGATTGACTGTTAAATAAGCTGAAAATGGCTTATTTATGTTCTTTTAATTTTTGAGAGATGAATGTTTTGAATACGAAGCTTTCCTATCGGAGAGTTTATTGGCTGTATGCTCTGATCTTGTTACTGTTCTGGCGTCCATTGAGCGCTCAGACTGATCAGGATTTGTCAGCGCGGGATAGTGCGGTGAAAGCTCTGGAGCGAAAGCTGACAGAAGTAAACAGCCTCCGGATCAAGGATTCGCTCAAGATTGATCTGCTTATGCAGGAGCTGAAGCTGCTTATGGAAACCCGCAAAAGTGAGCTGAGCAGTGCACCTGCACCAGTCGATTCGCTCTTGCTCCGTCAAAAAGAAGAGATACAGCGGTTAAAAGCAAAAACCGGAGGGGAGCCGGTCGTATTTTACCGGGATACGCTGTTTTATATCTATACATCACTGGGGCCTTATCAGGTCAGGGAGAGGGTTGCTGATGTCGAAAAAAAGATACGCTTTCTTTACGAAATCCCTTTTTTCTTCCCGGATTCCATTCAGATAAAGAAAACCCATCATCTTATAACCATTCAGTATCAGGATCAGACCATATCAGGTATCAGCACTGCCGACGGCCTGTGGGCAGGCAAAGATATGGACAGCCTGGCGGTCGAGCAGCGGGATGCCCTGCGCAAAACCATATCCAGGTACAGAAGTGAAAACAGTTTGAAAAACAATCTGATAAGGGTAGGGGAGCTGTCTTTTATTCTCCTTGCGGTGGTAGTGCTTATTGTGCTGATTAACCGTCTTTTTGACTATATCAAGCATGTGGTCCAGACGAGGGAAAACCGTTTTCTGGCCGGAGTGCGGATCCGGAATTATGAGCTGATCAAGCGGGAGCATATCTCTGTATTTTTCGTTCGGTTTATGGATCTGCTTCGCGTACTTGTCTTTCTGATGCTGTTTTTTATCGCGATGCCGGTGGCGCTGAGTATTTTCCCTTCTACACAAAACTGGTCCGGAATGATCAGGGAGTGGTTTTGGGATCCCTTACGACTGATCGCGCTGTCTATTGTCCATTATCTGCCAAATCTGATCACTATAACTCTGATTCTGGTACTGACCAGATATGTCCTCAGGCTGTTCCGGTTTTTTTCTGCGGAGATAGAGCGTGGCGCTTTGTCGATCAACGGCTTTCATAAAGAGTGGGCAGGGCCAACCTATGCCTTGGTTCGTTTTATACTGCTGATGCTCACGCTGGTTATCATTTTTCCCTATCTTCCCGGCTCCGGTTCCGATGCGTTTAAGGGAATGTCGGTTTTTCTCGGTATCCTGATATCCATAGGTTCATCGTCAGCTGTGGCCAATGCAGTAGCCGGTCTGGTAATTACGTATATGAGGCCCTTTCAGGCCGGAGACTGGATCAAGACCGGCGATGTGACCGGAGTGGTGATTGAAAAAAATGCGCTGGTGACAAGAATCCGTACGATCAATAATGAGGACGTGTCGGTTCCAAACTCTGCGGTACTAAGCGGTCATACGATTAATTACTCCTCGCTGGGTAAAAAGGCAGGTCTGGCGCTTGCTGTTTGTGTCAAAATCCGGTACGATTATGCACATACACTTATAGAATCACTGCTGATTCATGCAGCTTTGCGTACCCAGGATGTTGCCTCGTCACCACATCCCTATGTGTTTCAGCTGTCACTGGAAGAGCTGCATGCAGTCTATGAGCTAAATGCCTATACATTTGTACCGGACAATATGTATCAGATCAGGTCCGATCTGATACGCAATATTCAGACGGTTTTCGCAGAAGCAAAAGTGGAAATCTCCTCTACACAGTATGTTGAAATACGGGAGGCAAAATAATTGATTTGTATTTTTTCAGTCACTTGCCACTTTAAGCGCCTGATCCTGTCGTTTTTTAAAGAAAAAGTTTAAATAAATTGTGTAGTTAAACGACTACATGTATATTTGTAGTCAAATAGCTACACAATGAATCTGAGACGAGATGTATTTCAGGCCATAGCAGATCCTACCAGAAGGGCTATACTGCTATTGCTTGCCTCACAGGCGATGACGGCAGGAGCGATTGCATCCAATTTTAATACGGCTAGACCGACTGTTTCCAGGCATCTGCAGATACTGGCTGAATGTGAGCTGCTCGAGCAGGAGCAAAACGGGCGGGAGATATACTATCACTTAAATCCCCGAAAGATAAAGGAAATAGCTGATTTTATCGAACCCTTCCGCGAAATGTGGGATGACCGGTTCAATAAGCTGGAAGCTATCATGAAAAAATACAAATCAGCAGAATAGCCAATACATTATCATTATATGGAGAGAAAAACAAAAATCAATGCTGAGGAAGGCAAGCAGGAACTGATGATCACCAGAGAATTTGATTTGCCGGTGGGCCTGCTTTTCAAAGCATATACGGAACCGGAAATTGTAGAGCAGTGGATGGGAACAAAGGTGCTGAAGCTGGACAGCAAAAAGCATGGAAGCTATCGGTTTGAAACAAGCGATCCCAAGAGAAATATACTGTTCTGGTCCAGCGGAACAATTCATGAGTGTATTGATAACCAAAAAATTGTAAGGACTTTTGAGATGGAGAATACGGGTTTTGATGTTCAGCTTGAATTTCTGGATTTTGAAAAACTTACAGATGATACCAGCATGCTTACGATACATATCATATATAAATCGGTCGCGGTCAGGGATCAGGTTTTACAATTGCCATTTGCCTATGGCCTGAATATGGCTCATAATCGTTTACAGGAAATAATGAACAAACTTAAATAATACTGTCATGTCAAAGAGAAATAAGATCATTTACTGGATTGCTACGGTCTGGCTTTCACTGGGAATGCTGTCCAGCGGAATAGTACAGTTAATCAATATGCAGGAGGAAGTTGACAATATTACCCGTATGGGGTATCCTGTTTATTTTCTGACCATAATTGGTATCTGGAAAATTCTGGGAGTAGTGGCAATACTTATACCACGGTTTCCCTTACTAAAGGAGTGGGCTTATGCCGGTTTTTTCTTTACCGCATCAGGTGCAGCGTTTTCTCATGCAGCTTCAGGGGATCCGGTGACCGAACTATTTCCTGCCTTTCTGATTATCACTCTGATCGTGGTATCCTGGTATTTTCGGCCGGCTGACAGGAAAATTGCAGTGGCTGCTTAAGTTAGGAATAAAAAAGATGCACAGTATGAAAAATGACGATAGAAAGCTGACGCCAGGGCAGCGTGAAGAACTGCTCGGAATACTGAAAAAACGCTTTGAAAAAAATATGATTCGCCATAAAGGTATCGAATGGTCCGATGTACAGGCAAAGCTGGAGGCACACACGGAAAAGCTGTGGTCCCTCCATGAAATGGAAATAACGGGAGGAGAGCCGGATGTCGTCGGTTATGATAAAGAAACGGGTGAATATATTTTTTATGACTGTTCGGCTGAAAGCCCCAAAGGGCGCCGAAGTGTCTGCTTTGACCGGGAAGGGCTGGAGTCAAGAAAAGAGCACAGACCGGACGATAGCGCCATAGATATGGCCCAGGCTATGGGTATTGAGCTTCTGACAGAGGAAGAGTACCGGGAGCTGCAGAAATATGGAGAGTTTGACCTGAAAACTTCGAGCTGGGTACAGACTCCGGCTGATATCCGAAAACATGGCGGAGCGCTCTTTTGTGACCGTCGCTACGGACATGTGTTTCTGTATCACAATGGGGCGCAGTCTTATTATGCAGCGAGGGGTTTTCGGGGATCGCTGCGGGTCTGAAAAGCTGCTATGGCAGCGACAGACAGAACATTTCAGGGAGCAATTTCATCGCCGGAAATGTTCTGTTTCGTAAATGTTGATGTTTTGTGATACCGGCAATTGCGTTATGGAAAAAACACTGGATGAATTAGTTGAGGATATAAAACGTTGTGCTGTATGTCAGAACGTTTTGCCTCTGGGAGCCCGGCCGGTAATTGCTGCCGGCAGGCAAAGCAAGGTTCTTATCGTTGGTCAGGCTCCGGGCCTGGCAGTGCATCAGACTGCCATACCATGGAATGACAAGAGCGGGGACAATCTCAGACAATGGCTGGACATAGATAAAGCCACGTTTTATGATACCGGCAAAATCTCTATCATACCCATGGGCTTTTGCTATCCGGGCCGGGGAAAAAGCGGCGATCTGCCACCAAGACCGGAGTGTGCTCCCCTGTGGCATGACCAGCTTTTGCGTCATTTGCCGGAGCTGCGACTCACCTTGCTGATCGGAAAATATGCTCAGGAATATTATCTGCCGGACAATCCCTTTAGCCGGTTAACAGAAACGGTGAAAAATGCGCATCGCTTTCTGCCCGGGTTTTTTCCTTTGCCGCATCCTTCTCCCCGAAACAATATCTGGATGGCCAGAAACGAATGGTTCAAAGAAGATATTCTGCCATTACTGAGACACCAGGTAAGACATATCCTGGGTTAGGGTTAGCATGCATTGCTATCAGACTGCCCGGATCAGAGTTCTGCCCGGATTTTTTCCAGCAAGGCTTTCGTTTTCAGAATTCCCTGTTCCTCCGGCAGATTTTCTCCTTCATACTCGATACCGATGTAGCCCTTATATCCTGATTTCTGAATCAGTTGCAGCATATGCCGGAAATCAGTATGTATTTCATTGCCATTGTCATCAAAATCAAAGCTTTTTGCGCTTATGCCTTTGGCATAGGGCAGCATCTCTTCAACACCTTTGTAGGGATCATACCAGTCTACACAGGGAGATTCCCACATGTCTCCTTTTTCTCTTCGCAGGCAGAAGTTGCCAAAGTCCGGCAACGTACCGCAAAAAGGGTTGTTTACCTGTCGGATCACTTCTGACAGCAGCTTTCCACTGGATGAAAACTGTCCGTGATTTTCAACCAGTACATGTATTTTTCTGCTTGCGCAAAACTCTGCAAGTCTGCCCAGCCCATCGACAGAAGCCTGCTGCCATACATGCTCGTTTTTGTTTTCTCCATGCAGGTTGACACGGATTGCATGGCAGCCAAGATATGCGGCGGCTTCTACCCACTTATAATGATTTTCTGCCGCTTTTTTTCGTTCTGCCGCATCAGGAGCCGCGAGAGAGCCTTCCTGATCCACCATAATTAAAAGACTTTTTACTCCATGATCTTTGCAGCGTGCTTTAAGAGTCTTGAGGTAGGTCTGGTCGTTGGCTTTATCCTTAAAAAACTGGTTTACATATTCGATAGCGCTGATATTGTAGTGTTTTCTGGCTACTTCGGGAAAGTCCAGCGTAGTCATCTCATTGCTGAAAAGCGCTTTATGCAGAGACCATTGAGCCAGTGATATTTTGAAATGAAATTTTTTAGTTTCTTCTGGCTGCAGAAAGGCGGACAAGCTACCGGAGAGTGCGATGCCACCGGCAAGTTTGCCGGCTTTGAAAAGAAAATCTCGTCTTGATGTGTTCATAAGCAAGTATATAGACTAATCAAAAAAAATAGAAAACCCGTTAAAAGCCATGTATCCTTTTCCGGATAGCAGGCCCGGACTATCAAAGTTATTATTATTCGGTTAAAAATTTACCAGTTCTGTTATGAAAACCGGAATCATTATGGTTGTTTATATGCATACCCGGGCAGTCGGAGCAGCAAATAGTGATATAATGGGAAATAAACCTTAAGATTCTGACCAAAACGTGCCTTTTTCCGTTACCAGCGCTTTTCGGTGGTCTTCTTTCTGGGTGTTCAGAATGCCGGGCCTGCGCAGCCCTTCCAGAAACTGTACATCATAGATTTCCTCCACACTGTTTTCGTAGCGGATATAGCCGACCGGTTCTCCGCTTGACAGATGTACTGCTACAATTCCACAAAAAAGCGGATTTTTTGCTACGGGCAGATTTCTGAACGTGCCCGAATTTTTCCGAAGGCCGGACAGGCCGATAAACAGGATATCGTCTTTGCGGCACATACCTCTTAAAAATCCATTGAGTCTGGTAACAACGTCGTACCTGCCTGTATGAGTATCTATATTGATCAGCTCGCCGGTGGCAGAGCACAGGACAAACAGCCGGTTGTCACAGATGCGGGGCGAATGAGGCATGGCCAGCCCGCGGGTGATGATTTCACCCGATTCCACGTCCATAAGGATTCCGCCGTTTTGTACAGAAGCCCTCCAGCCTTTGGGCGAGTCGGTACTACCCAGAGCAGTCACATACCTGGGCTTCCCGTTTTCCATAGCCATTCCGTTGAGGTGGCAGCGGTCGTCGGGTGTCAGCCCTGTGATGAAAGAAGGCTGCCAGCGGGCTTTGAAGCTGAACTCATCATCAATGATGCTCAGGCAGGAAAACCGGGTATTGACTCCCCATAATCCCTCGTTGCCCCATGCCATATCGTGCAGATCAATTTCTCCGCTATAGTAGGTAGCCCGGGGCAGATAGAGGGTGTCGTAACTGCCGGAGCCATAGTTTCGGGCCAGTGAGCCGGAGCTCGCAAGAACCTGTACTTCATACTGTGTAGCTACAGCAAGCCTGTTGTCTTTTACTGCCAGTCCCATTGCTTTGTCGTACTGACGCGGAAGCTGAATAATATCCCGTTCGCTGACGGAGCTGATGAAAATCAATTTACCCGCCTGATACGTTGTAATGGCCAGTGTCCCCTGTAGTTTCCACAAAAGTTCCTGCATGCCGGGGGAGACAGAACAGGTAAAAGGGGGCAGATGCTGAGTAGTCATATTAGGTATACTTTTTAACGGAAAAAGGATATAAGAAAGCCTATATCCTTTTGCGTTTATTAATCTGTTCGGGAAGCCTATTCAATTACCAGCTTTTTTACTCCGGTTCTGTCGTTTTGGCTAAACTCAAGCAGATAAACTCCGGATGATAAACCTTCGGTGGAAATAGTCCGGTTGCTGATCAGATCCTGCTTCAGCACACTGCCTGAAAGATCCATTATGCGTATCTGTATGCTGCCATCCAGATCGATTTGTATCGTTTCCCTTGCCGGGTTGGGATATAAGCGAACTGATGCGCCAAAGGCATTGATATTGGTCAGACCAGTTTCAATAACGTCATTAACGGTGATAACGAACACTTTTTCATAGCTCAGCCCTCCCTGATCGGTAACGCTTACGCGGATACTGTAGCTGTCTTTTGTTTCAAAATCCGGACTTTCATTGATGAGTAACTGGTCTCCTGCGATGGAGAAGGACGCGTTGTCGTCGTCTCCTTCGCCTGTAACCAGTGTATAGGTGAAGCTGTCGGAAGCATCGGGATCGATAGCGGAGAACAGGCCGACTTCCGAATCAGCAGGAATTTTTTCGTCGACAGAGTCAGTATTCAGCAAAATATCGCTTGGTGCTTCGTTTACGTCATTGATAGTGATAACGAATGCTTTTTCAATGCTGAGTCCTTCCTGATCGGTAGCGCTTACGCGGATACTATAGCTGTTTTTTACTTCAAAATCGGGACTTTCATTGATGAGTAGCTGATCACCCGCGATAGTAAAATCGCTGTTGTCTTCAGCGCCTTCACCGGTTACCAGCGCGTAGGTAAAGCTGTCGTCTGCATCCGGATCTGTAGCAGCAAGTGTAGCGATTGCTGTTCCGGCAGCAGCATTTTCGTCTGCTGAAAGGCTGGACAGAGCTATATCGGTTGGTGGCTGGTTGACAGCATATCGTTGGGCGTAAATACCAAAACCGCTGCCGTCTTGTCCGTCGCTTGACCAGGCAATTGCAAAATTTTTATTATCGGCTATGGCAACAGAAGGAGAGATCTGACTACCGGAAGTATAGGTATTGACAAGAAATTCCGTGCCTTCCGGTTCACCGGCTGCATTGTACCGCTGGGCAGAAATGCCACCATTATTGTCCAGTGCAGGACTGCTCCAGGCAATGATAAAATCACCGGCACTGTTCATATGAACAGAAGGGGTGCTTTGAGTTCCGCTGGTATGCGTGTTTACCTGAAATTCTGAGCCAACCGGGACACCGGAAGCATCGTACCGCTGGGCATAGATACCATCCCCGCTTCCATCCTGAGGACTTTGCCAGGCTACTACAAAGTCGCCGTCACTATCCATGGCGACAACGGTAGTTTTTTGTGTTCCTTGTGTGTACGTGTTTACCTGAAATTCCGTTCCCTGCTTCAAGCCACTGGCATTGTAGCGCTGGCCATAAATACCGTAGCTGCTTCCATCCTGGTCATCACTTTGCCAGGTAACAACAAAATCACCCTCGTCGTCCATGGCCACAGAAGGGAAACGCTGGACTCCGGCAGTCTGGGTATTGACGTGCAGCTCGCCGCTTACGGCCTCTCCGGAGGCATTATACTGCCGGGCGAAAATTCCGTATTGCGGATCCTGGGAACTGCTCCAGGCAACAACAAAATCGCCGTCGCTGTCCATAGCTACCGAAGGAGAATATTGATTACCATCTGTATAAATATTTACCTGAAATTCGCTTCCGAGAGTTATACCGGAAGCTGCAAACCGCTGCCCGAAGACCCCGCCCAGGCTTCCATCCTGGCCGCTGCTGGTCCAGACTATGACAAAATTGCCGTTGTCGTCCATGGCAATGGCGGGCTGGGTCTGGCGATTTTCGGTATAGGTATTTACCTGAAATTCCGTAGTAGTTGGTTCGCCCTTAGCATTATAGCACTGAGCGAAGATTCCATACTCCGAAGGGGCGTCCTGACCCCGGCTGGCCCAGGTAACCACAAAATCCCCATCCTTGTCCATGGCAATCTTCTGATACCGTTGTGTGCCAGCAGTGTGCGTATTGACTCTGAACTCGTCTCCGGCAGGTTTTGCTTCCTGAGCTATTGAAGGGTTAAGACTCAGACCCGTTATGACCAGTGTCGCACTGCCGTATTGCAGCTTGCTATCCAGACGAATTAGCTGAGCTTTTAGCTTGTCAAGTCGTCTCAAAAGTTTGTATTGCTGCTGTCTGTTTAACTTTCCGAATCTTCCGGAAGCAAAACTTTTGTTAAGACGAAACTGCAGCTTATGGTATAAGGTTGTCAGACGATTGCAGATGTAATCAAGTAGATTTTTTTTCATACCTGTTTCAGTAAATAATAAAATGGATAATGCAAGATACGATGGAAAGATGACTTTACGTAAATCTGGTGCTTTTTATAGAAATTAAATAAGAGAGAATTCCTGATTGTTAGTTAATAATGTGTTTTTACGTATTTGTAATTTTTATACGTAAAAAATAAGTATAAATACGTAGTTTTATTTTTTTAATTTTTATATCATTGCAATGTGATACTAAAAAACGTGCAGTGATTTATGAGCTACAAAGTCAACGGTCGTATCTGGATAGAATCCGACAAAGGTCCTTTTCTCGGTCTGGGGAGAGTAGATCTTTTGGTAAAGATCAGGGAATATGGCTCGATATCTAAAGCCGCCGCGTCTATGAATATGGCCTACAGGCAGGCCTGGCACCTGGTGCAGTCCATGAATCAGAAAGCTCCCAGACCACTTGTCAGCAAGCTGGCTGGTGGCAGAGGAGGCGGAGGAGCCCGGATAACGGAAGAGGGAGAGAAAGCAATCACCGAATTTGAAGACCTCAACCGGGCGTTTGCTGAGTTTATGCAATTGAAATCCGGCGAGCTGCAGCTGTAATTTTTTTTACCCACCGATATGTTTAAAAATGAATAACGATTAATTAATACACTTTTCGGATATGAAAAAACCACTATTTAACTATTTAATTCTCATTAGTTTGTTTTTGGGAACTTTCCGGCTATTCGGGCAGGCGCAGGATATATTGCGTCCCGGATCAGTTTATACACTGGAAGAAATGACCATCCGTGCCTCGTCCTTTAAAGACTCGGTGAACGCGATAAGCGCGCAGCAAATGGATATGTTTAACCGGACAGATGCGGCCAGAGCGCTCAACGTGCTGCCGGGGGTGACGCTGTCCAATATCGGAGCCAGAAATGAATCGGTGGTTTTTATCAGAGGGTTTGATCTGAGACAGGTTCCTGTATTCATAGATGGTGTGCCTGTCTATGTACCCTACGACGGATATGTAGATCTTGGGCGCTTTACCACCTTTGATCTGGCGGAGATCAATGTTTCGAAAGGTTTTTCTTCTATGCTGTATGGCCCCAATACACTGGGGGGAGCGATCAATCTTGTATCCAGAAAACCAACAGAAAAGTTTGAGCTTAGCGGAGCTACCGGCTATATGACGGGCGGCTACCGGGCCAACCTCAATGTCGGTTCCAGAATCGGAAAATTCTACGTACAGGGCGGCCTGTCCCGGCTAAGCAGAGACTATTACAACCTGTCAGGAGATTTTGATCCGGTAAAAAATGAGAATGGCGGAAGAAGAGACAATTCCTATAGCTATGACACAAAGCTGAATATCCGTATTGGCTATACGCCCTCTGCCAGACAGGAATATGTACTCAGCTATGTCAACCAGCAAGGTGAAAAAGGGACACCGCTGTATGCAGGATCGGATACCCGCAACTCGCTGCTGGAAAGGCCACGCTACTGGCAATGGCCTTACTGGAACAAAGAAAGCTTTTACTTCCTGTCCAATACCACACTTGATACCAGCAGCTATATACGCCTGAGGCTTTACTACGACAGGTTCAAAAACCTGCTGGAAAGCTATGATGATGATACCTACAGCACCATCACCAGACCTTATGCATTCCAGAGTTATTACAACGATGATACCTATGGAGGATCTTTCGAATACGGTACCCGTCGCATCAAAAAGAACCATCTGAAGCTGGCCGGACATTATAAGCATGACCGGCATCGGGAAAACAATGCGGGAATGCCGGTACAGACCTTTGAGGATAATACTTTTTCACTGGCAGTGGAAGATATCTGGCAGCCCTTTGCCAGACTCCGGATTATACCGGGTATCAGCTACAATCTGCGCAGCAGCGGCAAGGCACAGGATTACAACAGCGAGACTGAAACGATGACTGACTTCCCGGCCAATACCAACGATGCCTGGAACCTGCAAGTGGCCGCATTTTACCATTTTACAGAAAACAGGGGGCTGAGTGTAACGGCCGCGAGAAAATCACGATTTGCCACGGTAAAGGACCGCTATTCTTACCGAATGGGAACTGCTATTCCCAATCCGGATCTCAATGCGGAGTCTTCCCTCAACTATGAGCTTTCCTACTCCGACCTGCTCATTCAGAAAGTCAGAATACAGGGAAGCCTGTTTTACAACCAGATTAATGACGTTATACAAAACGTGGACGAGGTACAGCCGGGCAGATCCCAGTTGCAGAATGCCGGGCAGGCCGCGTTTTACGGAGCAGAGGCAAGCGTCGATTACAGGCTTCACCGAAAAAGTACGCTGGGAGCCAACTATACCTACCTCGAAAGAAAAAATATCAGCAACCCTGATCTGAGATTTACCAACGTACCCAATCATAAAGTCTTTGGATACATACAATACAATCCGACCTCCTTTTCCTACATCGTGCTTAGCTCGGAGTACAATTCCAGACGCTACAGCACTTCGTACGGCGCTTACGCCGGAGGATTTATGGTCGCAAATGCCAAGGTTTCCTTCAGAATCTGGAAATATTTTGGTCTGGAAGGCGGAGTCAATAATATTCTGGACAGAAACTACAGCATTGCCGAAGGCTATCCGGAACAGGGCAGAAACTATTTTATCAATATCATTTACAAAACATTCTGATTGCTGACCTGCAAAGCTTGCCGGTAACGGGACTTTGGAAGGATCAGCCACTGATATACGCCAACATGGTACGAAAGCAATTCATATGGTTTATAATGCCACTTTTTATCGGGGGACTGGTTGCCGCCAATAAAAAGGGATCCGCTGGAAACGGCATTCCCGTCGGAGTATATGAGTTGCATTATCCTGCTAATTTCGGAAACCGGTTTACGATTCCGGCCGATAATCCTGTTACCCGGAGGGGGCCTATCTGGGAAGATTATTGTTTTATGAAACAAGGCTTTCTGCCAATAATCGCGTTTCCTGCGCCACCTGTCATCAGCAAAAGCTGGCTTTTACCGACGGAAAAAAGTTCAGTCAGGGCGTGGATGGCACGCTGACCCGACGCAACAGTATGTCGCTGGCCAATCTGCTTTGGGTGCGAAACTTCTTCTGGGACGGAAGGGTCAAAGGACTCGAAGCGCAGGCTTTGATTCCCCTGACCGATCCGCACGAAATGGGACAGTCACCCGAAGTGTCCGCGCAGAAATTGCGGCAACTCCGGCTGTATCCTCCCATATTTAAGCTGGTCTTTGGATCGGATTCCATTACCGCTGAGCAGATTGTCAAAGCCATTGCCCAGTTTGAGCGTACGCTGATTTCCGCCGGTTCGCCATATGACCGCTATCTGGCTGGCGCTTATGAGCCTACACCACAGGAACGGAGAGGACTGGAACTGTTTATGGCCAGTCCGGATATGGAAACAGGCAGCCGGGGAGCTGGTTGCGGACATTGTCACGGCGGGCCCAAAACGTTTACCGAACAGTTTCACAACAACGGACTTGACAGCCTGCCCGAAGATCCGGGGCGGCAGGCTGTGACAGGACTGCCCAATGATCAGGGACGGTTCAGGGTAGCTACGCTGCGCAATATCGCTCTTACAGCACCTTATATGCACGATGGCCGGTTTGCCACGCTGGAGGAAGTGCTGGATCACTACAGTGAGCATATACAGGCGGGAGAGACGCTAAGTCCTTTTCTAAGGAAAGCCAACAGGCTGACGAAGCAGGAAAAGGACGATATTATCGCGTTTCTCCACATGCTGACCGATTCCTCGTTTATCAGCAACCCGGAATTTTCCGATCCTCATGTACAACACCCGGAAGTTACCAAACAATAAATACCCATGAAAAAATACCGTTTGCTCTTTTTCCTTGTACTAGCGCTCCTTTTTTATTGTATCGTTCCGTTTGCCGGAGCACAGAATCTGACAGGTGGTGAAGCCTTTATCAAAATAGAAGGAGAAGTAACCCAGCCTCTTACCCTGTACGCATCCGATCTTGCTCTCATGCAACGGGCGGAAGTCCGCGTGGCGGACCGTGAGGGTAAAGAAACGACCTATTCGGGAGTTCCCGTCACTGAGATTCTGCAAAAGGCTGGCGCTACTCTTGGCTGCGAACTACGTGGCGAAAACCTCAGCAAATACCTGCTGATAAGAGCAGCAGATGGCTATGAGGTGCTTTTTTCGCTGGCTGAGCTTGATTCCGCTTTTACAGACAGAGTAGTAATTCTGGCGGACAGAGCGGACGATAAACCTCTGCCTGCGGGAAAGGGCCCGTTTCGGATCATTGTGCCCGGAGAAAAGAAACCGGCCCGCTGCATCTTTGAAGTGACTACGCTGGTGGTCGGATTCGCGAAAGAATAACAACCACTTTCTGATGATGAGGACCCCGGAATGAAACTATTTTTAACATTATCCGCCTGACTATGCCGGCAGAAAAAGAAACATTCAAGTCCACCTGTTCCTATTGCGGAGTTGGTTGCGGCATCATCGTAGAAAAAAGCAGCAAGGGACGGATCCATGTCAAAGGCAATCCGGAACATCCCGGAAGTCTGGGCATGCTTTGCTCCAAAGGCATGAACCTGCACTATACGGTCAATGACCGTACAGACAGGATTCTCTATCCTTCCATGCGCTACAGCCGGGGCGATCAGATGCAGCGGGTAAGCTGGGATGCCGCTCTGGACCGGGCTGCCTCGATTTTCAACACATTTATCAGGAAGTACGGACCCGATTCGGTTGGCTTGTATGCTTCCGGGCAAATGCTCACTGAAGAGTACTATGTTGCCAACAAGCTGGTAAAAGGTTTCTGGGGAACCAATAATATCGATACCAATTCGAGACTTTGCATGAGCTCGGCAGTGGCGGGCTACAAGATGGCGCTGGGAGAGGATTCCGTGCCGGTTAGCTATGCGGATATAGAGCTGGCGGATACGTTCCTGATCGCGGGAGCCAATCCGGCCTGGTGTCATCCGATTATTTTCCGGCGAATGGAAGCGCATAAAGCCAACAATCCGGATGTAAAATTCATTGTGGTAGATCCCAGAAAAACGCAGACTGCTTCGATGGCGGACCTGCATTTGCAAATCAACCCGGGTACGGACATTGTCCTGTACAATGCCATCGGCAGAGGTTTGATCGAACGGGAAAAAATCGATATTGACTTTATCATCGACCATACCGATGGATTTGAAGCATACAAAGAGATGGTGATGAAGCGCTCACTGAAAGAGGCGGCGGTCATCTGCGGTATTCGGGTTGACGATCTGCGCTGGGCTATAGAATATATAGGAAGGGCTGAGGGGTTTATTACCATGTGGGCTATGGGGTTGAATCAAAGTGTAGTTGGTGTAAATAAAAACCTCAGCCTGATCAATCTTAACCTGATTACCGGTCAGATCGGGAAACCGGGAGCGGGTCCTTTTTCGCTGACCGGTCAGCCCAACGCCATGGGGGGACGTGAAGTAGGGGGACTGAGCAATCTGCTGTCTGCTCACAGGGATATGAAAAATCCTGCACACCGGAAAGAAATTGCGGACTTCTGGAATGTGCCTTCCGTCCCCGATACACCCGGTCTGTCGGCCACCGAAATGTTTGAAGCGCTGCGCAGCGGTAAAATGAAAGCGATATGGATCATGTGCACCAATCCGCTGGTCAGTCTTCCCAATGCCAATATGGTGGAGGAGGGATTGCGCAACGCCAGGTTTGTCGTCGTACAAGAGTTATTTCATACCTCCGATACCGCCAGGTTTGCGGATCTGCTGCTACCCGCGGCCGGCTGGACCGAAAAGTGCGGCACCATGACCAATTCTGAACGACGGATAAGCTATCTGAACAAAATCATTGATCCGCCGGGAGAGGCGCTCCCCGATGCGGAGATTCTCTGCAGGCTGGCTCAAAAGATGGGGTATGGACAGGCGTTCAATTACAGAAGTGCGGCGGAGATATACGATGAGCACTGCCGGCTTACCAAAGGAACGAATATCGATATCAGCGGGCTGAGTCATCAGCGGCTGCAGGAGCTGACCACCATCCAGTGGCCGGTACCCGATCCTGAATCCGAAGGTACGCCGAGACTGTTTACTGACAAAAAGTTCTATACGCCCAACGGAAAAGCGAAGATTCACGCCGTGCCCGACGACAATCATTCGGAAGTCATCACCGATGATCTGCCGCTTATCCTCACTACCGGAAGAATCAGGGATCAGTGGCATACCATGACCAAAACAGGCAAGGTAAACAAGCTTAAAAAGCATATTGATAACCCTTTTGTGGAAATGCACCCGCTGGACGCAGAGGTACGGGGCATCAGGGAAGGCGATCCTGTCAATATCACCAACGGCAGGGGCAGTGTCCGGGTCAACGCAAAAATTACGACTGATATCAAGGCGGGAGTGGTCTTTCTTCCCATGCACTGGGGGCGGATCTTAAACCGGAGCTTTGCCCGGGCCAATAATCTCACCAATACGCTGGTCGACCCTGTTTCCAAAGAACCGGACTTTAAGTTTTCCGCCGTAGAAGTCTGTAAGTACAGAAAACCCAAAGAAAAAATTGTGGTAATAGGAGCCGGTGCCGGAGCCTGCCGGTTTGTCAGCTTCTACAGGGATCTGAATACGGAAGATGAGATTTATGTTTTCAGCAAGGAAATTTTTCCGTTTTATAACCGGGTTATGCTCCCCGACTATATCAACAACGAACTGCCCTGGCACAAGCTGGTCAAACTGACGGAAGAAGACAGTAAAGGACTGGGTATAAAACTGTATCAGGGAAACGGCATTGTTCATATCGACCGGAAGAACAAGATGGTCACCGATGAAAAAGGCAACCAGCATTCCTACGACCTTTTGGTGCTTGGTATGGGAAGCCGGCCGACGTTGCCCGACAATGTCAATACTCAGCTCAAAGGTATCTTTACCATGCGGACAAGGCATGATGCCGATGATCTTAAAGCGTATACACAGGCCGGCGACCATGTGGTAATCATTGGCGCCGGATTGCTCGGTCTGGAGCTTGCCGCCTCGCTCAGGGATCTTGATATACAGGTCACCATATTGCAGCGATCCTCCAAGCTCATGGATCGCCAGCTTGATCAGACAGCGAGCGGTCTTTTGCACGAGGAAATCATAGAACGGGAAATTGAAATCCTGTACAACGATCAGGTCAGCTACTTTACCGGCAAGGAAGAGCTGACCGGTATAAAGCTGGTAAGTGGCCGCCTATTGGAGTGCAAAGCGGTCGTATACGCGATCGGTACAACGCCTAATATCGAACTGGCTAAAGCAGCAGGTATCGAAACCAAAAGGGGAGTACTGGTCAACGAGTATATGCAAACCAGCGATCCGGCTATCTACGGGATTGGAGAACTGGCAGAGTTTAACTCCTCGTTATACGGTATTACTGCGGCAGCGGAAGAGCAGGCGGAGGTGATCTGCAAATACCTCAACGGGGATATGCTGAGTTTCTACCGGGGTACGCTTTCCATGAACATTCTTAAGATCAAAGGCCTCGATCTTTGTTCGCTCGGCATGGCAGATGTACCTCCCGATCAAAAGGAAGAATATGAGGAAATTATTTTTATCGACAAGGCGCAGCGATACTACAAAAAATGTATTGTACACGATGACAGGCTGGTCGGAGCAATACTTTTTGGCGACAAAACGGAGTTTCTTGAGTTTAAGGAGCTGATACAAAACCAAACGGAGCTTTCGGATAAGCGTACCGAGCTGCTCCGCGGAAAGGCGTCGGCAACAGAGGCCGTCATCGGGAAGCTGGTCTGCTCCTGCAACAACGTGGGAGAGGGGAATATTGAAAAAGCTATCCAAAAAGGCTGCAAAGATTTTGGTGAACTGTGCAAAACCACAGGTGCCGGAACCGGCTGCGGAAGCTGCAAACCTGAAGTAAAAGCAATATTGGAAAGAGTAGCGGTAAAAGCATAGGGATTATGGAAAAAACCATCAGGATACTCATTGCCGGAGGTATCATCTCTCCGGGCGACCTTGAAATAATTGCCACGGCCGCCCAAATGCATCGGGGCAATGCCATTGCTTTCGGATCGAGACAGGAAATCTATGTCAGCTGCCCGGAAGAGGAAGTAACGAAGTTGAGTAAAAGACTCATACGGTTAGGTTTTTGCTGTGAGGCGGATCCGGGGCCACATGCCAATATAGTCACCTCTTTTGCATCCGTAGATATTTACCCTTCTACCATCTGGGTAACGGGCGATACGTTTTTTCACGTGCTGGAAAAATTCCATTACCGCCCCCGGTTAAAAATCAATATCACGGATCCGGTACAACGGCTTATCCCATTGTTTACCGGTCATTTGAATTTTGTAGCCTCACATCACCGAAACTATTGGTTTTTATACATTCACCTGCCGGGTTTCTGTCGGCGTGAACTATGGCCCGGTCTGATTTACATTGACGAAATTGCGCCGCTCGCCCAACGAATCGAGGAAATCTGCGGGGAGAAAGGGGAAGAGGCAATTACCATCAGCCAGCTGTTTGACAGAATCGGAAATGAAACGATCCCCAACAGCCGATCTATAGACAGGGAACTGACGCTTGTCAAAAAATCAATTCCCTACTACGAAGGGATGAATCCTGTGGGAAATGCCTACTGGCTGGGTATCTACCGACGCGATTATCAGTATTCTCTTTCGTTTATCCTGGACTTGTGCGAACTGTGCCGGGAAAGCAAAATGGGAAAAATAAGCATCACTACCTGGAAGACGTTGCTCATCAAGGATATACACGAGGCAGACCGGATAAAATGGGAAGTGCTCCTCGGAAAGCATGGCGTCAATATCCGTCATTCATCTCTGGAGCTGCACTGGCATATCCCCGATCTGGATATCGAAGCGCTCCGGCTGAAAAACAAGCTGGTAAACGCGTTTGATCAAAAAGATATCCGTACATACGGTATATGCTTTAGTATACATTCGGAAGAAAAAGGCGAGGGTTATGGCAATGTTTTTATTAAGCGCCTTGATGATCAGAGTATGCGCTATAAAGTATCCCATACTCCGGAGTTTAGTCTGTTTGACTCTGACCGGGTCACTGTTAAGGTGGTTATCCGGGTGAGTGCGCTGGTAAAGGTGCTGCAGGAAATATGCCTGCTGTACTATAAGCAGCTGAAAGAAAGAGAAGTTGCTGCTATCCTTCCAGCTTCGCCTTCCGCGATCAGAAAACCGGTCTTGCGTACATTCAGCCTGTTTCAATGCCAGACTTGCTTCACTATCTACAATCAGGACATCGGCGACGTAGTCAACAACATTATGCCCGGAATTCCCTTTGAATCCCTGCCTGAACACTACCTGTGTCCCGTTTGCGAAGGGGAGAAGCATGAGTATGTAAAGCTGGAAGAAGATTTATGAGCCGGGAAGTGGGTTGATTTTAAGATTTAGTATGTTTTGTTAACACATAACACACTTAAATTTACTTATATTGAATGAAAATTTATTGAAGTTGAGGCAATCAAATGCGTAAAAATGACAAAACAACCCAAACCTATCGGGCTGACCAAAGATGCCGGCTGGCAGTTCGGGCTTCGCAAAACGTTTCCTTGTGCACAGCAGTATGTGTGGGATTTTATGTTTTCTGATAAGGGCTTAACAATCTGGCTGGGAAAGCCGGACGAGGAACTGGAAATCGGGAAGGAATACAAAACCGAAGAAGGAATAGAGGGGAAGGTTCGGATCCTTACTCCGTATTCCCATATCCGGATGGAGTGGAAAAAGCCGGGCTGGGAAAATACCTCCACTGTTCAGGTCCGGGTGATTGGTGATCGGCAGAAAGCTACCATAAGCTTTCATCAGGAGAAACTCGCGGATGAAGCTCAAAGGGAGGAAATGAAGGAATACTGGAACAGTAAAATGAAGGAAATAGAGACGGAGCTGACGAATAGTAGTGATATATAATTGGATTGCCCTTCCGATTTTTTTAATCACCTGTGGAGCTTGTAATTCCGACTTGTATCGGGCCAAAAGAAATTCTATTTTGCAGTATGAATCAGCTACAAACGCTTCTGTCTCACCTGCCGGACGACAAAATCCGGGAACTAGACACGGTCACCGATTGCATACAAAAGACTGCCAAAGCGCATAGTGTGATTCTTTTTGGCTCCTACGCCCGTGGCGACTACAAGCTCGAAAGAGGGCTGGAGCAGGGTAAGAAAAGCGACTATGACCTGCTGGTTATCACTGCGGACAGCGACAGCCGCCGGGCAATCAGTCTGGAGCTGACCAGAGCCTTTGACGATATTGCCACACCGGTACAGCTTGTGGTCGAAACCATTGCTACGGTCAACGCCAACCTGTCTGAGCGCCAGTTTTTCTTTTCTGATATTCGCCGGGAAGGAATTGTGCTGTACGATTCGGGACAATACACGCTGGCAGAACCGGCAGAAATCAGTCGGGAACAACGAAGAAAAATGGCAGAGGAGGATTTTAAGATGTGGTTTGAACGAGCCAAAGGAGCTTACAGAAATTATACCTATAATGTAAAAGATAGCTCATTTGACTGGGCATCTTTTCATTTACAGCAAACTGTCGAAATGTGCTATACAACCATAGAAATGGTTTTGCTCATTACAATCCGCATGAGCACAATCTCTACACGCTGAGGCAGCGGGCCGAGGCCTTTGACCAGCGGGTAGACGAAGCTTTTCCGCTCAATACGGAACAGGAAACCGAGCTTTTTGAATACCTCAACTTCGCCTATATTGGCGGCCGCTACCGCAGCGAAGAGGAGTTTCCCGTTAACCGGACTCAACTGGAATACTGGGCTACCGAAACAGAAAAACTACTCGATCTTACGGAAAGAATTTGTACAGAGAAAATCGGAAGATTGTAGTCGCCCGATTTTCCTTTTTTTGCTTGATCATCAAATATATCCGGAAATTCAGAAAGCCCGCGTGTTATGGAGTAGGATGAGAGTCCGGCAGGCGCATCCTGGTACGGGCTGATTTCAGGCTGCCCAGCGCTCTGGATTTATGCCGGCCATAGATTAAATGCTTGGGACTACCTACAATTTGTGAGGAATAAATTCCTGTATGCCCGGAAAACAGGTAGGCAACCACGCAGGCTATGCCTATGTATACACCGCTTTCGATACCAAAGAGCTCTATCCCCATGATGGTACAGGCAATCGGAGTGTTGGAAGCCCCTGCAAAAACAGCCACAAAGCCCATGCCGGCGAGCAGCGCTACCGGCAGCGGAACAAACCATGCCAGCGCATTGCCAAGTGTAGCGCCGACAAAAAACAACGGTGTTACTTCACCACCCTTAAATCCTGCTCCGATGGTAAAGGAGGTAAACAGAATTTTCAGCAGAAAGTCGTAGCTGTTTAAGGTCTCGCTAAAAGAGCTGACGATAGTCGGGATTCCAAGACCAATATACCTGGTGGTACCTGTAAGGTAGACGGCTGCTGCAATAACGATTCCGCCTATCATCGGGCGAAAGGGGGCATAGCTGAATCTGGCTTTGAATAAGGCTGTCCAGAAATGCGTTGATTTTGAAAATACCAATGCTGCCAGACCAGACAGAATACCAACAAGCATAGCCCAGCCAAAATTTGCCGGTGTCAGCTGGGGCACTACCGGAATACTGTAATGCGTATGGCCCACCTGCCATGCATGGCAGGTATAGTCCGCTACGACTGCTGTCAGAAAGCTGGGTACGATGGCTTCGTAGCGCATTCTTCCCAGGATCAGCACTTCCAGGGCAAATACAGCGCCTGCCAGGGGTGTGCCAAATACGGATGAAAACCCTGCGCTTATACCGATCACTATCAGTATTTTACGGTCTCGTTGCCTGAGCCTGAACCATCTGGTAAACTGGTCGGCGATGGCTCCGCCCATCTGAACGGCAGTACCTTCACGCCCGGCCGAACCACCGAAAAAATGCGTGATAATGGTGCCGGACAAAACCAGAGGGGCCATTTTCAACGGAATAATCTGTCTGGGATTGTGAAATTCTTCGAGCAGCTGGTTATTGCCTTTTACTACATCGTTGCCCCAATAATGATACATCAGCCCGGTGATAAGTCCGCCGGCCGGGAGCAGTGCGATAATCCATGGGTTATTTTCTCTCCAGGTGGTTGCCCAGTCCAGAGATACTAAAAAGAGGGCTGATGCGCTGCCTGCAAGTGTGCCTATTAGCAGAGCCAGCAATAGCCACTTTATCAGATAGAACAGGATGGGGAGTTGCTCAATGGTTGCAATGCGTCTTCTGAGGGTTGTCTTATTCATTTTTGCCTTGTTTACAATACATCCGTGTCAGCCCTATAGGGCTGATTAAACAGACGCCATCAGCTCCGGAGCTTTCCGGGCGGTTCAAGGCAGACATCATTGCCATTACTTCAGAACAACAAAGTTGATAAATATTTTTCCCATTTTCAAAAAAAAGTTCTGCTGACTGACCATGCTTCCGCCAACAGGGTCAGTCCTGCTGACTGTGCTGTCCTGATCTTTAGTCTTTTTTAAATATCATCCCAATGGGTGATTGATGCGAATGGTGACCGTAGTATTTTTGTAATGTGCTATTGTCTGTCATCTGATCAATAGAATCCAAAAAAGATACATTAATTATATCCCATTAAGCTCATGCTGAAATTAAGCTCCTTTGTAAAGTACCTGCGGCCTTTTGTGCTCCTCATCTTTTTTACAACATCGGTAGTTGCCCAGACAGAAACCTGGACCCAAAGAAGCTCATTAGGCTTCGATGTGCCATCAAGATCCTATGCGGGAATGACCGCATTGAATGGAAAATTATACATGGCAGGAGGGTACTCAGGAGGAAGCTCAGGCAATCAGAAGGATGTTATTGAATATGACCCGCAGGCAAAAGTTTTCAGGAAACTTAAGGATCTGAATCAGGGCGGTATGGGGACATTGCTGTTTACGGCCGGCGATCAATTATTTGCTTACGATGCCGGCAGTTGGAAAAAATATGATTTTCAGAACGATAACTGGCTGGCGCAGGGACATGCACCTATTGTTCCCGGGACAGGATTTGTGAGCAATGATACGATTTTTTTGATGGGCAAAGGGTTGAGCTTCACACAAGTATATTCATACAATCTTGTGACCGGTAAATGGACAAGGCGGTCAGATTATCCGGGTAGTGCAAAAGATGGAGCAATGGCATTCAGTATCGGAAGCAAAGGATATTTTGGTGGCGGAAGCTCTGCCAATGGTCTTTCCCGGGCATTTTATGAATATGATCCTGCAACTGACATATGGACCGCCAAAGCGCCGATACCGGAAAACCTTGGTGGTCTGGTAGGAGTGTCTGTCAATGGAAAAGCTTATGCAGGACTCGGGGGAAATCCTGATCCCTCAGATAGCTGGTATGAATATGATCCGATTGCGGATTCCTGGTCTTTAAAAGCTGCAGGTATGGCTGTTTTCTATTCCTGCGCAGCAGTAATCGATCATGATGTGTATGTTTTTGGAGGAAATATAAATAACAGGCCAGATATATCCGTAAGTGCGATCCGTAAGTACAATTGTGAGAATAATGAATGGACGTTTCAGGAAAGAGTATCAGGTGGTAACAGAATCAGGGCTGTAGGCTTTTATGCAAATAATAAGATCTATATAGGTGGCGGGCATGACGGTCAGTCGCTTACAGATTTCTGGGAATATGATATCAGCACAGATACCTGGTCACCAAAAGCATCATTCGGGAGTGGATTTGCAAACCGCGCCGCAGCAGGAATGGATGGTAAAGGGTATTTTATCGGTGGCTATAATAAGAATGCACTACCACCTCAATATTCGGACTCTCTGTTGGTTTTTGATCCGGTAACAGATACATGGACAGCTTTAGCTAGCTATCCGGGAGGAAAAAGATGGGGCATGGCAGCTTTTGCCATCGATGGAAAACTGTATGCCGGAATGGGGTCTAATAATACAGGTTCCAGCAGTGCTTTTTATGTTTACGACCCATCCGGCGATGATTGGACCCGATTAGCCAATAGTCCCGGGATTGGAGTTGTGTACTCGTCTTTTGCTATAGCTGATACCGGATACATTCTTATGGCTAACGGTAGCTGGCAGCTAGACCTTTATGCCTATGATATAAATTCAGATAGCTGGATAGACAAGCAGGTCTCTGTGGCAAACGGGGCATCTCAGATTCCGGAAGGCAGTGTAAATCATGCGTTTTCCTGGAACAACAAAGGATATCTGTTTATGGGAGGCATTGTGCATGAGTACAACCCAGCATCAAATTCCTGGAGGCGATTGACTCCCTTTCCTCAGGGCGCCAGAATTCATAGTGCAGTAATTGCAACACCCGAAGGCGCTTTTGTGGGATTCGGTAATACAACAGCATCAGGGGATGATTTTAGTGTGCGTAATGACTTGTGGAGGCTTGATCTTCAGGCAGGTGTATCAACCCGGGTGGGGGATTTTAATTCATGCCTTTCCGTACCATATCCTATACCACATACTGTTGCAGATAACGAAGGGCAGCTTTTTGCTTTCGGTCCGGACGGCTGTATTGCTGTACGATCTTCTGATACCTTAATTCCTTACAGAGAGATGCATTACTGGTTTGGCAGCAGCAGCAAAGAATATGGGATGTATCTCAATAAAAACATTTCATATACCAAATTGGGTCCTGTGCAAAACGGAAAAATGCGATTGTATTTTACCAATCGGGAGCTTGCCAGGTTTGTCTCGGAATTTAACCAGAAGTACCATACTTCTTATACGACGACCGATATTTCGATCGTAAGATATTCAGGAAGTACGAGTGACCTTGATCCTGAAAATAATACTGATGAACAAAACTTTTATTCAAAGATTGCATCATCTCTTACTAACTATGGCCCCGAAGGACAATTCAGCTATTTTGAGTTTGAGACCGACAGAGCAGGGGAGTTCTATGCAGTACTTTCAACACCAGATGTGGTAACAGGAATCAGCAATAGCTCCAAAGCCGGCATAGCTGTATATCCAAATCCAGCCGATCAGGTAATTCAGATCAGTATGTATTCTGTGGAAACGGGTCCGGCTGAACTTTTCATTCAAACGGTAGATGGAAAAGTTGTTGCCAGAGAATCATTTGCATTGCATAAGGGGGAGAATACCTCACAGGTTAATGTTTCAGGTCTTGACAAAGGTATCTATATAATTTCTGTGCAAACAGGAGATAAAAAGCTTCTTACAAAATTTGTAAAGTAAGTAGTTGAAATTAGTTGCTCTCATTAGTTGCTTTTGCAGCTGATGAGAGTTGAATTGAACATCTTGGTTTTGCTTATTTACTCATATAGCTAATCAGTATCAAACGCTTTTGCAAAGCGTATCAGCTTTTCAGAGGTAGTGATACCAAGCTTGCTTTTAATGTTTTTCTTGTGGGTTTTAATGGTATTGACCGAGACGAACAGCTCTTCAGCCAGCTGCTTCACGCTTTTTCCGGAAGTAAGCAATTGCAGAATCTCTTTTTCCCGCTGGGTAAGCGTGGAATAGATGAGATAGTTGTCCCTGAAGAACAAGTTGTCTTCAAGTAGCTGAGAAACTTTTTTTGTCAGATGAAGCTCAGCATCTATGCGCACCGCATGAGTGATCGTAAGAATGGGACGATTTTCCAGATCACGCATCAGCAAACGGGTTGAGCTGAGATACCATTCCCAGTTTTCCTTGTTATGAGGCTTTACCTGCTGGAAAAATGTAAAGACTTCACAGCCAGCTGCATTACCTGGCTGATCTTCTCTTGTATCAATTCGTCTAATTTAAGACTTGTTCAGGGATTGTTGCGTTTTATAATTTATCTTTCGTTAAGTAAGGAATAATACTATTATTAAGCCTATAATACACTTAAAATTTTTATAAGGTCTTTCAGAAACTTCCCTTCCCTTTTCTTTTTATCAGACTCCTGAAAACGTTCCTCAAGATCAACAATACTCTGAGCGTATAATTTATCACGCTCATAACGCTCAATCTTATACGCCCTCAGTTCTTTATTAATTCTATCATTCTTATGAATAAGAACAAAAGACACATAAGAATTAAGAAAAAGAACGATTCCAAACGTCCAAACGATCCATTTTTTTACATACATGAGTGAAAATAAATTAGTGTTAGACATGTAATTATAAGATAAAATTTTTAACAAATACAACATTATTTCCAAATATTTTTTTTATCACCTTCCTTTGTGCTATACAAGTTTCACAAAATCAAAAAGATAAATGACTTTAATTAGCACAATCGTAAATCAGTCAAAAGCCGCAAATATCAGGATTGAAGAGAATTGCGCAGCCGTTTTAATAACTGCAAACACATCGTTTAACCTCGAAACCATAACGCACAGAGTAACCGGGGGAGGAACAGACGGAAGCAAAATACTAAACCTTTCAATTAATACCAACGCGAAAATGTTGTCTGAAATGGCAGCGAAAGGCGAAGGATTCATTCAGAAATTCACTGCAACAAACAAAGAACACTGTTTCATTCAGTTAACAAAAAACTGGTCCGGTTTGCCTCTAAACAAGAACAGGCAACTTATAATTGATCTGTACGAACTCGACAATACAAAAACGTACGAAATCTACGCGATCTCAGGAAACTCAGTATCTGAATTTACCCGGAAGTTCGAAAGAGATTCAATTTTATCTGGTTCCCCATCCAAACAAATGAATCTCACTGGAATAAACCGGGTGTTCATAAGAAATTCCGCAGCCCTCACGGGGGTAACCCTCAACATGGGAGGGCATTCAGGAAAACTCACCACCGAGGAACTCAAGGCATTGCAAAACAAGATGAACGACATTGTTTCAGCCACTCCAACAATCGAAGACACAGACGGGTCCGGGTCAAACGTCTACAAAATGAATTTAGGGTTCGAAAACCTATTAGAAATTCCCTACATCGCCAATTCAACAACCCTTACAATCGAAAGCACGGGAGCCTCAGAGATTGAGTTTTTCGCTGAAAAAATTGTGAACATAAACAACCAATTCGATTAAAAAAAGGGGGTAAAACCTTTGAATGATTGAATAATAAAAACTTACAAGCAAGCTATTTAACAAAAAAAATAGCTTGCTATTACCATCAAATAAAATGGCAAAATTTGGACAAACTGTTTTAGGAAGGTCTTTAAAAGACATAGTAAGAATTGGAGCCCGTCCACTACATATGACTATATCATCTATAACAGGAAAACCGATGGATGAAAAAATGAACTACGAAACGAGGTTTTTCAAAGGGATAAATAGAACACAAGATTTCATAATAAACGCGAGTCATACAGTAGGAAAAATTTGGGCTGACACGATTTCAGGAGGTCTAATTGGAAAATTCGCTAATAGTTTCCGGAACCCAATATACCGCGAGGGATGGGGTGGATTCGGAGAAGGTTCCGCAATGTTCGAGATAAAAGGCGGACAAGGAATATTTAATCCAAAAGACACTGAAGAAAATCAGGGTCTCAAAACTGAATTGCCAACGATCGACAAAACAGAAAAGGAACTCCGAAGCGGTTGGTTGAGATGGGATATTTTACTAGCAATCATAATTCTCATAATCAGTTTAATACTAGCCCTTAAAAAAAAGAAAAAATGAGCAGATTCGGAGATTTTTTCAAAGGACTTGGAGAAGTAATAAAGGGAGCCGGGAAAGTAGTAAAAGAAAATCCGGAGCTTATAGATGTGATAACAACCGTCATAACGAAGGACGGGAAAAAAGTACAGTTGGACCGGAACGGGAATATTGTAGGAGGAGATAATCAAAGACCCTTATACATAATAATAGGTGTACTGACAATAACACTAATTATAACGATCATAACCATTCTAATAAAAAAGAAATGAACGGATTAAGAGGATTCTGGGAAAAAATAACCGGAACAACAAAAACAATAACAGATCAGGAAAAGCAAACCCTGATCGGCAATAATGTACTAAGGGAGATTTTACTAAGTGCCGGAACAAACACACTCAGTTGGTTTCTTCACGACACCATTGAGGGAAAACAGTTCAGAAATCGCATGATTCTATTAACAGTACGCAGGTTTGGATTCCTAATCTGGATACTAATATTCTTAGTAGGATATGCAGTCATAGACCTCATAAAAAAAGCATTCACTAAATAAAAAAAAATAAAACAGATGGCTTGGAACTATAACAATAACAGGCAGTTCACACCGAACAATTATAACAATTTCCGTCCGCAACAAAACGGGAATTTCCACAACAGAGGATTTGGAAATAATTACAACAACCAACAACCTCAAAATCGGTTCAAAAAATCCGGGTACAAAGTAAAACAGATGCAGGACGGAAGCTATGTATGTTCAGGCTGGTTGAAAAACAAAGAAGGTTTATGGGAATTCTATGCAAGACCTTATAAGGGCACACATGAGGTAGAAAGCAAAAACGGAAACAAATTCTTAAACCTGTTTGTAACTGTTCGCAACAAGCAGACATTTCAGGAAATAAAGACATCTGGATTACTGAACCTAACAAACAAAAAATTGATAATGAAAGATTTAAAGCTGTTAGGAACCCCAGCAGGTGGGGGGATGACAAGAGGGGGACACAGAATAACAGGATCGATTGTTCCACTACGAAGCAAATAACTATTTCACAATAAATTCAATAAAAAAAATGGCTTACAAGAAAAAAACAGACTGGACAAAATGGCTTTATTGGGCTGGTGGTGCGATCGCAGCAGCCGGAGCGATTACACTAATAAAAATTAAGGATGGAAAAACCGTTTGGGATATGATCCTAGAAAAAATCGACAAGTAAGATGAAAGGAATTACAGTAATAACAAACATCTTAAGAAGAGCAAGCGAAATTGCAAGCTTCTTAAAAGTCGCGGTTGAGATAATCGAATTTGCCGGCGAAAAAATCGGAAAACTGAAAAAAGAAAAACCGGAAACAACAAAACCGGATGAAAAACAATAAAAAAATCGGGGAAATCGGGATACTGTTACTATTGCCACTCAGCATAATTACAGTTCCCGCATACCTGACTTACAAAAAAATAAAAAGCATGAGACAACTGAGCTTTTTAGGCCGGAACGATCTGGCAAGAGGGATTCGCAACAACAATCCCTTTAATCTTATAAAAACACAAATCGATTGGAAAAAGAAAGTTCCACACGACCAGAATACAGACATCCATTTCGAACAATTTGAAACACTCGAATACGGAATCAGGGCCGGACTGATGCAAGTAAGGAACGACATAAAGAAGGGTTACGACACAATTGATTTACTCATACACAAATTTGCCCCCCCGGTTGAAAATGACACAAACCAATACGCCTATCAGGTAGCGCAAAGCACAAAGATCGGAATAAAGGAAAAATTACAACCGGACCGAAAAACAGTAATAGCCATATCACGGGCAATTTGCCGTCATGAAAACGGCAAAGATGCAAATTTGATTCCCAACAGACTGTTTGAATTAGCCTATTTGCTGTTATGAAAAAAGAATACCCACTCCTGAAAATGTTCATCGGCTACGGTGTGTTACTTGTTGCTTTAATCTTCACGATTAAATACGCTTTCAAATTTCTATTTCCAGATCAAGAAAAGAAAAAGGAGAATGAAATAAAAAAAATTGCAAAGGAAAACAACCTAAGCAGCGAACAAGCAGAACACTATAATAATATAGCTCACGACATAGCAGAATCGTTCAAAACAAAATATTTTTTCTGGGATTGGGACGGATGGGGATTTAAAGACATACCATACGCAATCACATCATTAAAAAAAATAAAGAACGAATGGGAATTTAAACAAGTGTCAAACTATTATTATTCTGCAACTGCCTTAGATTTAGTGGGGAACATAAAAGGACAAGAAGGAAGGCGTTTGAAAGATGATGTAAGAAAATACCTAAACGACTCAGAAAAAAAACAATTACCAGAATTCATTTTACAGTAATGAAAATCAAAGCAAAACATCTTTTGATAGGCGGGGGAATCCTAGCGAGTATCATAGCCCTTACAACAATGTCAAACTCAGCAAGCTCAACAGCTTCAAACGCCGGAAATGGTTCCGGATCAGGCAACAATCAACGCACCGGGGAGGAAAATTCCGGACTGACAAACAGCAGTCTGGAGGACAAAATAAAAAGCGATGCAAATTTGCAATTAAAATTAGACATCGCACGGACATCCGCAGAGTTAGAAATTCTAAGAGGGCAAGAGGATGAACTACATGAAAAAACAAAATCCGCTGAAAAAGGACCAGCACAAGCATACAATCAAATTAGAGCAATGTGGCTGGCAAAAAAAGATGAACGGATAATGAAAGAATCCGAGCACAACTTCCTTAAATCGTTACTCTAATGACACATTTTGAAAAAATCAGCCTCTTTATAACGGTCCTAAGCACAGCAACTTATTTGTCCTTCCTGATAGGAGGGATAAAAAACGACGTTGAGCAACTAAAAGCACAAAACGCTCAGATTTACACAAAATTGATCGAAAAAAGTTTAATCGCCGAACGATGACAGAACTAGATTTAAGAATAGCAATTGCAGGAATAGCAGAATACAAAAACAAACCTGAACAAGAGATAAAAGCAATTCCGACAATCGAAAATATTAGAGGAAACGCAAGCACAACCGCAGGAACAGGAACAATCCTGTACGACCTAACAGGAAAAGGATTCTTTATAGGATCAATAACGATAAACTACTCAGACACCGGGACACCGACAACGGGAATTTATTTTTGGTCAAAAGAGGCTCCACAATTCCGTTACAATGTATTTGTACCACAATTAGTAGGAACTACACGATTCTTACAAGAACAAATTAACCTGATAAGCTTCGAAAGAATAACTGCCTACGGATCAGGACAATTCAACATCCAATTAATAGGATACAAACTATACTACTGATGGAAGGACTGGACATAAATTACTGTCTTAAACTAGCAGAACAGCTAAGCGGGATAGACAAGGAACAAATAAACTGGGAACCATTTATAAGTTCAGGACAGAAAGGATTTACATCTGAAATAATAGTACCAGAAAACGAAAGGACATTATATATCGCTGACCTAGAACTAAGGACCTACGCTAACGAGGAAATGGGAGAAATGATATTCTATAGACGAATAGACGGAAACCTAACGCCGATACTATCATTTGGAAACCATCCTTTGTACCCCGGAGTGAAAAACACTTATTACAACTTTCAGGGAAAAAACATTGTATTCAATAGATGCAACATAGACTCAAATTTCCAAGCAAATCAATGGCAATTACTAGGAATCAAACTAAGCTGGTAATCAAAACGGGCAGAAATCCCGTTTCTTAAAATCTAAACTCAGCTGAACAAATTCCGGTTTAGGAATCTCAACATCTTTAACCAGATCGTCCAAGACACTCATATTTTTTTGAAAATCCAGCCCGTTCCGATATAATTCCAAGATTTGATTTTTATGATAATCAGTAAAAAGCTTAAAAAGAGGCTCTGAATACTTTTTCAGGACCTCTTTCACATTACGGACTTTGTAAACGGTAAAATCCCCGTCTGGGTCTTCATATCTGTCCACTGACTTATCAAAGTCAAGTTTCGTTATAAAATCTGAGTGCTTTGAATCAATAAGTTCTGAATAAGGACGAAGGTTACGGAGCTGATCACTACACCCCCAAATACGCCCCTGAATTTTCCTAGTTTTTTTAACATACTCATCGTATTCATCTTTTTTACTTTCCGAATCCGGGGGAGTTTTACAACAATATTTAACGACATAGGCCGTAACATTCTGAACTTTTTCAAGCCTATGAATCTGAGTAGCAGCCCCGGAACGTTTATAACCCTCACGTTTCAAAAGATTATTCCAAATATCCCGGATAACGTTCCTATCAACGAAAGAATCAAGGAACAAATGAAAGTGAATATTGCCCGATTCCTGAGGCTCAGCACGCCAGAAGTAATACTTCATATCAGATACATCCTTTACCCGTTCAATAAAACGCATCAACAAGTTGCGTTTTAGATAATTATCGTCATGTTTTTGCTTTTCAGATAAAGTTAACGTAACGAACGTAACGTACTGATTGAAATTTTCCTGTTTCAACTGCCTATTGAAGTTCATTACTGAGTTAATCCAAATCTCTAACATCTTAATAACTTTTGTCTTTGTCTTCCTAGACATATAACCATTGTAGTCACCTTGAGTGAGATTTTTCTCAGCATCTCTTTGTTTCTCAGACCGTGACCGCCTGTTAAGAATTTCGTTATACACGACAATTTTACTGTGCCGGATTTGTAATACCGGCACAGAATTAATTTGCTGATTTTCTTGCATATGATTTTAAGTAAGTCGAGAAAGGGGAGGGCAGAATCGGAAGGAGCGACAAGCCCACTAAGTTTAGTTCTTCGATCTTAAAAGCACCCCTCGAAAATGCTTAGGACGGATCATATTCCACCTAGTAATAGGAGTGATATATAAAAACCGATACGGAAACAACGCACGAGAATAAGAACGAATAACAACAGGAGAAAGCCACGACCTAAGATTAATACGATAATGAACGAGTGGTAATTTTTCAATAGTAGACATATAATTAAAAGTTTAACAAAAGTGAAACATAATTATTCCGACAACCCCTCCATCTATCACAAGAAGGATCAGGCCGGTTATACAATAAAAAAATATGAGGACGAACCTGTAACGACATTTCAAATCGACAATAAGGCTGCCGAGAACGGTAATTAATCCGGTAATGAACCATAGGGATCTGTTTCTTTTTCATATTATTTTTTTTCGTTCTAAACGTTTGAAACATCATGCTTTGACTTATCAAAATACCCCGTCTGGAACAACCGTTCCTTAGTATTCTGATCAATTTTGTAAACAACACAAAACCGAAACTCCGAGCTTTCCCGGAGATGGTTTATAAAAGAAGCCAGATTACGACCGGGATTTAACCGGTATTCTGCCCACGCAGTCTTCTGAAATCTTCGAGACCAAAACTTTACGACAGCCACGGAGTAATTTTTTACACGCATAATAAAATCGAATTGGAAGATTAATAATTGAGGTAATTGAAAACACGACAGTCACAACGAGTGAAAACAGCACAACAAGTGAAAGAAAACAACTAACGAGCAGCATAATTCCGACAGTTTTTAAAATCCGCATGACACACAAAGAACTAAGGACCCATAAAAAGAAAGAACACAATCACATTCAACGACAAGTCCACTAAACGGACTAATAAAGACCAGAATTCCATTATGATCAATAAAATATAATTCGCTGTAATCCATTAAAATAAACTTAATTGTCCCTTTATTTTATCTTCTAAAACAGTCATTTTCCGAAGTCTTTCAGACCTTGGATAGGGTTTACGCCCATACTTACGTTTCATACTTCGCCGGATGTACTGAGACATCCAGCGAATAGTATCAGCATCTTGATTTAATACAATCAACATAAAATATTATGTTAAATCACTACTGTTTTATTGGCAAACCAGAATGAGCCGTCATATTGTCTTTTATTAAGACGAGCAAGACGAACAACAAGCTTCTTATCAACATCCTCAGGACTAACAGAAGGAATCATAACAGTTTGTTTTTCACCTGTGTGGGAGTGTATAAGCTCACAACGATAAAGGCGCATATTACGCCGCTTCAAACTTGAAACAATCCAAGGATCACGCTTTCTTTTTCGACCATCCATATTTTTACTTGTTTTATAATTTATCTTATGTTAAATAGAAAATTGAGGAATAAGAAATCAGTAGTTGCGTGTGAAAAAGTATGATTTTAGACCCCGCTCGTGAAACCCCTTAAAAGCCCCTTCCTACCTCGCAAGTCTGGTCTCGTTCCTGAGACCGGGCCTGCTTAACTGGGTCTTTTCAATCCAGCAGATTCGTCTCCGCAGCTTTCTTGATCAGCTCGGCAGTATTATTGACCTTGAGTTTTTTCATGATGTTGACACGGTGAGTTTCTACCGTACGTGTGCTCAGAAACAGCCGGTCAGCGATCATTTTGGTGCTGAGTCCGTTGGCTACGAGCTGCAGAATTTCTTTTTCCCGCGCAGTAATGTTGACCTCTACCTGACCTTTGCGCAGGGTTTCGATCATGAGTTCCGACACTTTGCTGTTGAAGTACTTTTCGCCTATGGTTACCTTCTTAATGGCCTCCATAAGCTCTTCTTCATCTACATTTTTGAACAGATATGCATTGGCGCCGCTCTGGATGCTTTTGACAATATAATTGCCGTCTTCATGCATCGAAAGCACCAGAATATGAATGGAAGGCAGAATTTTCCGGATCTGAGGTATGGTATCCAGGCCGTTCATTTCGGGCATGGTCAGGTCGATAAGAATGAGATCAGGCTTGAGCTCCTGCAGCAAATCCAGTACCTGATGACCGTTTTCAGCTTCACCCACCACTTCAATATGCTGGTATTTTTCCAGAAGCGCCCGTATTCCTTCTCTGAAAAGCTTGTGATCGTCAGCAAGTAAGATTCTTAATTTATCCATTCTTCTTATTCAATATAGGTATTTCACAAAATATGACCGTTCCTTTACCGGGCTGTGACTTGATATCAAACGTGCCTTTGAGAATGTTGACGCGTTCCTTCATGTTTTTCAGACCTCTGGTTTCCGAGTTCCAGTCTACCTCAAAGCCCTTGCCATTATCTGCTATTTCGACAATAATGTTTTCATTACTTTCAAAAATAGCCACTTCAGCTTCCGTTGCTTCAGCGTATTTGACCATATTGTTAAGGGCTTCCTGTATGATGCGGTATACGTTGGTCGTGACATCAAACGGAAGCTGTGATGCATCACTGTTTTCGTCTTCGTACAGCAGCGAGACCAGCACCCCGCTTGTCTCCTCGATCTGACTGGCAAGTCTTTGCAGGCCTGCTTTGAGCCCGAAATCAATAAGCACCGAAGGCATCAGATTGTTGGAAATCCGACGCACTTCGAAAAGTGTTTCATCAAGCAGCTTTTTGATCTCCGCCTTTACTTCTGCATTATCTTTGACCTCACCAAGCCGGAAGCGTGTGGCGGTCAGCAGCTGTCCCAGTCCGTCATGCAGCTCGCGGGAAATTCTTTTTCGCTCCACCTCCTGACCTTCGATCAGCTTAAGGCTGTTTTCCTTGATCAGCTTTATTTCACTTTCGGTAAGAATCTTGAGCTTGTCCCGCATCTGTATGAGCGAGTGTCCGAGCACATCATCCGGACTCAGTGGCCGGTAGTCCTTGTTAAAATTGCCGTTTCCGATCTCATAAGCAAAATCAGAAGTTTGCTCCAGCGCCCGGATCAGCCTGGTGGTAGCGAGGTTCATCTCCCCTATCTCATCCATGGATTCAGGCTCAGGTACTTTGTCCGGTATGATTCCGCGGGCTGCTTTGTTAAGGAGATTTTTGAGCTGAACAATAGGATTGGCGATTTTTCGGGCCAGATAGGTTGTGATGGTGAAAAAAACCAGTGTGACCAGCAGACCCGCAACGAACATCTGCTTGCGCAGCAGATGTATGGGCTTGAGAGCTTCGTTCTTATCTATTTCGGATATAATGATCCATTCAAGACCGGTTATTTCCATAGGTCTGAATACGCTGAGCACTTTGGCGCCCCGGTAGTCATCAATGATCTCGATGCCGCTTATACCCTGCAAAGCCAGCCGGGCTGCTGTCGTATTGACTTCGATACGGGCCGGATCGATGTGGGGAAAAAAACGGCTTCTGGACCGCATGTGCAGATCATTGCTGACAATATAGGACTCTCCGGTTTCTCCCAGCCCCGTTCTTTCATAGATCAGCGAGGTGATATCGTCCGGATTGCTGAGCGCCAGCAGTATGCCTGCCGGTTTTCCGTTTTCATCACGCACGGGTACCCCTGTCAGTAGCACAATTTTATCCGGTTGTCTGTTGAATTTTCCTGTAAAGTCACCGAGGGCTCCGGTATCCTTGCATACTTTCAGAAAGATTTGCAGGTAGTCATTGTCAGCATTGCTTATCAGTATATCGGTCAGAGGAGAAACTCTGTCGCAGACGGGGCTTCCGGCAGTATCCAGCAGCAGGATGGATTCAAAATGAGCATTTTCCTGGATAAATTCCAGATAGCGCATATATTCCGGACTTATACCGTGGTGACGGAAGTTTTCGAGGGTTTCATCGCTGGCGGCCAGTCGCTCCAGCATATGCTTCTTGTGCTCGAAATATGCCTCGAGCTGGTTCTTTTTCAGAATATTGATGGAAGAAAGCTGGTCGAAAGTTCGCTCGGAAACCGCTTTTTCGATCGAATGATAGGATACGTATGCGACAATGGAAACCGTCAGAATGCCCAGAATCAGGTAGGCAATGGTCAGTTTGTATACCAGCTTCAGATCTTTTAACCGGTCAGCGTTGAAAACTTTCAAATCTCAATGGGGTTAAGTCGCTATTTTAAGAAATAAAACGCATGTTTTTTTTAAAAACGTTTAATTTTGCCGTTTCAAATTATAAAATTCAGTATGGCGGAATATAATTTTCAGGAAGTTGAGAAGAAGTGGCAAGAGTATTGGGAGCAGAACGAAACCTTTAAAGCGAAAGCGGATTTTTCATTACCCAAGTATTATGTGCTGGATATGTTTCCCTATCCATCGGGGGCCGGTCTGCATGTAGGGCATCCGCTGGGATATATCGCTTCGGATATAGTGGCGCGCTACAAGCGGATAAAGGGATTCAACGTACTGCATCCTATGGGATTTGACTCCTTTGGTCTGCCTGCTGAGCAATACGCGGTACAGACCGGCCAGCATCCGGCTATTACGACAGAGCAGAATATTGCCCGATACAAGGAGCAGCTTCGCAATATAGGTTTTTCCTTTGACTGGAAAAGGGAAGTCAGAACCAGCGACCCCTCCTATTACAAATGGACACAATGGATTTTCACGCTTCTTTTTGATGCCTGGTACGATAAGCGTACGGACAAGGCAAGACCAGTCAGTGAGCTGGTGGCGGTTTTTGAAAAAGAAGGAAATAAGAATATTGATGCAGTTACCGATGAGGATACACCTGCTTTCAGCGCCTCAGAATGGAAGGCTATGGACGAAAAGGCGAAAAGCGATATGCTGCTGAAATATCGTCTGACCTATCTGGCCGATACGATGGTAAACTGGTGTCCGCAGCTTGGTACGGTACTGGCAAACGAAGAGGTCAAGGACGGACTGTCAGAACGCGGTGGCTATCCGGTGGAGCGTAAAAAGATGCGCCAGTGGAATATGCGGATTACCGCTTATGCCGAACGCCTTCTGAAAGGTCTGGATACGCTGGACTGGTCAGAGCCGATGAAGGATATGCAGCGTAACTGGATCGGAAAATCCGTTGGTGCCGAGCTTACTTTCAGAACAGAAGACGGAGCGCTGGACCTGAAAGTTTTTACTACCCGTATTGATACTACTTTCGGGGTCACCTATATCGCTATCGCGCCTGAGCATGAGTATATAGCGCAGCTTACTACGGACGAATACCGTGCAGAAGTGGAGGCCTATGTCGAAAAAGCTAAAAACCGGTCAGAAAGAGACCGTATGAGTGATACCAAAACTATTTCCGGACAGTTTACCGGAAGCTATGCCATAAACCCGTTCAACAATGAGAAAATACCTGTCTGGATAGCGGATTATGTGCTGGCGGGTTACGGTACAGGTGTGGTTATGGCGGTTCCGTCATCCGATACACGCGATTATAATTTTGCCAGTCATTTCGGTCTGCCGGTCATCAAAGTGCAGGACGGTAAGCAGACGGATATTACTCAGGAGGACTTTGATCCGAAAAAAGGAACTATGATCAACTCCGGCTTCCTCAACGGCCTGGAAGTACCACAGGCGATCGACAAAGCGATTGCTTTTATCGAGGAGAAAGGAATCGGAGTGCGCAAAGTCAATTACAGGATCAGGGATTCGATCTTTAGCCGCCAGCGATACTGGGGTGAGCCGATTCCTGTATATTATAAAAACGATATTCCGGAAGTATTGAGCCTGGATCAGCTACCGCTGGAGCTGCCTGAAATCGGCGAGTACAAGCCTACTGAAAGCGGAGACCCGCCACTGGGCAGAGCACAGGGCTGGTGTACCTCTGAGGGATATCCCTATGAGCTGAATACTATGCCGGGCTGGGCCGGTTCGAGCTGGTACTATCTGCGCTATATGGATCCTGCCAACCGGCAGGAGTTTGCAGATAAGGAGGCCGTCCGATACTGGGATCAGGTAGATTTGTATATCGGTGGCTCTGAGCATGCTACCGGCCACCTGTTGTATTCCCGGTTCTGGAACAAGTTTTTGTTTGACCTTGGCCTGGTGCGCAGCGAAGAGCCTTTTCAGAAGCTGATCAATCAGGGTATGATTCAGGGACGCTCCAGTTTTGTATACCGTATAGTCGGTACCAATACCTTTGTATCATACGGGTTGCGCAAAAATTATGAGACTACGGCTCTCCATGTAGATGTATCGCTGGTTGACAATGATCAGCTGGATCTGGAAGCGTTCAAAAAATGGCGTCCGGAATTCAACGATGCTGTCTTTAAACTGGAAAACGGAAAGTATATCTGTGGATCGGAAGTGGAAAAGATGTCCAAGTCCAAGTTTAACGTAGTCAATCCGGATGATATCGTGGCCAGATATGGCGCCGATACCCTGAGAATGTATGAAATGTTCCTTGGACCGCTGGAGCAGTTTAAGCCCTGGAACACCAACGGTATTGATGGTGTATTCAAGTTCTTGCGCAAATTCTGGAATCTCTTCCATGATGAAGCCGGAAACTTTGCTGTACAGACTGCCGATCCGGGTAGTGATGAGCTGAAGATACTGCATAAGACGCTGCGCAAAGTAGAGGAAGATATTGAAAGACATTCGTTCAATACCTCAGTGAGCACCTTTATGATCTGTGTCAATGAACTGGCTTCGCTCAAATGCAACAAGAAAGCCATACTTGAGCCGCTGGTAATAGCTTTGTCTCCTTACGCTCCGCATATCGCGGAAGAGCTGTGGTCAAGACTGGGCAATACCAGGAGCATCAGCGATGCCCGCTATCCGCAGTGGAAAGAAGAATACCTGTCAGAAGACAGCTTTGAATATCCGGTTTCGATCAACGGAAAAATGCGGGCTAAAATCAAATTGCCTGCTGATATGGACGAAGAAGCAATCAAAAAAGCAGTGCTGGATTCGGACGATGTACAGAAATGGCTGAATGGTCAGGAGCCGAAAAAAATGATTGTGGTGCGTAACCGTATTGTCAATGTAGTGGTCTAAACCTTCTGAATTATATGAAAGGCTGCTTTTCCTTTGGGGAAGCAGCCTTTTTGTGTACGGAATGAGCCGGGGCTTTTCTCCCTGATATTTGGTTGTGAGTTTTTTGTTTTTTTGTTAAATCGGAAAAATTGCAATAAGAAATGAAATAAGCGACTATAGCAGGACCGATAACCGGTTATTATGCTGACTACCAAAGCACAAAAGACTTAATAGTGATTTTTTATGGACCGATACCAATACTTCAGGCATTTTTATGATATTGGCGCTGCCGACTATGAACTGCTGACAAGTAAGCTAAAAACCAGACTTTTCAGAAAAGGCGATCTTCTTATCGTTCCCGGGCAGGTACAGAGGGAGCTTTATTTTGTAAAAAGCGGTATTCAGATGTCTTATTTCGACTCAGGTGCCAAAACCCATGTGATTGCCTTTACCTATTTTCCGAACCTTTGTGCTATTCCCGAATCCTTTTCTTTTCAGGCTCCCTCCAAAAATTTCCTGACATGCCTCACGGATAGTGAGCTGGAATATATATCGTATGAGGAGTTGCAGCAGGTATTTGACCAGTCAGCACCTGTCGAACGTCTGTTCAGACGAATGACTGAAGCTGTTCTGGCCGGGTTCATAAACCGTCATATAGAATTGCACAGCATGACTATCGAGGAGCGTTACAAAGCCTTTTGTCAGCGTAGTCCGCACTTGCTCAGGCTTGTACCGCACAAGTATATTGCATCTTATCTGGGCATTGCTTCGACTAATTTCAGCAAACTGTATAATAAGGTAAAATTCTGATGTCGGAAATTGAAATATTTTTATACTCCGGCTTTTATCGTATCATGTTGGTATAGATCAACATTTATTTCCCGGATACTGGCGAGCTTTGCATAAAAACAAACATATGGCAACTCAATGGCTTGACAGATCAGAATATCCGTTTTCTTCCAGTTATTTCAGAATAGACGGGCACAAACTTCATTATATTGACGAGGGACGGGGTGACACGATCCTGTTTGTTCACGGAACTCCTTCCTGGAGTTTTGATTATCGCAATATCATCAAAAGCATGTCACAGGAATACAGATGTATCGCTGTTGACCATATCGGTTTCGGACTTTCTGACAAGCCCGAAGCATACGATTATTCTACTCAGAATCATAGCCGCACTCTGGAAAGATTTATCTCCGGGAAACAACTGGAAAATATAACCCTGGTTGTCCATGATTTTGGTGGTCCCATCGGCCTTAATGTAGCTATTCAGCATCCTGAAAAGATAAAACGATTGGTTATTCTCAATTCCTGGCTATGGAGCAGCAAAGATGATCCGGATTATATCAGGTTGCGCAGGATTCTGAAAAGTCCTCTACTCCCCTTTCTGTATCGTTGTCTCAACTTTTCGCCGCGATTTATTCTGCCACAGTCATTCGGAGATCATAAAATTTCCAAACACCTGCTAAAGCAATATACCAAACCATTTGCCAATAGCAGCCAGCGAAACGGAGCGCTGGCATTTGCCAGATCGTTGCTAAACGATCAGGATTGGTTTGAGGGGCTCTGGGACAAAAGGCAGGCCATTGCTGACAAGCCAACATTATTTGTATGGGGAATGAAAGATCCTGTGATCAAGCCCCACTATCTTGACAAGTTTCAGCAGGGTTTTACACATGCTTCTGTTGTCAGGCTGGAAACAAGCGGACACTTTCCGCAGGAAGAGCAACCTGAATCAGTGGCAAATGCATTGTCCGCATTTCTGAAAGAGACAACCTGATATAAGGCAGAAGGTAAACGGGGACAAAAGAAAGCTGTTTAGTTCCCGACAAGCTATTCTATAACAAAAAATATACAAGCACGTATTATCGGTGATTATAGTAAAAGTAACTATCGGTATTTCGGATAGCTTTGCTATACATATAATTTACTTATCAGAGATTCCACCAATATTAATTTGTAAATGAAGTCACTGGTTGTTTTGCTCCTGAATTACTTTTGGTTTACGGCTGCAACAGCTCAGAGTCATTTTTATATGTCACAATGGAGCGATATTAAAGGATACTGGTCTTTTGATAATCCAGATGATTTATGGAATGATAGCAGCTCTTTCAAAAATCCGTTAGTTGTAAATGGTATTGCCCCGACAGAGACATCCGGTTTTTTTCATAATGACAAAGCCATTGTTACGCCGCAGGCTTCCCCGTCCAGCTTTTTAGCTTGTACTCCAGATCTTTCGGCAAATGGAGGCGGCTCCAGGGTAAATACCTATACCATTATGTTTGATATAAAAATCCCCCATAGAGGTTCCTGGTACAGCCTGCTCCAGACAGGAGCTTCTGCCAGCGCAGATGACGGGGATTTATTCATTAATACAAGCGGGAAGGTGGGAATAGGAGCCATTGGGTATTCATCTAAATCCTTAGCTCCGGAGCAATGGACAAGAATCGTATTAGTATGTGATAATAAGGCCGTATCAGGTTCCTGGAAAATATATATAGATGGCATGCTCGACATGGATATGAGAGCGCAGGCTGCAGATAGGAGATTTTCTCTTCCTGCCGGTCAGACTCCTTTTTTCTTTTTTGCAGATGATGACAATGAAAATGCCTCATTAAGCTGTTCTGCCATAGCAATCTGGGACAGAGCGTTAAGCGCTGAAGAAGTTGGCACTATGGGCGGATATTATGTTGAGCCTGAGTATTCATATCCTATCAAACCATTTTTACAGACGCCTGCTTCCTCCTCGATATATATTAGCTGGTTGTCAGATCAGACTACAGAAACCAGAGTTATTTACGGGACATCTAAGGATGCGCTTAATCTTGAAAAAACCGGGTCAAGTGAGCCTGTTTCAACCTATACCTGGCATACCGTTCAGCTAAGCAATCTGACTCCTAATACCACCTATTATTACAGATGTATAAGTAATACTGATTCCTCTGCAATTACTCCCTTTCATACGGCACCAGCAGCTAATACCCCGGGCGGGCATATCATTTTTGGATTATATAGTGATATTCATATCGGTGCGGATAGAAATGCAGCTGCTGTCTTAGCTTCCATGAAAAACAAATTTATAGAACTGTATGGAAACTCCTGGTATGAAAAAGTTTCGTGTATAATTAACAACGGGGATGTTTTTCAGAACGCAAGTATAAATGAACTGAATACATTTTACAGCTCCTATATCACCCCGGTCGGTGGCTCAGTTCCTTTTATGTCTGCTATGGGTAATCATGATCTGTATACCAATCCCCCTACTCATTATTATCAGTTTCTTAAATATGATGATTTTTCTGCTTTCCCGGATGATCCTGTTCTCAATGAAAAATACTATTCTTTTGTGTTAGGAAATACAATGTTTATTACGTTAAACTCTGAAATCCATGAGAATAACACTCAGGCTGCCTGGCTGGAAAATCAGCTGATTACAGCTCAGAACGATCCGCTGACAGACTTTGTTTTTGTTAATGCTCATCATCCGGGGAGAAGTGAAATGTGGCAGGTGGCCAATGATTCATGGATTCAAAATACCGTATATCCTATGTTAGGAAAATACTCAAAAGTAGCGATGATAAGTCACGGACATTCGCACAACTATGAAAGGGGGGTAATAAAATCGAGCAACGCTGACAACGTTGATTTTCGAACCTTAATAACTGGCGGTGGTGGCGGATGGCTTGACTTCTGGGCCGATTATCCCGATGCAACGGACTGGGCACAAACTCACCGGACACTGGAGGGCTCTCATTTTTCGATTATCGACATAGATATGGATGCAAAAAAATATACAGCTACCATGTATAGTCTGGGCCGCTCTAATGCGTATAACACAACTGCCACTATTGCGGACACATATCATGGTATCAGAAATCAGGCGCGTCCTGATAAACCAATTGCTGCAGAGCCGGGCGGAATCAGCGCTTTATTGCCAATGTTAACGGCTTCAGCCTTCTCGGGAGCAGACGAGCTTATGTCCTCTCAGTTTCAGGTCACTGCTACCCCCGGCGACTATACATCGCCAATAGTCGATACGACGCGTGACTATGAAAATATTTTTCAATCGTCTGGTTATCCGGACTATATACCCATTGATAAAAACGCTGGTATCGACTTACAAACCTGTCAGGTTACCACTCCCCTGATACAAGGTGCAACATATGGTTGGCGGGTCAGATACCGTGATCAAAACTTAAAATGGAGCGATTGGTCCGATGAGACCACTTTTATCGCAGATATGATAACCACCATTTCAGATCAGGAAATGAATAAGCCGATAACTATTTTTCCCAATCCGACATCTGGCTATGTCGAAATTATGGGCGATATTTCCAATTCTGTTATAGGTATTTATGATCGTTTGGGTAATAAGCTTTTTCCTGAGTCTGATTCTTCTTTAAATACAAATCGAAAAATAGATCTGAGCATGCTTTCTCCGGGAGTGTATTTTATTTCTGTCACAAATGGGCATCAAAGCACGTATCAGAAGGTTATAAAGATTCAATGATAAAGAAAGAGATGGAACCAGGCTTTAATGGTAGACGACATGTTTTAGGTACACATATACACCTTTAAATAAACTTTTTCAGTTCCTTATAATCTGTAATTATAGTATAGCCGGAAAGCTGTGTATGTGTACCGTTGTAATCATATACCACTGTATCTATACCCAATTCTTTCCCTGCTTTTATTTCAGAATGAATATCATCGCCTACTACCAATATTTCTTCGGGTTCTAGCTGATATTGCTCCATGATTTTTTTGAAAATATCTTTTTTAGTAAGTGTTGATACAGAGGGGTCAACGATGTAGCAGGCATCAAAATCATTGAATACATTCAATTGCCTTATTTTGCTTTCCTGCAATTTTTTAAAACCTGTTGTTACCAGAAATTTTAAGCAATCAATTTGTTTTGTTAACAGATAATCGTCAAATGGCTTTATGATGTCGTTGTACTCTAATGCCATTAATAATTCCAAAGCCTTTTCTGTCAAGGCAGCGCTAAACTGAAATTCTTTTGCCACCAACTGAAAAGGGGTTCGCTGTATCGCTTTTTTGATGTCTTCCATATTTCCGGAATAGCTTCCGTCCTGTTCTATCAGTTGATATAATTCGTCAAAGAGTTTATCACCGATTGAGGCGACCGGATAAATAGTATTGTCCAGATCCAGTATGATTGCTTTTTTGTTCATCTTCTCCATAGTGTTATCTGTATTTGTGCCTTTGTTTGGTCTTATGACTAGGCAATTCTGTTAACCATGCGCAGGCAAAGTAATATTTTCCGTTGTCGAATCATCTGTGGCACTTTCCTGCTATTGAGTATGCATACACGATGTTACCGGTCAGACTTTTGTGTCTTTTGTTTGCCTTGTTTAGTCATTGCAAAGTCTGTACTTCGGTTCATTGTCCTGATATAGTCCACTTTTCTGAAACGCAGTGCACTCCAGTCTTCATCAATGGCAACTTGTCGTACTGCTTCAAAGTCTGATTTCCCGAGCATTTCCCAACCTTTATCCCTGCTTATTTCTGCTTTGTATTTTTTTGAAGTCCCTTTGGGATAAGCAAACCAAACGATTCCGTCACCTTTTAGCTTTTTGGCAATAAGCGGGGTAATGGTGTTAATCTCTGTCTGGGTTTTTATAAATACCAGCACAAATTCGATTTCGCTGATGTTTTTGATGTCCGTTATAATCGTTGTGCAGTCTTTCATCGCATTAAGCTCTGCTTCAAACTCAGCCGGGTGATTTACAATGAGAATTTCTGTATGTTGTTTGAAATTCAGCTTTTTAAACAATGGTGTTACGATCATTTGCTGTTTCTTATTTTGTATATATCTACGCTTCTTTATGCACTGTAATGTCTGCCAGACAAATGGTCAACAAAAGCTGTCTCTACAGTCAGTGTAATGATTTTTGCAGTTGAACTGTTTAATGAAGTAAAAAAACATAAATATAATAAAAATGGTCCGATACTATGGTTAATATTCGATCGTTCAGCATGATAGTATGAAAAAACACACTCATATCAACAGCGGCACAGAGGCAGTGGACTGTCTGACAGTCGATTTTTCCCTATCGTTCGGGTTCCTGCGTGATTCTTGCTGCTCTGGTCTCCGGTCGGTTTCAGCAGACCGGGAAAACAGTCGGAGATTTTATCAATAATCGTCATTTTGCAGCACGGAACGAATAGAAGTAGTATCCTGGCTGTCTGCTGCCAGGATACTATAGAATTTTACGGTTATTAATGCTGATGTCCACTGTGGTTGTGAGGTTGATTCTGGGTATTCTCTTTACCTTCTGCTACATTTACTGTAAAGTCTGCAGTATGTACTTTCCCGTGAGTCTGGAACTCTATCCATATTCTGTATATACCCGGCTTCTTAATATGCGTTTCGGCATAAATCGGGAAGCGTTTGTCTGATATAGGGTGGATATGCAGGAAGTCTTTATCTTCTTTACCAATCATTGCGATATGGGCGGTTGCTGCGAGATACGGTTCTATATCGTCCCCGGATAATTTTTTGTCGTCCTTTTTAACAGAGACTTCCAACGATTGTGTCCTGTTGGTTTTTAGATCATCTCCATTCTCAAGCGTAACTGTATAACCGTCCACAACGGAAACAAATCTGGTTGAAAAGTCTGCCTTATTATTGCCTGGACTTCCTTTTACGGTAATCTCTTTTTTGTCCACTGTCGGTATAGCGCCCTGTGGTTTAAAGTCTGTAAACAGGGTGTATATACCGCCATTAGGGAATGTTTCCGATATAATATAGGAGCTGTCTTCCTGTTCTTCCGGGTGGATATGACGAAACCAAGTTAGGTTTTCATCAACCACCATCAAATGCACTTTCATTTCATGTGAAATGTCCAACGGTACATTGCGTTTATTTTCTTTGAATGCAAACGTCAATGTTGAAGGTGTTCCTGCTTCAATGACTTGCAGTGAAGTATTGAGCGTAACCTCAACTTTTGCCAAATTTTCATCAGAAACCGCTATCAAATCCATTCCGCATTCAGGACACTTATCGCCTTTCTTGCCTGTTGCTTCCGGGTGCATAGGACAGGTATAAACGTCCTTACTATGGCTGTGCTGATGATTTTCCATATTTTGTGTATTGTTGCAAGCTGTAAAGAATAAGGCTGCTGTAACGAATGAACTTATTAATAAGGATGTTATATACAATTTATTTTTCATTGTTTTATGATTTAAACTGTTATTGGATACTGCAAAGTTGCCAATTCTTCAAAAAGGGATTGTTGTGGTATTTTGAGTTTGATTTGTAAGATTTACTTTTTCCGCTTTAGACCTGCCGGATAAAAAACAAGCCTTTCAGTAATGTGGCAGAAAGGCTCAACAAAAAAAACGATTATTTTGAAAGGCTAAGAAGCTGCGTTTACTATGCTGCTATCGGCTAAATGTGGATTGACGGAGTGTAAATTCATTTCAGCTTTTACACTTCGTCCAAAGGCTTTCTTTTATCTTCACGAATTTGTTTAAAATGGCTGGGGGAAAGCCCGGTTACTTTTTTGAATTGGTTACTCAGATATGCCACACTTGAATAATTCAGACGGAAAGCAATTTCACTCAATGACAATTCATCATATACCAATAATTCTTTTACCTTTTCTATCTTGTGGGCAATAAAGTATTTTTCAATGGTAATACCCTCTACTTCTGAAAACAGGTTGGACAAATAGTTATAGTCGTGGTGCAGTTTATCCCTCAACAAATCTGAAAGGTTGGTCTTAGTATCGTTGTCCCGGTGATGAACAAGGTCAATAATGACATTTTTTATCTTTTCAATGATACGACTTTTTTTATCATCAATGACTTCAAAACCTAATTGAATCAGGGCTTCTTCCAGTTTCTTTTTCTCCTCCGGTGTGGTTTCTTTTGCAAGTGTCACTTCTCCAAGTCTGATATTTTTTACATCCAAGCCAAGCTTATCCAACTCATTTTTTACCACCATAATACAGCGGTTACAAACCATGTTTTTGATAAAAAGTATAGTCATAATTATTTCCTGCTCATATGTATACAAAGATAAAAATCATATTTGTCAGCTTCAGGTTTTGTAGTTTTTCTTGTATTGGTAAGTCTCTTTTGATCTGCAAAACGTTGACTAAGAATATCTCCTGTCTAAAAATCTGCACTGAATCTGTATGACAGACTCCTGTCTTTAGTCTTATGACCGCATATATCTCAGTATCTAATCATCATAGCTCTCTTTTCTTTGGACTATTTGTCCAATGTCAGCTTCTATTTGCCGGATTAATTCCGGAGGGATATGATGCTTTGTTCGCCTTGTGTTTTTGATCAGTAAACATCCCTATTTACACAAATTACTCAACTGTTTTCTGTCATCACCGGATGTGAACCGGGATTCTCCAAGCGGGAGATTGCATTGCCTGTAATCCTGGAGGTTTTTGTCCTGATATTACTTTCCGGACTGAGCCTGTATTGCGGACTCCACAACGGGTAAAATCTGCTCTACCCACATATGGTACATTTTTTCGGAGGGATGCAGGAGGTCTGCAGTTAGCAGACCGGGATCGTTTTGAGCCAGTCGGCTTATACCGGTAATATCGACAAAATGGAAGCCATATTCGGTTGCTTTTTCTTCTATGATCCGATTATAGATAGTCAGCTCTTCAGAGATTTTTGATGGATTTTTTTCGCTGGCAAAAGGAGTGACAGAATAGTCGGGTATGGAAACCAGTACCACATGTTCTGCCCGGTTGCCTGATTTTTGCAGGCAAAGATCCGAAAGCCGGGACAGTTCTTCAATGTACACATCGGTTGGCTGACCTCTGTACTGGTTATTGACACCAATCAGGAGCAGTACTGCGGGATAGATATCCAGCACAGGTGGATGATCGGTCAGATTGCTGAGCAGTTCGCCGGTAGTCCAGCCGGTTTTGGCGATGATCTCCGGTATATACAAACCATAGCCGGCATCGCGGAGCCGGTCAGCCAGCAGAACCGGATAGGAAGATTCCGGAGCAAGCCCCTCTCCCGCCGTATATGAGTCGCCCAGTGCCAGCAATGTCTGTGCCATGCGGGATTGTTAGCGGCTGAGCGCCCTTACCACCATGACTAGTACAGCTACCAGAAAAATCAGAATAGAAAATTTGTTGATCCCGTGCATAACCCGGATACTAAAGTTTTTAGGTCGGGACGGATCTTTTTTTCTGAAGAAATAACTGGTTACCGGAGATAGTTCGAAATATCGTTTTAGTCCCATAATATAGCTAAAAGCAGTTTGGTTGTGTATAGTTTAATTTCCTGAGACAGGGTCAATCCAGTTGCCGTCCTCCCTGATCAGGGCAATAAGCTCATCGACCGCTTCGTTGGCCGGTACGGATTTTTTGACCACATTCTGCCCCCGGTACAATGCGATTTTGTCTTTGCCTACACCAACGTATCCGTAATCGGCATCGGCCATTTCGCCAGGTCCGTTGACAATACAGCCCATAATACCGATCTTGATACCTTTGAGATGATCGGTTCTTTTGCGGATCATGGCGGTCGTCTCCTGCAGGTCAAACAGCGTACGGCCGCAGGAAGGGCAGCTTATATATTCGGTTTTGGTCATTCGGGTTCTTGCAGCCTGCAATATGCCGAAAGCCGTAGTATTCATTTCCTTAATCCATTTGCGGTGCTCCTCCCTGTCCGAAAAATCCATCAGATCGGTAGAAAGCAATACACCATCACCCAGTCCGTCTATCAGCAGCCCCCCCATATCCGTTGCCGCGTATACCTGTAGTTTTTCCAGATGCATGGAGGGATATCTGCGAAGAATAATCACAGGGTTTTGAGCCTTGTTACGAATCAGTTCAAAGATCGCGCGTCGTTGCTCACTCATGGCATGCAGGTTGTACGTATCCAGCACAAGTACCACGGTAGAGTCAGTGAGCAGCTGACTGATCAGTGTTTCGTTGATCTCATCGATATCCAGCAGCACAAAGTTGAGATACTGGTGTCTTGGCTTATTTTGCAGATAAATATCTGCCCGCATGAGCGGATATGTATTAAACTGATTGTCCGGCGTCTTTATCCAGGTGCGATAGTTAAGGATTTCTCTCAGACCATTGGGCAGCATAAAGGAAATCTTGTTGTCGCCGGTATACACAAAGTCACTTCCCTGGTCGTTCATGCTCCATTTGTCCAGCAGAGGCATATAGAAATGCCCGATTGCTTTAAGGTCTTCGGTTTCGATCTGGCCTATCCGGCTCAGGTCGGCGATTATCCTCGGCACGTTGCTGAGACCGATATTGAAGACTTCGTTTGTTGCTCTCCTTGCGTATTCATAGGGGTTGACCGGAGCCTGACTGATTTCCGGTATAGACCGGTGGCCGCTGCGATTGTAGTAGCGTTCGGCAAGTAATCTGGCTACGGGGATCTCAAATTCGGGATCTTCGGTCAGCGATACTCGGATGGTATCCCCGAGCCCGTCTTCGAGCAGCGTGCCGATGCCTACTGCCGACTTGATCCTGCCGTCCTCACCATCACCGGCTTCGGTTACTCCCAGATGCAGCGGGTAAGGCTGCAAGCCTTCTTCATTGAGCTTCTGCACAAGCAAACGGTATGCTTGTACCATTACTCTTGTATTGCTTGCTTTCATCGAAAGCACAATATCGTAGTAGTTGAGATCTTCACAGATGCGGAGAAACTCAAGAGCTGATTCTACCATGCCCAGAGGTGTATCACCATAGCGGCTCAGTATGCGATCGGACAGAGAGCCGTGGTTGGTACCGATCCGCATGGCGGTACCGTATTCCTTGCATATGGCAACCAGCGGAGTAAAGCGTTCCCGTATACGGTCCAGCTCTGCCTGATAGTCAGACTCGGTATATTCGATTACCTCAAAACGTTTTTTGTCAGCATAATTGCCCGGATTGATACGTACTTTTTCGACAATTCTGGCGGCCAGCTCGGCAGCATTGGGAGTAAAATGTATGTCAGCGATGAGTGGGACGGTGATGTTACGTTTTTTGAGCTCCCTTTTGATCGTTTCAAGGTTCTGAGCCTCCTTCATGCTGGGTGCGGTAATGCGGACGTATTCGCAGCCTGCGTTGACCATACGGGTAATCTGCTCGACAGAGCCGCGGGTGTCCATGGTATCTATCGTAGTCATGGATTGCACACGGATCGGGTTGTTGCCTCCCATTGGGATATCGCCCAGCTTTACTTCACGGGTAAAACGGCGACTGTACTCTGTCAGACTGTTGCAATAATTTACTCTCGAAAATGAGGTTGTATCGGATAATATCTGGCTCATATGCTAAATAAGAACAGTAAAGATAAAAAAATCATTTGTACTAATTATATATTCTCCCGGACTTTATCAGGATATTCCTGATACACTTTCAGGTCATTTCCCGGCCGGATTTACAGACAAGTTTTACATAATCAATCTATTAGTCCTTTTGACTTGTATATCCTGCGCCTTTTTACAGATCACCCAGCTGTGGTCTGATCAGAATCTCCTCTACCACCGTATGTTCGGACAGGCCATACGTCGAGAAAATAGCTTCTGCTACATCTTCTGCTTTCATAAAACGGGATTCGGGCAGTTCTGTTCCCGCCCAGCTGTTGGTTAGTGTCGCGCCCGGTAATACGGCTGTTACTCTGATGCCTTTATCTTTCAGTTCTTCCCTCAGTACTTTGGTCATACCCAGCAGAGCAAATTTGGAAATGCAGTACGAGCCTCCGTTGATATAGGGTATGATACTGGCTGTGGAACATATCGTAAAGACAGCACCCCGGCCGGTTTTGAGCATCTCTCCTATTACAGCTCTGGATATATGGTAGGCGCTTTGCAGGTTGAGCGCCAGCTGGTATTCCAGTACTCCCTCCTGTTCTTCCATGACAGATCCTGGCATAAATACGCCTGCGTTGTTGACCAGCACATCGGCCGGGCGGTTAAGGCTGCGTACAAAATCGCAAAACGCTGTTACTTCTTCTCTGACTGACAAGTCTGCTTTGGTGATGTATAGCTCCTGTTCGGGAAACTGTCGCTGAAAATCCTGCCGGAAGGTATCGACGGAATCCTGAGAAGACGAACAGTTTACCACATCCCAGCCTGCTGCTGCAAAACGGAAGGCAATCGCCCTGCCGATGCCTTTGGTGCCACCGGTAATAACAATTAGCTTTTTCATTTACTTATATAGGTTATTATTTTGTATAATTCCTGAAAATTTAAATGTAATTTTGTCCGGATCGGACAGGAATTTTTTCAAAGAAAGAATAAACATAGGTAAAAAACTAAAAATCGGAATATCCAGTGGGTTTAATGAAAAGTTTGGGGAAGTACTTATTACTGCTTGCCTCCCTGTTTCGTAACAGAGAACGTTTCAGCGTGTATGTGAAACTAGTGATTGATGAGGCTGTGCTGATTGGTATTGATTCCATTTTCATAGTTGTGATTGTGTCATCATTTATTGGTGCGGTGACTGCCGTACAGACGGCTTATAATCTGGTAAGTCCCCTGGTACCTGTGTATATCATCGGAACCATTGTGCGGGATATGACTATTCTGGAGCTGGCACCAACGATTATCTCCGTTGTACTGGCAGGCAAGGTCGGGTCAAATATAGCCGGAGGTCTTGGTACCATGCGTATTACCGAGCAGATTGATGCACTGGAGGTAATGGGAATCAATTCGGCGAGCTATCTTATCCTGCCAAAAATCGTTGCATCAGTCATTACCTTTCCCCTGTTGGTTATTATTGCCGGTTTTTTGTCAATCTATGGCGGGTATCTTGCCGGGGTATTTACCGGAGCGCTCACGGAAAAAGAATACATATACGGCATACGCAACGAGTTCCAGCCTTTCAATGTGACCTTTGCCATGATCAAGGCCCTGGTATTTGCATTTCTTATTTCATCGATTTCCTCTTATCAGGGGTATTATACCCGGGGAGGAGCCCTGGAGGTAGGACAATCCAGCACACAGGCTGTTACGAACAGTTGTATTGCAGTTTTATGTGCAGATTATTTACTAGCTCAATTACTTATATAAAGGAGTCATGATAGAGGTTCGTAACTTGAATAAGCGGTTTGGAGAAAAGGTCGTTCTCAACGAAGTCAGTGGGGTTTTTCACCAGGGCAAGACCAATCTCATCATCGGAGCCAGTGGTACAGGTAAAAGTGTTTTGCTGAAAAGCATGGTGGGACTTATTCCGCCGGATTCCGGGCTGGTGGCCTACGATGGCCGTGATTTTACCAACGGTTCACTTGAGACGAAGCAGGAAATTCGCCGGGAGATAGGTATGCTTTTTCAGGGCAGCGCGCTGTTTGATTCAAAGAACGTGGAAGAAAATGTGATGTTTCCCCTGGATATGATGACCAGAATGTCCAGAGAGGAAAAGCTGGAGCGTGTCAACTTTTGCCTGAAACGGGTTGGCCTTGAAAACGTCAATCGGTTGATGCCTTCTGAAATCAGCGGGGGCATGCAGAAACGGGTCGGAATTGCCAGAGCTATTGCGCTTAATTCCAGATATCTGTTTTGCGATGAGCCCAATTCCGGACTGGACCCCCAGACGGCCATTCTGATTGACAGCCTTATTCGTGAAATTACCGAAGAATATAATATCACCACGGTAGTGGTCACCCATGACATGAACTCCGTACTGGAGATCGGAGATCATATCATGTTTATGTATAAAGGAGAAAAAGTCTGGGAAGGCTCCAATAAGGACATACTGGATACCGACGTCAAATCTTTGCAGGATTTTATTTTTGCCAGCAAGCTGATCCGTGATTTTAAGCAGAACTCTTTTTAGTCCCCGTTGGGCGATGCATTCAGCATATCATTGAGTCTGGTAAGCTGGCTGATAAACTTCTCGCGAACTTCCCTTGCAAAGGGATTTTCCAGCTCAATCGTCAGGAAAAGATCCATGGAGTCCTTGCCGAGATTGCGTTTTATATCAAGCAGGTACTGATAAGCCGGTGTTTTTTGTTCCACGTCCGGGATATCCATTTCATTGATCGAGCGTCCGATAAAATGTGTCAGTGCCTGTACATAAGCCATCTGCTGATCATGCAGCTCCGGAGTTCTTTCCAGCACATTAAGCTTCAGGTGCGAGGAAAAGAACCGGCTGATGCTGTTTTTGCGCTTGCTCCTCACGGGACATATCACCATGTTCAGACCCTGAATACCGTTTTTTCCGCTCTGAGGACCAAATAAAGGATGTCCGCCGACAATCTCTGTAGTGGATGGCAGGTATTTTTCCATCAGGCGGACAGGTTTCACCTTGACGGATGATACATCCATTACGATAGCGTTGGGATTGATAATATCCTTGATTTCGAGCAAAAGGGATTCCAGAAACTGAACCGGAACAGCCAGTACAACGATGTCTTTTTTTACAACATCTTCCAGGCTTGTCCATGTTACACCAAGTGCTTTGGCTTCCTGCGCATAGTCTGCCTGATCATAGGCAGAAATATTAAAATACGGGGTTAAAAACTTTACGATGAATTGTCCGAAATTACCGAACCCGATAAGTCCTATCTGATGCATTAGGGTAGAATAAAAATATTAAACAAAATAGGCTAATTTGTACATTGTATACAAACTTTTGCCTTTTATTATTTCAACAACGGAGGGGAAAGCCATTGTTTCGGATTAGTACGAAAGGTGTAAAGTTTAGTTGTCAGTTCTCTCTTTTTGTGGTGTTTATATTGAATGTGTTAAAAGACGTGCTGAAGTTCTGTGCTTTATTGTCCAGGCAGAAAAGTATGAAAATGTAATACGATAAATTTGGTATCTTGCGGCTTTTAATAAAATCTGAATATTCATGAAGAAGCTGTGTGTATACGGAATCCGAAACTGTGATACGATAAAGAAAACCCTTGTATGGCTTTCGGGTCATCAGATCGAATATCACTTTCATGATTATAAAAAGGAAGGGATCAGTCTTGAAAAACTGAATCAGTGGGCAGATCAGGCAGGCTGGGAAGTGCTGCTCAACAAAAAGGGAACCACCTGGAAAAAGCTGGATGAGCCTGTGAAGGAAAAAGTGAAAGATCAGGAAGCAGCGATCAGGCTTATGAATGAGCATACAAGTCTGATCAGGCGACCGGTAATTGAGCTGGACAATGCTGTGCTTGCCGTGGGATTTGACGAAAGCGGGCTTAGGCAAAAGCTACTTTGATGATACAGGAGCTACTGCGGAATAGTTGAAGGAAGCAGCTTGAAGCCCGATGTTTCAAGAGCGGGAATTGGACTTCGATAGTCTCAGCCTGCTCACCTTGTTCGGTTTTTCAGGTCTCCTCGCTCTGGCTTTCGGGCAGATGTACTTCAAATACTGACCCTGCTCCTACTTCACTGGTGATTTTCAGAAAGCCACCATTGGCTTCGGCAAAGTCCTTGCAGACTACCAGTCCCAGGCCGGAGCCTGCCTCGCCCTGAGTGCCTTCTTTGGAGTAATGGCCCTGCATGACTGCTTCCAGCGTGTCATGGTTCATACCGATACCATTGTCCCTGATTTCAATCTTTATCATTCGGGCGGCTGTACGTTCGGTGCTCAGTCTGATCACTCCGCCGTTTTCAGTAAACTTGATGGCATTAGCCAGTATGTTTCGGAGAATGGTTTCTACCATATCCTTATCAGCCAGGATATACAGATCTTCTTTGCTTTTATGATATTCGATGCGAATGCTTTTTCCTTTGGCCTGCAGGTCAACCACATCAATATTTTTCTGTATGATTTCATCTGCTACGATCCGGGTACTGACCGGTATCAGACTATGATTGTGCAGACGAGCCCAGGTAAAAAGCGTGCTGACCAGCCCGCTCAGGGATTTGGATGCTTTGTTGAGCTGTGACAGGGCTTCCAGCTTATCTTCTTCCGAAAAGCGGGAGAAATGCTTTAATACCATTGATGAAAGCGCTTCCACGCTGTTAGCCGGTCCTCTCAGGTCGTGCGATACGATGGAAAACAGCTTGTCTTTGGTCAGATTGGAACGGTTAAGCTCTGCATTCTTGTGCTTTAATTCGGCTGTTCGGGCAGCCACTGTTTCTTCCAGATCCCTGCGATGCCTCCGTGCGGCTATGGTTCTTAGAACGACCAGAAGAAACAGGCCTCCGGCGATTACAAGGGTCACCAGCGCTTTGAAAAGCAGCGTATCCCACCAGGGGGGCAGTACAGTGAGGGTAAGCTGTATCCCTTCCTGATTCCATTTGCCGTGATTGTTGGTTGCCTTTACTCTGAATATATAAGTGCCGGCCGGAAGATTGGTATAGGTAGCCTGCCGCTGGCTGGGATCAGTATGCACCCAGTCGGCATCGAAGCCTTCGAGCATATAGGCATAGCGGCTTTTGAGCGGGGCCGAATACTCCAGTGCGGCAAATTCAAATGCGACCATATAGTCTTCGTGCGTGAGTGTAAGCTCCTTTGTCTGATCAACAGGCTGCTTCAGATAGATGCGGCCTTTGTGCTTTTCGCCCGGTTTTATCTCACGGTTGGCTATCTTAAGCGCAGTGAGCAGCACGACAGGTTCCTGTTCGTTAAACAGAATGCTGTCCGGATGAAATGCCACAAAACCATCCACCGATCCGAAATACATATAACCGTTGCGATCCTTAAAGGAAGCCCCGTACGTAAATTCATTGGAGATCAGACCATCATATACATCAAAGTTGCGAATCTCTCCGGAGACCGGATTCAGCCGGGAGATTCCGTTTTCCGTGCTGATCCACAAATTGCCCCGTGTATCGTTTTCGATACCGAATACCGAATTGCCGGCCAGGCCTTCATCGGTGGTATACGTGTGAAAGATTCTTTTTTCTTCGTCCCTGAGCTGGCTTACTCCTCCGTTGGAGAAACCTACCCAGAGAGCACCGTTAATCTCTTTGATCTCATTGATATTGTTTGATTTTAGTCCCTGAGCTGTCCGGATATTAAACGGGATAAAACGATCGTTTTTTTCATCATACAGCGCCAGACCACTGACTTCTGACCCTATCCACATGCGGTCTTTACTGTCTCTGAATACCACATGTACCGAACCGGGCGGCAACTGTTCCGGTCCATCGCTCCGGATATGACGAAAAGTGCCGGTAGCCGGCTGATAGATATCCAGGGCATTGTCCATCAGTCCCAGCCACAATTGCCCGTGACGGTCTCCGCAGATTGACCAGACGCTTGGTTTGCTCAGGCTGTGCAGAGTATCGGTTTCGCTGGCATGAAAAGCTTTCAGTTCGGATTTACTTTTCAGGCAGACTCCGCTTCCGTAGCTGCCCATCCAGAGTTGTCCTGTCGGATCGCGGTACAACGACTTGATGATGTCAAAGCAGGTCTCTTCTCTGGCTTTGCTGAAGTTTTTGAGTGTTTTGTTTTGAGGATCAAAAAGATCCAGTCCGCCACCATCGGTCCCGATCCATACCATGTCATTGTCTGCCTGTTCGAAGGCCAGCACCGATTTTACATTGAGCTCGTAGGCCGAAGATTTGCTTGTAAAGCTGCGAAAGAAACGCTTCTGCTTTTTATACAGATTGATTCCTGCTCCGTAAGTTCCCAGCCACAGAATACCGGGCTCGGTTTCATAGATACAGGACACCACATCCGAACTCAGTGATTTGTTGTCTGAGGGATCGTGACGACTGAATGTAAACTGGTCATTTTCGGGTAGATACTGACCAAGACCTCCCCCATTGGTTGCAAGCCATACAATTCCTTCGCTGTCTTCATAAATAGCCAGAATGGTATTGGAAGTGATACGCTTGTTTTCGAATGTATAATGTATGAATTCGCCCGAGTTGGTATTGAGCCGGTAGACTCCCTCCGATTCCGTACCTATCCAGAGATTGCTTTTACTATCGTAGAGCAGCACACCACCTTTATTGAGCAGTACCTGATTCTGCATATGATTCGAAAATCTGAAAAATTCATATTGCTTTGACAGGGTATCAAATACACCGATCTTGTTGCCGGGGCCGTATAGCAGGAGCTTGCCATTATTGTCCGGTACTATGGAAGATACGTAGGCAGGCGCAGTTCCGGATTGCTGCCCGGTAAATGAGAAATGCTGAAAGTGCTCCGTCTCAGGGTCGAAACGGTCAAAACCATCCCAGGTGCCGATCCAGACAATTCCTTCAGGGTCCTGTACAGCTGTAAGAATATTATTGTTATGCAGAGTGTTTTTGCCCGGAATACTTTTATATCTTCTGAACAATTCTGTGTTGGGATCATATATGCAAAATCCCGAAAAATAGGTGCCGATCAGGAGCTTGCCATTATCGAGCCGTAGCAGAAAGCGTATGTAGTTGTCACTGAGAGAAAGTGAATCGAGCGGATCATATATGTAATTACGAAAGCTGTATCCATCATACCGGACAAGACCGTTTCGGGTCCCAAACCACATGAACCCTCTGTTGTCCTGTACTATCGCAGAAACCGAATTGGAAGGCAAGCCGTCCAGTCGGGACAGTCTGTCAAACTCTGTTAATTGCCCTTTTACACTGACCGATAAAAAGAGCAGTATCACAAAGCAGCCCCAGTACAGAAGCAAATAACTTTTTTTCAATAAGATATGCAGAGAAAATAAAGGATGTTTATAAATAAATAGCAATCAAATTTATAAACCGAAAATAGTAAAAAAAACGTACCTGCCCAAGAATCCTAAAAGTAAAGCGGGTAAAAAATATTTTCATCCTGTTTTGTGCCGGAGAGTAATGGCAAGGTTCAGATATATAGTGTTATTGTGAGAGATCGGGCAGATTTACATCATATTCAGTTTGCCGGACAAGCCCAAGGTTTACTCCGGATAAATGGTGCATCGGGGATATGCTGAAAAAATGCTTATAGTCTGTTTGAGGGGCATGAGATAAAAATTTGCGTGGCTGGTATAGTAAAAGCAAAAAATATTCGCTATATAAAGGAATGATTGGATGCATATAAATACCCCATGCGCACGGGCAGTTGTAACTTTATTAAATCCTTTTGGTTTAGATAAAACCATGTCATGTGGTAATCCTGGTTAGGAGCATGTTCAACGAAATCATAGTTGAAGCCCAATATGGCATGAAGCAAAACTTCAGAACCCTGTTTTTCCGGAAGGAGTAAATTATGCAAGGAAAGCAGGCAGTATTGAAGTGGTAGAGTGGATTTGATTTTTGGGGTGATTGATGATTCCGTATCGGATAGCAGGTATGTAAAAAAACCGGACTTTCTTTTCAAAAATCCGGTTTAGTAGCGAAGACGGGAGTCGAACCCGTGACCTCAGGGTTATGAATCCTGCGCTCTAACCATCTGAGCTACCTCGCCAGGATTATCCGATCAGGAAAAGATGCAAAAACATGAATATCGATTATCTGCAAAATCCCATTCCTGCTTTTGGGTTATCCTTTCAAATCGGAGTGCAAATTTAACAACCAATTTTAACAAAAATCAAGTGTTTTGTCGAAAGTTTTCTGCTTATTTCAAATTTTGTGTTAAATTACCAATAATTCAAGTAATTAAAAGAAGCGTTATTTTATGAACAAATCATTATTTACCATCGAGTGTGAGATAAATGCAACGCCCCGGACGCTTTTCCCTTTTATTACTTCGCCGTCACTGCTGAAAAAATGGTTTGCCGATGATGTGCTGGTAGAGCAGGAAGATAGCAACGAAATACAATTTTTGTGGGATGGAGTCTCACAGACCGCAAAGGTAGCCGGAAAAAAAGAAAATCATTTTATCCGTTATGAGTTTCTTGATAATGAAGCTGGTGAAGAACCCAGCTGGCTGCAGTTCCGGATTGAAGTCAATCAGCTTACCAATGCTACATATCTGATTATCGAAGATTTTTCTGAGATTGACAATCCAGGTGATTATGAAGAAATGTACAACTACAGCTTTTCAGCGCTTAAGGAGATTGTTGGTGGCACCATCGCCTGAGAATCGCTAAATATTCAGGCATACGCTCCGATCCAGGATACGGAGAAATCGGACATTTTTCAGGTTATTTTAATGTGTCCCGGTTATTATTGCTCATACAGGTATCAGTCTGCCGGGGTTATTTTTTCAGAATCGGAGCTCCAAATCTGACACACCTGCCGGTCCGGTCCGCTATTCGCTTGGCAGAGACAGCTGCCTCTTCATAACTATTTCAGCTTATACCGGTTTAATGCTTTGAAAAATACGGTGACAATGCGCTGTTGCTGTATTTTTTATTTCAATCACATCTTATCTGACATAGCAGACACTTATGAAATATAAAACCGCATCGCTGCGTAAGCTGAAAGAAGAGGGAGAGCCCATCGATAATCTGCCTTTTTCCATTCGGATATTGCTTGAAAATGTGCTCCGGCATCATGACAATAATGTTTTTACAGACGAACATCTGGATACGCTGATCCATTGGAATCCCAAGGGGGAAGACAAGGATATTCCCTTTGTGCCTGCGCGGGTGCTTATGCAGGATTTTACCGGTGTACCTGCTATCGTGGACCTGGCTTCGCTCAGGGCCGAGTTTATCCGTCAGGGCAAAGATGGCAGCAAGATCAACCCGGTGATTCCTGTTGATCTGATTATAGATCACTCGGTACAGGTAGATTATTTTGGTACCGATTATGCTTATCGGGAGAATGTGAAAAAGGAATACGCCCGCAATGCCGAGCGCTATGAGCTGCTCAAGTGGGCACAAAAAGAGCTGTCTAATTTTCGTGTAGTACCTCCTGGTATGGGCATATGTCATCAGATCAATCTGGAATATCTGTGTCAGGGAGTTGTTGAGCGGGATGGCTGGGTTTTTCCTGATACGCTGGTCGGTACAGATTCTCATACTCCCATGGTAAACGGAATCGGTGTACTGGCCTGGGGTGTGGGAGGAATAGAGGCTGAGGCTGCCATGTTGGGGCAGCCGATTTATTTTACCTGTCCGCAGGTGATCGGTCTTGAGCTAAAGGGTAAAATACCAGCCGGAGCGACGGCTACCGATATGGTGCTTACTATCACCAGGCAACTGCGGGAATATGGGGTGGTGGGCAAGTTTGTTGAAGTTTTCGGGGATGGCCTGGATCATCTGTCGGTACCCGACAGAGCGACTATTGCCAATATGTCGCCTGAGTTCGGTTGTACCATTACTTATTTCCCATTTGACAGGCAGACACTTGAGTACATGCGTCAGACCAACCGGAGCAGCGAAGCGATCGGACTAGTGGAAGAGTATGCCAGAGAAAATCTTCTGTGGCGTACCGGTGACGAGAATATCACTTACTCTGATGTCATTGTTCTGGATCTGGGCAAATTGCAGCCTACCCTTTCGGGGCCCCGCAGACCTCAGGACAAGATTCTGCTCAAAGATCTCAAAAAAACATTTTCCAGATTGCTGGAAGAAGAATATAACCGGGAGTATGTTCCTCTGGATGAACGCAAAGAGCAGGCATGGCTGGAAGAGGGAGGGTCCGGTACCGAGCTGCGGTTTGAAGACTCACGCAAGGATGATAAGCATGATGTGGTGATCGAAAAAGACAGTCTGCAATCAGTGCGTGTCAAGTTCAACAAGCAGGAATATATTGTCAGCGACGGTAGTATAGTCATTGCGGCTATTACCAGCTGTACCAATACCTCCAACCCCGATGTCATGATCGGTGCAGGGCTGATAGCCCGCAAGGCCGTATCCCGTGGGCTGAGAGTCAAATCATGGGTCAAAACCAGTCTGGCTCCGGGATCTAAAGTGGTCTATCAGTATTTGCAGCGGGCTGGTCTTCTGTATGATCTGGAGGCGCTTCGTTTTCATACGGTGGGTTATGGCTGTACTACCTGTATTGGCAACAGTGGTCCTCTCCCACCACATATTTCCGAAGCTGTCGGCCAGGGAGAGTTAATTGTTTCTTCTGTATTGTCGGGCAATCGCAATTTTGAAGCGAGGGTTCATCCGCAGGTCAGAATGAATTTTCTGATGTCACCTATGCTGGTTGTGGCTTTTGCCATTGCGGGGCGTATTGATGTTGATCTCATCGAGGATCCTCTTGGCTTCGATCCCAACGGACAACCGGTATATTTGCGTGATCTGTGGCCCAGCCATGATGAGATCAGAAGCATTGTAAAAGAATGTCTGGAGGTCAGTGATTTTGAAAAGGTCTATGGTGAAATCTTTGACGGAGATGAAGCCTGGCAGGAGCTCAGCGCGCCTTCCGGCGAAAATTTTAAATGGCATAAGTCTTCGACCTATGTCAGGGAGGCGCCTTTTTTTGAGAATATCAGCTCCGGCAACAAGTCGCTCAAAGACATCAAAGATGCCAGGGTGCTTCTGTATCTGGGCGATTCGGTGACTACTGACCATATATCACCGGCCGGGTCTTTTGACAAAGATACGCCAGCCGGACAGTATCTGATTGATCATGAGGTAAGCCAGGACGATTTTAATTCATATGGTTCGCGTCGGGGCAATCATGAAATTATGTTGCGCGGTACCTTTGCCAATGTTCGTATTAAAAACAGGATTGCAGACAAGGAAGGAGGCTATACAGTGTATTTTCCATCCGGCAAGACTATGTCTGTATTTGATGCGGCCATGAAATACTGTGAAGATGAAACGTCTCTTATTGTTCTTGCCGGTAAAGAGTACGGCAGCGGCTCATCAAGAGACTGGGCTGCCAAGGGAGCTTACCTGCTGGGAATAAAAGCGGTCATTGCTGAAAGCTTTGAGCGTATACACCGCAGCAACCTGGTAGGTATGGGTATATTGCCGCTTGAGTTTACCGGTGGGCAGAGTGCGGAGAAGCTGGGACTTAAAGGAACCGAAGCCTATTCCATTACCGGTCTTTCGGACGATATCAAGCCATATCAGATACTGAATGTATCTGCCCGGCCTGACAAGGGTGATCCCATCGAGTTTGAAGTAAAAGCGCGGCTCGATTCGGGGATCGAAATCAACTATTACAAAAACGAAGGTATTCTGCAATATGTATTGAGGGACTATCTCAGGCGCTACTAGGTTAGGTTTTGGGTTTTTGGGTTGTACGTTTTACACGTAGTATGTACTACGTACAACTTACAACTAAAACAAAACCGCACTGTCCGGATTATTATAGATCCGGTGGTGACATAGCTGCCGGATTGTATTTACCAACTAAAACGATTCATATGTCATCAAAGACCATTGCAGCTCAACTTGTCGAGATACTGGCCAGCGCAGGTGTAAAACGTATTCACGGAGTGGTGGGTGATTCGCTCAATAGCATTGTGGATGAAGTGCACAAGAGCAGTCAGATCGAATGGATTCTTTATCGTCATGAAGAAGCAGCGGCTTTCGCTGCAGGCGCCGAAGCACAGCTTACCGGCAGGCTGGCTGTATGTGCGGGCAGCTGTGGTCCGGGCAATCTGCATCTGATCAATGGATTGTTTGATTGCCACCGGAGTCATGCCCCTGTTCTCGCTATTGCTGCCCATATTCAGAGCGAAGAGATTGGTACCGGATATTTTCAGGAGACCCATCCGGAGTTGCTGTTTCAGGAATGCAGTCATTTTTGTGAAATACTTTCGAATGTGCGACAGATGCCTCATATACCCAAAATTGCCATTCAGCATGCCCTGGGCAAAAAAGGTGTGTCCGTAATCGGACTTTCCGGAGATATAGCACTGGAGACCAGTTCCGAAGCATCGGATGGTCCCGTGCTGTACGGAAAACCACGTCTGGTGCCTGCCGAAGCAGATTTGTATGAACTGGCCGGCAGGCTCAATAAGCACAGCAGGATTACCTTACTTTGCGGTATCGGCTGCCGGGAGGCGCACAGTGAGCTGATGCAGCTGGGCGAAAAGCTGCAGTCGCCCATGGTGCATACGCTTCGGGGCAAAGAGTTTATAGCGTACGACAATCCTTACGATGTCGGCATGTCCGGACTCATCGGACTTACTTCGGGCTATTATGCCATGGAAGAAAGTGATCTGTTGCTGATGCTGGGTACTGATTTTCCATACAGGGACTGGTATCCCTCGCAGTCAGAAATTGTACAGATTGATATTCGGCCTGAGAATCTGGGCAGGCGCTGCCGCCTTAGCCAGGGGCTGATCGGGGATGTCAGAGAAACCCTGCTGCAGCTGCTGCCTCTGCTTGAGGCTAAAAGTGACCGATCGTTTCTGGATACCTGCCTTGACCGGTATAAGACAAGCCGTGAGAAGCTGGATGCCAATACACTGAACCAGAGCAGTGAGCTGATCTACTCGGAATATCTGACCGCCATGATTGACAAAGTGGCAGCAGATGATGCCATATTCTGTGCTGATGTAGGCGGCCCGACAGTATGGGCAGCTCGATATCTGACTATGAATGGCCGCCGGCGTCTGCTGGGTTCCTTCAACCACGGGTCTATGGCCAACGCTATGCCCCAGGCCATAGGGGCGCAACTTGAATACCCGGACCGTCAGGTGATATCCCTGTCCGGCGACGGAGGCTTTAGTATGCTTATGGGCGATATTCTCACCATACGTCAGTACAAGCTGCCGGTCAAGATTGTGGTTTTCAACAACCGTTCGCTGGGTTTTGTAGCTATGGAAATGAAAGTAGCCGGACTGCTACCGCACGCAACAGATCTTGAAAACCCTGATTTTGCAGCCATGGCACAGTCAATGGGATTAACCGGTATACGTGTTGAAAAAAATGAAGAAGTGCAGCCTGCGCTTGAAAAAGCACTGGCCCTGGACGGTCCGGTGCTGATTGACGTGCTGGTCAATCCGACGGAGCTGGTTATTCCGCCCAAAATCGCTTTTTCACAAGCCAAAGGCTTTGGTATCTATATGCTCAAGCAGCTGCTCAATGGTGAGGGCATAGAAGTATGGCAGACCATTGACAGTAACTTTATAAAACGCTAGAAAAATACATCGTCTGTCTTCTGTTTTGAATTCAAAAACCCGGTCCGCAGCTATGCGCGCAACCGGGTTTTTTGATGAGGAAGAGCAGTTGAAGAATCAGAAACTTCTGATAAATAAATCTGTTGCAGAACAGTCTGATCAGCCGGCCAGATCATAGATTACAACTTCCGAATTGCTCTTCACAGTAAAGTCTGATGGTAAGGTAAATTTGCCGCTGAAGACTTTGGTTTCGTTATAGGGAGGTTTGCTCACTTCAAAGGTTACCTTGTCAAACGAAAATGTGATGGAGCCGTCATTATGTACGCTGGCATTTAGTTTTCCGCCCAGCTTGGGAGATGTATACCAGGTATTGGCGCTCCCCTGTCCGGTCTGCAGACTGATAAAAACGTTTTCATTCTGCCCGGTAAATACAACACCCTGAAAATCGTACGAACGATCCGCCTCAGGCAATTTGCCGGTACCCAGCATAAGCGTGATCAACGGAGATATCATCCTGCCATCATACCTGCCATTAACAGGAATGCTCAGCACCTGGCTGCCGTAGGCTGTCCATGCATAGGCTGTAGTCAGCGAGCCTTCCGTATCGCTGTCAGTGTGGCCCAGTACCGTATTGTTTTTGGCCTGACCATTGCCGGTAGTGCCGCCATTGTTGCTGCCACCGTTGTTTCCGTTATTATTTCCGCCATTCCCGTTGTTTTCCACGTCCTCCTTTTTCTTTACATCATCATCTTTTTTGCAGGAAGTAAAAATGACTGAAAATGCAAGCACAAACATGAGTAGCATCCGCATGTTTTCTCTCATATTAGTATTGTTTTGGTTGTTTATAAGGGTTTTGATACAAGAGCAAAAATATCGAAAGGCCGGTGGCCGGACAATACGACAAACATCGTACACAATCGTTCTGAAAAATGCCTGATTCCTAAAACAAAAAACCCGGTTCGCATATAGTATGACGAAGCCGGGCTTTTGATTATATAACACTTAAACAATATGCACGGGGATAGCGGAATCTGTATTAGTCCGCAAGATCATACACCACAGGCTTGGAAGCGCTGCTGGTTGCAAAGTCAGCAGGCAGCGTAAATTTTCCGCTAAATACCTTGGTTTCATTATAGGGAGGCTTGCTTACCTCAAAGGTTACATTCTCAAAGGAAAAGATAATAGAACCATCCGCCTCTACCTTGGCATGCAGCTGACCACCAAGTTTGCTGGCAGTATACCAGGTATTTTCACTGCCTGCGCCGTTTTGGACACTGATATATGCCTTTTCGTTTTGCGCGGTAAAAAGAATACCCTGCAAATCATAGGACCGGTCAGTTTTCGGCAGCTCACCCGGACCCAGTATTAACCGTACGTCGAGGTTTCTCTGATTATACTTGCCATTGACAAATACGGCAACCGTATTGCCTGCAAAGACAGAAGCGTGTGCTTTGGTCAGCTGTCCTTCCGTATTGTCTTCACTGTGTGCGAGAATGGTATTGTTTTCAGCGCTTCCTGCGTTATTGGTTCCGCCGTTGTTACCACCATTATTACCACCATTATTGTTCCCATTATTATTCCCGCCGTTATTATTTCCACCATTATTTCCGTTGTTCCCGTTATTTTCCACCTCATCTTTTTTCTTTACATCATCGTCTTTTTTGCAGGAAACAAAAATGACCGAAAAAGCGAGGAAAAGTGAAAGTAAGTAAATACGTTTTTTCATAATAAAGTTTGGTTATAAGGGTTTTGAAAAAAAGACTCAGGCAAAGTTGATATATACCCGGCTACCGGACAATACGTTGATCAGTGTATTCTGCATTGACCAGAGTGCTTTCCGGAAATCTGTAATCGTTTTCTTTTTTACCTGATTATGAGTATGTTTTCCGGGTTGTCCGAAAAAAGTCAGACAGCAGAATGAATGTGTTTATTTTACACATTTGTCGTGTTCGGCCGATAGCGGAGCTTTGACCCCATTGCACAAACCACCCTCTGTTTGTCAAAGCTCCCGGAACAGCCGGATACACAGAAATAATAGAAAGAGTAGCCGGTATCCCTCAGACAGGTATACCAATCATTTGATCCATAGTTGAATAACTCCGGACAACGATTGCACCCATGTATAACCCCTGATCAGAACACTGCCCTTACAAAAATGTCAGCTTGCCGGACTTAAAAAAATACAGCGATCACCGTATTTTTTATATGCTTTTTCAATCGCGTAAAATGCAGAAAGACTGATTGATCTGTATAGTGATGTTTTTTATCCCCGAGACTGGCCTTTTTATTTTTTTTTGTAAACCCCTGCTTTATTCTTCCGTTTAATACGGTTTTAGATTTGATTACCGCATTGTATGTTCGATTCCCGTACCGATTTTCAGGTATTTGTAAATACCCTCGCTCATTGTGTCCAAAATCTGGCTTCCGCTTCCACTGGCTATCGCGCCATAAAACCGGCCGGTTTCATAGTACATCAGGACGGGCTGCGATTTGAGCCCGGTGATACCTCGACCGATTTTCTGTGTATTGCACCCGAAGAAACCGGACTTTTGCAGGATATTCCCGACAAACGGGCTGGCTTTTACCGGCTCGGAATCGTGCTGTATCGGCTTGTCACCGGCTTTTTACCTTTCGAATCGTCCAACCCCTCCGAGCTTTTATACGCACATATAGCCCGGAAGCATCAGCCTGCCCATCGGCATAATCCTCACGTGCCAGACAATCTTTCACTCGTGATTGATAAGCTGCTCGAAAAGAGACCTGCCGACCGCTATCAGAGCTATGCCGGGCTGCTGGCTGATCTGCGCCTGCTGGCCGACAATCCGGACGAAGCCGGATTTGTACCGGGGCAGAAAGATGTAGCCGAAGAAATTTTGTTTTCCGGCGCCCTGTATGGCCGCGCCGGAGCGCTGCAGTCACTGCTGGCATCACTTGCCGGCTCTGTGACCGGTACCCGGGTCATTGGGGTGACCGGAGAGCCGGGTATAGGCAAAACCACAATCATACAGCAGGCCCTTACTTATGCCACAGGCATAGTGGCGACCGGCAAGTTTGAGAAGCTCAAGCAAGCCGTCCCCTATTCCGGTTTCAGCACTGCACTGCACCTGCTTGGCCGGAAAATCATGGCCCGGGGCAAAGACGAAGCCCGGGAGTTTGCTGCTCAGCTGCTTAAGCGCTGTCCGCATGAAGCCCCTTACCTCAGCCTGCTGAGCGGGGAGCTTGCAAATCTGACCGGCAGACCGGACAAAGAGCTTCCTGCTTCCATGATGAAACCGGTACTGGAAACAGCTCTTAAAGCCTTTTTGCAGGTGCTTTCGGCCAAAAGCCGCCTGATGTTGTTTTTTGATGATCTGCAATGGGCTGATACGGCTTCTGTAGATCTTCTTACGTTTATTGCCGGAGACAAAGACAGCAATTGTACACTTATACTCTCCTACCGGGAGCATGAGCTGCCGGAGCTGTTTCACAGGCAGCTGGAAACAGTTACCGGCTCGAACCTGTCTGTCAGTCTGCAGAAGCTTGGTGTCGGCGAACTGACTGATTGGGTCAGGGATCTGACAGGCATGCCCGAAGCTGATTGCAGGAAGCTGGCTGCTTTTATGGAAAAGCGGACCTTGGGCAATCCTTTTTATTTTCGTCAGCTTATCAAGATGCTTGAGCGGCAGGGCTTTCTGTATTATGACAAAGGCCGCTGGCATATCGATTTCTCGTCCGGAGAGTTTGTCGGAATTCCGGCCGATGCAGCACAATGGCTTCTGCACCAGGTCAAAAACCTGCCGGAAGAAGCGCAGGCGGTGCTTTCAGCAGCTTCAGTCTTCGGGCAGCGTTTTACTGCGGCACAGCTAAGACACCTGTTGCCGGATGCACCGGTCGAGCAGGCTTTGCAGGCCGGGGAACTGTGCGGGTTTTTGCTTCCGGTATCCGAAGATGAAGAAGTGCAGCCCGGTTACCGTTTTGCGCATGATACGCTCAAAAGCCTCTTTTATGAATTATTGCCGGAGGTCCGGAGAGAAAGCCTGCACCGGAGCGCCGGAGCGCTTCTTCAGGAAAGCGGTGCATCTGTCTTTGACATAGCAGGACAGTACAACCGGGCGCTCTCGTTTTTTTGCTCTCCGGAGCAAAAAGCCCTGCTGGCTGCTCTCAATCTGGAAGCTGGGATACTGGCAGGCCGGAGTGCGGCGGCTGAAGCTGCCCTGCACTACCTGAATCTGGCGGAAAGCCTGCTGGCTGACCGGCCGATCAGAGCTGCTGATGAGCTGCGTATGCAGGTTGCCATTGAAAAAGCGGAAGCAGTGTATCTCAATAGCCTTTATACCGAAGCAGAAGAGCTCTGCCGGCAGCTTATCGACTGTCAGCCACTGGCTGTGACAGAGCTCCGTGCCCGCGAACTGATGCTGTTGTCTTTTATTGCACAGGGGAAAATGGAAGAAGCTGTCAGCTATACCATCGAAACGTTGACTGCTCTGGGCATTGATCTGCCCCGCAAGGCAGACCATGCTGAGATTGGAAGGCAGTTTGAAGCGATAGGCCGCATTACAGCCGGAAGAAGTACGGAGGAGCTGCTGGAGCTTCCTGTCATGCAGGATCCTGAAAAGAAGGCGGCTATGCGCTTTCTCATGCATGGCGGGTCCGCGGCTTATTTTGTAGCGCAGGATATCTATCCGCTTATCGCCCTCAAGCAGATGGAGCTGTCGCTGACGTATGGCAACTGTCCTGACTCGGCGGATGCCTATACGACGTATGGCTTGCTTTTGTCGGCTTTTGCCGGCGATATACCGGGAGGCTACGCATTCGGGAAACTGGGCATTGCGATCCGCGAAAAGTTCAACGCTTTTGAGCTGGAAGCCAAGACAGCCAATATATTCAACGGCTTTGTACAGCATGTAAAAGAGCCGCTGCGGGCTACCATTCCGCCACTCAGAAGAGGCTATATAGCCGGTCTGGAAACCGGTGATATTGAATATGCCTGCTATGTTATGACGTTTCTTTTTTTGCATCAGGTATTTGCTTCCGACAATTTTTATGAAGCCGCCGTCGAACAGGTGACCTGGCTGCAGGCTATGGAAAAGCTCAGGAACAATCAGACCCTGGAAATGGCTCTGCCCTGGCATCATCTCCTGCTGCAGCTTTCCAGTCATGACTTTGATGTTAGTGAGGCCGATGCCTGTGCTGTCCGGCTAGACAGCGGCGACAACCCGATTGCGCAGGCCTATGCCTGTATAGCCCGGCTGACAGCCGCAGTATATTTTGGCGATACCGGGCAGGCGCTGCTGTACGGGCAAAAATCGGCTGCCCTGCTTGAGCATGTGGCGGGTATCCATGTGGTGCCTGTACGGAGCTTTTATTATGGTCTGGCGCTGGCCGAAACCAGTCCGGAAGATCCGGCGCTGGATGAGCTGATGGCAGATTTGGAGCACCGGTCGATCTTTGCTCCCGAAAACTACCGGCATAAGTTCCTCTTGCTGCAGGCTGTCCGGCAGGCAGTACGGGGCGATGAAGAAGCCCGTCTGCTTTTTGCCGGAGCACTGGAAGCGGCGGCTGGATCTGGTATCCTGATTGAAGCAGGTCTGGCTTTTGAAAAATATGCAGATTATCTCTACACCTGCGGACATCCTACGGAAGCTATGGGCGCACTGCTGCAAAGTATACGCTTTTACGGAAGCTGTCATGCCGACAAGAAACAATACCTGCTGGTGCAGCGTCTCAAATCCCTGTCGGGGCTCGGGGATATGGATCTGGGCTCAGGTGCCGGCGATTTTGTATACAAAGAGATTCACAAGACACTGCTGGGGCAGCTGTCGCTGCCTGAACTGGTCCGCAAGCTGCTTGCTGTTGCGCTCAAAAGTACCGGAGCAGACCGTGCCGTGCTGATCATTAACCGGGAGGAGTCCTATATAGCCGGAGAAGTCAGGGATCAGGCCTATATGGAGGTGACTATACCGCTCAGTCGCTATGAGGCGGTGCCGCAGCTTTTTGTGCAGGAAGCGCTGCTGGGCGCCGGTGTGCAGCGCTGGCAGGAAAACGAGTCAGCCGCTCCTGCGTATGAAAGCTACTTTGGCGCACAGGGCATCGTGGCGGCTATTGCCCAGCCGCTCCTGACCGATTCGGGAGTGATCGGAGCATTGTATCTGGAAAGTGGTCTGAGCAATATCTTTTCGGGTACTGCGGTCAGCCTGATCAGTGTGCTGGGCAAGCAGATAGCCATCAGCATGCACAATGCCCTGCTCTATGAGGCGCTCCGCGAAAAAGAAAAGAATCTGATCCGCTCTCTGGACGAAAAGGAAGGCCTGCTGCTGGAGCTGGACATCCGTAAAAAGCAGCATGTGCTCCGGATTATTGAAGCAGAAGAGCGGGAAAAAGAGTATCTTGCCCGGGAGTTGCACGATCAGACCGGGCAGCAGATTGCAGCGCTCAAAATGCTGCTGCAAAACCTGTCAACTGCGGAAAGCGAAAAGCTTTACCGGCTGCAAAAGCTGGCCGATGATATCAGCAGCGATCTGCGCGACATAGCCCATCGCATGATGCCCAGAGCACTGGGGCATCTGGGGCTGGTAGCCGCTGTTGAGGATCTGGTCCGGACTTCCTTTGACTACAGCCGGGTGCGCGCCGGCTTTGAGTTTGAAGGTGACCGGCAGGTACGGCTGCCGCAGGCCCTGGAGCGTACACTGTACCGGATAGCTCAGGAGCTGATCACCAATGTGGTACGCCACTCCGGAGCTGATGCCGTTACCGTGCTGCTGGCCATCGATGACCGGCAGCTGCAGCTCACCGTAGAAGACAACGGACGGGGCATACTCAACACTGATGGCGGTATCGGACTAAGCAATATCCGGACCCGTCTGGAACTTTTCAAAGGTACGTTTACCCTGCAGGCGGCTGAATCTGCCGGAACATGTGCCACTATACTAATGCCCTTAGCATGAAAACAATACGTGTAGCGCTCGCAGACGATCACCAGCTGGTCCTGGAAGGACTGGCAGCTATTCTCGAACATACCGAAGGCATTGAAGTTGCCGGTACGGCGGCCAACGGCTCTGATCTTCTGACACTCCTGGAGTCGACCCCGATCGATGTGGCGGTGGTGGATATCGAAATGCCGGTGCTGAACGGGATCGAAGCAACCCGTACGATCCGCGAAAAAGGAATTCCGACCCGTGTACTGGGGCTGTCTATGTACAATGAGTCCTCACTTATCAAGGAGATGATCGCGGCCGGCGCCAAAGGCTATGTGCTCAAAAATACTTCCCGGGCTGAGATGATCGCAGCCATTACCACCCTGGCCGAAGGCAATTACTACTACGGTACGGGTATCTTTGATCCGCAGGCTCCTATCAAAGGCTATATGTCGGTTGGGGAAAAACCGGATATTGACTGTCTCACCAGGCGCGAAAAGGAAATACTGGTCTTTCTGGCTGAAGGTCTCAGTCTGAACGATATCAGTGACCGGCTCTGCATCAGCCCCCGTACGGTAGACACACACCGCAGCAATATTATGAAAAAGCTCAATGTCAACAGCACTGCCAGGCTCATCCGGGCGGCTTATAAGTCGGGTTTGTGTAGTTGAGGGGGATGTTGTAAGTATGCCCGGATAATTGTAGTTATTTTGTGATTTTTGTGAACAAGATGGAATGATCGTATACCGTATAAATACTGATTTTTATCCACAGTGTACTATTCGGAATTCCTTTTCTCTACTTCAATTTTCGGGATATTCATCCTCGTTTTTTATTTTTTATCCCATGTATAATTGTTTTAACCGAGGTATTATTTCCGGAAAATTTTTATATTGCTCCAGTGACGAGGTAGTTTTCTTTTAACAGGAAAGTCAATTTCGTCTCAAACCCTGATTAATTAGTAATAAAGTAAGTTTTCTACAATGAACTATCTGCTAAAAGTAGACATTTCTGGTATACAGAAATATATCTTCGATACTCCCTCTGATGGGGCGGCAAAGGAATTGAAAGCAAGGTCATTTTTTGTATATGCACTTACACATATTGCGGAGCAATATTTTAGAGACTGTTTTCCAATAAACTATCGTCGAATATATAATGGCGGTGGAAATCTGTTTGCAATAGTCCAGTCCGATAAAAACCAGTTGAAGGAAAAGACAGAAGGTTTTCAGAAGCATTTTTTGCTGGATGATGTATACCCTCATATTGGTTATGTTGAATATTCCGATAAGGATGATTTCTCTGTGAAATCAGATGAGCTTAATGATAAGATGAATCGGGAAAAGTATAAAAGAGCTTTTACTACTACTCTTTTTTCCGGAAAAACAGATAAAGAACTTGGCGATTTTACCAGTAATCTTGCCAAATCTAAGGGATTTACCATTACAGAGCATTCATCATCCGACATGAATTATACGATCGAGTATGATGCTATTATTGTAGCAGGATATAAACTGAAGTTGGTAAATAATCCACCAGAGGATGTTAATAGAAATTTTTGTGATACTATTATTAACAAACTACCTCAGGGTATAGACTTTGACAGGATTGCTTTGAGATGTGCCAGTGAAAGAAATACAGACAATAAGCTGGCAGCGCTTAAGATCGATGTAGATAAGCTGGGAAATATTTTTAAGAATAAATCACGGGAAGATTATGAAACTATTTCCGGAGAAATAGAGCGTTTTTTTTCACGGACTATCTATGCCGATATCCTCAAAGATGAGATTGAAAGCATGGATGTTTACCCTGTTTTTGCTGGTGGAGATGATTGCTTTCTGATTGGTGGTTGGGATATTATACTAAATAAGGCTATCCAAATAAATAAGTCTTTCTATGAATTTCAACAGGGGCTCAGAGAAAAAGTAAGTACAATAAAAGAGTCATTGACCATTTCTGCCGGGATAGTCATTGTAAATCCGAAATTTCCAATGCAACGACTGGCTGAAGAATCGGAAGAAGCATTGCATCTGGCTAAAAATGCCGGTAGAAATAAGGTTTGTGTTTTTGGAGAGGTACTAAAATGGCAAGAATTTGAAAAAGCAGAAGAAATGGCCGTTGAGCTAAAGAACCTTATCGCAGAAAAAGGTGAGTCCAGAGCTTTGCTGGAAAGAATAAAATCAAGTGATATAGGTTTCAGAAGTTTACAGGACAGGGTGCTTAATCGTAATCGTATTGATTTTCCTAAAGTGTATCGGCTAAAGTATTACCTGCGGAATGCTAAAAGTTCTGACAGCAGAGCTATACTGGGTAAGCTGTTTGAAGACTATACAGAGGCCTTGTTGCAGGATTTTATGGCCGACAAGAATAAATCAGATAAGAAAAACTTAACCAATCCAGCCCGATTTCCGGTAGCTGCCAGATGGGCGGAATTGTTAACAAAAAAATATAATTATGAGTTGGACAAAGCCATTTCTTGAAAAAATTAAAGCAAACTATTTTAAGAATACCTACCCATTGCTTCTAGAAATAGAAAAAAGTGATAAGGTAAAACTAATACTTAAAGACATAGAATATTTTGTGAGTAAAGAAGGCGTACAAATAAGTACCTCACAAATAAGAAATATTTATGATAAAGCCATAAAGGAAAAGACTGCTAATGATTTGTATTTATTAAAACCTAATCTCGCATACACAGCAGCACGTCAAGATAAAGAATTTAAAAAGCTTTTTTTTGCCTTTATAGATGACCTACTGACCAAGGTGAATGATAAAAATATTAATTCATTTAAAATTATCATGGAGGCTTTGGTTGCCTATCACAAATATTATGGAAAGACTAAATGATTGGTATAAAATGAAACTTACTGGAAAAACAATATTAACCGGAACAATTTTATTAAAGACAGGCTTGCACATAGGAGGTGGAAAAAATTCATTAGACATTGGTGGATTGGATTCTCCTGTGATTAAAACCCCATTAAATGTTCCTTATATACCTGGAAGTTCTTTAAAAGGAAAATTAAGGAGCTTATTAACAAAATATAGAAATGATAAAGCAGATGATGTTCATCAAGACGATCTAATCATTAAAAAAATGTTTGGATATCATGGTAGAAAGGAGGATAAGAATAAAAGTCAGGAGGAAATGTTGCCAGAAATCTCCAGATTAATATTCCGAGATGCTTTCTTGGATGAAAAAGAGTTTAAAGAAACCTTTCAGGATAACAATGCAATTTTAGATACTCAGTATACTCAGGAAAAATATGAAAATACTATTGATAGGAAAACAGGAAAAGCAAAGAATCAGGGATTAAGAAATATTGAACGCGTACCTGCTGGTGCAAAATTTAAGTTTGAAGTAGTACTTAATATTTACGAAGAAGATAAACAGGATAATCTAATTGAGATATTTAAACAGGCCGTTAAGTTGTTAAATGATGATTATCTAGGCGGGAGTGGGACAAGAGGATATGGCCAGGTAGAAATGAAAATATTATCAACAGAGTCTAGAAAGTACTAGTAAAATGGAAGCCGTCATTTTAAAATGTACTTCTGGTAGTCGCTTTCATTTTGGGGAATATACCAATCATCAGAATCTGGCATTGATGGATACAGCTGAGTATATCCATTCAGATGTTTTATTCGGAGCTTTTATCTCTACAGTGGCTCAGGTATGTCCAGACAGACTTTCTCATTACAAAAGTTTGTTTGAAACAGGCAAGGTTTGTTTTTCATCCGGATTTTATTGTATAGAAAAGAGGGGTCAAACAGAAAATAACTATATCTATCTGTTGCCTAAACCAGCAAGTCTGAATTTGAAAGATGCAGGTGAAGACCACAAAGTATATAAAAGGATAAAGTATATATCAAAAACTGTCTGGGAGAAAGGTATAGAGTTGGCAGACTGGTTTGCCCAACACTCTGAATGTGTAGCCCCTAATTCAGTATCTCTATTTCATAACTCAGAGCTTGCAAGTGATGCAATATTCAAGCTGGCAGAAAAAGCAGATAATTTGAAAGTACGGAAACATACCACAGAAATGGATGCGAATCTCTATACGCAAACAGATCTGGTTTTGCTTGGGAATGAAGACTACGTGGTGCACTGGTATTTTCTTTTGGATACACAATTGCCAGAAGATGAAAAAACAGAGTTGAAAAACCTGATAGAATGGATGGCATCAAACGGATTGGGAGGAGAACGAAGTACCGGCTGTGGTAAAATTGATAATGTTGAATTTTACAAATTTGAATTAAACCCCACTATTTCTTCTTCCGAAAAAGCCACTCTTTCTATGCTGATTCCCAAAGAAGAAGATATTCCAAAACTTAAGCAATATCAGATAAAAAAGCGAGGGGGCAGATTCCTTAGCAGCGAACATCGTCTGCAACTGATAACAGCTGTGCTTGAAGGGGCCATTGTTTCAGACACGGTGCAACCTCAGGTTATAAACCTTGCCCAATCCGGGCAGGCTTCATGGCGGTACGGAGGTTGTCTGTCGCTGGAGGTCCACAAAAATCATGTTATACATACCGAGAAAGAGCAATGAAAACCTATTTGTTGGAAATAGAAACCCTCACCCCTGTTGGTATCGGTTCTGGTGATAAACTATCTCCTTATGCGGACGTGATTATCGATGAAGCAAATAAACAGGTACATTATATCAATCACGAAGCTGTCAAAAATCGATTGGCGGCAAAACCTGAACTTATTGACGATTATGTAAACGGTATTACCGGAGGAATGGACAATAACAGAAGTCATTTCAAGATCAAAAATTTTATCGAACAACGACTAGGGCTGGCACCGCAGGCATATATTCGAAAAAGTGTTTCTGGTAATGTCAAAGGAGCCAAAGAACTATATACCATTATAAAGAATGCAGGTATACATCCGTATTTTCCCGGAAGTAGTATAAAGGGAGCGATAAAGACTCCCCTATTGTACAATTGGTTGATCGGAGATCATGACCCAAAGGGAAAAGAGTCCTGGCTAAGCCGGTATTTAAGATCGATAAAAGAAAGAAGTGATACCGTGGAACTGGAAAAAGAGCTGTCCGATGAAATGGAAAAATTTCAACCTGCCATAAGTGACTCATCTTTGCTTCCTGTAGATGGAGTAAAGATCATTACGATTTCTAGACTTCATTTAAAAGAAGGTAAAACAACCATACCACAAACCTGGGAAACTATATCCCCTAAGCAAAAAGCCTCTTTTTCTCTGACTGTCAAGCCTAAAGAAGACTCAGCGGACTTATCATGGAATACAATCGGAAAAAGTATCAATCGATTTTCCAGACACTCTAATGAAAGAGAACTTGAGTTGTTGGAAAGTATGGGTGATAAAATCAATGACAATCAGTATAATAAATTGTTTGATTTTTATGAGGATATGAATGCCAAAATCGAACAAGCGGAGGCCGAAGGAAACAAGGTCGCCTATCTGAAACTGGGTAGCAGTAAAGGATATTTTTTCAATTCGGTTGGCCTTGCGGTTTATGATGCGGATCAGGGTGATAAGAAGCTTTTCTTGTCTTTCTTAAAACAGAACGGTTTTGGTAAAATATACAACAAAGAGAGAAAAAGAATGGAACCTTACAAGTTAAATCCCGAAGAGTTTCCATTGACGCGCAATATTGATGTTGCGACTTATTGTCCAATTGGATGGGTTAAAATTACTAATGTATGAGTAGAAAGGTACTTATTAGTTTTATTGGCACAGGAAGACTATGTGATAAAGATAGTTCCAGACAATATGATACTCTTAAATATTCATTTCCAAACTCTGCAAGACATATAGAAACTCCCTTTGTAGCTTCAGCTTTGGGGCAGTTCCTTACAATTGATACCTATTTATTATTTGGAACTATGCATTCCTCATGGGAGATGGTTTATCAATATTTTGCAAAAAAGAAAGATTGTTTCGAGGATATTGATTATGCAATTAGACTCTTTGATGAGGCGAAACAGGCCAATTCACAAACACCGCTATCAAGGGAATTGTTTAAGCAAATAGAAGATTTATTAGGAAATGAATCCCAAATTATTCCGATATATTATGGACTAAATCAAGATGAAATTCAGGAGAACTTTCAAATTTTTGTTGACGCATTAGACAAATTGAAAGACGGAGACATTATATATATTGATATTACAAATTCGTTTCGATCATTGCCATTATTTGCTAATACGGCTATTTCTTTTATACAGGATGTTGTGAATAAAAAAATATCTATTGGTGGTATTTTTTATGGAATGATGGAGGCTAAAAATGAGTTTGATAATGTAACTCCGATTATAGACTTGTCATATATTTCTGATATCCAACATTGGATTAAGGGGTCTTATGCTTTTAGAATATTAGGTGATGGACATTACATCGCTGATTTGTTACGAGAAAAGAATAAAACTACCGCCGAAAAAATAGAACAGTTTACGTATGTTCTATCAATGAATTTTATTCATGAAATAAAAACTCAAATCAATATATTGACTTCTTTAGCTTCAGAAGCTTTTTCTTTACCTGAAAAATTGATTTTACCTAAAGTGTTTAAAGAGTTTTCAAGGCGTTTTGCAGGGTTAAAGAATCAGTCAGATTATCAGTTTGAATTAAGCCTATGGCATAAGGAAAATAAAAAGTATGGATTGGCCTATTTGTGTTTAATTGAGTCAATTGTGACATTTGTTTGTGAGCAGGAAGGCAAAGATACAACTTCAATAACGGAAAGAGAATGTATTAAAAAGCAGATTAAGAACAAAGCAAAATATGCGGATGTCTATTCAATACTTAAGGAGGCAAAAATAATTAGAAACAGTACAGCGCATTTGTGTGGAAAGAATGCACAGAAAGCAAAGGATGCCGTAAAAGCATTAGATGGATATCAAGTGGCATTTAAGAAAATAATAACTAATAAGCCTTGATGATATTACTTGTCATTGGTTTTAATTTATTAATTAAGTTTTTATTATAATCACAACCTCTCAATCTTCTCCCTGCAAATCCGTTCGGTCACTTCCAGTAGTTTGAGTGTCTGGCTGGCCCAGTAATCCAGTTGGGTGCTGGTAACGCATGGTGATGAATAGCAGATCACCCAAAACAGTATAAAAATATAGACTCAAAAGAGTCCGAAAGTCGTCGATCGCTTTTATGCATACTCAAAACTATGCTAAACACGGCTCTGAAAACATAGAAGAATAGTTAAGTATTTGATTGCCAAAAGTCGTCGATCCCCCGGGCAAAATCGTATCATTGCCGATCGACGACTTTTAGGTCAAAAAATCGCTCATTTCCTTTTGCTATCATTCTGATTTTGGGCATATTTGTATTCGTAGCCCAACGGCTTTTAATCGTACCATGTTGGAATTGAAATTAAACTTTTATTTTTATTTGTTCATTTTATTGAAACTTTTAATCGTACCATGTTGGAATTGAAATTTTTCTATTTCACTGGGGTTTGCCCGCACAGAGGGTCTTTTAATCGTACCATGTTGGAATTGAAATTAAGGGAACGTCTTTCAGTTCTGGAGGCGCAACTTCTTTTAATCGTACCATGTTGGAATTGAAATTTAAGTCGATTACCAGCTGTCGGTTTTTGTTGCATCTTTTAATCGTACCATGTTGGAATTGAAATTATGCAGAATTGGTAGATAGTAAACATTCTGACTTTATCTTTTAATCGTACCATGTTGGAATTGAAATTTCAGCAAGGCATTTTAGATTTATACGACGCTCGCCTCTTTTAATCGTACCATGTTGGAATTGAAATCTTCCTTTAACAATTGTCAGCGAGCAATCAAAAGCCTTTTAATCGTACCATGTTGGAATTGAAATCTTTTCGTTTTACGGACCGCCTCAAGATAGAACCTCTTTTAATCGTACCATGTTGGAATTGAAATAACATATCCGGAATACTGTACTTTGACCGTACCCCGCTTTTAATCGTACCATGTTGGAATTGAAATTATTCCAGGCGAATCGCATCCGGATTGGCGCTGTACTTTTAATCGTACCATGTTGGAATTGAAATTAAAGAGCAACTCTGTTTGGATTCCATACAGATTCTTTTAATCGTACCATGTTGGAATTGAAATGCAAGAGTTTCCTCGAAGGGCTGTAGCTCCTGAATACTTTTAATCGTACCATGTTGGAATTGAAATATATTGCCGTACAGCGACAGAGCAATGTCGAGCAGCTTTTAATCGTACCATGTTGGAATTGAAATTATGCTTATGCCTGGTCAATATCCATGTGTTCCTAACTTTTAATCGTACCATGTTGGAATTGAAATGAAGCTTTTACCTCTTCCAGTTTTACGGCCAAAGCTCTTTTAATCGTACCATGTTGGAATTGAAATTAGGGAAGATACCAGCCGCCTGTAAGTTCGCGAATCTTTTAATCGTACCATGTTGGAATTGAAATTGATTAAAATTGTGATAATTGCAGTGACTAGCCCGCTTTTAATCGTACCATGTTGGAATTGAAATCCCTTTATATCCCGGGATAAAGAGCACCTTTTACACTTTTAATTGTACCATGTTGGAATTGAAATCCCTTTATATCCCGGGATAAAGAGCACCTTTTACACTTTTAATCGTACCATGTTGGAATTGAAATTTGACCTGTACGAACTCGACAATACAAAAACGTACGCTTTTAATCGTACCATGTTGGAATTGAAATGGTGTAATCAAATATGATTACGTATATTTGTAATCTTCTTTTAATCGTACCATGTTGGAATTGAAACTGTCTACTTCGTTTTCATTGTCATCGGTGATTTGCTCTTTTAATCGTACCATGTTGGAATTGAAACGGCAGGAATGCTCCGATTCGGGTTACCGAAACTCAAATTTTTATGAAAGCGGCTATTGAAAAACTCCTTAAGCAGTATTATAGCAAAAATCTTGATGAGATTATTGATTATGAGAAGTTTAATCATTATGCGATTGTTCATCATTCAACAACAATCGAAGGTTCTACGCTGACGGATGTAGAAACCAGACTTCTGCTGGAAGAAAATCTGACTCCTAAAGGCAAGCCCCTTGAGCATAGCTTGATGACAAGAGATCACTTTCAGGCTTTACAGTTTGTACTGGATACTGCCACAAGAAAAGAACCTGTTTCATCAGCTTTCATAAGGGCTGTAAACGCGCGCGTTATGAAAGGAACAGGCGCGATATATCAGACAGTGTTCGGTACTATTGACGCTTCACAAGGTATGTATCGTAAAGGCAATGTAAGCGCGGGCGATTCATATTTTGTCAATTACGATAAAGTAGAATATCTGGTTGAAGAACTGGTATTGGCAATCAATAAACAACTTGCCGGGAGTGGCGCTATAACTGATATACTGGAAGTGTCTTTTATGGCGCATTTTCATCTTGTATCGATCCATCCGTTTTATGATGGCAACGGGCGAACCAGCCGTTTGCTGATGAACTATATACAACGGATGGCAGATCTACCGATGGCAATAGTATATAAAGAGGATAAGGCGGATTATTTTACGGCTTTGAAAGAAAGCAGGCGACAGGAAGACGCTTCGGTTTTTAAACACTTTATGTATACCCAGTACGAGCGTTATCTGAAAGAGGAGATAGAAAAGTATGATAAGCTGACCGGGGCTAATAAGAAAAAACGTAATACCGGAGGAAAAGACTTTACATTCTTTTTTTAGCTTTTTGATAAAAATAGTTTTCTTTTCATAAATATTATTTCGGATATAGTGTTTGAACATTGAGGTTTATAGTGGTATAGACGTATGGATATAAAAGTATAAAAGTCGTCGATCTCCTTTGTATAGCTCCTAGAAAGGACATCAAACTACCTCAGAAAAAGCTAAAAGGCAATAAGATGTTGATTATCAAAGGTCGTCGATTCCCGGGCAAAATCGTATCATTGCCGATCGACGACTTTTTGGTCAAAAAAACACGCTTCTTCTTTTGCTATCACCTTGATTTTAGGCATATTTGCATGCATAGCCCAACGGGGGCTTTAATCGTACCATGTTGGAATTGAAATCGATGATATTATCAGAATGGAATTTTCCGGCGGATCGCTTTAATCGTACCATGTTGGAATTGAAATTTGGGGGGTATTTCTTCTTTAAAAAGAAAAAGTCTGGCTTTAATCGTACCATGTTGGAATTGAAATATTAGGGCTTCCGCTCCGCTGGGTTTTTCTTTATTTGCTTTAATCGTACCATGTTGGAATTGAAATACTACATGAGAACCGTTTATGATGAAGTCCTGCGTAGCTTTAATCGTACCATGTTGGAATTGAAATAAAGGGCTGCTGAATTTGTAATGAATACCCGGTTTAGCTTTAATCGTACCATGTTGGAATTGAAATTAAAAAAAATAAGTCTGTCAATCAGGCTTTTAATTTGCTTTAATCGTACCATGTTGGAATTGAAATTCCGGAACTCTTACGTAATTTACTACTAGAATCCCGCTTTAATCGTACCATGTTGGAATTGAAATTCTATAATTGCCAGCTTGTTTTGTTTTATGAATACCGCTTTAATCGTACCATGTTGGAATTGAAATTTTTGGCGGACAGCTACAGTACAGAGGCTACCGGCGCTTTAATCGTACCATGTTGGAATTGAAATTGATTATGATTGCCTTCCGCAACTGTGCCAGACGCGCTTTAATCGTACCATGTTGGAATTGAAATTAACCTTGTTTGTCGCATCTCCTTTGGTCTGCACAAGCTTTAATCGTACCATGTTGGAATTGAAATCCGGTTAAAATCTTACTTATAGAACATATTATGTTGCTTTAATCGTACCATGTTGGAATTGAAATGAATTTGAAAGTTGATGGTCATAACCAGTACGTCAGCTTTAATCGTACCATGTTGGAATTGAAATCTCAAGTGCGGAATTTCGTTTTTGTGTGATCTATAGCTTTAATCGTACCATGTTGGAATTGAAATACTGTTAAGAAAAGATATGTTTGTCAGAAATGCGGTGCTTTAATCGTACCATGTTGGAATTGAAATTCTACTGTATCGTTTAGAAACCAGTCTAAAGCGTGCTTTAATCGTACCATGTTGGAATTGAAATTTCTTTCCATTATTTTTTTTTCCTGCAACACGGAAGCTTTAATCGTACCATGTTGGAATTGAAATAAAGCCGGGTGTATACCGTTCTGTTTTCTCTTATTGTGCTTTAATCGTACCATGTTGGAATTGAAATTTGTCTGAATTTGCTAAGTCTATTAAGAAAGATTTGCTTTAATCGTACCATGTTGGAATTGAAATCAGAATGGTTTATGTACCCCCATCCATCTATATATTGCTTTAATCGTACCATGTTGGAATTGAAATTATGTAAGCTGTACAAGGAAGGAGTTCGCAAGTAATGCTTTAATCGTACCATGTTGGAATTGAAATGCGAGAATACAGTCATTAACAAATTGTCTTTCAAGCTTTAATCGTACCATGTTGGAATTGAAATGAACCCTGTAGGGCTTTAAATGACTCTGAACATTGGCTTTAATCGTACCATGTTGGAATTGAAATAGTTAGCCCGTGATCGCTGTTCCCTGAATACCTGCAGCTTTAATCGTACCATGTTGGAATTGAAATATAGCAACAGAAGCATCACCAGCAGGCCCCCTGGAGCTTTAATCGTACCATGTTGGAATTGAAATTAATAAATGGAAGTCACGTTGTGGGGAAAATCTGGGCGCTTTAATCGTACCATGTTGGAATTGAAATCTTATAGCGGTAGCGAGTATAATGATAAGCCATGTGCTTTAATCGTACCATGTTGGAATTGAAATTTAAATATTCTATCTCTTAAATAATCAGGGGTAAAGGCTTTAATCGTACCATGTTGGAATTGAAATGAAGAATCTTTAACAGAGCTGTCTTATCCGGTCAGGCTTTAATCGTACCATGTTGGAATTGAAATTAACATTTTCCAAATTTGGTATAATCTATTTCCTGGCTTTAATCGTACCATGTTGGAATTGAAATAAATGAAATAACAAGAATATCGGCTCTCTATGGCGCTTTAATCGTACCATGTTGGAATTGAAATAGGTATATCCTCTTTCTTTTTCGAATCTTGGAAATGCTTTAATCGTACCATGTTGGAATTGAAATCAGCCAACAATCCGCTATGACACATAGAACGGAAGGCTTTAATCGTACCATGTTGGAATTGAAATAGATCTGAAACGAATAAAATACTGGATACTGATATGCTTTAATCGTACCATGTTGGAATTGAAATGACAATACAATGCTAATGGGTGGTCTTGGGTTGCTTGCTTTAATCGTACCATGTTGGAATTGAAATAATTTGATATATACAAGCAATAACGCAATTATTTTGCTTTAATCGTACCATGTTGGAATTGAAATTTGTTATTATTCGGGGCCAGAATATGACCCATACGAGCTTTAATCGTACCATGTTGGAATTGAAATATACTTACCTGGCTAACAGTAGAAATAAGCCACAGTACTTTTAATCGTACCATATTGGAGTGGCTTTGTGATATCGGTCAATAGGTTGGTTTTAAGTGTTTTATGTAGTGGTGGTAAACAGTTTTCATTTAAAACGGGACTATAAATCGCAGATTGGCCGGGTAGTGTCACCTTAGCTTCGTAGTTAAGCGATATGAAATGATTTACAGAACGTAAGTATTGGAATTTTCAGAGGTTGCCGGAATTAGTCATCCGGGTCATGATTTCAGGAAAAGGCTCAACAGAATTCGCTAGTATGGCAGTGTGTCATTTGTCAAAAATACCTGAATGAATATTTCCACCCGCCATTGCCTATGCTAATGGCTGTTTTTATTTTTTGTTAAAAAAATCATCAGTGTTTCGTTAAACTTTCCTGTATTATCCATATTGGCACAGTGTCCTGCATTTTCGATTATTTGCAGTTCGCTCGAAGGGTCGTCCGTATGCCACTGCCTGGCTGATTGTATGGCTAATGCCAGATCTTGTTCGCCCATTACAATCAGAAGGGGGTATGTACGCTGAAAGTATGGACGGTCACCAATCAATTTATCTAATCCTGACATTACTGTAAATGATTTTCGGGTAAACATTTTAGCGCTTTCATAAAAGCGTGCCTGCTCGATTTTGTCAGTTGCGCAAATCGAAGCCACGTATTGCCGGAATGAGTCCATGGAGAAAATCATCATAAAAAGCCATTTGAACATCTCGTTTCGTTGTGCTTTGGCAATCTCTTTCTGCTCTTTGTTTATATTATATCCACCCAAAGCGGTTACCGAAAGTGTTTTCTCGGGATATTTCAATGCGAATTCCTGTGCGAGCAACGAGCCTAATGAAACACCTGCAATATGCGTTTTATGAATATTCTCAAATGATAAAATTTCTGCTATGTAATGAGGTGTTGAAGCAATTTTTTCTTTTGATTTACCTGTTCCTGTCAAGCCGTGTCCGAACATATCAACTGTTATGATTCGAAATCTAGGTGAAAAGTAGTCAATCTGCTTGTCGAAACATCTGTGGTCACCGAAGGCAGGATGAAGAAAAACAATTGCTTCGCCCTTGGGATTCCCACTTACAAAATAATGAATTGAGTTACCGCCTTTTTCGAATGTTTTATGTTCTATGGATGTTTTTACGTCAGAATCCAATTTCCCTGTTTCTTTAAATTTAGTCACTTTGAGATTATATCTATGATTGCTTACAGAATAGCTTATTTTTATAATCAGAGCAAGTAGTCCGGCTACCGAAAAAATCAAAGTAAAAATTCTTAACTTCTTCATTATATTTAATTGGCGTCATTTTCGACAAATAGCCGCTAACGTAATTGCTTATATGCAATACCACTCTTATTCTTTAATTCTCAAAATTACATTAAATATAATAAGATCAATATATTGACTAATAAATAAAAACATAGCTCTATTACGTGTTTCTAGTTTTTCTGACAAAAAATATTTTTTACGTATGAGATTGCCACGTTATTTTTTCAGCCGGAGCATATAAGGGTATTGATATAATTGGGTTATGAATACGATCTTTCACGTGTTGATCGAGAATTTCATAAGATAGAAACCTGTTTGTCAGGTAAGCGTCTAAGCCTGTTTCATAAAGAAGCTTTATTCGTACCATGTTATGGCTTTGAGAGCCTAAGCCAACGAGTTACGAGAGTTTGAATCGGTGATTATCATGAGCCCTACATAAAATGAACATCGTATTATATCATTTCGCCTTGTTGGAATTGGCTTCGAGAACCTCAGCCAACGAGTTTCTGAGCTTCAGTCCTCAGATTTCACGGGTCTTACCTTAAAACGTACAACATCATCCCTATAACCCTTGCGGGTTTGAAGAATCTTCATCCTGCATACTTCGGAGCTTCAGTTAGGTGGTAATGTGCTACGTATCACGTAAAACGTATCACTCACTACCTGCTACCTACAACCCGCCCATTCCTTTTAATTCAAAAAAAATGTTAGATTGCGCTTTTGGTAATTTTAACAAACAATTAGAAGCATGTCAGATACAAAACCCTGTCCGAACTGTAAATCTCCCTATCCTTATCCCAGCGGTAACCTGATGATGTGTCCGGAATGCGGCCATGAGTGGGACCCGGCAGATGTAGCGGATGAACCGACAGGACTGGTAGTGAAAGATGCCAACGGCAATATTCTGCAGGATGGAGACTCAGTCATTGTTATTAAGGATCTGCCCGTAAAAGGCGCTCCGAAACCGGTCAAAGCGGGTACCAAAGTCAAAAAAATCAGACTCACCGAAGGTGATCACAATATTGATTGCAAGATTGACGGATTCGGGTCTATGGCTCTCAAGTCCGAGTTTGTGCGGAAAGCCTGATCATAAGGCCATTTTCAGGAAATTGATAAAGCTCTTGGCAAAGCGGGAGACTGGTGTATCGGAGCAGACAGCCCGGGTACCGGATTTCCGCTTTGTTTTTCGGTCTTGAGTATCCGGCAATAGTTCTGTAGTACATCTTATGTACAACCCGTCATCTGCAACGTAGTACATACATCAATACATTACCTGGTATTCGTACCGTTGAACCTGTCATGTAAAACATATTACGTTCAGCGTATTACGCTATAACATTCAACATACCACGTATCACTTACAACGTACTACGTTCTCCCCTATCCCTTTTCCGCATATTTCAGGAGTTTCTTGTGCAGCTGATTGATTTCCTTTTCTTTGAGCAGCAGCTCCTTTTCGGCTTGCCGAAGCTCAGCATCTTTCTTTTCCAGCAACTCTTTCAGCTTTTTGACTTCTGCTTCGAGCGGATTAGGCTCCTGGTAAGCAAGAATTTCAGCAACAGTCATGTTGAGCGCACCGGCGATCTGGGTAAGCCGGGAAAAATTCACATCGGTCAGATCCCGCTCAATACGCGAAATGGAGTTGGCATTGACACCCACTTCAAAAGCAATATCTTCCTGTGTAAGCTTCTTATCCTCGCGGATCTTCCTGATTTTGTCGCCCAGAGTCATCAGGGCAAAGTTATCGCCTTCGTTTCTTATATGTATAGTCTTCGTATGATAGTAAAATATTATGTGGTAATATTAAATATTATGCAAGTGTGGGTATTTTGATTGATTTTTATTTTATTAGCCTTTTGAAAATCCCTTTATATAGTGTGCTGCACAGGGGCATTACAGGTAAGATTTTAATGCATATTAGATATTTGAGTTATGGAGCAACTATTGACAGAATACCCCGAAATTCCGGCCGGAATGAAAAAGCTCACAGAGCAGCTGGAGCAAAAGATCAGGAGCATGTGTGAGGAGCAGAACAATCAGGAAAAAAAATCCATGGTTCGTATCCTTACAGATTTCAGAGAGATGCTTGATATCTGTGCTCAGTATGAGGAGCTTTTGCAAAAATATGAAGAGTTTGAGACGACAGCTCTGGCTCTGGCTTCCGGCGATTTTTCAGGAAAGGTTGATCTGCCGGGTACGCATACCATATATGCCCGGCTCGGATTGCTGCTCAACCGCATGGCCGGGCGTATGCAGGAAAGTATGGTCAGAAGACATTTTCTCGACGCAGTTCTTGAGTGTATAAGTGACAGTGCTGTTATTCTCACGGATACAGACGGTCGGATTTTGTATCTGAATCAGCAGACTTCCGTGTATCTGAACCGTCCTCCCGAGGACATTGTAAATCTCAATATCGCGACAGCCTTTGTTTCACAGAAGCAGTTTGCAGGCGACAGCGCTCCTTCCGGAGATATGCTGACCTTGGGAGAATGGCTCCGTCCGTACAATGCGGAACCTGTCTATGTTAAAGTGTTTATCAGGGCGCTGACCGGTGTGGAAGGCAAACCAGCGGGATATCTCTATATCCTGAAACAGATCGGTGAAGATATGGAAAATTGAAAAACGGTCCGGATCTTGGGCCTGTTGTGCGAAAAATCCGGATAGAAAGATTATAAGCCGGGAAAACCGATACCGGAATACTCTTCGCAAAGCTGCCAGACCTGCTTTTGCAGTTTTTCCATATCACCTCGAAAATGGATGCGGGCGGGTTTGCGTTTGACAAAATAATCACCATTGTGTTTTGCTCCTTCCGGATCAGAAGCCAGGTATATGAGCGTGTCCGCTCCTTTTTCCGGACTTAGCAGAAAGGGCCGGAAAAGTTTGAAAAATACATTGTAAAATGTATTGCTTTCTCCGGCAAAATTGGTCGCTACTACTCCCGGATGCATGGCGTTCATGACAATATTGCCTTCAGGTCGGCGGCGTGCAAACTCCTTTCCCAGCAGAATCACGCAGAGTTTGGCGTCGCCATAGGCTTGCAGGCCATTGTATTTTTTGTGATACATCCAGTCGTCCGGGTTGACCTTGGCCATGCGGTGCGCGGCCGAAGCTGTATTGATGATCCGGGCTTCCGGGGCTGCCTGCAGACGTTCATACAGCAGCGCACTCAGCATATAGGGAGCCAGGACATTGAGCGCCATGGTTTTTTCCCAGCCCTCAGGATTGGTTGCCCTGGACTTGTTCATGACTCCGCCAGCGTTGTTGATCAGCACATCCAGACGGTCATAGCGGTTGTTGACCTCTTCGGCCAGTTTCAGAATATCCTCTTTCAGGGAAAGATCTGCGAGTACAGATACGATGGCTTCATTGCCTGATTGTCTGATCAGTTCATCGCGTACTTTTTCCGTTTTATGGGGATTGCGTCCGTGCAGCAGTATTTCCGCGCCCTTTTCAGCCAGACGAAGGGCGGCTATCTTGCCGATACCGGAAGTAGCTCCGGTAATCAGTATTCGTTTTCCTTTCATAGTCAGTATTGTTGGTACGTTCACAGAGCAATATACATATTTTTGTGAATACGTGATTGGGTAAGCAAGGGCGGATTCTTCTTATGTACAGACAACTACTGTATCAACTATAGGCCCAGCGCCCGGCAGGGTACCGCTTTTGATTCCGGAGCCTCTCATATCGGTTTTCGGTGCGTAAAGGATTAAAAAAAAAACAGGACAGGCACTTACCCGGAAAAATTAATATTCAGGAATACCCGTAACTGACTTCTGGAAAGCTCTTGGTGATAGTCCGGTATGCTTTTTAAATAATCGGATAAAATAAGAAGAATCTTCATAACCCAATCGGGAAGCAACCTCTCCGATCGTAACTTCTGCGTGTGTCAGCAGGCGTTTGGCTTCCAGGATAACCCGTTCCGTAATCAGATCGGATGTGGAGCAGGCCATTACCTCATTGCAGATCCGGCTCAGATGCCTTGTGGTCATATGCAGCATATCGGCATATTGACCGGGCGATTTTTTCTCACGAAAATGCTGGTCGATCAGTTTTCGGAGTTTTACCACCTTTTCATAATGAATACCGCTTTGCTGTCTGTGACGGTTGTCCCGGTCGTAGAGCCGGGCCAGTTCGATATAGATCAGATCTGTAAGGCTTTCGAGGCTGGCAGGCTGGTACAGCCGCTCAGTCCGGTATTCTTCAATCAGCAGGGTAAACAGTCCTGTGAGGCGTAGCAGCTCCTCTTCCCGAGGAAGTATAAGCGGATAGTTCTGCTGCAGATAAAAAAAGGGAAAGTGGTCAATCTTGCGATGCAGAAAAATATTGTCGTAAAACTCCCGTGCGTGAAAAAAAACATAGCCTTCAGCATCGGCTGACAGATCCCAGCAGTGCACCTGTCCCGGACTGAGGACAAAGATGCTGCCGGGACATACCTCAAAACGATCGAAATCAATCTGATGTACACCGTGCCCCTGTGTGAAAAATACACAAATGTAAGTGCTGTGCTTGTGTGGAGCGTTTATAAACTGATGCGTCTCCAGATGCGTTTGCAGGTCATTGGCGTAGAAATAGGCGTTTTTACGTCCTTCCCCAAAGGCGCTGATGCCATATACCGGTACATTTTTCTTCATACCGGCAAAAATAGCTATTATATGTCCGTATTGTCCATATAGTAGCCTTAATATTCACAGTGTATATCCCTCATTGACTGAAATTTGCCGATGCACCATAATCTCTGGAGTTGTCCTGTACCACGTATACCATACGGTATGCTCAGCAATTTTGAGAAACACTTTGTGGAAACCAACCTGTTTTTTAAAGGAAAAATAATACAAAGCCATAAAAACTTTTAATCGCACCATGTTGGAATTGAAATTGTTCAGTCTGAGCAGATAAAGACAAAGAAGAACACTTTTAATCGCACCATGTTGGAATTGAAATTGGCAACCGCATCACGGACGGAGTAGGTTTCTACAGACTTTTAATCGCACCATGTTGGAATTGAAATTCTCTTCCAGATTTGCAGCAGCTTGATCCGCTTTTTCTTTTAATCGCACCATGTTGGAATTGAAATACAATTTTGTGATTATCACGTATCTATATGCTTACTTTTAATCGCACCATGTTGGAATTGAAATCTGACTTTGATTGTGTATGTTTTGCCGTTTTCTTTCTTTTAATCGCACCATGTTGGAATTGAAATTCATGGGTAAGCCTTTCCCCGGCCCGTTCCGGTACTTTTAATCGCACCATATTGGAATTGAAATACCCTGTGGGGGTTCTATGACGGGGAAATTCGACCCTTTTAATCGCACCATGTTGGAATTGGCTTCGAGAGCCTCAGCCAAGAGCTTCTGAGTTTCAGCCATTCGGTTTTCATGTGTCCTGCTTTAAAACGTACAACGTATTGCATTAAACTAATAGCTCTCAGTTAGTTGTTAATTGAGCGTTCGGCTTAAACGTACTATGCCAAACGTTCATCCTTTGGTATTTTTTAGCAGATTTTCCAGCGCGTCAATATGCTCCCTGAATGCCTGTTTGCCTTCTGTGCTGGCTACATACGAGGTATTGGGTTTTTTACCGACAAATGTCTTGTTAACTTCAATATAACCTGCTTTTTCCAGGGCGATCAGGTGACTTGCCAGGTTTCCGTCGGTCAGCTCAAGGGTTTCTTTCAAAAAGAGAAAATCTGCCCGGTCATTGACCATGAGTATGGACATGACCCCCAGGCGAATCCTGTTTTCAAAGGCTTTGTTGATATGTGAGATCGGGTTTTTCACTTTTCGTATTTGAAGTACATCAATGTACCATACACAATATGCATTGCTCCAAAGCCCACAGCCCAGAACAATAAGCCGTATCCTGCATAAAAACAGGAAAGCATACCGAGCAGAATTTCAATATAAGCCAGATAACGGATATCGTCAAATGTATACTTGCTGCCGTTGAGCAGCGCGAGGCCATAAAACAGTAGCATCGCGGGTGCGACCAGCGCCGGAAGTCCATGATATAGCAGTGCCAGGCAGAAGAACCCTCCGGTAGCCAGCGGAATAGCTATATTGATAAGCAATCTGCGGCTTGTTTTATCCCAGATCCTCTGTCCTTTTCTCTGAGCTTGTCGTATGGTAAAAAAGATACCGGAAGCCAGCGCTCCTGTCAGGACTACTGCTGCATTGGCAAAAAAGAAGAAATATGTATTCTGAAAGCCGGAATATGAAGGGGTTTCGTTGCGCAATTCAAAATCCAGGTACCACCAGGCTGCGGCAGCTCCTGCGAGGGCAAAAATCCCGGCAAAAATCCCGGAAAGTCCGCTGAGGGAAATAAACCGGGATGATTTTTCCATCAGATTTCTTATTTCCCGGAGATCGCTCAAATGGTCGTTTACTGTTTCCATGTAAAAGTACTTTGTTTTTCAAAGTAAATAAATAGTGATTTATACTGCAAATTATTCTGGAAGAATTGTCTGAGACATGCGCTTTACAAGAGTCGGTAAAAAAAATATCCGGAATTTGTCACAAACAAAAGAGGCTGTCATTATTGACAGCCTCTTTGTGTTATATAATCCCTGAGGGAAAGTCTTATTTTTTGCCTTCTCCGGCCATGAGCGCTTCAATGGCAAAGGTCAGATACGTAAGCGGGGAGTTCCAGTTAATGGCAACCTCATTGGAAGCATAGCTGCACTCTTCGTCAATATAGGACACGGCAGGCAGGTTGGAAGGATAAGGCTTCATACAACCTTCTTTGTCCTGCTGATCCGGATTGGGGCCGCCGGCAAGGAAGCCTGGTATTACCTCATCGATACCATCTGCCTCACAGGGGCGATGGTGCGGATTCCTGCTGTATTTGGTGCCGAATGCGGTTACGTAGCTGTATCCTGTTCCGTTCCTGCCAAGAATATAATCGAGATTGGCGATTGCTGCGTCCAGATACTCCTTGTTTTTGGTAAGTCTGTATGCCTGAATCAATATGATACCCTGATTGGCGGCTACAGAGTTGCTGCCCCATACAAAATCACTTGTCTGATGGCCCATAGGAATGCCAAATTCTGATTTGGCAGCATGGTCTTTCAGTTTATTGGCTATAGAAAGCAAACGATCCTGAATAACTTTAAGGTCTTTTACTTCCTTTCCCTGATTGGACAGTGTGATCAGACCCAGCGTATATACATCCGGCCAGGCGGGCACTCCTGCCAGCTCGGATTCGCTGGCATAGCCTGCTTCGGTGTAATAATTTTTCTTTTTGGTAGTAACAAACAGCTCGGCAGCTGCCCAGTGGAATTCGTCCTTTACGTTTTTATCTCCATACTCTCCGGTTACGATTGCAGGTTTGAAAGTCTGATTCATTTCATTCTGATCGTAATAGACAGCCGGATTTTTCCTGGCCCATTCATAGGCTTTGACAGAAGCTTTCAGGGTAGAGTCGGCAAGCCCCGGAAGCTGTTTGCTGTATTGCTTGAATACTCTGGAGGCCTGTGCCATCACAGCAGCAAAGTCAAGAGCAGCGGCAGTCGATTTTTTTACTACATAACGGGGCTCTTTGCTCTGATGCGGCATGATAGAACCATCAAAGCCGGGATTGGTTACTTTATGGTATACCCCTCCATCGTTAGGATCCTGCATGCTGAGCATCCAGCGTACATTGAAAAGGATTTCGTCAAGAAGATCGGGCAGGTTATTGCTGCTTTCCGGTATGTTGACTGTTACGGTGTCCATAAACTTGGGAAAGTGCTCATACAGGGCAAGCATGGTATAGGTAGAGATACCGGAATTGACGATGTACTTGTTGTAATCGCCGGCATCAAACCAGCCATATTTTGATACCAGTTTGGTTCCTTCCGGTCTTTTGGCGGTAGCCGCAGATGAATGCACCAGTACGGCAGTGTCAGGAAGTCCGGCCTTGCGTGCCCATTTGCCCGCATATTTTTCCTCCAGATCAATGTGGCTTCTCTGATAGTAATACGACTTGAGACTGGCTTTGCCCACCTCATGGATTACCTGAGGAGCAATGGTAAACGGATATGAATCGGCAAGTCCCTGTACTTTGATACGGTAGGTACCCGGAGTAGTCAGGGAAGTAAAATCAGCCAGCGAAGACGACTCTTCGGAGTGTTTCCATACACCTTTTTTGTTCAGTTTTCCTTTGAATACTTCAGCGCCGGTTTCCGCGTTTACTACAGAAAACTCGGTGGCAGGAGCATCGATTACCACGGCCGTTTTAGGTCCTTTGGGGTAATATCCGATCTGATTGAGACGGATATTGTCTTCCGGCCTTAATGGTGTTGCCTTGATGGTTCCGGCTTCCATTTGCTCACCGTTGGCATCAAGTATGTATGCTTCCAGTGCATCATACCAGGCTGTTCCTGATACATTGCCCAATGCTACCTGTATTTTGGCGCTGAACGCGCCGGAAGGAATATTGTAAGTACGTTCGTATTTTCTCCAGTCTCTGCTTCCGAAAGACTCAGCTGTTACCGGGGGGTATCCGCCGGTCTGCTTGCTGTTGGCATCGTAAAACTCCACTCCTATCCTTGCTTTCTCAAACGGGCGTTGTCCTCTGGATACGGAATCTACCTTCATCCAGCCGCTAAGCTTGAGCTTTTTGGCTCCTTCAGGTAATACGATGATCTGATCGCTTCCGCTCCATTTAGGTGCGATATTATGGACTCTGAGAGCATATTTGCCATCCTGGGCCTGTTCAGTGCGGACTCCGCCCCAGTGATTCCAGCCACCTTCTTCTTCAAAACCGGGATTTTTCAATACGTTCTGACCATATACCGAGCCAATAAGAGGTGTAAGCACGGCAAGGACACCTACAAATTTAGATTTCATAAGTAAGTTTAAAATGAGGTTTAACTATAAATATTCCTAAAGATGCTAAGTAAAGTAAAATTCGAAGAAAGAAAAAATCTTACCTGCTTAAATATGGCCGGAAATGCCTTTGAAAAGTAAATTACGGAAAGAAAAGATTGAAAGGGAAAGGAAGATGGAAAAAACGAAATTGTATGAGAATCAGCATTGAGGAAGGCGGATCCGGTCTGCGTAGAACTTCATGCGACTATGCTGCTTTTCCATTATTTCTACTTTTTCTATCCTGTCCTGACAGTGGTGATAAAATACCTCAACGTAGAAGTTGTTGAGAATATAGAGGTTGACTTTGTACTGATAGTAACGGATATCCATAAGAAAGGTACCTCCCATGTACAGATGTCGGATCCGGTTTTTCAGCGAAAGCGCTTTAAAGTCATTTTCAGATATATTCATAGCTTTTGATGAGTTGATCTGAAGTAAGATACGTTTTTTTACCTAGACTGAAAAACAGGCCTTTTAAAATGCTCTGCCAAGTGAAATTTGCGAAACATGATTGATGCTGTTGAGATCTTTGTACAGATCTTCTATGCGTACCTTGACAGAGATCTGAACGTACATTTCCATTTTGGTTTTTTTCTTGTCTCTTGATTGCAGAACGTTAACAGACTGGGTGATAATTTTATATTTTTTTAATATGGCAAACACCCTGTCACTTTCGATTTTGGTTGACGAAAAGCTGATTTGCAATACTTTTAATACATCTTCGTGAAAGAAGCGCTGTTCAATTTTTCGGAGAAAAATCAGGACAAAAAGGATAAATAAGGTAGCAAGTATTGCTCCTTTGTACATACCGGCGCCGATGGCCAGCCCGATGGCAGCAACCATCCAGATAGTTGCTGCGGTGGTAAGTCCGCGGATGCTGCCGCCCAGACTAAAGATGGCGCCTGCTCCCAGAAAACCGATACCGGATACTACCTGTGCCGCAATTCTGCCGGGATCCCCGTTCTGAAAGTCGGGAAAAGTCTGAGGTATAAATATGGAAATAAGCATAAGCAGCGTCGAACCCATGCAAATGATGACATGAGTACGAAGACCTGCCTGCTGTTTCCTGTTTTCCCGCTCCCAGCCGATCAGTCCTCCCAGAATCATGCTGAGCACCAGTCGGATGCTGATCGTTTGTGTGTCGATCTCTGTCTGCCCGTTGATAAAATCAAATAGTTCCATGTCCTACAGTCCGTAAAAGTATTCTTAAAACGACTTGTCCCGGTGGTTGTTTTTCCAATCAATTACGGGATGCCAAGCCAAATGTTCTCCTGAAACATACAAAATAGATTCAGGCATCTGAAAGCAGGACGGAATGCTGCCGAAACATGATTATTATCTGGCATCAGGGACCAGATTGCTGTTTTATTTGATAACGCGTACCTCGATCGCGTTGGGGCCTTTAGGAGTATCTTTGACCATAAAGGAGACTTTATCTCTGAGCTTGACACGGTCGATAAGCCCGTTGATATGAACAAATAAGGTCTCCTGGCTTTCAAGATCTTTTATGAATCCGAACCCTTTGTCGTCATTGAATGATAAGACTACTCCCTGCCGCGGAGTTTCGGGTTCCGGTTCCGTGCGGCTGACGCTGATCTGTATCTCTTCCAGCGCTATTTCTTTCTTGACACCCTGCTCCGGCGGTCTGGAGGTAATATTGCCGTTTTCATCCACATAGGCAATCATATCCTCAAAGCTGGTGCTTTTGCCGGACGATTCTTTTCGTGCTTTTTTCTTTTCGTCTTTTTCCTTCTTCTTTCTGAGTTTCTGCTTTTCTTTTTCTTTTTTGTTAAAGGTTTCTCTTGATTTTGCCATTCTTTTGAGTGAGAGTTATGCTTTGAGTAATAAAATAGTTTTGTGCCAAATCTGAATTACACGATTTATGAATATCGGGCAGGCAGTATGAATGCCCGGCAATGCTTCGTTTTTTAATACCGGCAGGTAAAATCCGATTGTAATCCGGTATAAAAAACAAACTCTTTTGTGCAGATATGTAACAAATAAATACCGGAGTGCTTTTAGGACAGGTACTATAATTGATCGGCAATATGTTATACAAAGAAACAAATAAATAGTGAATGTTCCTATTGCTTTTATCTGCATATTGGAAAACTGTGATCCGGATATTTAGTTTATGTTTTTATGAAATCAGCTTGGCCAGACAGTTTTCAGGGTGGCAGAATCAGCTTGTGTAACAAATCGCAAGCCCGGATGGTTGGGATAGAAGGTAGTATAAACAGATTAGCTGAATTAATATGAAAACTCAGGATATCGGAAAATACGGTAGCAGAGAAGCAGCAGAGCGTGTTCCTTCTGCACAGATCAAGAAAAAACCAACAGTGCAGGATTTGCAGGATACCCTGTATGAGCTGATTTCGCAGAAATTTGCTGTTCATCAGGCACACTGGAATGTGCAGGGACCTCTGTTTGCCTCGCTGCATGAGCTGTTTGAGACGATGTACAAAGATCTCGAAAAACTGATTGACGAGGTGGCAGAACGAAAAGTAATTATCGGGGAAGCTGCAGACGGCAGACCGGAAGCGGTAGCTGAGCACGTAAAACTGACAAAATTTCCTACGGGAACTATTTCGGACAAGCAGTCGCTTGATGTGCTGACGGCGCGTTATCTTGAATTCTCGGACAATCTGGCCCAAAGGCTGGAGCAAACCGGAGAAACGGATATTACTACTCAGGATATTCTGATCAAGGTAAAGCGGATCGTGGATATGCATTTGTGGCAGCTGAGAGCATGTAACTAAGAAGTGTAACTGCTTGCAGAAACATCAGATAATACGGCAGAGGACACCCGGTCCCCTGCCGCATTTTTTTCTTATTTCTGTACGGTGAAACCAGTCAGGAGCAATCCGGTGTTGATATTGCATAAAGGCAGTCTGAAAAAAAGATTGCCGGCGGATAAAAAACGAGAGATAGCTATGTCAAGACCGGAATATATAGAAGTGGAAGATAATGTAAATCTGCATGTAGTAGATTATGGAGAGGGGCCTACGGTAGTATTTGTACACGGGTGGCCGCTGAGCAATGCCATGTTTGAATATCAGTATAGTACGCTGGCACGTCAGGGTTTGAGAGTAGTTGGTATTTCGCTGCGCGGATACGGGTTGTCAGATAAGCCCTATGGAGATTATTCCTATGATCGGCACGCGGATGATCTTAAATGTGTTTTTGAGCAGATTGCGATTGTGGAAGATGCTGTCCTATGCGGGTTCTCCATGGGGGGAGCTGTTGCTTTGCACTATGCTGTCAAATACGAAGGCTGCCATATTACCAGGCTGGCGCTGGCCGGAGCCGCGTTGCCGGTATGGACCCGCAGAGACGGTTTTGATGCCGGGCACAAACTGAGTGAAGTCAACGATTTTATAGAACTGAACAATACGAACAGGCCTGAGCTGTTTAAAGAGTTTGGTAAGATATTTCCGGCAGAGGAGAGTGCTTTGCCGGCTGGTATAGCTGACTGGCTCAATACTATACATTTGCAGTCATCGGGCTATGCAACCGAGCAGGGACTTATTGCTCTTCGTGACACGGATCTGAGAGAGGCTGTCGAAATGGTTTCGATGCCTACGCTGATCCTGCATGGCAAAAAAGACAAAATATGTCCTTTTGCATTTGCAGAATATATACATGAGCATATTCCGGAATCGGAGCTTGTATCCTTTGAAAACAGCGGACATGCTCTGTTTTATGAAGAGTTGGATAAGTTTAATGAAGAAATTGTACGTTTTGCGAAAAGTGAAGTAGAGCAAACTGTAGAATAGTCTCAGTATACGCAAGGATTCGTTTAAAAAACAGGAGGCAGAGTGTGAATAACATTACACATTATGGTTTTTCCCTGATTCGGGTATCCTGTATAGCAAAACTCCAACCGGGTAATTCCGGTTGGAGTTTTGCTCATATAAAGGCGCAAGACCTGTACTCAATCAGCTATGATGATTTTCTTCGTCAATAATAGGTCTGAGCTCTGTCTGATCATCAGCAAATACGTCCCTTTCGCCAATCCCAGGACATTCAATCTCGCCTTATTCCCTTGTATTCTCACAGGCAATGTTACTTCTTCCCCCATTGCGTTTGTTATTCTGAATATGGCGCCGGTAAGGTCCGATTCTGTTTCAACCATAACTTCCTCTCTGGCTGGTACCGGATATACTTTATCAGACGTAGCATGTCCGAAAGCCTGTATTCCTGTAGCCATATCGACGATTATTGCAACAGGAGAAGATATGCTGCTACAGCCGGACTCGTTAGTAACTTCTACTGTATAGTTTCCTGCGGTGCTTGCTGTATAGGAAGGACCGGAACCGACTTCTGTGTCTCCGTTATACCACGTATAGGTCAGACCTGCTTCTTGTGCAGCATCCAGGGATACGACTTCACCATCTGCTATCGTGGTGTGTCCGTCAACAGATATGATCGCTTCGGGCCGTGGATTTACTATAACTGAAACCATCGTCCGCTGACTTTCACATCCGGCAATCGTTTGTGAAACATAATAATTTGTTGTACCCGTCAAATCAGTCTCCGGAACCGGCGCAGAGGCTAAAGCAGTCCCCTCTGTCGCTGCCATATACCATTTTAATGCGAGGCCCGTGGCTGTCAAAGATTCAGGAGCATCGCCCTGACAATATACGACAGGCGAAGCCACAGGTTCGGGAGTAGCGCATGGCAACAATCCCCGCAGGATGGCAGTGCCATACAGGGAAGGGTTCCGCCATGCCTCATCTGTATCTGCGTGCCAGGATAGCTTTCCGTCGCGATCTTCCCCGTCATCGTCATCATTGACCATAAACTCGATCCCCAGTAGCTTGCCGATGGCAGGAGTACCCTGGACATTTGTCCATGGAATCCGGACTTCAACGACATAGCCGTCGGGACGATCTGCTATTTTATATATAATTCCATCGCTTGAGCGTGCCGCCGGAATCGTTCCTACAGCTGTTCCGTCATTCCATCCGAAAGAATATTGCACCTCTTTGTCGCCATAGGTGGTCGCCTTGTCATTATTGATATCCACATATATTTCTATGCCGTCATCATCATAGACATTTCTGCTGTCATTTATCTTTACATCATCCGTAATATCGGCTAATACGTACAAATAAGCATCGTCCCACAAAGCTTTAAACTCTCCGGAGAGATCCGCATTATTGGCAACCTCTCCTACTATCAGTTTTGTCATGCGGGCGGGGATAATGCTTGCGTTTTCCCATACTGCTTCCGGTATACCGTCAATATTGACAGGAGTGGCTGCTTTGTAGATCTCATATCTGTTCGAAACCCGGACAGTAATCTCGGCTCTGGCTCCTTCGCATCCGTTTAATGTCTGGGACACATAGTATCTGGTAGTTCCCTCGGTAGCGGTAGACGGAGTCGGAGCTTCGGCCAGCGGGATGGTTGTGATATTGTCGGTATACCATTTTAAGGACGTTCCTGTGGCCGTCAACCGGGCAGCCTCCTCTCCCACTGCATAATCAAAGAAGCGTGTAGTAACCGGCTCAGGTGTAGCACAGGCAGCACATTCGCTCACTGTAACATCAGAGCTTCCGGTACTCTGGTAGCCTTCCGACAGCATGATCTGATAATCCCAGGTAGTCCCCAGATACATGCCTTTAGACTCCCATGCGGCTACGTGATTGGCAAAGGTCACCGTACCGCTTAGTCTCTTTGATGTGCGGACACTCCAGTATTGCTGAAAAGTTGCGGTTCCTACTATGGAAGGCTGCTCTGTTCTTGTCGTCTCATAGATCTCATATGTTCCGTCATCGCTGGTAAAAGTTCCTTTGGAGGTTGCTCCGGGTGGTCTCCAGCTTCCCCAGGATTCAACGATATAATACTCTATCAGCGGATCTTTTGTCCAGCCATATACGGCAAAATACCCGTTGCTGCCCCCGTCGAAAGTACCTGAAAAACAAATAGCCCGGTCAGCGCTTCCTTTAGCCCAGCCTTTTCCGGCCGTAAAGTTACCGATGTTGATCCATGTCGTACTGTAATTGCCACCGGGACCTAGGGTCATGGATGCTGATCCGCTGGCGCCGTCATTCCAGAACGAATAAAAATAGCCATCGTGGGAGCTTTGTATATTATCGACGATCGTCTGTGCATCGGTTGCTCGCGGAACAAGTAAAAACGCGCATAAAAATCCTGTTAACGATAATGTATCGCGCGTGTTTCTATACAATTGTATCAGTTTTGTCATACACATGGTTTAACAATAATGAACTATATATCAAAATAGGATTTTTATACTACTTAATGTGATCCGGAAAAGCAAATAAAAAACTGATTTTGATTAATAGCTCACGCCTGATACAACTATTTTAGGTATTTTCCGGTATCCTGTATACTCAAAACTATGCTCTTCAAGTGTTGCTCAGTCATCCGTAAGGAAACTCCCGGTCTGCATTCCGAAACCGTCGCAAACCGGAGTTCAGTTTCAATTATTCCCCGCCTAGCATACCTGTACGGCGCAGAAGCGCTTCCGGAGACGGCTCCTTGCCTCTGAATCGCTTGTACAGCTCCATAGGATGCTCGCTTCCCCCTGCGCTGAGTATATGTGTGCTGAATAGTAGTGCAGTGTCTTTGTTGAAGATGCCTGTTTCCTGAAAAAACTCAAAGGCGTCTGCATCCAGTACTTCCGCCCATTTGTAGCTGTAGTAGCCGGATGAATAACCGCCCTGGAATATATGTGAAAAGGAACAGCTTGTATTTGTTTCCCGAAGTGGTGCAAGCAGATCGGTTTTTTTCTGAAGCTGACGCTCATATTCACCTACATCCGTAATGGTGTTGGCTTTTTCAGTATGCCAGCCCATGTCAAGCAGGGCGAGACCAATCTGACGTACGGTCTGATAGGCTTCCATAAAATTGGCGCTTTCCTTGATTTTCCGGATGTAATCGATCGGAATCACTTCTCCGGTTTTATAATGCCGGGCAAACAGGTCAAGGCTTTCTTTTTCATAAGCCCAGTTTTCCATAATCTGAGAGGGCAGCTCTACAAAATCCCAGTATACATTGGTACCGGACAGGCTCTCATAGGTTCCGCTTGCCAGCATACCATGCAAAGCGTGTCCAAACTCATGGAACAGAGTAGTGACTTCGTCAAAGGTAAGCAGAGAAGGCTGTGACTTTGTAGGCTTGGTAAAATTGCAGACTATGGAAACATGTGGCCGTACATTTTCCCCGTTTTGTTTTTTCTGACCGCGGAAAGATGTCATCCAGGCTCCGTTTCTTTTGCCGGCACGCGGGAAGAAGTCCGCATAAAATATGGCCATATGCTCTCCCCGGCTGTTGATGACTTCATAAACTTTTACGTCCGGATGATATACCTGTATATTTGTCAGCTCTTTGAATTGCAGATTGTACAGTCGTTCGGCAATCTGAAAGACTCCCTGTATTACATTTTCAAGCTGAAAATAAGGTTTGAGCATTTCATCATCTATAGCGTATTTTTCTTTTTTCAGCTTTTCGGAATAAAATGCTATGTCCCACCGCTCCAGCTTATCAGGACCGCCGATGGAGCGGGCATATTTGCCGAGCTCTTCTACCTCCCGGCCTGCTACCGGTAGCGCATACTGAAGCAGATTATGAAGAAAATCGTTGACTCTGGCAGGGGATTCGGCCATGCGTTCTTCCAATACAAAGTGAGCATGGGATTCGTATCCGAGTAGCTGAGCCCGCTCGAGACGAAGCCTGACTATATCCAGAACAATCTGCTGATTGTCGTGCTCGTCTCCCTTGAATGCCTTGGAACCATATGCCAGAAACAGCTTCCTGCGCAATTCACGGCGCTCTGAGTAAGTCACGAATGGAATATAACTGGGAAACTGCAGGGTAAATACCCATTTTCCTTCCAGACCTGCTTCCTGGGCTGTCATGGCAGCAGCTTCTATAACGTGATCCGGCAAACCGGCCAGATCGTCCTTATTGTCTATGGTAAGCGTGTATGCATTGGTCTCTTTAAGGACATTTTCTCCGAATTGCAGCGATAGCCGGGAAAGCTGTTTGTCAATATCGCGCAGTCTTTCTTTATCCTTATTGGAGAGCTTGGCGCCGTTGCGGACAAATGCTTTGTATGTATCGTTGAGCAATGTCTGCTGCTCGGGATTAAGTCCCAGTGAATTTCGTTTCTTATATACGGCTTCTACCTTTTTGAAAAGTGCTTCATCCAGCAGCTTATCGTTGGAAAAATCGGTAAGCAGCGGAGATATTTCCCTGGCAAGCGCCTGAATCTCATCGTTGGTTTCGGCAGAGTTCAGATTGAAAAAAATGCCGGCTACCAGATTGACCAGCTCTCCGCCGCGCTCAAGCGCTTCTATCGTATTTACGAAATCAGGTTCGGCGGAAGATGAGGTAATTGCCTCGATTTCTTCTTTGCCCAGGCGGATAGCTTCTTTGACAGCCGGTAGAAAATGTTCATTTTTTATTTCTTCAAAAGGCGGTGTGCCAAACGGAGTATTGAACTTCTGTAGTAGTGGATTCATAAAAACAACAATAAAAAGTTAAAATGTAATATCAGCGAATAAGCAAAATTAATCTCTGAGCATGATCCATTCGCTGGAATCAGTCAGATGAATTATTTTTTTCAGATAAAAACCGTTTTTACTATAAAATGAAGCCAGCCCTTCCTCTTCTATGGCCAGCCAGAACTTCTGACCGGGATTTTGTCTGAATAACTGATGCAGCCAGTACGAACCAAGCTGACGGTTTCTGAACTGTTCGTCAATCCAGAGAAATCCGATGTACAGATACCCCTTATCAAACCAGCTCTGAGCTTCTTCTTTGTATATGAGCGTATCAGGGGCCGGCCTGGAAAATACCAGCCCCCCTCCTGCTATCCGGTGTTCTTTCCGGAGGACAAATACCTGAGTGGAGCTCTGGTAGTCTTTCCAGAAAGGGACGATACCCTCCTGCCAGTCGGTCGGAAGAATATTAAAAAAAAGCCTTGCCGAAGCAGACAGGTCTCTGAATGTATAATCGCTATTTGAATGTCCGGATGTCAAGTTGTCTGACTGGTTTATCATTATAGTAGCTTCCACGACCAGAGTTTGTCAGAATCCTCAGTCCAGCGGTCGCCGATGTCTGTCCGGTAGTAGGAATTGTTGATCAGCACATTGCTAATCCGGTTGTAGAGTTGCTTTTGGGCTTCTTTCATGGTGGTTCCTGTACCGGTGACCAGCAGTGCCAGTCCGGAATCTCCGGTTATCAGCCATTCTCCGTTGATCTGCTTGAGATGCATAGGATGAATACCTTCTTTCATGTTTTTTTTGACAACGACTACTGCGTCTTTGGAAAACAGATTAAAGGTTTCCTTGTCATTGTACGGAAATGGTGGCACTACCATATAGGCGCCCACCTGAAAGCCTCTTTTGGTATTGATTTTAAAGCTTTCGCCTTTGGCAACTTTATAGAGTATCTTGCCAAACGGCTCAGCGATACCATCTCGCTGGATATATACCTGAGGGAAACCAAAGCGGGTGGTAAATTCCAGCGGATATATGCCATTGCCGTTGACAATACAGTTGATATCAATATGGCCGACAAAATTGTCTTTTGCCAGTGTTTTCTCCATTTTTTGGAGTGTGGCATCAAAAATAGGATTGTCATCGGTCCAGAAGCTGCTTGTGCCCATTTCACCGGTCGATACGCCCAGCTCTTTAGGGAACAGCTTTTTATGCTCAAATGTGATATTAATGGGCTTTATAAACTCCTTTCCGTTGAAGAAAGCGGCCACGGCGATTTCCACTCCGCTTACTTTACGTTGCAGCTGAAATGTACCCATGGCATCGCCCCATGTCTTTTCGTAGGCTTTGAGCACGCGTATAATATCGCTTCCATCTTCCTCCTTACCGACAAAAAGCAGCTGCTTGTATTCCTGTGCCTCGCCGCTTGGCTTTATGACGTACGTATTGGGGTTGGCTTCTACATAGGCGATCGCATCCCGGAAAGTAGTAAACTCCTTAAAATTGAGAATCTTTATTTTATGGCGTTTTAGCTCATTCTGACCAAAACTGCGATCCTGCTCCAGGTTGTCAGAGTACTCCGTACCACCAAAAACCAGCTTACCCGCAGCTCTCAGCTCGGAAGCAATCTTGCCATAGCCGGTATAATCAAAAATGATTACATCTGCCCAGGATACATATTTTTGCCAGTTTTTGACCTTGGGTACAAAGCCACTGCCCACCTCATGACAGGGTCTGTATTCAATAAAGAGCTTTACTTCGTTTCCTTCCAGAAGTGTTGCATTGGCTATATCGAGTGAATCCCCCCACTTGGAAACGAACAAAAATTTTATTTTTTGGGACATTTAATCGTTTAAATAAAAGTATTCTGCTGTTATGCTGAGTTCAAATTTATGAATTTTCGCCATAGCAATATCTATTATCAATCAGCCTGCCTCAAAAATGTTTGTGTATGCATACAGGCTTTTTTTATTCCGGTTATGAATGAGCCTGTTGCCGGAATCTTAAGGAAAGTACAGGAAAATAGTTTTGATATCCGGGAAATGAAAGTATAAAAATATATCTTTGTCAGGTTGTCTGATGATATGATGAACTCAAAGATAATTCGTAAAACTCTTGCTGATGAAGTAGCTGACAGAATCCGGGAGGAAATACTTTCTTCCAGGCTGGAGGTTGACCAGAAGCTGCCAACTGAAGCAGTAATGAGCCAGCGCTTTGGTGTTGGGCGCTCTACCGTGCGGGAAGCAGTGCGTATGCTGGTTCATGCCGGGATACTGAGGGTGCAGCAGGGCGTCGGTACATTTGTAGAGGCTGTCACCGGTATTCATGAGCCTTTTTTGAAACGGGTAAAACGGGCGGATCATGAGGATCTTGATGAGGTGCGTAAATTGCTGGAAATGAAGATAGCTGAAAAAGCAGCCCGCAACCGCACGGAAAGTGACATGGAAGCAATGGCGGCTTTTTTGGAGCTCCGCAACCAGGCGGCAGACGCAAAGGATTTGCCTGCATGTGTTGAGGCAGATATACACTTCCACATGGCGCTGGCCCGGGCCTCTCAGAATGAGCTGCTTGCAGAGCTGTATCAGACGCTGGCTGCACAATTGAAAAGGTGGTTTATCGAACAAATGGACTCTACGGATTCTTTTGTAAGAACACAGGAGCTTCATGAAAAGCTCTTTGATTGTGTAAAAAAGAAAGACTGTGCCGGGGCCTGGAAGCAGGCAGAAAAGATTATTAATTTCAGAGATTAGCCGGCAATTGCTGTCCTCTCCTTTTATATGAAATAGTTATTAACTCCAATCGGATACACCAATATGTCAACTGTCGTAAGTCCGGTACAGGCAGACCGGACCGCTTACTCCATCCTGTTTGCAATTAGTTTCAGCCATTTTCTTAATGATCTGTTACAGTCGGTTATTCCTTCTGTCTATCCGTTGCTGAAAGAAAATTACCAGCTTTCTTTTATGCAGATTGGTCTGATAACGCTGGTGTTTCAGCTTACTGCTTCGATACTGCAGCCCTTTGTTGGAAATTATACCGACCGGCATCCGAAGCCTTTTTCGTTTGTTGCAGGTATGGTTTTTTCACTGTCCGGTATTGTCTGTCTGTCGTATGCTTCCGGTTTTGGCTGGATTTTGCTGGCAGTAGGTCTTGTTGGCGCCGGATCATCGGTTTTTCACCCGGAAGCGTCCAAAGTTGCCTATTTTGCTTCGGGCGGAAAACGTGGGTTGGCTCAGTCCATTTTTCAGCTGGGGGGCAATGGCGGATCTGCCCTCGGGCCGTTGCTTACGGCAATGATTATTATGCCTTTCGGCCAGTTGTATATATCCTGGTTTGCGCTGGTACCAGCGCTGGCCATCGTAGTTCTGTATAATGTAGGGATCTGGTACCGGGTGAGATTGTCTGCCGAGCTGACTCCCAGGGCTTCCGTAATCCGGGAAAAAGCAACCTTGTCCAGGCAGAAAGTATGGTTTGCTCTGGCGATACTGCTGGTACTGATATTTTCCAAATATTTTTATATGGCCAGTATTACGAGCTACTTTACCTTTTATCTGATCGAAAAATTTCAGGTTTCTGTACAACAGTCGCAGTTATACCTCTTTGTGTTTCTTGGAGCGGTAGCGGCCGGTACACTGGCCGGAGGACCGTTGGGGGATCGTTATGGCCGCAAAATTGTAATCTGGATCTCGATTCTGGGTGCTGCGCCTTTTACGTTGCTTCTGCCATATATGAATCTGCCCTGGACTGGTATACTGGTTGCGGTTATCGGATTTATTATTGCTTCTGCCTTTTCAGCGATACTGGTATATGCGCAGGAGCTGATACCGGGCAAGGTGGGAATGATTTCGGGCCTGTTTTTTGGGTTTGCTTTCGGTATGGGAGGACTTGGCTCTGCTATCCTTGGATACTGGGCTGATTTATCCGGTGTGATTCATATTTTCCATGCCTGCTCATTTCTCCCGCTGATAGGAATTGTAACGGTATTTCTTCCGGATCTTCGGACTGTCAGACAACAATAGATCGTATATCAGCCGGGTGGGTTTCAGAAATCGTATTCTTCGTTTTTTCTGTTGAACTCATCCGGGCCAAACACAGGATTGAGCTGAAGGTTATAAAACGCGTACTGCTCATACAGTCCTTTGTCATCATACATGATCTGTAAAAGAGGCAGAAACGTTTTTTTGTCAATATACAGGAAGGTCTGCTTTGAATACGCATTGGGCACACGTATGACCATACCTGGCTTTCCGTCCTGGTAGCCGGACAGATTTTTGTTGAGCTGCAGAATCATATAATCGCTTATATGGAGCTTGTATGCTATACTGGTAATGTTTTCTCCGGCCTGAATCTCATAGTCCGTATAGGCAAATGGCTTATAATCAATCTTGATTTTGTAGCAGGGCTTGCCATCAAAAACGGTATCGCCGACATAGGTAAAATAGTTGTTGAAATCTGATCCTGATTTCTCGTCTATATGACTGATAATATCGCTTATATAATCAAATCCGACCTCATGAACAGTATGGTGGTTGTTATTACGCATAATGCTGCCGTACGGATCCAGCGAAAGATTGATATAGGGAAATGTATTGGGGTTTATCAGCGCTGCATTCTTGTTTTTCCCTTCTACATACAATACCTCTACACCTTCATTGGGAGAAATAACTTTGGTGTATATGCTCTTGGGATTTTTTGAAAACCGGACCTGCTGCTCGCCTTTGAGATACTGATCATTTACACGTTCAATCTTTCGCATGGTAAATTTCAGGCTTTTTATCTTATCGATGGAAAGGTACATATTGTCGATGATTTGTCTCGCATCGGTTTTGCGCTCGACCTGAAATGAGGCAAGAATAAAGAATAACTTAACGGAGCATACTATGAATACTGATCTGAAGCCGGTATATACTGGTTGCTGGTGCATGATAAATTTTCTGAGTAACTGATAGATACCCATCGTATACGATATTTCGCAGTACGATGCGGTTCTTTTCCATAAAAAAATCAAAAAAAAGGACTTTCAGTTCAAATGTTTCTAAATAAAATTTAGAAACATATTTGAATAAATACAAATATGAAACGCATATTTTTTATACATGTTTATATATGAATGCGTTATCCGGCCAAGGTAAATCATGGTCCGGGATCAGGTATTAAAGGAATAAGTTTCTGATTATAAGTGTAATGGTTGTTGTTCTTTTATGTCGGAAGGTATAAAAAACTAAGCGCTATTGACAACCGGAAACAGCTTTGGGGGAGCTGTTTGCTGTATTATGTTAGCATTACCGGATTAAGGTGTGAAAATCCATGAACAAAGGAGCAAAAAGGAAATGACTCTATTGCAGGGGGGGACTTTCTGACTGCTTCTGCTTTTTATGTGCGTTCCAGCGTTCGAACATTCCGGGGATTTCATTTTTGAAAAAATCAAGAAAGTCGGATAATTCACGAAGTGCCTGATTAAATTCTCCGGTTTGAGAAGGACGTTGTCCGAGAACTTCTTTATACAGACTGCTCATACTGGCAAGCCCTTCTATTTTGAGCTGCATTTCCTTTTCCCAGTTTTCCAGACAGCTTCTGAAATAGCGTTTCCGGTCGCCTGGTCTGGTAATATATTCGATATGTTTGGTGGCCAGCAACGTGTTGAGAGCACTGCTGGTTGAGCTTTTACTGATATTGAGATGCTCCTGTATATCTGCAAATGAAAAATAGGTGTTGTCGGCTACCAGCATGAGAGCCAGTACTCTGGCGGTGACAGGCGGCATTCCTGATTTCTCATAAAAAACTCCCAGCCGTTCTATAAGTTCTTTCTGATAGTTGGAGATAGTAGCGCTCATGTCAGTTTTGCATAAGATCAATTAATAAAAAAGATCTGAAACCATAAATTCGGTTTCAGATCTTTTGATGATTATCGGAGTTTTACATGGTTTTGATTTCAACAATTTCTCTTTTCGGAGGGATGCTCTTATCCTTTTTCTTTCTGAATCTGGCAAGAAACTTCTCCATCGTCATGTAAATCGCCGGTATTAATACCAGTGTAAGCAACAATGAGCTGGTCAAACCACCTATAATTACCCAGGCCAGACCATTTTTGGATTCGGCGCCTGCACCCGAAGCAAGAGCGATCGGAAGCATACCAAAGACCATAGCCAGTGTTGTCATCAGAATCGGACGCAGACGTTCTTTACCTGCTTCGATCAATGCTTCTCTTACCGATACGCCGGTTTCTTTGATATTATTGGCAAAGTCCACGATCAGGATCGCATTTTTGGCAACAAGTCCCATGAGCATGATCATACCGATGATGGAGAATATGGTAAGGCTTTCCATGCTAAGCGCCAGCGCCAGCAGAGCTCCGATCAGTGCCACCGGTAATGAGAATAGTACTATGAACGGATACAGGAATGAATCGTACAGAGCTACCATGATCAGGTATACAAAGATAATCGCGATGATCATGGCAAGCCCAAGGCTTGCAAATGCATCAGATTGCTGCTCAAGCGCTCCGGAATATTGAATTTCCAGTCCTTCGGGAACAGACACCTGGTTTACAAGCTGCTGAAGTTCTTCCCCAACCGTACCTACCGGCCGGCCCACAACCTGTGCCTTGACAGTAATGGAGGACAGACGGTCTCTTCTTTCCAGCTTGGTAGCGCCCAGTTCCTGCGAAATAGTTGCAAATTGCTTCAGCTCTACAAGGCTGCCGCGGCTGTTGCGGAACGTAAGACTGCTGACATCGTCAATACTGCTTCGGTTAAACTTGTCCAGTACGATATTGATATCGTATTCATATGGCCCTTCACGGAATTCTGAATTGTCATTACCATTGAAGGCTGTTCTGAGTGTTGTACCCACCTCTGCTACGTTAAGCCCGAGCGATGCCATCCGCTCGCGATCAATACGTACCTGAAGCTCAGGTTTCGGGTCCTCTGTCGACAGCTCAACATCGGTAGTTCCCGGTATCTTTTTGGTAAGCTCCAGAATCACGTTTGCCATATCCTGGATTTTATCCAGTTCCGTGCCTTTGACTACTACCTGAATCGGCGCTTCATTGGCACCACCGGCGATACCTACCGGAGCTGCTTTTACTTTTACTCCGGGTATTTGCCCCTGGATTTCTTCTTTTATAAGTTTACCAAACTCATCAGAAGAGATATCTCTTTTTAGCTTATCTACCAGAATGACACTCAGCTCGGCCATATAGTTGGATGCAGACCCAAGTCCGGCTACGCTTGAATATCCGACACTGGTAAATACTTTTTCCACGTCCGGTCTGGCCAGAAGCATCCGCTCAATAGTGCCGGTGGTCTGATTGTTCTGATACAGATTGGTCTGAGGATCGTATTCCAGTGTGATAATTAATTCGCCTTTGTCACTCTGAGTGATGAATTCCGATCCGATAAACTTGGCAGGAACAAGAGCTATAGAGCCGACAAAGAGGATTACGGTGATAAGGTATACTGTTTTGCGATGATCAAGCGCCCACTCGAGAATAGATGCATAGCCTCTTTTCAGACTTTCGAACAGATCCTCAAAACCCAGGGAAATACGTCCCCACAAGGTGTCTTTTGTGAAATGATCGAGCTTTCCGAATCTGGAAGCAAGCATCGGGGTAATGGTAAAGGAAACAAACAAGCTCATAAGGGTGGAGAATACGACCACCAGAGAGAATTCGCGGACAATATTTCCTATAAGACCTGATACCATGGACATCGGAAGGAAAACCACGACGTCCACAAGGGTAATGGCAAGAGCGGTAAATCCGATTTCGTTCCGTCCTTCAAGAGCAGCTGTCCGCTTATCTTTGCCCATCTCCATATGGCGGTAGATGTTTTCGAGTACCACAATGGAGTCATCGACCAGAATACCCACTACAAGAGACAGGGCCATCAGCGTCATCAGGTTGAGTGAGAACCCGAAAATATACATCATGATAAATGTTGAAATCATGGAGGCCGGTATCGCCAGCATGACGATCAGTGAGCTTCTGAGACTGTGCAGGAAGACAAGCATAACGCCGGCTACAATGATAACGGCAAGGAAAAGATCAAAGGTAACCGCATCTGCTGAAGCCATGGTATATTCCGAGCTGTCTGTAGCAAGAGAGAAGCGTATATTTTCGGATTTGTACGTCTCCTCGATCTTTTGCATGGCCTCACGTACTTTTTTGCTTACTTCTACCGCGTTGGCATCGGTTTGCTTCTGAATGATGAGACCAATGGAAGGTTTGCCGTTTATACGGTTGATGGTGGATATTTCTCTCACTCCGTCATTGACCTGAGCAATATCGCCAACCTTTACTTTGCTTCCGGAAGGAGTATAGGCAACAACAAGATTGGTTATCTGATCAATTGTTGTAAACTTTGCAGCCACTCTGAGGCTATACTGGCGCTCCTGGTTTTCGATCTTTCCGGTAGGAAAATCCTGGTTGGCCGCAATGATAGACTGTGTTATTTCACTCAGAGAAAGATTGTAGGCTCTCAGTTTGTCAGGATCGATCAGTATCTGAATTTCCCGCTCCTCTCCTCCTACCATGGTAATCTGTCCTACACCTTCCACTTTGGTTAGCAAAGGCAGAATTCTGTCTTCAACCAGTTTGAAGAATACAGTTGGCTTGACATCACCGTTGACTCCCAGCTGAAGAACAGGGATATCATCGGAAGAGAACTTGTTGATCACGGGCGTATCGACATCATCAGGCAGCTCTGCCATAATAGCGTTTATTTTTCGCTGGGCATCCTGGAGGGCCTGATCGACGTTGGCATTCTGACGGAGCAGAACTGTAACCATGGAAACTCCCTCCTGAGATACAGATTGAAGCTTGTCAAGGTTTTCCAGTGAGGAAACGGCATCTTCGAGTTTTTTGGTAACTGACGTTTCGACCTCACCGGCAGCAGCGCCGGGATAAGTGGTAATGATCGTCAGTACGGGAGCGTCAAATTTGGGAAGCAGATTGTAATTCAGTTTCGAATAACTTATGGTTCCCAATATACCCAGCACCGTAAATATTACGATAATCAGTGCCGGGCGTTTGATGGATATTTCGGTTATTGACATTAGCCAGAATTAAAGCTTGTTTATGATAATTACTTTTGCACCATTGGTCAGGTTGATCTGACCGGAAGTAACGATGATATCTCCTTCGGACAAACCTTCTATCACTTCCAGGTACTGTCCGTAATCATTGCCAATTACAATTGGCTTCAGTTGTACGGTGTTTTCTTTGTCCGCTATATAGACTTTTGCATCCTTAATACTGCCTACAAGGGCTTCTCTTGGTATCTGAAGTGTCGGAACATTGCTTTGCTTGTTGAATGTAACATCGACATATGTGCCGGCTTTAAGCTGTTTGTCCTTTTTGTTCTCAATGGAAAGCTCTACCGGATAATTATGTGCCTCATCGCCTCTCGGACTGATAAAGGTTACTTTACCGTGGTAGTTTACTCCCGGAAATACAGTAGTAGTGATGGTTACTTCATCACCCAGATTAAGAGCGTAGACATCATTTTCGGAGATGTTTAATTGTATTTTCAGTTTGGATATATCAACTACTGTGGCGATCGGAGAACCCATAGTGGTAAAGGAGCCTTCTTCTGCCTGCTTGGATGTGATGATTCCGGAGATCGGAGCGGTAACAGTTGTGCTTGACAGTTCTTTTCTTGCCTGATCTACCTGGTTACGGGCATTTTCGTAAGCCAGGCTGTACTGGTCAAACTGTGCTTTCGATGCGGCTCCGCCTTCGTACAGGTTTTTGAAACGCTCAAAGTTTTGTTTGGCATCGGCTAGTCTTTGCTGTGCATTGTCTACTGCCAGAGAGCGCAGGCGGTCATCGATTTTGGCAAGAACCTGCCCTTGGCTGACTTTCTGACCGAGTGTTATATTAAGGCTGATAATTTTTCCCTGTACTTCAGACTTAATATCTATGACCTGGTTGGCAATGGCCGTACCGACCATTTTCAGCTTTTTCTCAGCTATCTTCTTTTCTGCTTTGTACACATTGACAGACACTACCTGATTGGAGTTGTCTTCAACCTGTGCTCTGGCCTCGATCGTCTTTTTATTTTGCATTAGTCTGAAAGCGATCATGCCTGTCAGAATAATAACGACTGCTATGGTAATAAACCTTTTCATAAAAATATTAAGCTAATTTTACTGGGAGTTTGAAGTCAAATAATTGATAATATTTCCTTTGGATTTTTCCAGCTGCAATCTGGCAGTATATAATTCCAGAAGTGTGCTGATATAAATGTTTTGTGCCTGACGCAATGCAAATTCGGCATTAACTACATCGGTTGACGTACCTACACCTTCTCTGAATTCCAGCTGGGTTACATTGTACACCTCTTCAGCAAGATTCACATTCTCCTGTTCGGCAGCAATCCGGTGATAGGTGTTTTTGTACTGGATTTCTGCATTTGATACCTCAATATTGATTTGTTGCTTTTTCAGTTCCAGCTGTTGTTTCAGCTGATCCTGCTTTACTTTGGATTGCTGCACGAGCGCGCTTTTGCGGAGACCGTCAAAAACGGGAATGGATAACCGAAGTCCTATTGAAGCAGTAGTATAGTCTACCCAGTCGTTGTTTTTGGTTTTGTACAACCCCAGATCAGGTCCCTGCCCTACATAGCTGTAATTTGCGAATCCTGTAAGACGCGGAAAATACTGATTGGTGATGCTTTTCTGATCCAGTTTCTGAAGCTCCAGATTAGTTTCCAGCAACTTGTAATCTGTTCTCTTGTCAAAAAACTGCCCGGGATTTTCGGCTGACTGCAATTCTGTCTGAGACAATTCAAACGTCGTATCGCTCAGGGCAATAGGCTGATCAAGCGGCATGCCCATTTGAAACTTAAGGCTGTTGTACGCCTGCTCAAGGTTTAGCTCTGCCTGTTTGATCTGGGATTCAAGATTCGCCTTATTTACTCTCAGACGGTTAATATCTACTTTTTTCGCAAGACCATTGTTGTATTGCAGCTCTGTCATTGACAATGTGGTAGTCGTATTGGAAAGGTTGATATTGAGCAGAGTCAGCTGTTTTTCAATAACGATTACCTTGTAATAGGAATCGGCTATGCTGTAAGCTGTGTTTTCGCTCACCCAGGTACTGTTTTGCTTGTAGTATTTGGTGGAGCTTTTTGCTGCTTTCAGTCCGGTCCAGAAAGTCTGGTCGTAAATCATTTGGGTTACTTCACCGGAAAGACTTGAGTTGTACTGATATCCCATCGGGATACCACCTTGTCCCCCACCCATAAACTGGTCCATGTTCGGGATAATCAAAAGAGGAATTTTCAGGCGGTCCTCAAAGACACCATTGATGTTTGCCTGAGGAAGCCCTGTACTTCGCACTTCGATGATCCGCTTGTCTGAGATATTTTCATCCAGACGGGCAATACGGAGATTATAGTTGTTTTCCGACGCATATTCAATACACTCCTTTATCGAAAGAGCCTTGGCTCCAGGGGTTTGGGCTTTACCCTGATAGAGGACTGTAAAACTTAATAAGACGATCAGATAAAAAGTGGAATTTTTCATTTTCTGCAATCAGTCGTTTTGTTTTAATTGTCGGAATAAAGCTAGTAAAGTTTTATTGGTTCTGAAAACTTCGAACCAGAAAAACATAATTTTTTTTAAAATGATTCCGAAAGCGGATTATGCTGTTTACAATGAGGATCCGGGTGACTCGAAATTGGTTTGTTTTTTTATTTAACTATATGATATATAGTTTTATAGTTTGTTTTATTGGTTTTGAAATATTGTCCGTATGCTGATTCATAAAAACAGTTTTATAAAACGTATGCTTTGGAATAAGAAAAAAATATATTTAAAAAGTACAATTATAAGTCTGGTCGTTTATGCTGATGATGCCCGATAACCTCTGTGGTTGATAAGCATATGCTATTTTCGGGTAAACTGTTTAGCGATTGAATTGTTATTAAACAAAAAAGCCAGCGGAAGCTGGCTTTTTGCATATGTTAACCGGAGCCTACACTCTTCGTGTAGAGGTTTTTAGCTCTTCAATCAGATTGGATTGTGTCTGAAGCTCACGCTTCAGCTTGCGCTCTTTCTCGAGGGTTGTTTTTTTATGCTCTTCAAAAGCGTTAAACAATTGCTCGTATTCGTTGATCTTCTGACGTGTTACCTTATGACTGTTCTGATACAAAAAGAAAAGTACGGCACATGCAATAGCTACCGAAGCAATAATGAACCAAAGTGTAGTAGCATAGGTATATTTATCGACAGTGGCATTCATAAACGTCATGCTGTCTTTGCTTAATGTAAGCTGGCTGAGGCTTTCGTTGAGTCCCTGTACCTCTTTTTCCAGTGACTGAATCTGGCCTTTTTGATTACCGATAGTTGCTTTTTCCTGTTTCAGGGAGCTTTTATAAAGCTGTATGGTATCATTTATAGCCTGCCAGACATCTTTCAGGTCTGTTTTCTTTATAACCTTATAATGCTGGTAGGACTCTGATTTGTCCACAACTTTTTCCCATTTATCATTTAGAGTTACAGGTTCGTTTTGAGCGTGTGCAAACGAAAAACCAAATAGAAGGGAAATCAAAATTACCAATCTGCTCATGCTGTATCTGTTTTGATTGTGGAAATTAATGGATAATGTTATTTTATTAAAGGATTAATGAAAAAAAATATCCTTTATTGTATAAAATCGTGAAATTTTAGCAAAAAACTTTGCTAAAACTTCACGATTTTGTTGGCATTAGTGGATTGCAGGCGTTGCACCGTTTTTCGGATTACTTTCAATCATAAGGAAAGCTCCCCAGCTTAATGGTGACGAATTTGTTTCTTTGATTTTCCTTTTGGCAAGCGCGAATGCTTTTCGTTTGTCCCCGCTGCGAATATATTCCTCATAAAAATGATACATGAAGGCTTGGGTAATGTCATCCTGCACTTTAAACAAGCTCATGATGACAGCATCAGCTCCGGCAAGCAGAAGAGAGCGCTGTAAGCCGAATACCCCTTCTCCGTTGACAATTTCACCTCTCCCTGTTTCACAGGCGCTGAGAACAATCAGATCTGTATTGGCAAGATTTAATGAAGCGGCTTCGTAAGCAGTGAGTATACCACTCCGGCCATTTATATTCTCAGAGTTTTCCAGTAACTCTCCGCCTCTGTAAAACAGAATTCCGGAATTAAGCAGTGAGTTGTCCAGGCGGCTGTTATCGTTTTTGTATGAACTTTCCTGGAAATAGCCATGTGTGGCAAAATGAAGCACATTGAGATTCTGCATGGATTTTACCGTATCTTCTGTCAGGGCACTTCCGGTTAGGACATGGGTAGTCAGGGAATGTTTTTTCAATAAGGTAGCTATTTCAAGCACTTCTTTTTCCGCTCCCGGAAGCTGAATTACCTTGCCGGACTGACCATCGGAATAATAGGTCGGATTGCCGCCAAGAACAAATACCGGCGCTGTTTTTTGTATAGCCTTCCTGTTTTTAAAATTCTGCTTAGAACGAATCAGGTCTTTGCTGTTGCTCAGGAACGTGATCGATTGCTTATCGAGCAGAAACGTGTTTTCCGGAGTTTTGAAAGTTTCCGGGTTTATCTGATAATAGATTCCGTCCGGAGAGAAGTAAATGGTATTGCTACTGCCAAGAACCGGGGCTATCGGAGCCCAGAATTTCTGGTACGAATATTCATCATCTATGTTTAAAATCAGTGTATTGCGGAGATATTTATAATATCTGCCTTCCAGCTCACCGGCTCTGGGAATTTTGACGTAGGTCGGAAAATCCTTATTGCCATTTAACACCAGCGCTGCATAAAATGCCGAATCTGTAAAGCTTTGATTGAAGTATCGTACCCGCAGGATCTCAACAATACTTTCATTACTCAGAAGCTGTGCACGTATATCTTTCCAGGTGGCTTTTTGCCTGACAGAATTATCTGCGAAATAGGCAGAACGCAGACCTATATTTTTTTCCTGAGCTTCTATTTTTTTCTCCAGCTCTTCAATAGTGATGCCGAGCTCTGCCTGTTCGGCAGCATTAAGCCCATACACACTTCCCAGAAACTCTTTCTGTGAAATCCAGTCTTCAAACATATTGATCAGCACGCTGTCTCCTGAGGCGGCAATGTTTTGCCTTATTTGCTTGTCTGAACTTAAGAGAATTGCCTTTGTTGCGATAATGTTGTTGTATACTTTACCCAGCTCTGCAGGCTTATTATTGGCATAAGCGGACAATAAAAGATAGTTATAGAACTCAAATTCGTCTTTGAAAGCTGCCCAGTATCCGGATTTCTGCCGGAAGCTCATGCCGGGGAAAAGTGTTTCAATATACTTCAGGTATCTGGGAATGGTCTCTTCCATTATCTGTATGGCCTTATCCGACTGACCCTGCATATAATAGGCTCTGGAGAGCTCTCCCAGACAGGTGTTGTACGCGGGGTGCTCCTTAGACAGACGGTCTTTGATGATCCCTTCTGCATTGGAAAACTCCTTTTCGGCAGCTGCATATTCCTTGCGTGCGTATGACAGCTTGCCGCGGGTACGCAGTACATTGGCATATAGCAAGGATTTAGTATTGCCGGTATTCTGAAAATAGCTAAGCGCTTTGTCGAGCAGTCTGGCTGCTTCATTATAGTTTTGCTGACGTATCAGGTAGTCCGAGTAGCTGATCAGTATCTTATTGTATTTCTCACTGTTTTCCTGAAATGAGTTTAATGCGATTTCCAGCGCTTTTACATAATAAGTGCTGATATCTTTGTTGGCTTGACCGGATCGGATGGCCAGCTCAGCCTGCAGCAAATACAGGTCCGGACTAAAACTGTTGGATTGGCCCAGCGCCTTTGTAAGCAGTGAGGTTGCTTTGCCTAATTCTTCTGTGGCGTTCGGATAATCTGCAATGGCATCGAAATATTGGGCATACTGATAGCCTGCCCGGGCAAGCTGCAGAGACATAGGTCCGAAATACTGCTCACTCAGACGGATAGCCTGTACAATCCCATTTTCAGCAGCATCAAAATTCCCGTTGATAAGGTTTATTTCAGATTCGAGCAGAATCAGAGGAAAGATAAACGGCCCGGCCGGTAATTCCTTGCCGGTATGTCGGCGGCTTTCGGCAATAATTTTTTCGGCCTTGTAATAATTGCCTGACTCTGAGTAGATGCTTGCCAACGCATAATCTGCTTCTATGCTTTCAGGAATATTTAAAAGTCCCTGTGTCGGCTTACGAATGTTTCTGATTGTGCCGGCAAGCTGAATGCTCTTTTGCTTCTGTTCTGTGAGCTGATAGAGCTGATTTAGCAGAAGAAGGCTTTTCAGAGCCTGGTCAGTGTATACCTTGCTGTAACGAAGAACATCTTTTTCGTTTTGCTCAAGTATTTTACGGGCTGTCTGAATATCTCCTTTCAAGCCTTTCAACAGAGCATTTTTTAGCTGATATATGAGCGAGTTGAGCTGCTGTCTGTTGCTTTGATCAGGCCTGAAGCGCAGTGAAGCTTCCGAGAAAAATAAAGCAGAATCGATAAGGCCTTTGGCGTAATAATATTCGGCAGCTATGTCATAATATCCTGCCAGGATAGAGCCATTGGGATTCATTTCTTTGTCCAGCTGCCGGATACCTGCTGCTATATCAATGTGACCGATCTGGTAAAAACCTTTGAAGTTGCTGGTTTTCATCAGCTCATTCAGTGAGGCCATGATATTGACTATGGATTTGTGACCGGCATTGGCGCTGATCAGCCCGGATAGCTGACCGGTAGCATTGAGATATACGTTAATATCGGAGTTGGCATACGCCAGACGGGATGTAAGCAGATAGTATTCCTTCCAGAACGGGTGAAAGTCCGGAATGTCATGTAGCAGCGTCCGGAGTTTCTCCAGTGATGCCATTGCTTTTCTGGTATTTCCCTCCATATACGTCCTTGCTATGGAAGTCAGCTCATAATAAGGCTGAACCGGCTCATCTATTCCGGCTATCTGAAAAGCATCGATTTGAAGTTCCCGGATTTTGGCATCAGCACTGATACGGTTGCCCATAAAAAGCTGGTGTGATGCCTGCTTGTAGAGGGCATATGCTTTTAACGGAGCACGATTACCGTTGCCGGCATGATATATGGCCTGTGCATAGGCTTTCGAAGCGCTGCCCGGATCATCCTTTTGCTCGAAAATGGCGGCCAGAGTAAGGTATGCATCAAAAAGCAGCAGCTTTGAATCAGCAAGACTGGATCTGAGCCATGAAATATGCGTATTGAGAGAGTCTTCTGCCCGAGCGGTATAGCCTTGAGCCAATATATTTTGTACCTGAAGACTTTTGATTCTGGCATAATTTGCCTTATGCTTTCTCAGATTGAGATTTGCCTGATTATAGACATTGCTGCTACTGTCGGCTTTGCTGATTAATAGTTTCCTGAAATTTTCCTGAGAGGAAAGTATTTCAAGACTTTGAGTGTAAAATCCCTGCTGGTAAAGCGCTTCGGCAGTCAGAATATCAAGGTCCTTTCTCAGAAAGCTATCCGGATTCAGATCGTTATTTTTTCCGGTAAGCTCAACAGCTTTTATAGTTTGCCCGGTACTGAGATATACGGATGTCAGGACCAGCCGGGCATACTGCGCATCTTTCCCCCCTTTTGATATTTCCTGATGAAGGCATTTTTCTGTTTCGGAAAAGTCTTTGAACCGGGCATTGTGAAAATCGGCAAGGGATTTTATTCTTAGCAGCTCAAAATACGAAAAAGGTTTTTCGCTGAGGCTGGCATATTGTTTTACTGTTGTGCCGGCCAGACTGGAGGCTTCATCAAGCTTGCCCTGTTCATAGGCGTACTCTGCCTGAGCTATCTTGCTTTCTATTTTTCTTTCGGGGCCTTTTTGGGCCAAAGCTGCGAAAGATAGTATGGTTAGAAGTAAAGTCAGAGTATGCATTATTTTTGTCTAAACAGGTTGTCAACAGCGTATCTGATGTTTAGCTCGTGGGTATTGAGCCTGGCGATGGCTCCTGGTTTGCTGAATTCATAGGAGTAGCCAAAACGGATTCTCGGACTTAAATAAGCACCTGCAGTAAGAGAAAACATGGCGTTGGTAGAGGCTGTAATTCCCGCAAGAAAATACTGTTTTACTTCAAATAATATGCTTCCGTATAGCTGAGTATTGTTGTCAGAAATATAGGTAATGGCGGAAGGAAGCAATCGGTATGAATCATTAAGGTCGATGGTGCCTCCGGCGTATAGAATGTAGTTAGCTCTTGACAGTACGGAACGGTCTGTATTTACAAAGAATGCTTTTTTGCCGGAAAACAGGTCAGGAGCGCTGACACCTGCATAAAACTTATCCGAGTATAATTGAAATCCGGCGCCTATTTTTCCATATGTCTGGGAGAAATATAAATCTGATACGGCCTGGTCATTTTCATCCCAGACATTATTGAGCTCGGCTGTTCGTACGGATACCCCGGCCAGTCCGGCTCTTAATCCCATAGACAACTTGATTTTTCTTGTTACGGGCAGAAGATATGCGTAGTTAGCCATTACTTCATTTTCGCGGGTTATCCCATAGCGAAATGAGTTTACATTTAATCCTACAGCCATTTTTTTGGCGGCAAACCGGTGATCACCCCATGCGGAGATATATCTCGGAGCACCCTTGATACTGGCATACTGATGACGATAGAGTACGGAAGCATTGGTTCCCGCTGCATCAGTCCCGTTTGCAGCCGGGTTGTACAGCTGGCGGTTGAACATGTAAAGAGTTGTCCTTGGCAGATCCTGTGCGTAAGAATTGAAAACGAGAAAGCTGGCTGTTGCGATTATAAGAAAAATCTTAAATGGAAACATATGCTTGGTAATTATTTTTTAATTAATGGTTTAGTAATTTACAATGAAAAAGCCATTGATTGAACCCGGGCCGTTTTCAAAGAAATAATAATACGTTCCGGATGGCAATATACTACGGTCATTCTGTGAAGGCCAGTCATTTGTATAATTGCTCATCTGTCTGATTACTTTACCGTATGAATCGGTTATCACAAGCTTGTTGTCGTAGTCATGATCAACACCTTGTATAACAAAGTGATCATTTTTACCATCATTATTCGGGGTGATTACTTCGGAAGCAGCCAGTGATAGTGACTGGGTAATTTGTACCGCATAATCCTGGGTCTCTCCGATATCTCCCTTTCTCATGCAGGACTCACCAGCTGAAAATGGGGTCATTACTCTTGAGCGTACCCGCATGCGTGCATCACCTGTATAATCTGAGTACTGGGGAATCTGTATATTAATAAATTTTACGATTCCGTCAAAAGCAATGGAAGTTCCGGCAAATTCGCCATCGTCATCAAAATCGCCGTCATTATTCAAATCAATCCAGATGCCTGCATAGTACGGAAGAGACGGATGATCGGTATCAAGGGATATCGTAGCGCTATATAGCTGACCTATATGGGCGCTGGCCACAAGATTGTCCATTGTGTAGTCTTTGTAGCCATATCCGTTGCAATGAATATTACTTTTACTGATGTTGTTGAAACTGAATGATTTTATAGAGCCATCTCCGCAAAGAACAAAGTCTTCGGTATCACAGGAGATCGGATTTATTGAGTATGGACGGGCCGGAACATACGGAGTGATATCCAGGTAAATACTATCCTGCTCAATCTGAGAGGACTCAAACATGCATACAAGTCGTCCCCGTGTAGCATCTGGAGAAGCAATTAGTGTTATATTCCACTGGCTTTCGTCCCCGGAACTAAAGTCGAATGGGATTACCTGCTCAACATTCGTTCCGGTATATTTGCAGTATAGGTACTGGCCGTCAAGTTCTGGTAAGATTTTGTAGGTAACAGGAGTATTGATTGGAATACGACCGGGACCATGGATGGCAAATGGTTCAAGTTTAATTTCGTCAAAAATGGCAATACGATCATATTGGAATATCGAATCCTTGTTATCGTATTGAGAATCCCCGATATACAGCCGCTGATTTTTGAATGCTATCTGGCTTAATTCGCTAAAGCTAACATATATAGTTTCTCCGGATTCTGTGGTATAGAGATGTCCGTCCTGGTAAGAGGCGATTTCTTTTCCATCTGTCCGATAAATTGCGTAAACATTACTGTAATAGCCGCCATACGTGATAAACAGCCTGTCATAGCCATCGGATACAATTTGTCTTATATAGATCTCCGGAAGAGGTATATATGTAGAAATAGTATTGATCACAGTTCCGTCAGGAGCCAAAACAAGAATAGAAAGATCAAAAGATACGTACAGATTCCCTCTTTTATCAATTGTCAGTGAATAGGCATTGAGATATTCTTCAAACATCCAAAGACTGATAACATTTCCTTCAAAATCAAGTCCTGCTATTCCGTTACTGTATAATATGTAAATAGTGTTGTTGTCGCTGACAATCATATCGCTGGGATAATACAGCGATCCCTCAAGAATTTCTTCGATGTCATACAGGTACAGCTCCTTTGTAAGATTTCCATCCTGGCCGAATACATAGATCATTCCGCCGTAGCTGTCCAGTGCCAGTAACTGTCCGGCGGGTGAGCATCTGAATGCCGAAAAATACACGCTGTTGGTAGAGCTGCTGCCTGAAATAGTTAGTTCGACATCACTTATGAGCTCATTTCTGGAGTTAAACTTTTTTAGATTGTAGCCGGATTCATAATCTTCCTGCTCAAGAATATAGACATTATTGTTATTGTCTACTTCAAACAATTGCGGAATAATTAGATCAGACAGACCGCCAATACTTGAGTTGTATTGATACTGGGTTATCTGGGCGTAGGATAAAAAAGGCAAAAAGAGTACTAATACAGCGTAAAGAACTCGAACCGGTATTTTACACATAGGACATTAGGGGAAATGTAGGCTTAATATAAAATGGCAGCATTATTTTATGAGGTGAAATATCCTCAAAAAAAATGAAAAAATAAATTGTTCTTCGTTAAATAATAAGTAATCTGTTATATATGCTCTGCGGGAGTATTGCAATCTTTTTATCCGACCAGCCGAAAGCATAGAAATCTGCATGGTGTCAGTTGTTTATAGACCAGATTGTTGAGTGATAGCTATAAACCAATTATTTGACGATAAAGGCCTGTCGGATTGTATGCTTTCAGTAATGCCGATAACGGTTTAGTAATTGATAATGAAGAATCCGTTGATGGAGCCGGGTCCGTTTTCGAAGAAAAAATAATAGGTGCCTTTAGGTACCGTACTATGTTCGTTTTGACCAGGCCAGTCGTTCATATAATTGTCAGTTTCTTTTACAACTTTGCCGTATGCATCAGTAATAATCAGCTTATTGTTGTACAGAGGATCAATCCCTTTTACAACGAAATGATCATTTTTCCCATCGTTGTTGGGAGTTATGGCTTCCGATGCAGCCAGTGTCACGGGCTGGGTGAGGTGAACTGCATAATCCTGTGTTTCTCCCGAATCTCCGGGACGTATACAAGCTTCATCAGCGGAAAACGGATACAGAGATCTTGAGCGTAAACGCATACGGACATTGCCGGTATAATCCGAGGTGTGAGGTATATGGATATTAAGAAACTTTACCTGTCCCTCAAAAGCAATAGCGGTACCTGAAAATTCATCTGCATCATCAAAATCGCCGTCATTATTCAGATCAATCCATATGCCTGCGTAGTATGCTATCGAGGGATCAAGGGTTGTCAAAGACAGCGTAGCATTATATAGCTGGCCGATATTGGCATTGGCAGTGATACTGTCCAGCGTGAAGTCTTTATAACTAAAAACTTCACACTCCATTCCCGTTTTAATCAGGTCGCTGAATTGAAATGATTCAATATTGCCATCACTGCAAAGAATATAATCTCTGGTATCACAGGTAACAGATGCAATTGCATATGGCTTATCTGGCGAATATGGGGTAATATCAACATACACACTATCCTCGCCGTTGTTGGTGTAGTAAAGGCATACCAGCCTTCCCGGGGTTGTTTCAGCAGAGGCAATGAGCGTTATATTCATGTAATCCTCCCCGGAATTGCCGTTATGCGGATCGGTACTTGCCGTCCTGGACATATTTTTTCCGGTATACCAGCAGTATGGATAAATATTATCGCGTTTGGGTAGTATCTGGTAGGTGACGGGCGTATTAATCGGAATACGCTGAGGTCCGTAAAGCCCCATCGGCGGAAGCTTTTCTTTTGCATAGACAGCAATACGATCGTAGGCATAATTAGCCACCCGCATACCCAGGTTCACCGATTGAAGATCTGCTATATAAAGTTTGTCATTTTGATATATAACCTGCCCGAGCGTGCGAAAACCAAGAAAAACTTCTTCGTTTGTCTGAGCGTCTGTTATTGTATGACCGGAAATGGAACCAAGCCAGCTGCCGGAAGTATCGAATACATCTACATAATAATTGGCTGGGGAAGCATATGTTATAAAAATACGGTCTTTACTGTCCGGGTATATGCCTGAAATTGTATTGTTTGAAGAGATATAAATGTCTTTTATCATTTCATGGTCTGTATCAAACATAACTATAGTGTTGTACCCGAGCACATAGGTATTGCCTTTACTGTCAACAGCCATTTTTTCCGGGTAAAACTGTTCTCCGGTTTGCCACCGGTCAATGTACAATCCGTTAAGATTGAAAAGAAAAACATAATTGGCAGAAAGAATATGAATCATATTATTGCCGATAGCCATTTCCCGGGCATTTATTCCGGGGTAAAGGACAATATCCAGCAAACCAGGTTCTGTCATAAGGTCCTTACTGAAAAGAAGCTCTCCTTTTGCATTGAAAGCGAGGAATGTATTGAGTGTTGTCAGGGCGTAATAATTGCCATTACCTGCGCATCTGAACACGATAATCTGTGGAATATTGATGATTGGCAGGATCCCGAAGGAAAGACGGATGCTGTCGGTTAAATTGCTGCTGCTGTTAAATCGTTTGATCTGATAATATTCGATCAATTGTGTAAGCCCCCTTTTACTTTCCAGCACATGGACCGTATTATACTGGTCTGTATCGAAAAGAAAAGAAGAAATGATATTGGTTGTACCACCTATACTTGAAGAGTATTTATATTCGAGTTGTGCCTGAGCGGGAAATGTTGCGAAAGCCAGCAATGAAGCAGCCAGAAGTCGGAATATAGTTCGCATAAAGGGTATAAGGTTGGATATAGAACACAAGATAATAAGTTCTTTTGATGGGAAATATCATCAAAAAAAATGAAAAAATGAATTTGACTTTATAATAATAGTGAAAAAATACTCTGCCAGATATGGGCTGTTTACGTATTTTTCTTACCAGTTAATATATTACGCTTATCTGTAAAACTTCGCTTCCGTTATTAATATCGATAAAGTATAATCCCGGGCTGACTTTTCCGTGCAGGCCATTGCCTTCCCATGAGGCCGGTGTGGATAGCTCATATATGGCTATGCCAAATTTATCGCGAATGACGGCCCTGCCACTCTGAGAAATAAAATATGATTCATCAATCCCGTCTCCATTAGGCGTAATAAAGATCTCGTCACATTTACTCTGAGGTATATTAATAGAATACGAATAATTCCGCCTGCATTTTCCGGTTTGTATAACTAACTGATAGCTTGGTTCGTCAAGCTGATCAAAAAAACCATCGGAAGACTCAAGCGTATCCCCGCTTATTTCCCCGATCAGATAGTAAAAGGAAACAGGCTGGGGCTGATTTTGGGCGTGGACCGTTAGCTTACCTTTGTGTTGGCAGTTTTTTTCATTGACGGAAAAAGTTAATAAATCCGGAATAAGGCATCGGGATACTTCAATGGTAAAAGTATCTGTTTCAAGAATAAGTTCCGGAAATGCCGGATGCATTGCCTTGCAGTAATATTTTCCGGCATCTTTCCTGGTCAGGTTATGCACATGCAAAGCAGGAGTAGCGAAAGAAGTGAGTATATGCTGGTCTTTGTACCATTGATAGACCTGGTTTTCAGCGTGTCCGATTTCTGATAGAGTAACGGAGAAATCATCTGTTTCTATGAGGTCTTTTACAAAGCCTTTATCAAACTTTTTTTGGGGAGTGAATTTATATATATCGTTATAGTTGTCAAGGCTGGTCAATGGTAGAAGGTCTTCAAAATTCAGATAGTTGTCGTATATGCGAAGCTTGATCAATGAAGAAAAACCTTCAAACGAAGGTAAATCACGGATATCATTTGAGTTCAGGTAGATTGTCTCAATGACCGGATCGGAAGAAAACTCCGGAAACTGCTTTAGCTGATTATATCCGGCATCGAGGTATTTTAATGATGGCAGATTGGTCAGGTCCGGTAATACGGTGAGGTTGTTTTTATAACAAACCAGCTCTACAAGCTGCTGTAGATGGCTTAGATCAGGCAGCTCATCCAGTTCGCAATAAGCCAGGTGTATCTTTCTCAGATTGATAAGCCGGCTTATGTCCGGCAGTTTTTTTAGCGGATTGCTGTGGGTATAGAGTTCTTCCAGGCCTGTCAGCGAACTGATTGTGGAAAGATTCTGTATATGATTCCGGTTTATTACCAGGGTTTTCAGCTTTGTCAGATAGGACAGATCCGGCAGATAGTCAATCTGGTTATCATTGATTTCAAGAGCCTCAAGATTTTCGAGCCGGAAAAGATCCGGTAGCTGGCGTATAGCGTTATTGGATAATCGGATACGTTTTATATTGGTAAAATATTGAATTCCGTCAGCATTTTGTATACCCTGGTCTACACAGATCAATGGTAGTGTCTCTGTTCTGGCATTGGCAATGATCAGGTATCCGTCCTGATCAAAACTATTAGGATAACGGCTTTGGAGATAGTTTTTTAGCTGAGGGTCCGGAACAGAAAATAGTTGTCCGAAGCCTTCAATTGATATTGAGAGGGTCAGGAACAGCCATATGACAGCGATTTTTTTCATTCCGGTTATTTTATTCTCAGCTTGTGTTCAGTTGTTACTTTAATATGAACAGTTTTGGCTTTTATTTTATTGAGCAACGGTAATGCTTCCCTGATAAATAGTCCCGTTTTCATAGTGAAGGCTAAACAGATAATACCCCGGAATTAGCTGACCATCGTCCTGTCTTCCCCCCCACTGCCAGACGCTATGATCCGGTATATGCTTTTTACATACAATCTTCCCATTTTTGTCAAATATTGTAAGAATACCTGAAAAATCATAAAACGGGGTATCCCAAAACTGCCCGGTATTGGGATTTAGCACGAAATCTTTATGACAGAATTCTTCTTTTACTTCTGCCTGATAGTCACTTTGACAACCATGAAGATCGGTAACTCTCAGCTGATATATTCCAGCCTGCAGATATTCCGCCTGGTTACTATATACCTGCTGATGATTGATGGTGACCCGAAACGATTCTTGCTCATCAGGGAAAGAAACGGTTATCTTACCGGTGGCTTCCTGATAGCAGGTATTCCGGATCTGAATCGTAGCTCTGGTTGTTAATGAACAGGAGGCTGTCAGACTTGCCGGAGCATCTTCGGTTTGGAGATTCGCTTTCCCTGTGTTGTAAACCGGTTCTGCTGCCTTGTCCGGAATAACAGAACCAATTCCCTCTGTCTGCCCGGATATTGTAATGGTTTCAGGGAGTTTTATTCCGGGCAGACTATCCGGAACCGGGACGAAAGTATCGGTGTCGGAAGCTGTTAGGGGTTCAGCTTTTGCAAGTGCTTCTGAGGGCTTGCGGGCTATCGATGCTTTATGACTGTCCGCGGGTATAGTATAAACTGTTTCTTTATGCTGTTCCGTACCCCTGAAGTCAGTTGTCAGGGAGCTATCCGCTGTGACAGGCTGCGGTGTTACCGTGCCTGGGGGGGCTGATTTGCTTTTGGAGAAATTATAAAAACCTATCAAACCGGATACAAGGCAGACTGCCAGCACTATGGTTAGTAATCCTTTCTTTCCCGGTCCGTTTGTTCCGGAAGTACTTTCGGAATAACGAGCATGTTCGGAGTCAAGAATTTGCTGGACCTTCAGCAGTCGATGGCGTACCACAAGCTCGGGAATCTGTTTGTATTGCTCTACTTTTTTCCGGAGCTCAGGATCGTTTTCCAGCTTTGATTCAAACTCCTGTCTGGATACAGCATCGCTTTCCCCTTCAAAATATGCGTATATATACTCAAATAGTTGGTCCTGCTTATCCATTGCCTTTTAGTTTATCCAGCAATACCGGATTTTTTTCAATTTCCTTATATAGTTTTTCCTTACAGCGCTTCAATTTCATCTTTACAGCTCCTTCCGATACTAATCCGGTTCGTATCATAATATCTTCCATAAGCAGATTATGATAGATTACCAATGTCAGAATTTCAATGCATTTATCTCCGATATCAGCAAACAGTGTAGAAAGAATATTGGTCTGTTCTTCATTATTTCTCCAGGGATCAGCCTCGGTATCCGTATAGCTGACCCGGCTGTCGTCTTCATCTAGGGATTCGGTAAAGCTTATTCGCTTGTCTTTGCGTAACTTGTTTATCCACCGGTTTATGCTCAGACGGTACAAATAGCCATAGACTGTATACTTATCATTGAAAGTCTTTTCAATGATCTGTCTGTAAAATAAAAAAACCGCATCCTGAAATACATCATAGGCATCTTCCTGCTGACCATTGTTTTTTGTAATATAATTTTTAACTTTCGGAAAAACAGCCTTGTATAAAACCGGTATCACGACCCGGTCCTTGCCTTCTCTAATTAAATCAGGTATTTGCTTTTCCTCGATTTTCATTTCCTATCTTAAAGACATTCTGAGGTTACTAAAAGTAACGAATAATTAAAAAAATTATATTTGTAGTTGATTCTATATTAATTAATGCAAACCCTGTTAGCCGTTTTTATTTGTATTGTTTTGTATCAGGAGGTCAGCGGACAAGGTTCACCGGTTTATCCGGACATTTTTTCCGGTTATTTTTATCATGGGGCGCTTGCCAATCCGGCATACGTACCGGATGACAGTAAGGTTAGTCTGGCTGCTTACTACAAATTTAAACAAGGAAAATACAGTGGAATTAACAGCTTTATGGCAGAGGCCGAAAAGACAGCTTCTGCGGGAAACAAAAATCTGAACTCTTTCCGCCTGTTTTTTTTTAATGAGCGCGAGGGACCATATATATCACGGCCACGGGCTTATTTTAATTATGCGCTGGAGGTCAATATAGCACAAGACATGAGCATCTCTTCCGGTGTTAATATCGGATTTGCTTCCGTCAATTTTACAGCGCCATCCGGTTCCGGAAATATGTCATTGCCTGACGGAGCTGCCGGCTTGACACTGCAATACCGCCAGTGGGCAGCAGGAATTTCTTTCTGGCAATTATTTAATGCCGAAGGAGTAGCAATTTCCAATGTACTGCGGCTGCAACGATATGAACAGGTTAATCTTGCGTATTCCGGTTTCCTGAGCCCGGATTGGAAAGTCAGCAGCTATCTGCTTTTCAGGCATCAGAAAAACTACTATAATCATTGTTTCCTGACATTATTGCTGGGCTACAGAGAGCTGATTCAGGCAGGTCCTGTATTCCGGTACAGGCAGGGACTGGCTTTTTCCGGAGTTTTGCATGTTGACCAGGATACAAATCGTTTTCACCTTACCTTTACGTACAACAGCGGAGCTTTGTCTCCTGCCCCCTATTGGAATAACTCGGTTGAATTAGGTCTGCGCTATACCATATTACGATAGTGCGCGGTATATATACAACCGGGATGTTGCCGATTGTATATAATATATCGGGCTAAAAAAGATCCTTTACCAATTCAGGCGGTCTCGCGATTACTCCCTTGTCTCCTTTGAGCACAATAGGACGTTGTAAAAGTATCGGGTTTTCAACCAATACCCTCACCCATTCCTTATCATTCAGCTTTTTGCCTTTATAATAGTCCTTATATACGGATTCTTCTTTCCGGATCAGCTGTTCCGGACTTACATCAAGTCTGGCTGCGATATCTTCTACCTGACCGGCGGTCAGTGGTGTTTTCAGATACTCAATGATTTCTACGCTATGCGGATATTCATTGAGCAAGGCAAGAGCTTCCCGGCTTTTGCTACAACGCTGGTTATGATAAATGGTAATTTCAGCCATTGGATTTTCAGGATAGCTTTTCCAAAATGATATTATGATTGGTATAAATACATATATCAGCCGCAATAGTAAGGCTTTCTCTGACAATATCTTCGGCGCTGAGATGAGATGCATGCTTTTTCAGAGCAAGCGCAGCCGATTGGGCATACATGCTTCCGGAGCCTATGGCGGCTACATTATGGTCCGGTTCCAGCACATCACCGGTTCCGGAGATTATCAGCAATTCAGAGGCGTTGGCTGTTATAATCATCGCTTCCAGTTTGCGCAAAAAACGGTCTGTACGCCAATCTTTGGCCAGTTCTATTGCAGCTCTTTTCATATTGCCTCCGTAGGAGTTCAGTTTTTCCTCGAAGCGTTCAAGAAGAGTAAAAGCATCGGCCGTAGAACCGGCAAATCCTGTTAATATTTTTCCATCCAGAAGCTTGCGTACTTTGCGTACATTGCTTTTTGCCACGGTATTACCCATGGTTGCCTGTCCGTCTGCAGCAATCGCAACTTCCCCGTTGTGCAAAACAGCCAGCACTGTTGTTGATCGTATTTTTGTCATGCGTATAATAACCCTATTTTACTTTTGTAAAAAAATATCTGCTTTTTCGTTCATTTTCCCAAATCAGGTCCGTTTCATTCAGGGTTAGGACATGAAAAGTACTGACACCGATTCCTTCCAGTTGTTTTTCTTTTAATGTAAGGTACAGCTTGTCATTTTCACTGGTTAGCTCAAACTTACCTTTTTTTATGATAAGTTCTCCTTCTCCGTTTTTATACTGTACTGTTTCTACAAGATACATATTGCTCTGAAAAAACTCATACTCTTTCTCGGCTTTTGAAGAAGCGGAATCTTTTACGGAGAATATGCGGTTATCCGGCAATATTACCTTCTCAAAGGTCCATTTTCCGACCAGAAGACTGGTTTCGTTATTTATACAGGAGCTAATACAAACGGACGAAAAAAGTAGTAGTAAAAACCTGATTTTTATCATCACTGTGCAGATTCTGAGAATTAAACAAAAAAGCCTCCCGATTGTTGAGAGGCTTTGAAGATAAACAAAAATATTTTATTAAACGAGAATAGTGACCGGATCTTCAAGGAACCCTTTTAGGGTTTTGAGGAAGGCTGATCCTACTGCTCCGTCTACTACTCTGTGATCACAGGAAAGGGTTACTTTCATTATATTACCGATCACCATTTCACCGTTTTTCACTATCGGAGTTTCTTTGATTCCGCCTACAGCAAGTATACAGGCATCCGGAGGGTTTACAATTGCTGTAAACTCTTCGATTCCGAACATACCAAGGTTGGAGATAGTGAACGTATTGCCTTCCCAGTCTTTTGGCTGCAACTGCTTGTTTTTCGCTTTACCGCCAAGTTCTTTCACTTCACCGGCAATTTGTGCCAGACTCTTGGAATCTGCAAAACGCACCACCGGCACAAGAAGACCTTCTTCAACAGCTACCGCGACACCAATGTGAATATGATGATTGTACCGGATTTTGTCACCCAGCCAGGAAGAGTTTACTTTCGGATTTTGACGAAGAGCTGCTGCTGCTGCTTTGATAACCATGTCGTTGAATGAAACCTTAACCGGACTAATTTTATTGATGCTTTCTCTTGCCTCAATGGCTTTGTCCATGTTGATTTCCATGGTCAGGTAAAAATGAGGGGCTGTAAACTTACTTTCAGCCAGTCGCCTTGCAATGGTTTTTCTCATCTGAGAAACGGCAACCTCCTCATAGCTTTCTTTGCCTAACTGAGCAGCGGCTGTAGAAGGAGCGGCTGTTTTATCCGCTTTTTGGGACTCCGGCTTATAGTTTTCGATATCCTTTTTCACGATACGGCCGTTTTCACCGGATCCTTTTACCTCAGAAATATCGATACCCTTGTCTTTGGCGATCTTTCTGGCAAGCGGAGATGCTTTCAATCTGCCGGATGAATCGCTGCTGCTCTTACTTTCTTCTGATTTTTCTTTGGAAGAAGACTCCTTGGAAGAAGAGGGTGCTTCCTCCTTTTTACTTTCCTTCTTCTTGTTCTCCTTTTTACCCTTGGATTTTAACAATGGTTTATAATCCGTACCTTTTTCACCTATTATGGCAATGATATCATCTACAGGAACAGCATCTCCCTCATTTACTCCGATGTACAGCAGGGTACCATCTTCGTAGGACTCAAGCTCCATGGTTGCCTTATCGGTAGCTACTTCGGCCAGCAAATCACCTGATTTTACGGAATCACCTACTTTTTTATGCCATGCTACAATGGTCCCTTCGGTCATTGTATCACTCATTTTGGGCATAGTGATTACTTCTGCCTTAATATCGGAAGTATCTTCATCACTATCTTCTTCTTCCTCTTCCTTCTCCTCGCTTTCCTTACTGTTCTTATCTTCTTTTTTGCTATTTTGGGAAGAGGCGGAATCCCCGTTTGAACTCCCGTTTTTATCAATATCTTTCAGAAGATCGTCTATGTTTTCGCCTTTCTTTCCTATTACAGCAATGACTGAATCAACGGGAACAGAGTCTTTTTCTTCCACCCCTATGTACAAAAGAGTACCTTCTTCATAGGATTCCAGATCCATGGTGGCCTTATCTGTTTCAACTTCGGCCAGTACATCACCTGATTTTACCTGATCGCCTACTTTTTTATGCCATGCAGCGATAACACCTTCGGTCATTGTATCGCTCATTTTAGGCATTTTAATTACTTCTGCCATTTCCTGAGTTTTCTTTTACAGTTTGGAACTTCCAAAAATAGGTTAAATTAAACATAAGTCAACATCTGAATTGCGGTTTTATCCACGATCTGATAACAGACTATCAATGCAGGTTTCAAATTTAAAAAAAATAGAGAAACTAACGCTGTTTTTATTATAAATTAGGGTTTTTATGTGGTTAATTGTTTGATATATATAAAGATAAAGTTTTTTAATTTTTTCTATAAAGCGTTTTATAGCCTATAAAGTTTATGCATTCATATAAAAAAAAGTCAATTTACAGCGCTTTGCTGCTCTTATTACTTTTTGGCAGGCAGAGGTTAACAATATCTGAATCCGGAGGGTTAAACTAATAGAAGGATTTGAAACAGACCTGGTCGAAAATCCTGGTTGTGTGGTTGAGTGATGAAGATGTGCGAATGTGGGTAGGTAGCGTGTGTGAAATGGTGAAGTTGATGTGTGGTAGTTAGTAGATCGGGTACGTCATAAATCTGGAAAACAAAGAGGCCGGAATTGCTCCGGCCTCTTGATGCGTTTATGCTGCTTCGGTTTCTTCTTCTGCCGGTGTCTCTTCAGACTTCTTTTCCATAATATCTTTCTCCACTTTCAGATTATCAATAATGAATAGCTGTCTGTCCGGGGTGTTTTTGCCCATATAGTAGCTCAAAAGTTTGGATATAGTTGTATCCTTACGCAAAACAATCGGTTCGAGGCGTATATCATCCCCGATAAAATTGCCAAACTCATCAGGGCTTATTTCTCCGAGTCCCTTAAATCGTGTAATTTCCGGCTTACTGCCAAGTTTTGCAATGGCTTTTTGCTTTTCTTCTTCCGAGTAGCAGTATATGGTTTCTTTTTTGTTCCGCACCCTGAATAAAGGAGTTTCCAGAATGTATATATGTCCGTTACGGACAAGGTCCGGGAAAAACTGCAGAAAGAACGTCAGCATCAGAAGCCGGATGTGCATACCGTCAACATCGGCATCGGTCGCGATAACTATTTTATTATACCGCAGGTTTTCCAGATCTTCCTCAATATTAAGCGCGTGTTGCAGAAGGTTAAATTCTTCGTTTTCATACACAATTTTTTTCGTGAGGCCGAAGCAGTTGAGCGGTTTACCACGAAGACTGAAAACAGCCTGAGTTTCTACTTTCCTTGATTTGGTAATAGAACCGCTTGCAGAATCACCCTCTGTGATAAAAAGCATGGTTTCATATCTTTTCTCATGGTTGGAGTTGAAATGAGCCCGGCAGTCTCTGAGCTTTTTATTATGCAGATTCGCTTTTTTCGCGCGTTCGTTGGCCAGTTTTTTAATACCGGCCATATCTTTTCGCTCCCGCTCACTTTGAAGGATTCTTTTTAGCAGCGCTTCGGCCGTTTGAGGGTTTTTATGCAGAAAATTGTCCAGTTCCTGTTTGACAAACTCGTTTATAAAGTTTCGGATAGTCGGACCGTCCGGACCTACATTCAGTGATCCCAGCTTGGTTTTAGTCTGGGATTCAAAAACTGGTTCCTGTACACGTACACTGATGGCGCCTATGATGGAACCCCGTATATCAGATGCATCAAAGTCTTTTTTATAAAAATCACGGATCGTTTTTACCAGAGCTTCCCTGAATGCGGCAAGGTGTGTACCACCCTGTGTGGTATACTGGCCGTTGACAAAACTATAATACTCTTCTCCATACTGATTTTCATGAGTGAGAGCGATTTCGATATCCTGGCCTTTGAGATGGATAATCGGGTATCGGATGCTCTCCTGATCGGTTTTTCGGGTAAGCAGATCCAGAAGACCGTTGGCAGCACGATATTCTTTCCCGTTGAAATTAATAGTCAGCCTGGAATTAAGATAAGCGTAATTCCAGATTTGCTCTTCCAGATATTCAGGAATAAAATGATAATTTTTGAAAATGCTGTCATCGGGGATAAATGTCACCAGTGTACCATTGCGTTCGGAAGTCGCTTCTTCCTTATGATCTTTTACCAATACCCCGTTTTCAAACTCTGCGACTTTGGTTTTTCCATCCCGGACAGACTGTACTCTGAAATATTTGGAAAGGGCGTTTACTGCCTTGGTACCAACTCCGTTCAATCCGACAGATTTTTGAAAAGCAGAAGAGTCATATTTTCCACCGGTATTGATTTTTGATACGCAGTCTATAACTTTTCCAAGAGGAATACCTCTTCCGTAGTCTCTTATTTCAACTTTATGATCGGAAATCCGAATGTTAATCTTGCTTCCGTTGCCCATAACATGTTCATCGATGGAGTTATCGACAACTTCTTTGACGAGTACATAAATTCCGTCATCCTGAGCTGAACCATCACCCAGCTTTCCAATATACATACCCGGACGAAGCCTGATGTGTTCGCGCCAGTCCAGCGAGCGTATACTGTCTTCGTTGTAGTTAATAGAATTGTTTTCTGCCATCGTAAATAGTAATAAGCTTTATAGAGTATAACGTAACCCGCAAACAGTGTCAATTGTCATGATCCGGATCATTGAGGGCACATTATACAAAGTTTAAGTTTTAAACCCAAACAGACAAATTTATTCAGCGAAACCCAAAAATCATTATGATGATTCTTTTTGCGTATTTGTATTGTGTTAGCCGTGGAATATTAGTTAATTGCCTAAAATATATAAATCGAATTAATAAAATTCGGACGGTTTATGGAGGATGTGGCTTTATATTATCGGCTCGGAGAATCAAATCTTAAATTACTGATTGATCGTTTTTACGATATGGTTTTTGAGGATGAGGTAATCGGCAGATTGTTTACAATAGATAAAGATGAAATAAAAAGAAAACAGTTTTTGTTTTTGACCCAGTTTCTTGGAGGACCGGCGCTTTATACGCAGGAATTCGGGCATCCCAAATTAAGGGCGAGACATATGCCTCATCCGATTACAGAAGATGCTGCTGTTGCCTGGCTAAAATGCATGCATGAAGCTATCTGCAGTCTGCCGATAGAAGAAGCTCTGAAGGAAGAGCTTTTTAATCGTTTTCCTCAGACAGCTTTTTTTATGGTAAATCAAAATTAGTTAAATACGAATTGGTTAATGAAAATCGTTTGTCTGAATCAGATGAATCGATATACAACTCAAGCAACTGTTTTTCGTAGTTAATCCATAAATGAGAAAAAGTTTAACCTGTCTTTTTCAGAAAGAACCAGATTCTATGTTTCTGCGTATTTTTTTTCTTTTTTTTCTGCTGGGTGCTCATTTTTTACCTGCGTACTGTGGACAGGAAGCTGTTAATACAGAGGGTTCTGTTGTATATGATACCATTTGTGCGGATACGTATCGGTTGTCTGGAAGAACTCCTGCCGGAGGACAGACTGGCTATTGGGACTATCCGGCTGGCATTACCATTACAGCTATCCATGATCCGGAGGCTGTCGCTTCGGGATTTGCTCACGGACAGTCCTATCGGTTTATATGGCTCATAACAGAAGATGAGCTGCCTGTTGAGGCTGATACCGTTATATTAACGTACCTTACTACCAGTGCGGCAGACGCCGGCAGCGATCAGTGCCTGGTTATTGCCTATCCGCATCAGTCGGTTGATGCAATGCTTAAGGGAAATCCTCCGACATCGGGAGAAATTGTATCCTGGCAGGTCATACAGTCTTCTGTGCTTACTTCAGAATCATTTGAAGACAGCACCGGAGTCAATACTATGGTTTATGGAGCCGGACCCGGAATGCATATGTTGAGCTATACTATTACCAATAATGCAACAGGTTGTAAGACAGTAGATACAACTATTCTTCGTGTTATCGGTGAAGCTGCCATAAAGCCGTATAGCAGCTGCATAACTATTTTGTCAGCTCAGCCGGATACAACCATTACACTGGAAGGAGCTTTGCCATTGGGAGGAGCAGTTTCAAACTGGACAAATGCAGGAACATTATTACCACAAATTATTCAGCCGGATCAGCCGGTTACAGATATTACCTTATCAGAGCACGGTACTTATCTGATCCGGTATTTTTCAAGGTCCGGATCTTGTGTTGATTCTTCGGAAATCAGGCTGACACTGATAACCAGGCCGGAAACATCCGGTGATACCTGTCTGGTCATTCAGGATTCTCTCCTGCTGGAGAATATGGCGCTCAAACCCGGAGAAGGAAGCCGCTGGCGACCAGAGACCGGGGAGATACATACGGATGAGTACGGAAAGGTCTTTTATCGAAATTTTTTGACAGGCAGTCAGAAGCTATTTTATGAAGTATGGGATCAAAATCAGTTTTGCTTATCGGCTGACAGTTTTGAGATAACCGGTATTTCTAGACCTTTGCCCAAAGAAGATACTTGCCTTGTGCTGGAGCCAGGCCATTTATTTCAGGAGTTGATGCTGAATCATTTTAACTATGATGTCCTGAGAGAAAAAGTTACGGTATATTCAATTGAAGGAGACAGCTCGGTGGGCATGGGAAATGATTTATCACTCAGACTGCATGCCGGAGTACATCATTTTGTATCGGTTATTGAAAACTTGCAGACACAATGCAGTATCTCCGATACGTTTAAAATTACGGTCCTGAATAAAGCTGTTGCCGGACCGGATCAATGTCTGAAAGACGCTGTTATGGCAGAGCTTAATGCAGTGTACAATTTTACCATTTCCGATGAGACAGGTGCCTGGTACTCTCCCCTGCCATTGATTTTTGCTGAATCGGACAAGCCGGAAACCGCTGTGCAGGGATTTTCCGGGGGAGTTTATCCTGTTTACTGGATAGTAAGTAATGGACAGTGTGCTGACTCATCATTGATGTATATTTCTGTTATATCATCTGCGCGGACAGCGGAAGATACCTGTATCCATGAGGCTTATGCTGTTTTGAGAGCGACTGACATAGACCGGAGTTATCAATCGGGACTATGGAAATCGGTATCAGTCAATCAAGTAATAGATGATACTTCTTCGGCTGTAGCTACCGCTTCAAATCTTGCATGGGGAATACATACATTTATATGGCAGGTACAAGATACAATCGGTTTTTGCGAGTCGCTGGATACGCTGTCTATAACCAGATTTTCTTTACCCGATGCCGGTGAGGATCAATGTATAACCACTATTTCCGGAACTACAGAGATAAGCCTTGCTCCTGCCGCGTTGAAGGCTGGTGAATATAGCTTTTGGTCTAATGCGGATAGTGCAGCTGTTTCTCTGGGAAATTCTGCTATTCAGGATCTGCCGCTCGGAATTCATACGTTTTACCGGAATACAGGGCATCATGTAAGTGGTTGCTACGCTAGTGATTCAGTGAATATCAGAGTAATTACTGCTTCAAATGCAGGACCTGACTTGTGTCTGGCCGAGCCTGTTGTCAACTTTAAGCTGGCTGCCAGCCACATTAATGAGTCGGCTGGTGAAACAGGGTTCTGGAAAAATACTCAGAATCTATCTTTCTCATCCTATAGCGATCCTGATGCTGAAATTCTGGAACCCGCATCAGGAGCTTATACCCTATGGTGGCATATCGGGAATGACGGTTGTGTGGATTCGTCCGGCGTGAGAGTTTCCATTCTCAGCCCGCCCCGGACAGCTCCGGATGTTTGCGTAAGTATGGCCGGAGCAGATACTGTGCGGTTAAGGGCGTTACCTTTTGATCCTTCGTATCAGTCAGGAAAATGGTATACCAATGTGAATAATGTAAGCATTGCGGATACGCAAAACATAGTATCAGAAATTTATGGTCTCAATGTAGGATTAAGCCGTTTTTACTGGCAGCTGACAGATACGCTCGGTGTATGTGCTTTTACTGACAGTCTTGATATCAATGTGGTATCTGCTCCTCAGGCATATGCAGACAGATGCCATGTACTGGGTAACCAACCGGTTGCTCTGTCAGGCAACTCTTTTGTAGCCCAGCTTGAGCAGGGATTCTGGTCTGCCTCTGTTGATGGATTGCTACAGGATAGTCTGCTTATTAATCCGAAACTGATGCCGGAGCCTGGCAGATATACCTTTGCATGGAATATAAAAAATACAGCTTCGGGCTGCACGCAATCCGATACAGTGGAAATAGTAGTGGTTTCACAGGCCTCGATTCAGGCAGATGCAAAATATCCGTTATGTCTCGGTGCGGATATGCCATATGAACTCAGAGCAGATACAGTATGGCAGTCAAAAGGAGAAGATGGCAACTGGAAAGAAATAACAGACGGGAATCAACCGGGGCTTCTGTTTGCAGATATGACCGGTTCCGTTTCAGGTGTGGAAATTCTCAGAAAAGGAATACATAAAGTACAATGGACAATTGAAAATGCCGGGTGTGCTTCAGCCGATTCAATTCATTTATCAGTTACTTCGGAACCTGATGCAGGCGAGGATCAATGTGTTCCGTATGATAATGGAACGGATACCGAAGTTTTTCTGAAAGCCGGAAATATTGTTGATACGGTTGAGTCCGGACGCTGGCAGATTTTGCCGGGTTCATCTTCCTATTTTGTATCAACATTTCAGGAACCTGATGCAGTCCAAACATCAGTCAGAGGGGTATTAAAAGGTGTGGATCGCTTTCAGTGGACGATTACTGACAGTAATGGCAACTGTGCCAAAAGTGATACTGTAAAGATCGCATTGATTACAGTGCCTGATGCCGGGCCGGATTTATGTAAAGTTATCCAGGCTGGTGAAGAACGTATAACTGTACAACTTCTAGGAAACATACCGGTAGCAAATAATGAGAAAGGACAATGGCTTTCAGGTCCTTCTGCATTGGTTGGTGATTCTGCACATGGGAATACCAGCGTGACTCTGCCCAGAGGCGTCAGTCGTCTTGTTTGGAGCATCAGAAACGAGCTTGTGCCATCCTGTGCTGTTTTTGACACGGTAGTGATTCGGGCAATTTCTCAGGCAGTTGTTGGAGAGACCCAGTGCTTATCGACTCCGGTAGTAAATACTTTTCTTAAAGGAAGTAGTTATAATGGTAATGCGGGTGAGGCTGGCTTATGGTCAAAGGAGACGGTATCTTCCCAGGCAGTGATTGAAAATCCGGTGAATCCGGAAAGTAAACTGAGTAACCTGAAAACGGGTGTACACAGATTTAAATGGGTAATCAGCAATGATGGCTGTAAGGACTCTGCCTCTGCCACGATTGCACTGATTACGCGACCGATAACCGGTGATAATCAATGCTTATCTTATGAAGGTGGAAACAGCAGGGTAACTCTGCTTGCCAATCCTGCTACGCCTGCCGAAGTTTCTACCTGGCTTCCGGCCGATCATTCAATAGCTGGCGTATCGCTGAATCCTACGGGTAATACGTGTGAGCTTAACGTGTTTTCCAAAGGTGCTTATACCATATACTACAGAATCAGTGACTCAGCTTCGGTTTGTCCTGCCTTAAGAGATAGTGTACAGGTAACTTTGCTTACTAAGCCTAAAATTGAACCAGTAGTATGCGAGATAATACCAGCTGGAGAAGCAGGCAAAGATATTCCTCTGATAACGGAAAACACTCTGTCTGTTCAGGAAGAGGGCATGTGGCATGCCATACCCGGTCTGACTTTCAACGGAACTGCTTCTCCCAATACAATGGCCGGCAATGTTCCTGCCGGAACGTATCGTGTTTACTGGTCTGTACATAATAAGCTTGATGCCGCATGTTCTTTGAAAGACTCAATTGTAATGCGGGTAATATCAGCTGCCAGCACCGAAGATGATATCTGTATCATTAAACCGGTTGAAAATACGATACTTCAGGCTAATCCTCCGCTTACCGGCAGAGGAGAGACAGGCAACTGGCGTCTTGTAAGCGATCCTCATCAGATTCAGTTTGATCCGAATATTGCCCAGTCCACGGTTATTCGTCTTCCGGTTGGCATTTCTGTTTTTCGCTGGTATATCAGCAATGGAGCCTGCAGAGATTCATCCGATGTGAGAGTTTCGGTACAGACAAAGGCTAATGCCGGAGGTGATGTTGCCGTGTGCGGAGACCAGACTATGCTTAATGCTTTGCAGGTTGCTGTCAATGAAGCCGGTATATGGAATATTCTGAATGAAGAATCTCAGGAAATCGCGGAAGTGGATGTCTTTAACACATCTGTCAGCGGATTAAAACCGGGAATCAACCGGTTTGTCTGGACTGTGAGTAATGCAATCTGCTCCAATTCCGATACGGTAGAAATAATAAATAATCAGCCAACGAAAGTTAATATTTCTACGCAGGATCAGGAATCCTGCTTTACAGCCAATTTGCTGGTTGGAAATAAGGCTGCGAATGAGATTAGCACAGCCCGGTCGCTCTGGCAAATTATGAGTGAGCCGGCAGAAAATTCTCCGAAGGCAGTTATTAATTCTCCGGGTGCCGATAGTACGCTGGTGCGAAATCTGAATGCTCCCGGAGATTATATGTTTGTATATAAGATATTTAATGCAAATTGTGACACGATTGCCGATACGGTAACAATCAGAAGAAATGAATCCCTTTATAATTTTGTTGCCGGACCTGCTCAGGCTTGTGTTACCGATACAATTGAGCTGATGGGGCAGGCTGTGCCTCTGGATGGAGAAGGAGACTGGATTCTGGCCGGAGGAGCTGGTATTTTTGAAAATCGTTTCTCCAATGTTACCAGAGTGTACGGACTTGGAGTTAAACAGAATCTTTTTTACTGGAGGCTGAAACGGGGTGAATGTCAGAATTATCAAAGTCTCACTATCGATGGCTACGACAGGCCTTCAGAGGCCTTTATCTTCAATGAAAATGAACAGTTGTGTGAAACTGATACCATTACTCTGCGTGCACAACGTCCGGAGATTGGTCAATGCAGCTGGGAGGTCGTCAGTGGCTCTGCTGAACTGGAAAGCCCCGAAAGTCATATAACCAGAGTCGTAAATCTGGCATTGGGCACAACCAGGTTTCGCTGGACCTGTACTAATGGTCCGTGCGATACTTCTTATGCTGAAGTCACTATGCAGCGTTTTAAGAAAGAAACCGATGCCGTAGCCGGAAGAGATACGATGTTGTGCGGCAATGCGATGACCCTTGAAGCTGTTAAGCCTGAAACAGGAACAGGGCACTGGTCCTTGCTGAGCGGCTCATTGGACATTGATCAGATGTACAATGCACATACCAGTGTGTACAATATTAGTTACGGAGAAAATGTGCTGCGGTGGTATGTTGAAAATGGGCCCTGCAGCAGCGCTGATACACTGGTAATAATTGCGGAGGAAAGGGTTGATGAAGCGCGTACCGGAAATGATCTTTTTCTTTGTGAACAGAGTAAGATTAATATATATGCCCAGATGCCTGATCTGGGACGAGGCTATTGGAGGGCGCTTTCGGGTAACGATCTGGAGAGTCCGCAGGAAAACATGACACAAGTGCTTAATCTTCCGCCTGATACCTCCTATTATGTCTGGACAGTTGAAAAGGGCTTTTGTCAGTCTGCCGATACACTCAAAATTTATAATTATTTGAGGCCTTCTCCTGCCAGTGCCGGCAAAGACAGACATATATATTCGGAAGAAGTACTTTTGCAGGCAGATGAAATAGCTGTCGGACAAGGAAAATGGCAGGCTCTGAATCCGGAGATTGAGCTTGCAGATCCGGCGAGTCATGTTACGATGGCATATAATTTACCCCCGGGCATTTCATCATTTGTGTGGACTGTCAGCAATGGCATTTGTCCGGTATCGGCAGATACGTTGGAAATAGTCAGGGATAATTTTAAAATTCCAAATGCTTTCTCTCCAAACGGAGACGGTAAAAATGATACTTTTGAAGTTAAAGGACTTGAATTGTTTTCTCCCGCAAAAATCACCATTTTTAACCGCTGGGGAGAAGAAATATTTCATGCCAATGATTATAAAAATGACTGGGAAGGCAAGAATATGAATGGAAAGGATCTGGCACCAGATACGTATTTTTATGTGCTGACGCTTAACAACGGAAAGTCTTATCAGGGCTATGTAATTTTGAAGCGATAGTGAACATGAATAAAATTTTATCAATAGTATTTCTTTTTCTATCGTTCGGTTATGCCAGTGGGCAGCATTTTCCCCTGTTCAGCCAGTATATGTTTAACGGACTTGTTATTAACCCGGCGTTTTCTTATGGATACGACGGGCTTACGGCTATTATTGACTACAAAAATCAATGGTCGGGCAGTTTTGAAGGTGCTCCTGTTACCTTATCCGGAACATTGCACAGCGCTTTGAAAAATGAAAAGATAAGCTGGGGTGCAATTTATATGAACGACCGGATTGGCCTGAAATCTCAGAATGATCTGTCATGTAACTTTGCCTATCGGATAAATACAGGTTCCGGTCTTCTGGGTATGGGTATTTCCGGCGGATTTAGCCGTATCAGATATGATGCTTCCGGGATCATCACCACGGATCAGGACGATCCTGCGTTTGCCATGATTGGCAGTCCGCAGTTTTATCCTAAGATCGGTTTGGGAATGTATTACCATACAGAACAGTTTTTTGCAGGTATTTCTGCTCCGCAATGGCTGTTGCGTGACTCCTATGCAGGTGTTGCCGGTATATTGGCACGTACTTTTTTTTTGAATTCCGGATACAGGCTGGATATAAACAGGCGTTTGTATTGTACTCCCTCTATTTTGCTGAGAGCCATAAGCGGATCACCCGTACAGACAGATTTAAATATTACAGGTACATTGGACAAAACGATCACAGCAGGTATTTCTTACAGAATGTATGATTCATTTGTGTTTCTTATTCATATAAATATGAAAAGTATTGCTATAGGGTATTCCTATGATTATTCGGCCGGATACCTGAATAAATATACCAGCGGAAGCCATGAATTAATGCTGAGCTGGCGCCTTGGTTATGGAGTGGATGCGCCGGATCCGAAGCGTTTTTAATTTGTCTGAGTTAGCTATGATTCGTTATCAGGGTATTTTGCTTTTGTTTTTTTGCTTTCTGGCGAAGCTTGCAGCTGCTCAGGAACCTTTTTCTGATACGGCAAACGGAATAAAGCTTGTTCCTTTGAAGATTAACTCCCGTTATAATGATTATTCACCCCTTGTATATGATAACCAGCTGATTTTTTGCTCGAATAATCGTAATACGCTGATCCCGTATTATTCTCAGGCAACGGGCGAAATGCTTGACCATATTCTGATAACAGATATAAAAGGAGAAAATCTGTTTTCAGCTCCTCAGCTTTTGCTTAAAAACTTTCCGGCCAGATCTATGCAGGGACCTTCTACAATCAGCAGGGATGGCAAAGTATTGTATTTCACCGGAAGTTGCATGCTTAATGAACAAGGTTGTGAATCCGGAAAATCAAAAAAGCTGAGGATTTACAAAACAGAATTTGATGATGCGAAGAAACAATGGAATCCTGTTACTGAGTTCCCTTATAATCTTACGAATTACTCCGTGGGACATCCCGCATTGTCTCCGGATGGAACAGTTATGATATTTGCCTCTAACCAGCCTGGTGGCTTCGGTAAAAGTGATTTGTACATTACCCGTCAGCAAAATGGCCGCTGGACGAAGCCCAAAAATATGGGACCAGCCATAAATACCAGCAGTAATGAGTCATTCCCCTACATAAGTAAAGATAATGTGCTTTATTTTTCTTCTGATCGTCCGGGAGGGCTGGGCAAATTTGATTTATATGCTGCTCCCGGAATAGGTGATTCGATTCAGAAAAAAGCCACAAATCTGGGAGCGCCGTTTAACTCGGCATTTGATGATTTTGGGTATACAGAAGGACTGGATGAATCCAGCGGATATTTATCATCAAACCGGAAAAACGGGCTGGATGACGATATATACTATTTTACCAGCCTGCATCCGGAATGTGTAGAGCCGGTGGAATATCCTTTTTGCTATACATTTTTTGAAGAAGGCACATTGAATGATGAAAGTCTTCCTCTGGTTTATGAGTGGGATCTGGGTGATGGCAACAGAAAAAGAGGCCTTGAGATTAATCACTGCTATGAGCGCCCCGGCAACTATATAATCAATCTGAATATAATCGATACCACTACCGGAGTCGTATTTTTTAACGAAGCATCGTATGATTTTGAAGTCCGGAAACTAACTCAGGCGCATATGGATATCGGTGGCGAAATGCTGGCTGATAAGCTTATGGAGTTTAGGGCAGAGAATGCGAACATACCCAATTGCAGCCTGACCAGTTATTACTGGGATTTTGGTGACGGAGGACAATCGGAGGGCATTTCTGTCCTGCATGTGTATGAGCGAAACGGTGATTTTGAAGTCGTGCTGACTCTAAAGGGAAAAACGTTGGACACCAGAACTGACTGTCAGGCATGTGTTCACCGGAAAATACAAATCGGTCCGAAAGATAAGAAAAATGCGCAGTTGGCCGGATTGACTGACAGAGCGGCGGAGGCTATAAGAGTCGGTCAGCGTAATATGGGTACGGATAGTCTGACATATAAAGTGGAGCTTATGACTTCCAGATATCCTCTGGGAACCGATTCATCTATTTTCAGTGAACTGGCTGTAAATGAATACAAAGATCAGGATATATACAGATATGTAGTCGGTAATGAACGTGATCTGTCAACTGCTTATCCGCTTTTTGCCGATGTTCGGGAGAAGGGTTTTACGGATGCCCGGATTGTTGCTTTCAAAGGGGGTAAAATTATAACCGGAAAAGACACTTCCTCATTCGGAAAAACTTCCGTAACCAGATCATTTACTCAGATTGAAGGTAAGATTATAGATGTTTTCGGAAAGGCTTTATGTGCAGAAATTATTCTTGAGAATCTGACTACAGGAGAAGAGCTCAGCCGGATATACAGTGATCCTGCCGATGGGAGATTTTATATTATTTTACCCAATGAAGAACTTTATGGCTTTTTTGCAGAACTGAAAGGGTATTATTCCGTATCGAATTATATTGATTTGCGTAACGAAAAGAGAAATCTTGAGATAAAGAAGGATATAGAGATGGTTTCTATTGAAGAAATGAATGATTTAAGTGTTGCCGTGCGTCTTAACAATATATTTTTTGCACCGAATGAATATCGTCTCAAAAAAGAATCCTATCCTGAATTAAACCGTTTGGTGAGACTGATCAGAAATGAGCCAGGCGCATCAATTGAAATAGCCGGTCATACTGATAACTCCGGCAATAAGGATTATAATACGGTATTGTCGGAGAAAAGAGCTACTGCGGTGAAGGAGTATCTTGTATATATGGGTATAGATGCATCCAGAATTATCGTTACCGGATATGGGGACCAGAAGCCTGTTGCAAGTAATAATTCAGAGCGGGGAAAACTCCTGAACAGACGGGTAGAGTTTAGACTGATTTATAATTAGGAAGGAATTGTATTTGTGAGAATTATACTATTATTGTTAAGTTTGTTTTTGTACCCGCTTATTGGTATCAGGGCACAATCAGTTCCTGCAGCTGAGGAAAATATTCCGTTTCTGGTAACCTTTGGTAATGCGTCGGAAACGGCGTGGGGAGATGATGACTTTACTCAGACGTTTTTTTTCATTATTCCCCAGACATGGAAGAAGCCTTTCTTTATACGGGTATTTGATCCGGAAATCAGTAATACCCATGATGAAATAAACGGCCAGCCTGATTCGGAAACACGATTTACCATTATGGGAGGAAAAGGCGTATATACGCATCCGGATGCATCTCATCCTGACCCGATTGGTAATTTCAAAAGCGGAACCACTCTTGCAGAGAAAACCTTTGACAGTCAGCCGAGATATGATAACAAGTGGTATACTTTCGGTCCGTTCAATCCGGTAGAAGGAGAGCTTGTGAATGAGTTTAAGGGGTATGTTTTTAAAATTGTTGCCGAAGGAATAAAGGGGAATGATGGTAATCTCTATAAGTATTTTCTCAGTTCGGATCCCAATGAAAATAAGGTTGTGGAAGGTGCTAATGCTTTTACCTATGAATATTCTTTCAGAATGTGGGACGAGCCGGGAAAGGTTTCACACATCTATCCGTTTATTAATGAAAAAGTTGTAAGTGTTAAAATTCATACCTTTGACTTTGATCATGACGGTATTGTGCGTATTGTTTCGGTTGCCAGAAAAGCAGAAGAAGTGACTGTGTCGGGGGATAACAGCTGGTCTTCAAGCGTACATCAGATTTCTGAAAAAGAAAAAAATACCTCCCTGGATATACAGCTGATTAAAGTAAAAAAGGGAGCCAATAATAATGTGGTTTTTTATATTACAAACCAGTATGGAGAACTATTGCCTTTCTACACCTCTCCTATCGGTGGTGTTCCTAAATATCCCTACACTATAAAATACAAGTCTTTTGATGGTCCGAAATAAGTCTGTATTGTATTGGTGTATAGCAGTTTTGCTATGGCTTATATGTTGCTGTTTTTCAGTCAACGGCCAGACCTATAGATTCAGAGTGTATACATACAAAGACGGCCTGCCTCAGGACTATGTGTATGCCCTGGCTCAAAGCCATAAAGGGAGCCTTCTGATCGGTTCGGGCGATGGACTGGCGCGTTTCAACGGACAGGAGTTTTTTCAGTTTACGTCGCGGGAAGGACTTAATAATAATTTCATACAATCTTGTATCACAGCAAGCAACGGACATACCTGGCTCGGGCATTTTGATGGAGGCATAACGCTGTTTAATCAGCAAAACTTTATAGAGTTAAATATCGCCCATCTTTCCCAGTCTCCGGTAAATGTCCTTTTTGAAAGTAAAGATGGTTCCATATGGGCCGGTACAAAACGTAACGGCCTGATCAGAATTAATGCAGACCTTACTGTTCAGGTATACAGTGATCTTGTAGAGGCAGGTATTAATGCAATTCTGGAGCTCCCGTCCGGCATCAGATACCTGGGTACAGAAGAAGGTTTGATAAAAATGAGCTATTCCAGCAGTAGTCTGACTGTATTACAAAAAATGCTGGAAGAGGAAAATGTTCAGTGTCTGTATTATCATCATGAAACCGGAGAAATATTTGCGGGAACTTCGGAAAGTGGTCTTCAGGCAATAGACACGGCCGATGGCAGCATAAAATCTGTTCCGGAGTTTGAAGGACACAATATAAATCAGATTATTCAGGACAAAGAAGGATATCTGTATATTTCTTCTTATGGAAACGGAGTATATAAATGTCGCTATCATCACCAGAACCTGGTGATGATAGAACATTATATGGAAAAGAATGGTCTGCCTGGTAATTATATTAAAAGTCTGTTTGCAGATCGGGAGAATAATATCTGGATGGGGAGCTATGGAAATGGACTTGCTGTTCTGAATAACCCGATTTTCAGGCTTTATACAAGACAGGATGGTCTTTCGGATAATAATGTAAAGGCTTTGACAACGGATGCCTATGGGACAATATGGACCATTTCTGATCGTAATATCAGCTATTTGAAAAAATCTGCTTCAGGGTTTAATCATCTTACAGCCAATGCACTGAATTTTCCATTGTCGGGTATAATAGTGCTGGATTCTGTATTGTATCTGGGAACGACAGAAGCAGGTGTCTGGCAGCACAATCTGGCAGATGGCTCGCTCAGGCAATGGTTTGGCGGGAAACCCGGCTCACTGTATAATACGGTCAATCATCTGGTGGCAGACAGAGACAATAATATCTGGATTGCGACTGACGAAGGTGTTTTTCAGACAAATAAAGATTCGGTTATCAGAGCTTTCACTATTGAGGATGGTCTGGCTCATAACAAAGTGTATTCCCTGTACTGTGATCGTCACAACAGAATATGGTTTGGTACAAGAGGCGGCGGCCTGAGCATATATGACCGTGGTTCTATCGTCAACTATTCTTCGCCGGTTCCCGGCCGGTCATTTGATATCAGCTGCTTTGTTGAAGATGACTCCGATGGTATGTGGATCGGAACCTACGGACAGGGATTTTATCTTTTCAGGCATGGGAAGTTTGTGAAACAGTATTCCGATGAAAATGGCCTGAGCTCTCCGTATTGCTATTTTATGGCGCTGGATAAGAAAAAACAGCTATGGATCGGGCATAAACAGGGACTTTCGAAGTTTATCCCAGACAAAAAGAAGTTTACTTTTTATGAAAGCAAAGAGGGTAGTATTCTTGGGGAAATTAATCCGCTGGCAAGCTCGATTGACAGCCACGGCGCGCTGTGGGTAGGAACCAATGTCGGTCTGGTAAATTATAATCCGGATGCTGATAAGCCCCGATCCGAAGGTCCGATTGTTAATCTGACCGGGATTATGCTGGACTTTAAGGAAGTAGACTGGAGCCTGTATTCTGATAGTGTATATGGCTTTGAAAAAATACCGTATAATGTTTTGTTGCCCTATAACAAAAACCACCTGACTTTTAGTGTAATTGGCATTAGTCTCAAACCTGATCCCGAGAAAATCATATACCAATATAAGCTGGAGGGCTTTGATAAAGCCTGGTCGTTGCCAAGTCATGAACCCTTTGTTACCTACGCCAATACCCCGCCTGGTAAATATCAGCTCAGAATAAGAGCCGGAACTAAAAACGGTCTATGGACTGAAATGGCTTCTCCTTTTCAGTTTGAGATCAGAAATCCATTCTGGAAAACCTGGTGGTTTATTACCCTTTCCGTTGTTTTTGGAGTTGTTTCTGTATATGGCATAGTAAAGTGGAGAACAGAGCGGCTTACGAAACAACGGGAAAAGCTGCGCCAGGATAAACTGATTCTTGAAGCAGAGATAAAGCAGCGGATAAGTGCACAGGAAAAGCAAAAGCTTGTTGAAGAAAAGCTAAAGCAGACCAATCAGGAACTTAATAATTTTATTTACCGAAGCTCGCATGATTTAAGAGGACCTATATCTACAGTCAAAGGGCTTACCCAGCTGGGCATGATTGAAGTGAGGGATCCGTATGCCCGCAAGTTTTTTAATATGATTCTTGATCGGACGGTCATTCTTGATACCGTGCTTAAAAATCTGATCAATATTGTTGAAATCATAGAAGGAGATACAAAGATCGAAAAAGTTGATTTCAGGAAAATTATCAGAGAAGTGCTGGATGAATTAAAAAAGGATAATCCTCTGGATGATATTAATATACGTATTACGATAGAAGACAATCAGATTTTTTACAATGATGCACGACTGGTTCAGACCATTATTTATAATATACTGGAAAACTCTGTTAAATACCGGAAAGCAAATGTAGACAGTCATATCTTTCTGAATGTGTCTGAAAAAGAAAAGGCTTTTGTGATTTCAGTTAGTGATAACGGTATAGGTATAGCGAAAGAGGTTATGCCCAGAATCTATGACATGTTTTACAGGGGAACTGATGAATCCAAGGGATCGGGACTTGGGCTGTATACAGTGAAAAAGATTGTTGAGAAGCTTGGTGGAACAATCTTTATAGAAAGCAAGCAGCATTACAGCACTACTGCTGTTGTAACGCTGCCGTGTTGCGCAATGTATCAGGAATCGGAAGAGTCGGAAAATATAACCGATATACCCGAAATCCGGGAAACCATATCCGGAGGGACTGCAATCCCGGATTTGCAGGAAAGTCAGCCGGCTAAATAATCGGACTGATAATTCCTGCAGCTGCCGCTGATAAATAACAGACTTCCGCCTTTTATCAGGTCAATAATCTCCTTGTTTTCCGAAACAGGGACAGCCGGACAACCGTGGCTCCTTCCAAGCCGTCCGTATTGTTTAATAAAATCGTCACTTACATAACTGGCTCCGTGTAGTACAATGGCTCTTTGCCGGGCGTTGTCATTAAAGCCGGTATCCATACCATCCAGCCGGAGCGATAATCCGTGTTTGCCGTGATACGTTTGGCCGGTCACATAAAAACCCAGACTGGACTGATAGGAATTGGCTATGTTGGAGAAAGAAGTGGCATAGTTATTCCCCGAATTTTTCCCGTGGGCAACATACGTTCGTTTTAGAATTTTTGCCTGTGCCACATCTATAACCCACATTCGCTTTTCAGTTCCGGGTTTTTCCATATCGATCAGGGTGATCACATCTTTTGCAATTATACCGGTATTTTTCAGATTCAGATAGCCTTTCATCCCTTTTTCCAGAAGAGAATAAGGAATTTCAGAATCAGCTTCCTGAAGTTTGTTGTGCAGATCCCGAATCAGTTTTGTACCTGCAATCTTTCCTGTTAGTGTATTTGTGCTGACTTCCGGAGTGTGTGGCTGAGATATAACAGCATGGCTACCACTTTGAATAGCAATGAGACTTGCTGTCAGAAATAAGATCAGAATATGACGCATGAATGTTTTGAAAGAGACTAATACCCCAACAGCTTGCTGTATGGTATGGTTCCCGCTGCTTAAGAAGGCCGGGAACAGGCTATTTTTTTATGATGATTTGGCGTAAGACAGTGTCGTCTTTATCTATACTGACAATATATGCCCCGGAAGCCAGTGTTGAGACATCAAGTGACTGGGTATTAGTCAGAGTAGTATTAACAACATTTTTTCCGCTCAGATCGGTAATAGTCAGAGTAAAGGAAGTGAAAGGCAGATTGATAAAATAAATAAAATCGGTTACCGGATTACTGACAAGCAACGTTCGTTTATCGGAAGCTTGTATCCCTGTTGTTCTTTTGTATACAGGGATTCCATACCCCATATTATTGTCTGGGTTAGCAGCCTGTGAGCCGGACTCTTTGATTTTTTGTAAAAGTTCGAGATTAGTCAATTCAGGCTGATGCTGCCAGAGGTTGGCGGCAAATCCGCTAATCAAAGGAGCTGAGTAGGATGTTCCGTTGACACTGACCAGATTGCCGGCAGGAGATATAGCCAGTGTTCCCTGTCCGGTGGCTACCACATCAGGTTTGATCCGGCCATCAGCGGAAGGTCCCCGGCTGCTTGTGCTGTAAAACTGCCCGTTACGATTGACTGCTCCTACAGCCAGGACATGGTGTCCATCAGCCGGAGCGATCAGATATCTCCAGGGTAAATTGCCTTCATTGCCAATACTGCTTACGATGAGCATGCCTTTTGAAAATGCTTTTTCCGCAGCCCATGTAATAAGTGTCGTCTCCCCGTTCATATCTTCATAGGAATAATTTTGGGCGGGATTGTCAAATGTATTGTAGCCAAGAGAACTTGTTAGTATATCTGCTCCCAGACTATCGGATAACTCTGCCGCAAGAAGCCAGTAAAATTCTTCCTTGCTTGACTCATGGGAGACATCTTCTGTTCGCAACAGGATATAAGCGGCTTCAAATGCGGCTCCTATAAGTGTTCCGGGAGCGTAGGCTGCTATTATGGAAAGAACATGGGTACCATGCTCATGATCATTGTATACATTTGGTTCGTTTGAAGGAAAATCATAGGTTGCAAGAATTGCGTCAGAATCAACTAAATGCTGAAGAGCCCCTATTTTGTCTGCATTTTTAAAACCAGCGTCCAGAACTGCAATTACTATTCCCTGACCGGTCAGGCCTTCCGAATGCATTTGGGGGATATGATGCAATTGCAGTTGTTGTTCTGAAGTGCCATAATCGTGTATTGGCTGGAGGGTGTGTCGGGATTCCTGCCGGGATATACCGCCATATCGCTTATCCGCAGCATCAATATGTCGTACGAAAGAACAGGAAGAGATTCGGGATAGTTGTTCAGGCGAAGCCTGTACGAGGCATGCATTGAGCCATTTGGAGGAGTATATTACCTCGATTCCCTCAAGCCTGAGTGAGTCGAGATATAGATTACTTACCGGAAGATCTTCTTCTGTGACCGGGATATGTTGTCGTAATCTTCTGTCAATACTTTTTTCCGAAAGAAAGTTTTCAGGAGCGGCTGTGGTGTATGAATTGTGTTTTTTATCAGTAAAATAGACAATGTATTCCTGCTGGGCAAAAGCCGGCAAACAGAACAAAAGCAGCAGATTAGCGAGAGCTGTATAAATATTCCCTGGTATAAAAGTTAACACTTGTGGTATCTCCGGATGAAAAATCTAGTGAAAGTATTTCTGAATAGGCATAAATTAAACCTGTGTTACGGGCATACACTTCAAATTGTTTGTTCCTTTGTATACGATTGGTTGTATCCATTGCCTGTTCTACGACAATAGCAGACGGATAGGATTGATTGTTCAGAGTATATCCCTTATTTACGTTTTTCATGGTATAAAAAACGTCCGGATCAGTGTTGAAGGAATTACTGTTCCAGCGCTTGCCTTCTTTGGGCGGAAAAACCAGCTTTACAACCGGTTTGTTGTTTACAGTATGTATTAACTGGTTATTTGCAAGTCGGACAGATTGTACAGTATCCGGTGTATCCGGCCACGCATCTCCGGAAGACGCGCGGATGAATTTTTCAAGAACATATATCTGCTGCTCTCCTTCTGTGTAGCTTTTGGAAGTTAACTCCAGCATTTCATAAGAAAACAATGAATCCTGCAGAGCATTTTTTATGCGGCCTGATACTTTGTAGACATTGTAGGAAGATACCTGCAACGGATAGTAATCGTACCCTGCAGAAGGTTTCACAGAATCCTGCTTATTGCAGGCAAAAAGGCATATCCCGGTCAGAAAAAGTATATATTTATTCATTGTCCTGATTAAAACTTGAAGCAATCCAGCCACCCCCTATTACATCATTGCCTTCGTAAAATACGGCAGCCTGACCAGGAGCGATAGCCTTTACCGGCTGATGGAAGTGCACTTTCATCCCTTCACCTATTTGCTCAATCAGTGCCGGGGTGCCGGCGTCATTGTACCGGACTTTGGTAATTGTTTCGGTTGGCTTGCCGATCAGATCGGCATATTTACCCATGGTAAGTTTGTTTACCCACATCGCATCCTTATAAAGTCCGTTTTCCTGAGACAGAACAACCTGGTTAGCTTCCTTACGGATTTCTGAAACGAATACCGGATACCCGAGAGCAACTCCCAGGCCTTTGCGCTGACCAATGGTGTAAAAAGGATATCCTTCATGCTTGCCTACTACAGTACCATCCTCCAGTACATACTCCCCGCCCCTGACATCATCTTCGAGATTGGGAAGCCGCCTTTTCAGAAAGCCTCTGTAGTCATTATCCGGCACAAAGCATATTTCATAGGATTCTGATTTGGTTACCAGCTCCATGAACCCCATCTCTGCAGCCATCTCACGGATTCTTGTTTTTCGGAGATTACCCAGCGGAAAAATAGTTCTGCTGAGACTCTCCTGACTTATGCCCCACAAAGCATATGACTGGTCTTTGTTTTCATCAATGCCTTTGGATATTACATACCGGTTGTTTTCCAGTCTCAGATTGGCATAGTGGCCGGTGGCAATAAAGTCGCAGCCCAGCTTATCTGCCCTGCGAAGCAGAGCATCCCATTTGATATGGGTATTGCATAGCACGCAGGGATTGGGAGTACGTCCGTTGAGGTATTCTCCGGTAAAGTGATCAATTACATAATCACCGAACTCGGAACGTATATCAAGAATATAATGCGGAAAACCAAGCGTTACCGCTATATTGCGGGCATCATTTATAGAATCGAGACTACAGCATCCGGTTTCTTTTTTGGAGCCCCCGGAAGATGCATAATCCCAGGTTTTCATGGTCATTCCGATCACCTCATATCCTTGCTCGTGAAGCATAACCGCAGCCACGGAGCTGTCGATTCCCCCACTCATAGCGACCAGAACCCTTCCTTTTTTACTCATTATGGATGTTAACTTATTGAATTTCTTACTTTTTGGGTGTATTCACGTAATGCACTCTTGAAGTCCATGTTTTTACTATTCATTTCCTGCAGAATCCATGCAGCAGCGATTACGTGAGTCAGCTGTTCTCCTTCATCCTCTCCTTCGACATCAATCTCTGGGCTTTTCCCTTCGGAAATAGCACTTTCGGCGGTCAGCAGCTCTACTTTGGTATATGTTTCAACCAGTTTCTTTATTGCGGGAATTTTCATTTTTCTGCTTGGTTTCGGATTGTTACAACTTTTCAATTAATTCCAGAAGAGCTTCTTCCTTGGAGGTACATACAGATTCCACCAGCTCTCCGTTTTTGAAAATCGCAAATGTCGGCAGATTATTGACATTGCCCAACTTGCGTGCTTCCGGATTATGCTCAGCATTTATATCAAGAAAGGTAATGGCATTAAAACGATCTTCGTTGGAAATTCTTTTGTATTTAGGAGCAAACAAACGGCAGGAGCCGCACCAGTCCGCATAATATTTTACAACTACTTTTTCATTGCCTTTCAGCAATTCACTAAAATTTGTGTCGTCAGTGAGTGTTACAGCCATGATATATAATTTAGCATTTAGCAAATATTACGCAAAAAAACGAAAATTTTAACATATAACTGTTTTATTTGTTTTCTTTGCTCTATTTACAAAAATAGGAATAAAATGGGATTGAAATTAAAGGTCAAGGTAAGCGAAGTCAATAATCTCAGTGATGCAAGATATTGTGCAGGCATGGGCGTCGACATGATCGGTTTTCACCTGGATACAAATCATCCCCGCTTTATTGAGCTGAGCTCGGTGCGGGAAATAGTGAACTGGGTGCATGGAATTAATGTGGTCGGAGAGTTTTCGGTCATCAATGTGGACAATATCAATTACCTTGCTGAAGAACTAAATCTTGATTATGTTCAGCTGCCATCTACAGTGATGGCAGAAGAACTGGCGCGGCTTAACAGGCCGGCTATTGTCCGGATTGACCTCAGAAATGGTCAGGAAGAAACCGTAGATCAATTGCTGGAAACACTCGGAGCTTTCGTTTCTTTTTTTCTTCTGGAAAGCGATGAGATGGATTCAATAGAAGCGCTGGAGGTAAATCTGAAGCGCTGGGCATCTCAGTATCCCGTTATTTTGGGTATTGGTATTGAAAAAGAAAGATTATCCTTTATCGAAGATTATATAAATCCGGCAGCCATCGCCCTTAAGGGAGGAGATGAAATAAAACCCGGACTTAAAAATTTTGATGAACTGGCTGAAATACTGGAAGAGCTCGAAAATGAGTAATTTTTTGTTGTAATATACTAAACCCCGGCAAATGAAAAGAATCTATACCCTTACTCTTAATCCTGCAGTCGATAAAAGTACATCAATAGCTCAGGTAATAGCAGAAAAAAAGCTGCGTTGTGCCGAGCCTGCGTTCGAACCGGGCGGCGGAGGAATAAATGTGTCCAGAGCTATCCGCAAACTTGGCGGCGATACAGTGGCTGTCTATCTCAAAGGAGGTCCGATCGGAACGTTGATGTATGAATTGCTTGAGAAGGAAAAGATCAATCAGGTGGCGCTGGAAATCGAAGGCTGGACGCGGGAAAACTTTATTGTAGTAGAAAAGGAAAACAATCGTCAGTTTCGTTTTGGTATGCCGGGCCCTGAGCTAAAAGAGAAAGAGTGGCAGGGATGTCTGGAACGGATTGCTGATCCTTCTCTGAAAATTGATTATCTGGTGGCCAGCGGCAGCATGCCCACAGGTGTACCGGTTGACTTTTATGCCCGCTTGTCCAGAAAAGCGAGGCAAAATGATACCCGTCTGGTGGTAGATACATCGGGAGATGCCCTGAAAGCGGCGGTGGAAGAAGGAGTCTATCTGCTAAAACCAAATATCAATGAGCTGGGACAGCTGGTAGAGCAGAAACTATCGAATATAGAAGAGCAGGAAGCGGCCATAGAAGAAGTAATCCGCACCAAAAAGATCGAAGTGCTGATTGTTTCCCTGGGGGCTGCGGGAGCGATACTTGCCTCAAAAGACGGCGGAATTCATCATGTAGCGGCTCCGTCGGTTGAAAAAAGAAGCACAGTCGGAGCCGGAGACAGCATGGTTGCAGGTATTATCTATACAATATCACAGGGTAAGTCTTTGCAGGAAGCGTTGCAGTACGGAGTTGCCTGTGGTACGGCAGCAACAATGAATTCCGGAACGGAATTATGCAAGCCGGAAGATGTGGCACGTCTCTTTGCCTGGATATCAAGAAAAAGATAAAAAAAGTCCGGGCACTAAAAGTCCGGACTTTTTATGTTCTAATATTTTCTAATACAGACGGAATCGCAAAAACTTTATTTTCTCGCCTTTTGTCAGATACTTTTTTTCATAAGTTGTTTTGATATCAAAAGCCAGCTCACGCATAGGTGAATTGTACAGATCACTGGTATGCTCAAGATCACTGATGCGGATGACTCCTGATTTCATAAACTCAGAATTATCTTCGAGTAACTCAAGTGTGTACTGATAAAGTCCTTCGTTGTCGGTTTTTAAATAAACCCAGCTACCCGGCTTCAGAATGCTCTGATACATCTGAAGGTATCTCGGACTGGTTAAGCGTAGCTTCTCATCTCCTTCTTTAGGCCTCGGATCCGGAAAAGTAATCCAGGCTTCATCCGCTTCTCCGGGAGCAAAAAAATCCTGAATATTCTGAATCATAATACGCAAAAACGCAGTGTTGGACAGGTTCAGTTCTTTTGAAACGGAGCTTCCTTTCCATATTCTCCCCCCCTTCAGGTCGATTCCCACAAAATTTTTTTCCGGAAACAACTTTGCCATACCTGTTGTATACTCAGCCCTTCCGCAGCCTATCTCAAGTACGACCGGGCCGGAATTTTTGAAAAACGATTTCCAGTTTCCCCTGATACTGGTAAACAGCTCTTTGCCTGGTTGAATAACATTCTCACTCTGGTCATTTTCTGCAAATCGTATCAGTTTCTTCCGGGCCATGCTTATCAGTTTTTCGGCAAAAATAGTATTTATTGCCAAAAGCAGTCAAAAATTAACTTTCAAATTGCAGGATGTTTTATATTTTTGATTCTTATTTCCTTTTAGACACCGAATGAGAATAGCAGTGATTGGGGCCGGCCCGGCAGGCATAACAGCCGCATACGAGATCTCCAAAGAGAATCCGCAGGTAGATTTGTATGAAGCAGGCAACAGTGTTGGCGGACTTGCCAAAACTATTGAGTTATGGAATCAGCGGGTGGATCTCGGACCTCATCGTTTTTTTAGCAGTGATACCAGGGTAAACAGGTTATGGCTTGAAGTTGCCGGACAGGACTACGATATGGTTGATCGCCTTACCCGGATTTACTATAAAAGAAAGTTTTTTCATTATCCGTTAAAAGCAATGGATGCTCTGAAAAACCTTGGTCTGCTGGAAGCGGCCGCCTGCATGCTTAGCTATGGAAAGGAAAAACTGAATCCGACCAGGCTGGACGGATCATTTGAAAACTGGGTCGTAAGCCGTTTCGGAAGAAGACTGTTTGAAGTTTTTTTTAAAACATACAGTGAGAAGCTCTGGGGAATAAGCTGCAAAGAGCTGGATGCTGATTTTGCTGCACAGCGAATTAAGAAGCTTTCTCTGATGGAAGCGATACGCAATGCGTTTACCGGTGGAAAAAACAATAAGCATCGTACCCTGATCGATCAGTTTGCCTATCCGCTTGGAGGAACCGGCATGATCTATGAGCGTATGGCAGATTTTATCCGGCAAAAAGGTGGAAATGTCTGTCTTGGGACTCCGGTGAAAAGGGTATTGGCAAAAAATCAGACCGTCTATGCAATTGAACTGGAAGACGGCACGGTAAAGGAATATGATCATGTGATTTCTTCCATGCCACTTACTCATCTTGTAAAAAGACTGCCGGAAGTGCCACAGCATATATACGACCTGGCAAACGGACTTACTTTCCGAAATACCATACTGGTATATCTGAATGTACAGGCCAAAGACCTTTTCCCGGACAACTGGCTGTATGTCCATTCCAGGGAGCTTGCCATGGGAAGGCTTACCAATTTCAGGAACTGGGTTCCCCAGATTAACGGAGATGAGCAGTCAACCATACTGACACTTGAATACTGGTGCTATGATCACGATGATTTCTGGAACAAGGGCGACTCGGAGTTGATTGAGCTTGCAAAGAAAGAAGTCAGAGACACCGGGCTGATTAAAGACGCGAAAATCAGTGACGGCTTTGTCTATCGCATTCCCAAATGCTACCCTGTCTATAGCCAGGGGTATAAAGATAAGCTCAAACCGGTAGAAGAATACCTGAAAACAGTCAGTAACCTGACGGTAATCGGTCGTTATGGCGCTTTCAAATACAATAATCAGGATCACAGTATCCTGATGGGGCTTATGGCTGCCGAAAATGTACTGCATAACAGAGGTAATGATCTGTGGGAAATTAATACCGATTACGAAAGCTATCAGGAAGCATCTGTAATAACCAAGACAGGCCTGGAGAAAACGTCTGTTTAGATCTCCCCTGCTTACTTTTTTTTCTGACAATCCGGGCAATAGTATGTTGTCCGGCCTGACACCTTAATGGTTTTTAATTTTCCCTGGCATGAATCAGGACAAGATGCATGAGGCTTTCTGTTGGAAAGAATGTAGCTATCAGGCAGTGATTTGCGTGCTTTTCCATAGGCGCTTTTGTGAAGCTTATGGCGCATGTATTTAATGGAGGTATCCAATACTTTTTTCATCTCCCGGTACATTTTTTCAAGCTCTTCTTTTGATAGATCACTGCTTTTAGTCTGAGGATGTATGCGTGACTGAAACAAAATTTCATCTGCATACACATTTCCTATTCCTGACAGAAGGGACTGATTCATAAGAGCGGATTTAACCATGGCTCCGGAGCTTTGAAGATGATTGACAAAATCTTTCTTCCTGATGGATAACGCATCTGGTCCGAGATCATGCTTGTCTCTGATTTCTTCCACATTGTTTCGTAAGGCCAGATGCCCGAATTTGCGGGGATCTATATAGCTCAGATTTTCCCCGGATTCCAGATCAAAGATCACTTTTGAATATTCCGGATGCTGCCCTTTATCGTAAAAGGAAAGGCTGCCGGTCATACCAAAATGAACTTCCAGGCAACCTCCGCTGCTTAGTTCGATTCCGAGATACTTACCGAGGCGTTTTACTTTTGTGAAGCTATGATCTTTGAGTGTTTGCTGCAGTTTCTTTTCCGAAAGATCGTCGAGTAAAGCCTTGTCCAGTACTTTTACCCCTGTAATCCGTCGGTTCAGACCATCCGACTCTATCTTTTCCCTGTAGATCTCAACTTCCGGCAATTCAGGCATGATAATGTGTATTTAAATATAGTCTTTGTAATAGGTACTTTTGAACCCCTTTAGTAAATTAACCCCTTTATGGGAAGCTTTGTTGTACTATGCTGAAATGGGAAATACTTGCGCAGGAAGATATATTCAAAAATCAATGGTATTATCTGCGCAAAGATGAAGTACGCCTGCCGGATGGCAAGGTGATTGATGATTATTTTGTGAGTGTTCGTCCGGAAGTGGTGCTGACTTTTGCTCTTACGGAAGGCAACAAAGTGCTTCTGGTGCGTCAGTATAAGCACGGGCTGCAACGGATAGTTACAGAACTTCCGGGTGGGTTTTATGATAAATCAGAAGAGCATCCGAAAGATGCAGCAGCGAGAGAGCTACTGGAAGAAACCGGATATATGGCCGGGAATATGGAGGAAATCGCAGTGCTGGCTGATAATCCGACCAAGGATACAAATTATATTCACGTGTTTTTTGCCAGAAACTGTCGTAAGGTTGCGGAGCAGAACCTTGATGAAACCGAATCAATTGAGGTGCTTGAAGTGGAGCCGGTAATGATCAGAACCATGATTTTAAGCAGGGAGCTGTTTATATCCGGTTCTGTGGCGGCAGTTTTTATAGCGCTGGAACGTTTGCAGGATGAACGTATTCTTTGAAGAAAAGAACAATTGCAAGAGCCACCGGCTTATATTTAATGAAAAGAAACATAAATTGGTATGGAGAATAGAGCCAGTAATTCAGACAACTCTTCAGAAAAACCTGGAAAATTTGTCAGAATGGGTAAGAACTTGGGGCATATGATTTCAGTAACTCCTTTGTTCAGAGCGTTGAAAGAAAAAGCCAGTTTGTATTTTCATAATCCTGAGCAACTGCAGGATGAAATTACCAGCTTTTATAATGAAGCAACGAATGAACATGGACGCAAGACAGTGGCAGACATGTGGCAGAAAATAAAGAATATGTATGCTATGGTTCAGGATGCCCTGCAGAATAATTATACTGCCCTTTCCAAACCCAAGCTGATCATTGGGATCGCTGTATTGCTGTATGTAGTGATTCCTACGGATGTTATTCCGGATGTATTACCTGTGCTTGGCTTTGCAGATGATATGGCATTGCTGGCCTGGTTTCTGAAGCATGCAGCAAGAGAAATTCATAATTACGAAATCTGGCGGTCAACCAGAATTTCACCGATTGAAACATATGCCGGTTAAAATAAATACAACATATAAATCCCCCTTCTTTCTATTTTCAAGAGATTTTCAGACAATTTATCCTGCGATTTTCCGTAAAGTCGCCGGGATAAATTATTCCCGGGAGCGTGTCGTTACGCATGATGAAGATTTTCTCGATCTTGACTGGTCTCTGGTCGATTCTTCCGATCAGAGGCTTGTTATTATCTCCCACGGACTCGAAGGTGACAGCAGAAGACCTTATGTTTTGGGGATGGTAGCTGCACTTAACAAGGCTGGTTTTAACGTGCTGGCATGGAATTACCGGGGTTGCAGCGGCGAATTGAATAAAGTATACCGTTTTTATCATAGTGGTGAAACGGGGGACCTGGCTTTTATAATCGATTATGCAGTACAGAAAGGCTTTTCTTCGGTTTCTCTGATTGGTTTTAGTGTGGGTGGAAATATAACACTCAAGTTTCTGGGAGAAACAGGACGGACCAGACAATATGTAAAAAAGGCAGTTGTTTTTTCCGTGCCTTGTCATCTGGAGTCTGCTTCGTACCAGCTGGCCAGGTTACGCAGTAAAATATACATGCGGAGATTTATAAAAAGTCTTTCACGAAAAGTGAGAGAAAAAGCGTTGTTAATGCCTGACAAGTTTGATTGTACGCCTTTGAAAAATATGAAAACCTTTGCGGAGTTTGATAGTCATTATACTGCACCGATGTTTGGGTATAAGAATGCCGTAGAATACTGGACTTCTAATAGTTCCGTTTTTTTTATTCCCAATATCAGGATTCCGACGCTGATCATAAATGCGCAGAATGACCCGTTTCTTTCTTCGCAATGCTTTCCCTATGATGAAGCGGAGCAGAATGACCGGGTCATACTGGAAGTGACAAGGGAAGGCGGACATTGTGGTTTTTATGCACGCCATCCGGAAGGACTATACTGGTCAGAGCAGCGTGCGCTGGAATTTCTGAATGAGTAATAAGAACACCATGAAAAGCTGTTATTAGCGGAATATCCAGCGAATAAGCTTGCGCTTAATCTGGCTATATGGAGGATATTTGACCGGGGCATCAAACCAGGTTGCGGTACGTACAATGCTTTTCATATGTGAAAAAACATCAAAGCCGGCTTTCCCGTGATACCTGCCGGTTCCGCTGTTGCCGATTCCACCGAATGGTAAATCCGGTTCGGAGAGATGAATCAGCGTATTATTTACACAACCACCACCAAATTGAACAGATTGGATAATCTGTTGCTCGAAGTCTCTGTTTTCAGTAAAAACATATAAAGCCAGCGGATGAGAATTATGCTGAATAATTTCAAAGATATCTTCTGTTTTCTCGTATGTCAGAACAGGCAAAACCGGCCCGAAAATTTCTTCCTGCATAACCGTATCCTCAACGCTCACATTGTCCAGAATTGTTGGTGCGATATACAGAGATTCGTCTTCATACGTCCCACCGGTCATGACTTTACCCTGATGCAGATAGCTTTTTAGTTTTTCATATCGTTTTTCATTGATAATGCGCCCCATTGCTTTGTTTTTTTGGTCATGTGTACCATAAAACTCCCGGATAGACTCAATCATATATTCCATAAGAGGTTCTTTGACGGTCTTATGCACTATTAGGTAGTCCGGACTGATGCATGTCTGACCCGCATTCATGAATTTGCCCCAGACAATTCTTCTGGCTGCGATTTTCAGATGCGCATCTTCGCTTACGATAGCCGGGCTTTTTCCGCCGAGCTCCAGCGTTGCGGGTGTAAGTGCAGAAGCTGCATAGCCCGCGATTTTTTTGCCTATGGCTGTGCTGCCTGTAAAAAATACATGCCCGAAACGATAGTTCCTGAACAGGAATGGAACGACTTCTGATCCGTTGCCGGTAATAACAGAAATATATTCGTCTGAGAATGTTTCGCTGATGATCTTTTTAATAATTTTCTCAGTCGCAGGAGCCTCTTCGGATGGTTTGAGTATGGCACAGTTGCCGGCTGATATTGCAGCAATCAAAGGAGCCATAATCAATTGAAAAGGATAGTTCCAGGGAGCAATTATAAGGACAACACCCATAGGCTCGGGGTAAATATGGGATGTAGAAGGAAAGTGAACCAGAGAAACCGGGATTTTTTGTGGCTTCATCCAGTTGCTCAGCTTGCGGAGTGAGTGGTTTAACTCTTTATAAACTATAGCTATTTCGGTGGTGTAAGCTTCCAGTTCCGGTTTACCAAGATCTGTATAAAGCGCTTGTGTAATCGAGGCCTCGTTCTTCCGGATACTTTTTCGTAGTTTTTGTAACGATTCTTTGCGAAAATCCTCAGATCGTGTTATTCCTTTTGCAAAAAAATCCGTTTTGAGATGAAAGGCGGCAGCTGATTCCAGATTATTCATACTAAACGTAATCGTTGTCTTCAGTTGTAAACCGAGGCTGCTGGTTTATGTTATGCTTTTGATTTTTAATGGATAATGTCCGAAAGATCGTCCTTGGAGAGCTTGAACAGGCATATTCTTGAAAATCGCCCGGCAATCCAGGTTTGCCCGGCAATGGCAATACCACCATCACTGGTCGCAGTAAGTGCGTTGATCTCGTAGGGATTGGTAAAGCCAAGGTAATGGTTCCCGGCCAGGCGTTTGTCACTTCCTGTATAAAAATATAATCCGATCTGACCGTTGCGTGTACTAGTGCCATATACTACATATTCAGTATTGTTGACTGGAATTTTGGTTACAGTAACCGGTGAGTTTTCTTTGATCTCCGGAATCGGATATCCTTTGATATCACTACCGGAAAGAAGACCGGCACTGTTTTCCCAGTTGGGAATAAAGTACATAGACCCATATTCGGATTTTGAGAAGGCGAAATTATTGTCCCATGCAATGGCGCTGTTGATTGACCGCTCATCTCTGTAGCCGTAAATTACTGTTTGCGGAATACCTGTTCCGGCCTTGTATAAAACAAGCGACAGAGCGTACCGGTAATATCCGTTAAAAAAATAAAGCCCCGCTCCGTTTGTGCCACAGAAAAAAGGAAGCCTGGGGCCTGTGCCTGCAAAATGCTTTATGATGGAAGCTTCCGCATCAAAATCACCGAATCCGATTTCAAATCGTTGCTGAGAGCGTGACTGGCCGGCAGGGTTAAGCATGGAAACAACCATCTCTTTTTCCTCCCGGTCGTAGCTCAGCAGCATTAGCTGGCCTGAACCCTGATCCCAGGCAGCAGCAAGCGGATAGGTAAGTGGTAGTTCGGTAACTTCGGTAAATGTGCCTTCTTCTGTTACGAGAATCAGTTTGCTTTGAAGTGTGAGCCTGTTCATACAGAAAAAATAGTACCCGGCGGGTGTTTTTATAAGCTTCCCGACCGGATTGACGAAATCATCCGGCAACTTATTTTCACTGTTGAAAATTCCGTATTCGTCTGTTTTCAGAATAGTAATCCGGGGAAAATCGCTTTGATAATCGCGTCTTTCTGCCAGTATCAAAAATCCCTTGTCTGTTGTCTGAGTCAGGTCTACAGATTCATAAGAGTCTGTATAACTTTCATTGTCATAGATCTTAACTGTGGTCTGAGGTTCTGCTTCGTTATTTTTTTTAATACCACAAGAGCAGAAGCCTGCGATCAATAGTATCAGACAATAATGAATCAGTTTGAATATATGCATTGAAGCGTTACTTCGAGGTTTTATAATATTGCGCATTGAGGAATCGGGTCGGAAACAGGCAGCCAATGCTGAATGTAAATGATCTGAGTTTGATATCATCCATGGCATCTCCCGAACCAGCCAGACGATTGTGAGTAAACCGTTGTTCGCGATTTGTGATAATATGTGTATTCCTTCGGTACACGACATCAAATACCAGCCGGATATTGCCGATATCCCAGCTTAGCCCTGCTCCTGCCGCATAACCCAGCTGTGATTTGATAAAAAGCTCCCGGGCGTTTTCTGATACCGGAGCAGCGTCAAATGACTGTCCGCCTGATGCTGCGTCCTGCCCGGATATGTATACTGACTTGCCTGCGCTGAACAGATAGCCATAGGTAAGTCCGGCCTGGATAAAAGGCTTCAAAGCACCCTGAAGAAATTCATACCGGACAAATACGGGAATTTCTATATAATCCAGATGGTTGCCTTGTCTGTAGTTTAATTCAAGACTCCATTCTCCGGTACTGTCTCTCCATACATAATCATTTTCATAGATGAACCGGTAACGCCGGTAGTTTGGCTGCAGGCTGACCGATAAACCAAGATATTTGTATGTAATGTCAATTCCGGCAACAGGCCCGGGAGAACTGAAATTATGATAGTTTTTGTCGTAGCGGGAAGAATTTCCGGTAGTACTGCTAAATACAGAATATCGTTCTGTTGGAAGCGCTTTGGCGAGTGTCATTCCTCCGCGTATTCCGATGAAAAGCTGTTTGTCCAGAAAATCATTTAAACCAGAGGGGCTCGTTGCCCGCTTTTGTACACGCTGGGCAAAGCTGTTATGTGCAATGCATGTAAGAAGTAGCAGGAGAAAAAAAACACACTGTTGTCTCATGGGGCAATGATAAGCTTTTTGGTGTCCTGCAATATTCCGGCTTTGATTTCATAATAATATAATCCGGGTGGCAAACCCCTGAGATTTGCGGTAATCTGATGCTCTCCCATGTTGAGTGAATCTTTCAATATGGTGCGTATTTTTTGCCCGTTTGTGTCGATCAGGTTGATTTCAACCGGTGAAGGAGCATTGATGTAAAACGAAATAACGGTTGTATGTGTAGCCGGATTGGGATAGCAGGAGTTGAGACGAAAGCGCTGATAGATAAAATCTCTGATACCAACCGCATCCTGTCTTATCAGCGGCAGGGTTGTGCCTCTTCCGTTATAGTCACCATAGAAAACACCGAACTCTCTGTCGACAAGTTCCGGATCCACGCACATCCAGTCTTTGAGCAGGCTCGCGTACAGCTGGCGGTAATCGTGCTGCATGTCCACATTATCTTTTTGCATATCCGGATTGATACCGATTACTCCCGGTTCTACCCGGCTGCCGAACAGCATGACAGGAGCACCTGTACCGTGGTCGGTTCCGTAGCTCCCGTTTGAATATACTCTGCGCCCGAATTCGGATGTTGTAACGGTTAGAACACGTTCTTCCTGACCCCTCTGTCGCAGATCTTCCTGAAACGCTTTCATTACTTCGGATATATGGTACAAAAGTGCAGCATGATTTCCCATGGTCCGGTCCGAAGGATCTACCTGTTCGGCATGTGTATCAAATCCGCCGATCCGAACCAGAAACACCTTGGTTTTGCAGCCGCCGCTAAGCAGATTGGTGATGATTTTCAGCGGACCGGTTAGCGGATTTTTCAACCGGTCGCTGGGAGCTTTGAACGGGTAAGTCTCCGGATATATGACACCCGGATCAAATCTTTTTCCAGCCCGGTATGCTTCAAGCAGACGATCATCATACTGATCGGTCTTTTGCTCGAGGCTTAGAATCCACTTAAGCTCATCGCTGTATGGGGTGCCGTCAAGAATAGCTGGCGGTAATCCACGCGGATCTTCTCCCTCGATATCTTCGAAGCCGGGCAGAGACGTAACAAGATTAAAAAAATCTTCCGGGTCATTGATCGCAATGGAGGTTGTTATATTATCTCCCTGATGAAACACCAGGGATACTTCATTACCAAATTCCAGTGCAAGCGGATCCTGCATATCTGCATTGGGAAAATCGTCCGGGTATTGCGAAGGACTGTAATGGTTTTTCAGATAGCGGCCTACCCATCCTGAACTCATATATTCACTGGCTCCTCCGCCCATAAACATGATGTCCCGGCTTCTGAAATGTGACCCGTTATGGTTTTCATAGGAAACTCCCTGAACAATATTTACTTTCCCCTGATCATACAGGCTTTTTATTCCGGTCATGGAAGGATGCAGTCCGATTTGCTGTTCGTTTGAAAGTGTACTGTCCAGTGTAATCAGTTTTCTGCGCCCGTTTTCCGGCAGGGCAATATTGGGACGGGCATTGTAGTACAAATCGTAGCTGGTATAGGGAACAAGCATGTTTACCCCGTCATTTCCACCGTGAAGTTGCAGTATGATCAGCACATTGTCATTGGGACAAAGAGCTGCCAGCTTTTGCAGCGGAGCTCCGTATGACATGTTTCTGAAGACAATCCCATCCAGCATGAAAGGAATAGTACTGACTGCCGAAAGTTTTTTTACAAAGTCTCTTCTTTTCATGTGGAATTTTTAAAATAGCTGATACTCCGGGGACTGCATAATAACATTGAAAAGATCCTGCAGCATGCCGTCTGCATCATCCCTGCTTTCGGTGTAGGTGTCTGCATTGTTGTAGCTGAAATTCCAGAAGACAACCGGCCCCTGTGGCAGGCCGGTACCAAGCCGCAGAAAACGTGATACAAAATAATTGACCCGTTCCGGGGTGATTTCATCCCCCTCTTCGGACATCGGAAAACAGTATGACAAAATGCTTTTGGTGAGTCCTTCCGGATCGGGTGTGTCCTGATCGAAATTGTTTTTTATGAAGCTTAACAGGTCCGGTTTTATGCTGTTTTTACCGCTTACCAGATCGGCAATATACTTGTAACGATACGTAAGAGAATTGGCTGATATCCAGTTACGGTTAAATAAAGGAAATTGGAAATACGCTTCATAACCTGCCACATCATATGGATTTAGGAAGTGCATACCCTGTTCCTGCATGACATCCAGCAGATCTCCCGTCAGCTCATAGAAACGGGCTGAATCACTGTATGGATCCGGAAGCTCATAGTTAAAAAAAGAAAGAGTTGCTATGGAAAGATCCAGCGGAGATTTGATTAGCGCTCCGTAATTGCCGTCAGCTACCGAGTTTTCAGTAGCATCATAGAAGTGTTTACTTGCAAGCAATGCCTTGATGAGTGGTACTAGCTCAAAGTTGTTTTCTCTGAACACGGTGGCCATTTCTGCGATAACGGTATTTTCAACAGCTGCCGGTATATGATGATATACATAGAAACGGTATACTTTTCTGCAGATGTTTCGTACAGTTTCCTCCTGCTCAAACAGCAGGCTGATCAATTGATCAATCTCGTCATGCATGCTTTCTTCAGTGGCGTCACTGCCTCTCAGAAGCGTGCTGTCCGGTTGAATAACAGCTTCGCCAAAACGGAAGCTGAAATGCTTTGCCGTGTTATCATGCTGTGTCGCTATTCCTGTATTATTCAGTCTGGGTTTGATTCTGGGAAGCCCTGTTTCCGGATCCGGAAGCTGAAATGTACGGTCAAAATCATAACCTGAAAATATTCTGGCTGCAGCCTGTACGTCCTGTTCAGTAAAATAAATATAATCACCTGGATCTGTTGCGACGGGTGTATGTCCGGGAAGCCCCTTTCCTATCGTATATAATTCCAGAAATTCACGGGCAAAGTTTTCATTGGGGCGCCCTTTTACGTTTAACTCTCCATCCAGCAAAAGAAGCATGGCGTTATCCAGACATATTTTTTTTGCCAGTTCCTTAAATGAAAGATTTATGTCTGCTTCGGATTGGGCAAATAATCTGAACAAGGAGTTTTGAAAGTATAAGGCTCGGCTGCTACTAATGACTTCCTGAATAGCCGTAAAATGGGTATGAAGAAAAAATACTAATCGCTCTCTGGTAAGAAAAGCCATTTTGCCAGGATTATTACCGGTCAGCCCGGCACCATGAAGAACTCCGAGCCACCAGCGTTTGAAATATTTCTGATAGCGAGGGTCATCTTCATTGTCTGCCGGTATGAGGTCAACCCAGCTTAACCCTGTTGCCGGGTCAACAGGTGCAGAAGGAAACTCAGTAGCTTCAAACAGACGGCTAATAGCTTCTGCGGCAGAAAGATTTGAATAGTCATCGATTGTGTTTCTCGAGCAGTGCATTGCAGCCCGACGTAGCAGATGCGCAGCATTTTTTTTCCCGAGAATACCAGAATATACAGACAATGCCATGACTAATACAAAAGAATAAAGAGATAAAAGAATATATTGGTAAGCCTAAAGTCCTTTAGCTAAACCAACTGAGTGAAAATATACGTAAAAAAGTGAATTAGTACGGGCAAACAGGAATATTTTTAAAAAATAGTTGATTAATCCGGGTAGAATACCCAGGTTTTATTGCCCCGAAGCTTTTCGGATATTTTACTTAAAGTATGAAGGGAGGAAGATAGTGTGTGAATAGTTAAGTCAATTTTTTAGCTGATCTCTCTTTTTGATGAATTAGGTATAGTTTTCTGCCAGGGCCAGTGGCCATTCATTTCTACTTCCAGAGTAAAGCTTAAAAAAGTTCGTACAATTATTATCAGACCCAGCACACCAATAGATTTAAAAGTCGGTTCGACTGCTACTGAGTTGATTATGTCTGCGGCAACCAGAAGTTCCAGCCCAAGAAGAATGCCTTCTCCGAGGGTTTTTCGAAAGTATTTGTAAACAGCAGATTGCTCTCTTTTTTTTAAAAATAGCCGAAGTGAGCCGATAATAGCCCATAATGCTCCGCATACAATGGCAATACTTCCCGCAAACTCCAGACTCAGGGATATAAGCCTGAAAATAGATTTGTGCTCTTCCATAATGAGCCAAACTCCAAAGTTCGGCATATGTTGGTTGTATTTATCAGTCAGTGGGCTAGTGAAAGAGTGGGCAATAGAAGCCAAAAGCTTCGAACGTAGTCGTGTCGTGAACCGTTGGCTCAGCTAAGAAAAGGCTAAAGAGATTGACCAGACTGTTAGCCGCAGCGCTTCTTTTGTTCGTTGATTAGTAAAATATGTGAAATTAGAACTATCGGCACAACACAAGTCGGTAAGAAGCAATACGGAAACTCAAGCACAGCAATGTTTGGCTGAGCAAACGCAAATTGCTGGATAGGCAAAGGCGAAGATAAAATTGCCAATGAAACGATAAACAGCAAAAAAATAATTCCGATAATATTCCAAATGATAGAAAAATGCCTGCTTACCTTTCTTTTGGATGATATTTGATAGAGTAAAATGATCAATGCTGAGAGTCCGATCAATATATCAAAGTTCCAGCCTGCAAATGTCATTAAGCTTGGGATTTTATGTTGTAAAAACAGTTGGTATAAAACCAATTCTACAGGTATTCTTAAAATATGAATGGATAATAAAATTGTTGGATTTAGTACTTGTCTGTCTATTTGTTTTAGCATCAGAAAAGTCAGTATAACTGTTCCGAAAATCACTAATGGAAAGAGGTTGGGTTTTTCTTCAAAGATGTGTAGGATTGCGATAGTTCCTGCAATAGTTTGCCAAACTATACATATAGTAAGAGCCTTTTTGTTTCTGCCTGTTCCTAAGAAGAGTAAAAGCAAAGACAGAAAGCTTATGATTAAAAATGTTGTTTGCGTCATTTCATTGGAATAGTTGCCCGAATTTCACTGGTCAGTAAGTATTGTCGCTATCGGATTATGGCTTTTCTTACCTCATCACCCAGTGGAGAAACAGAAGGTCCGAAATAGTGCGTGAGTACTCCGTTTTCATCAATCAGATATTTGCTGAAATTCCAGTCAGGATTATGACTGTTCCAGCCGTTGAGATCAGGTCGGGTCAGCCAGCGGTAAATTTCATTCTGCTTTTCCCCATTGAGCACATGGGTTTTAGATGCAAGGGGAAATGTAACACCGAAATTAATCCGGCAAAAGTCTGCAATCGCTTTGTCATCGGATTGTTCCTGCTGTTTGAACTCATTGGAAGGAAATCCGATGATCATCAGCTTGTCAGAATGTTGCTCGTACAAATGCTGCAGCTCATCATACTGATTGGTAAAGCCACAGTTAGAAGCAGTATTAACAAGAAGTAATTTTTTGCCCCGATACGTTTCCAGAATAGTTTCCTGACCGGAATTCATTTTCATGGTAAGCTGATATATGGATTGCAGTGGAGCACGATTATTGCTATTGAAAAGCTTCGCTCCTTTATCGCTGCTTTTGTTGAACTTCATCACAAGCGGATAAAGCAGTTTAAGAATTTGTTGTCTTAATGTCATGAGCCTGGTATAGAAGAATGTTGTACAAATCCGATATGAAATGGTAATATCGTTGAAATTTTACAGACATCAAATACTTTGCTGCGGGACTCATTTCGTAAGCGAACGAATCCTTCATAATTTGGCTTGAAAAAAGATAATTTATAAGTTTAGAGTTTCATCATATATAAAAACATGGTTTCATTTTTTCGTTTTACAATCATTACATTTTTTCTGATTACGCAGTATCTGCAGGCTCAGTCCCTGCATGCATTAAATTCATCGGAAATTCGTCTGGGGCTGAAAAAATTCGCTAATACCGCTTCTGTACTGTATCTGGCCGCACATCCGGATGATGAGAATACCGGTCTTATTGCATATATTGATAATGAGCTGCTGGCTCGTACTGCTTACCTCTCTCTCACCAGGGGCGACGGAGGACAGAATCTCATCGGAACGGAACAGGGAGCGCTTCTGGGGCTTATCCGTACGCAGGAACTTCTTGAAGCACGAAAGATTGATAAAGGAGAACAGTTTTTTACAAGAGCTTACGATTTCGGGTTTTCCAAATCGCCGGAAGAAACCTTTACCAAATGGAATAAAGACAGTGTATTGCATGATGTTGTATGGGTTATTCGCAAATTTCGTCCCGATATAATTATTACCCGGTTTTCGGATTATGAATATTATGGACATGGACACCACTCTGCATCAGCTATTCTGGCAATGGAAGCTTTTGAGGGTGCCGCAGATCCCGCTCGTTTTCCTGAGCAGCTGAAATATGTTGGTGTATGGCAGGCTGAGAGACTCTTGTTTAATTCCAGTACCTGGTTCAAGCCGGACCTGGAACGTTTTTATGCGGAAACCGGCAGAAAATACATCAAAGAGAATATCGGAGTCTATAATCCTTTGCTGGGAAAAACGTATTCTGAAATTGCCGCGCTTAGCCGGAGCATGCATAAAAGCCAGGGCTTCGGAACCTCACCGAGACAGGGAGAGCATATTGAATATCTTGAGCATAGACTCGGGTCTGTACCTGAAAAAGGAATGCTGGATAATATAACAACAGACTGGAGTCGTTTTGAAGGCGGTAAAAAAATAGATGCAGCCATTCGCAGGATCATCCGGGAGTTTGATGATATGCATCCCGAAAAATCGGTTCCGTCCATGATAAAGCTTTATCAGACAATTGCCGGGTTGCCCCGGCAGGATAATCCCCTGCTAACGTATAAAAAGGAGGAATTAAAAGGACTCATCCTTTCTGCTATGGGGTTGCGTCTGCAGGCATATGCCGACAAGTATTATGCAAGTCCTGGTGATACTATTCAACTTGCCCTATCAGCCATCAATCGGAGCGCTCTTTCAGCCACATTGAAAACGATAATCCTTGATAAGGATAAAGTAGAGCCTTCTGTGTTACTAAAGAAAAATACATTATATAATCAGAATGTAAAAAAGGATATAGCTTCCGATGCATTGTACTCGCAACCCTATTGGCTCCGGAAACCAATAGAAAATGATTTGTTTTTTACCAGTGATTACCAGTTGCTTGGCAAGCCGGAAGGAAATCCGGCCTTATATGTGACATTTGTTCTTCTGATTGAGGGAATGGAGGTTGTCTGCGATGTTCCGGTAGTCTATCAATGGACAGATCCCGTTGCGGGAGAGCAGTTCCGTCCGTTTGAAATAACACCGGAGGTAACCCTTAACTTTACCGAACCTTCCTATGTGTTTACATCTTCACTGGCCAGGACAGTAAATATTAATGTGAAGGCATTGAAAGATAATCAGAAAGGCAGGGTTCGCCTGAATGTGCCTGAAAGCTGGCGTGTGCAGCCTGATCTTGCGGATGTCAGCCTGGTGAAGGCAGGTGAAGAAAAAATGGTATCCTTTACCATAATCCCGCCAGCCGGATCTGCATCAGGCAATGTAAGCGCAACGTATATAAGTGAGCACGGTAAGCAGGAATCAGGAAAGGGAATATCGATTGTCGCCTATCCCCATATGTTGACCCAGACAGTGTTTCCGGAAAGTGAAGCTACGCTCTCCAAAATAGATATTGCAAGAACCAGCGAGCGTATTGCCTATGTGCAGGGAGCCGGTGATAAAGTAGCGGGAGTGCTTTCGTCAATAGGATACAAAGTAGATATTTTGAGTATAAATGAGCTTGCTCTTGCAGATTTGTCGAGGTATGATGTGATTATAACCGGAGTCAGAGCCTATAATATCTGGGAAGAGCTGAGCTTTCTGAATACAAAGCTGCTTGACTTTGTTAAAAACGGCGGGAATCTGATCGTGCAGTACAATGTCAACCGGGGACTTAAAACAGAGCAGATCGGCCCATATCCTTTTACGTTGTCCAGAGATCGCGTTACTGTTGAAGACTCCCCTTTCTCTGTTTTAAAGCCTGAACACGCTGTGCTGAATATTCCCAATAAAATTACCGATGCCGATTTCAGTGGCTGGGTACAGGAAAGAGGCTTGTATTTTGCAGATACCTGGGCAGAGCAGTATGAAACAATACTCGGTTTTCAGGATCCGGGTGAAGAGTTTCTCAACGGTGGTCTGCTGATAGCCAGATATGGAAATGGCTCTTTTATATATACCGGACTTGCCTTTTTCAGGCAGTTACCTGCCGGTGTGCCGGGAGCATATAAACTGTTTATTAACCTGATCGCATATAATGGAAGAAAATAATCCGGAACCGAAGAGCGAGCAAAGGAAATGGCGTCGGATATACGGAGTGGTAATCGGATTTCTGGCGCTGGAAGTAATCTTTTTTTATTATTTGAGTAATCTGTTTTAAATGAGTCTGCTTGATTGGATTGTTCTGTTGGGAACACTGGCATTTATTGCCATATACGGGATTGTAAAGAATCGCGGAATTAAGAACATAGAGGGGTATCTGAAAGGTGATCAGGATATGCGCTGGTATACCATTGGCTTATCCGTGATGGCTACCCAGGCGAGCGCTGTTACCTTTCTTTCGACACCGGGCAAGGCTTTTGATGATGGTCTGGGCTTCGTACAGTTTTATTTCGGATTACCTCTTGCCATGGTCATTCTCTGTACTACATTTCTTCCGATTTTTTATAAGCTCAATGTGTATACAGCCTATGAGTTTCTTGAAAAACGGTTTAACCTTGAAACCCGTTTACTGGCGGCATTTCTGTTTCTGCTAAACAGAGGACTGTCAGCCGGAATTACTATTTATGCTCCGGCTATTATTCTGTCCTCCATACTTGGCTGGTCGCTCAATGTAACGAATGTTTTCATCGGACTTTTTGTGATTATATATACCGTATCGGGAGGTACCAAGGCGGTAAGTCAGACGCAGAAGCAGCAAATGCTGGTCATATTGATTGGAATGGTAGTGGCTTTTGGCTATGTATTGTACCTTCTGCCGGAAAAAGTCGGTTTTATGGAAGCCATGCATGTTGCCGGTGCAATGCAAAAGCTGAATGCGGTAGATTTTTCTTTTGATTTTAATTCGCGGTATACCTTCTGGTCCGGAATAACAGGTGGCTTATTCCTGTCCCTCTCCTATTTTGGTACCGATCAGTCACAGGTTCAGCGCTATTTATCCGGAAAATCACTGAAGGAAGGACGTCTTGGATTACTTTTCAACGGGATTCTGAAAATCCCGATGCAGTTTCTGATCCTGCTTACCGGAGTCATGGTATTTGTGTTTTTTCAGTTTGAAAAGCCACCGGTATTTTTCAATGAGACAGAGATAAATAATCTGAGCCAGAATGCTGATTTTCTGCACAGATATCAGGGACTGGAGAATGAATATTCAGCTAATTTTGACAGAAAAAAGGAAACAGTTTCTGATTACGTAGATGCTGTTCATGCCAATGATAAGGCTACGCAGGAGTCCTTGCAGGCAACTATGATGCAGCTGAACGAGAAAAATCAGCATATTCGCAAACAGACTAAAGAGCTGATTCAGGAAGCTAATCCCAAAGCGGAAACCGGTGATTCGGATTATGTTTTTATCACTTTTGTAATGACCTACCTGCCGGCAGGGCTCGTTGGATTACTGATTGCCGTAATCTTTTGTGCAGCCATGTCATCCACTTCCAGCGAGCTGAATGCGCTGGCCTCTTCTACCCTGGTTGACTTCTATAAGCGGGTATACAGGCAGAATGCAGATGAAAAGCATTATGTATTTATGTCCAAACTATTTACCGCACTGTGGGGAGTACTGGCAATAGCATTCGCTCTGTTTGCGTCACTTGTGGAAAATCTGATCGAAGCCGTTAATATAATCGGGTCATTGTTTTATGGAACCATTCTGGGAATGTTTCTTGCAGCTTTTTATATGAAGTTTGTAAAAGGACGGTCAGTGCTTTGGGCTGCTATTATATCGGAAATAATAGTAATCATACTGTATTTTACCTCTGATATCGGATTTTTATGGTTTAATGCCATTGGCTGTCTGGGAGTGATGGTTTTATCTGCTGTTTTGCATGTATTCTATTCGGATAATTCAACTGATTCCGTCGGGTGATTCAGAAACGTAGAGAATATTTGTTAATAGTTGTGAATTAAATATTTACAGGTTCTGGTTAGCGAATTTGTTTTTTTCGTACTTTGGAGTTAAACTTTTTTAAATCAACCAAGCTATGAAAAAAATTTTGCTCTGCCTGTCCGTTTTATGGGCGGGCGCGGTGTCTGCGCAGCCAATGCTGGTAGGCACAATCCCGAATGCCAGTTTGAACTTTATTCAGGGAAATAATCTTGTCTTTTTTACCTCCGGAGACTCGTTGATGGTGACCGATGGGACTGCCGGGGGAACCGTCCTTGTTAAAAATGGTTTTACCAGCCCCACACCTGTCACAACGATCGGTGATCTTTTGTACTTTGTCAGCGGAAGCGGTCAGTTATGGCGCAGCGACGGGACAGAACCGGGAACCTATCTGCTCAGTACATTTTCTTCCCCACAGATAGAGAATATTTATAAATCCGGTTCTGTCTTGTATTTCAGTGCTGTTACTGTAGCGGAAGGGAGAGAGCTGTACCGGAGCGATGGTACGACAGGTGGTACGATTCTGCTAAAAGATATATATGCCGGTTCCGGTAACGGGGTCGAATATGTCGACTATCTGCAGGTTGGCGGTACACTGTATTTTCAGGCAACTGATGCTACGCACGGCAAGGAGCTTTGGAAGACTGATGGCACGACAGGTGGTACGGTCCTGGTCAAAGATGTCTGGGCCGGTACAGGCAGTGGTTATATAAGGGGATTATGGGAGAGCAACGGGGTTCTTTATTTCGGAGGAAATGATGGTACGCACGGAACCGAATTATGGAAATCCGATGGTAGTTCGGCCGGAACGGTGCTGATTAAGGATGTCTACCCGGGAACACCTAACGGTTTTGTCGGAAATACGATTCTTACAGCCAATAATGAGGTATTTTTTGTAGCAAATGATGCTACTCAGAAACAGAATGTATGGAAAACCGACGGTACAGAGCCTGGTACGATCCTTATAAAGGATGTGGACGCACCCTCTGCCTATTCTGACGTCTCGTTGTTTTATACCAAAGAAGATCATGTGTATTTTTCTGCCTATTCTCATCTTTCAGGTGAGATGTCTCTATGGAAAACCGATGGTACAAATATGGGAACCAGTCTTTATAAAGTACTCAGAGTCCCTTTTTACGGCAATATGGATCAGCGTATCATGAATGGAATATTTTTTCTGATGATCATGGACGGTACCAATGCTTATATGGTTGTAACCGATGGTACTGAGAATGGGTCATTTGTCAAAGATGTTGGCTATGGAGGTGATGTAGCAATATGGAATATCACTGAGTTGAATAATCATATTGTGTTTGGTGTCACCGGTCAGAGCGGGTATTTTTTCGGGCACTATAAAACTGATGGAACAGAGTCAGGTAGTGGTTATTTTACCGATCCGGCCATGGATGTACCAGCTCGTGAGGTGGTCATTGATGATAAGCTCTTTTTCGCAAAAGATGATGGCGCATTTGATTATACAGGACTCTATAATCCGGATAATTACCGGCAGCTTTTCTCCACGGATCTGACAAACACATCGACATTCAGAGATGAGTATTCCATTTCACTGATAGGAAGTGGCAGTTTGTTTAATCTTAACGGTAATCTTCTTTTTACCACGCAAAACAGTCCTTATGACAATTCCAGTCCCCGGAAAATGCAACTATGGATACACAATACCAACCCGTCCCAGTGTCTTTCTTCCGGAAGTTTATTAAGAGAATTCTGGGGTAATGAAACCGGAACGACCATTGTATCTGTACCATTTGAAACCAGCATACCGGATACTTCCTTCCTGTTGACTTCCTTTGCTGGTCCATCCAATGTCGGAACGTTTTACGGAGCACGTTATCGGGGATATGTCTGCGCGCCTGCTTCCGGCAGTTACCGGTTCTGGATTTCCAGCAACGATGCCAGCGAATTGTGGCTGAGCACCGATGAGTCGCCGGCAAATAAGGTAAAGGTTGCTTCTGTAGCCACTTTTACCGATCCCCTTCAGTGGAATAAGTTTCCATCTCAGCAATCCGCATCCATCGTATTGGAAGCAGGGAAAAAATACTATATAGAGGCCTTACATAAGCAGAATGCCGGAACAGATCATCTGGCAGTGGGCTGGCAGCTTCCGGATAATACATACGAAAGGCCGATTTCCGGGACGCGGCTATCTCCGTATGTAAACCGTACTCCTACTATTGCGATAGTCATTCCGGAAGGTCCTATTGCAGATGGTGATGATATAATTGTGGAAGCTGACGCGCAAGACGTGGATGGTACAATTATAAAAGTAGAGTTTTATATCAATGACGAAAAAGTCGGTGAAGATTTAACTGCTCCATATACCTACACTATCGAAAAATCATATGGATGGTATAATGTATGGGCCAGAGTGACTGATAATTCGGGAGCGGTGACGAGATCCGACAGCCGGTATTTCGAATCGAGCCTCTCTCCCGATCGTTTTACTCTTGTAGATGCAACATCGGATGAAGATATTTTTGGTATTGAATACAATTCAGTCATAAGAATGTTTCCGACCCGTAAAATTAATATCCGTTACAATCCGGTCGGTAATCCCGGAAGTGTGGTTTTTACGGTTGATAATGTAGAGCACAGAATTGAAAGTGTAGCTCCTTTTGCTTTAGGAGGCGATAATAACGGCGATTATCATCCAGTAACAAACCTGAGAATGGGAAATCATTGGCTTACGGCGCAAGAATACTCAGGAAGCAATGGAACCGGGCAATTGTTGTATACAAGGAGCCTCAGGTTTACCATAGACTCGGTAATAGTGCTTAGCGGTCAATATATATCTCATTTTACTTTGTACAATGCCGAAACGAATCAGCCCATACGGACCATGACGCAATATACAGAAATCAATCTGGATCACTTACCGACCGATCAGATTGCCATAGTTGCCAATACTCATCCGGCTACTGTCGGTAGTGTGCGGCTAATCTATGGAAGCACAAACCGATTGGAGAATCAGGCTCCTTATAGTCTCTTCGGAGATAATAACGGCAATCTGAATGCGGGTACGCTTATTCCCGGTTTCAATGAGTTGACTGCTACGCCTTATTCTTCCATCAGTGGAAGTGGTCAGGTCGGTTACCAATTAGGTATTACGTTGTATGTAAAGGGTTCCGGTCTGACTTCACGACTGGCAAATACGGTTTCGCATTCTGATAAATCAGTTATACAGTGCTATCCCAATCCTGCTTCGACACATGCAGATATAGCACTGCAAGCTGCTGCTGCCTCACGAGGCCTGGTCGAAATATTTGATGTTTCCGGGATACTTAAGGAAAAGTTATTCGAAGGTTTCCTGTCAGAGCAGGAACAAATAACGCTCAACTGGAAACTGGCCGGAGTAGCTCCCGGAGTTTATCTGGTCAAGGTCACCATGGATGAGTCGGTCTATACAGAAAAGCTGATAGTAAAATAAAACGATAAAAGCTCCGGGTTGCTATGGAACAGCCCGGAGCTTTTACTCTTTACCGATGCTTCGGAATCTCAATTCCGTACACCTTCCGATACAGTTCTGTTGCGTATTCATCCGTCATGCCGGATACGAAATCGAGTACGGATAATACTTTTTCATACGGACTTGCCTCCGGAGAAAACCGGAACTGGGCAGGAAGCAGACGAAGAATCTTACTATCTTTATGTCCGGGATCAGACTTTAGCACAGCGGGTACCATCATTTTCAGAAGATCAGACATTACGTTGTAACCTGCGATCTCGATTTCTACCACCGTTTCGTGGTTATAGATTTTCTCGACGGAAATTTTCTGAATAGCCTGCAAAGCGGGACAGCTATCCTGAAGATTGTCAAGCAGTGTTTCGTTGTAAGAGCCGGAAAGTATAGCTTCCGTATGGCGCATAAACAGATCGACAGACTGATTGATCAGAGTATTGATGCTGCGGGCACGGAGATATCCGATTCGTTCGTTGCGATCACTTATTCGGCTCAGCGTACTTTGTATCTTCTCCGTATTTTCCTCCTGCTCTTTCATGAGGTTAAGTAGCAGTTCCTCTACATCTCTGGCGGATAGTATGCCCAGCCGCTGAGCGTCTTCCAGATCAATAACCCGATAGCAGATATCATCCGCAGCTTCCGTGAGGTATACAAATGGATGTCGTTTAAAGGCAATGGGTTCCTCACTTTCCCTGATCATATTGAGTGACTGACAGATTCTGAAAAACGTTTCCTTCTCGGTCTGAAAGAATCCGTATTTTTTACGGTGCTTCAGCGTTTTGCTCATTGCTACAGATTCGCAGGGATATTTCAGAATAGCCGCCAGCGTGGAATAGGTAAGCATCAGTCCGCCCTGCGACTTGCCGTTAAACTGATGGGTAAGAATACGTAAGGCATTAGCGTTGCCTTCGAAATGAATCAGGTCGCACCATTCCTGTCCGGAAAAGTAGCTGCGGAGCTTTGCTCCATCAATTAACGTGGATTCGGATTCCGTAAAATAATTCGAAATGGCTTTCTCTCCCGAATGACCAAACGCAGGATTGCCGATGTCATGAGCCAGGCAGGCAGCTGCGATTACATTGGCCAGTTCATATGTGTAAAAGGCTGAGTCCGATTCGGCAAAGTCCGGATGGGCCTGAGCTATTTTGGTCCCGACAATTTTCCCGAGGGAACGGCCGACACTTGCGACTTCCAGCGAATGAGTAAGCCTGTTATGCACAAAGGTTGATCCTGGAAGCGGAAAAACCTGCGTTTTGTTTTGCAGCCGTCTGAAACCTGAGGAAAAAATCAAACGATCAAAGTCTATTTGATATTCGCTGCGGGCATAATCAGAGCGTTTGTCACGTTCGGAACGTTTATCGGAATATATGTCTGTCCAGTTCATCCCAGCTACTGTAATCTATAGTGAAAAAGAGGAATAAAGATAGTGATAATCCCGTATTATCTGACGCTATATTGCTTTTCGTAAATATTTGTTTCAATTTGTTTACGGCAAACAAGATTAAGCATCAAATAATAACAAACTATCTGGTTGATGAAAGCAGCGACAGTCAGCGAACTAAAGAAAGAATTGAGTCAGCGCTCCGAAAAGGAAATGATCGATATATGCATGCGTCTGGCCCGGTACAAAAAAGATACGAAAGAATTACTTACCTATCTGTTGTTTGAATCCGGAGATGAGCGGGCCTTCGCGGCCAGTGCAGCGGGAGAAATAAGAGAAGAATTCGCAGCCATAAATTACGCATCCGTCTATCTCGCGAAGAAAACCATACGGCGTATTCTCAGACTGGTACGTAAGTATATCTCCTATTCCGGCAATAAGGAAACAGCACTCGAGCTGATCATCTGTTTTTGTGAAGAATTAAAAAAGACTGATCTGATTCATAAAGAAAACAAGGTATTGGTCAATATGTATCTGAAACAAGTGGAAGCTGCCGATAAGATTCGCTTGTCACTGCATGAAGATCTGCAATATGATTACGAAGAACGGATCAGACAGCTGGAGTTGCATTAACTGTTCCGGTATCGGTGATTAAGCTTTTTAATAATTTTTGTTATTCTTTTTTATTTTATCGTGTTACTTTCCCGGCTTTCGCAGAACTTATTTTGACTTAAATACGTATTTTTTATCAGTGATTTTGTGGAAAGAACTTTAAAAATCAACAATGATTCCGCGATTTTTTATCTTTTCTGAGATTAGTAGATAAAAATATCCGGATTATTTATAAAATAAGATATAATAAATCATAACCGCACGTTTATCATACAGCAATGTATATGAAAGCGTTGTTATGATCAGAAAATAAACCTGAATCTGTTTCGGCTTTTTTCAGCTGATGCCTCCTCCCCGATTTTTTATCGACCGTTTCAGGCTCATTCGTGAATTTTATTGATTTGTAAACCAAAGAAATGAAGCATATGAGCATATTTGACAAAATAAAAAACAACTACAACAGCGTCAGTCAGGAAATGACTGTCGGTGAGTATCTGACGTTGTGCAGAAAAGATCCGAAGGTGTATGCCAGACCTGCTGAAAGGCTGCTGGACGCCATTGGCGAACCGGAAATCATTGATACACGTGAAGATCCGGTCCTGAGCCGCCTGTTTTTCAACAAGAAAATCAAAGTATATCCGGCTTTCAGAGAGTTTTACGGGATGGAAAGCACGATAGAGCAAATCGTTTCCTACTTCCGTCACTCTGCTCAGGGACTGGAAGAGAAAAAGCAGATACTGTATCTCATGGGACCGGTTGGCGGAGGAAAAAGCTCTCTTGCGGAAAAGATCAAGCAACTCATGCAGATCAATCCGATCTATGTGCTCAAGGCGGGAGATCAGCTGAGTCCTGTATTTGAAAGTCCGTTGGGTCTTTTTGCGGATTATAAAAAGGAAATCGAGAAAGAATACGGTATTCCGGCCAGATATATACCTTTCAGCATGAGTCCATGGGCTGTCAAAAGGCTTAAGGAATTCAAAGGAGATATCAATCAGTTCAGGGTAGTCATGATGTATCCGTCCATGCAGGATCAGGTGGCTATGTCCAAAACGGAACCCGGAGATGAAAACAATCAGGATATCTCTACACTGGTTGGAAAAGTTGATATCCGGAAGCTGGCTCACTTCCAGCAGAGTGATCCGGATGCTTATAGCTACACAGGTGGATTGTGTCTTGGAAATCAGGGGGTAATGGAGTTTGTGGAGATGTTCAAAGCGCCCATCAAGGTGCTGAATCCGTTGCTGACAGCTACACAGGAAGGAAACTACAAGGGTACTGAACCCATCGGAGCCATTCCGTTTGATGGAATCATTCTGGCACACTCCAATGAATCGGAATGGGCGAAGTTTATCAATGATAAAAAGAATGAAGCTTTCCTTGACCGGATTTATAAGGTACAGGTCCCCTATTGTCTGCGGGTAGATCAGGAAATAAAAATCTATGAAAAGCTAATCAGGGAAAGTTCTCTGAAAGAGGCAATCTGTGCTCCGAAGACGCTTGATATACTCGCACAATTTGCTGTAATGACCCGTATCCGGGAACCGGAAAACTCTTCCTTGTACAGCAAGATGAGAGTGTATAACGGAGAGACATTGAAAGAAACGGATCCGAATGCAAAATCATTGCAGGAATATAAAGAGGAAGCGGGTATCAACGAAGGTATGACCGGAATATCCACTCGTTTTGCTTTCAAGGTACTTAGCCGTGTGTTTAATTTTGACAGCGAAGAGATTGCTGCCAATCCGGTACATCTGCTCTATGTACTGGAAGAAGAAGTAGTCCGGATGATGCTGGATAAAGAGACGGAGGAAAAATACCTTACCATTATAAAGTCTGTGCTCGCCACCAAATATGCTTCTTACATATCGGATGAAATACAAAAGGCCTATATCGAGTCATATAGTACCTACGGGCAGAATATGTTTGAAAAATATGTGGTGTATGCCGATCACTGGTTACAACAGAATGATTATCGGGATCCCGATTCGGGAGAGATGCTGAGCAGAGCTGTTCTGAACGAAGAGCTGGAAAAAATTGAAAAGCCTGCGGGCATTGCCAATCCGAAAGATTTCCGTGCAGAGGTGACCAACTTCTTCCTTCGCTATAAAGCCAATAACAACGGAGAAAATCCGCGTTGGGATGCCTATTCCAAGATTAAGAATGTCATCGAGAAGAAAATCTTTACCAATACGGAAGATCTGTTGCCGGTAATTTCCTTTACAGCAAAGGCCAATACGGAAAATGAGAAGAAGCATAAAGATTTTATAAATCGTATGCAGCAGCGTGGATATACTTATAAGCAGATACGGATACTGGTTGACTGGTTTATGCGTGTACGTAAGTCAATGGCCTGATAGTCGTCAGCAGGCAGATAGTGAATACCTTAAACAGGAACGGCCATGAGCATTATAATCGACAGAAGAAAAAACCCTTCCGGCAAATCGATCAGCAACCGGCAACGCTTTCTTAAGCGGATTGAGGGGCAGATCAAAAAAGCCATGCCTGGTATCATCAGTGGTGAAGGAATAAAAGACAGCAAAGATGGCGGAGCGGTCAGGATTCCGGTCAAGGGTATTAAGGAACCTTCTTTCCGGCATGATCCGTCCTCGGGAAATAAGACTACTGTCCGTCCGGGCAATGACCGTTTTTCTGAGGGAGATCGTGTTCCCAAACCGGAAGGTGGCGGAGGCGGATCAGGAAGCGGTAAAGGTTCCAATCAGCCCGGCTCAACCGAAGATGAGTTCAGTGTGATTCTCAGCCGCGAAGAGTTTCTGAGGTACTTCTTTGAAGATCTCGAGCTTCCTAATCTGGTCAAAACCTATATGGAAAGCGCAGAGCAGTTCAGCACGCGGAGGGCGGGCTATATCAAAGACAGTGTACCGTCCCGGCTTAATGTCAGGAACAGCTATCAGCAGTCGCTGGCGAGGCGTATAGCCATACAGGGAGCTCTGGAAAAAAAACTGAGTGATCTGGAAGCCGAGCTGAAAAAGGAAAAAGACCCTGATCGGAAAAAAATCCTCAAAGATGAAATTGCCTATACCAGACGACAGCTGGAAACCATTCCGTTCTTTGAAGATCTGGATCTGCGTTACAACAACTTTGAACAGGTGCCGGATCCGGCTACTTCTGCTGTCATGTTCTGTATTATGGACGTTTCCGGTTCCATGGGATTTCACGAGAAAGATATTTCGAAACGATTCTTTACCCTTCTTTATCTGTTTCTTTCCAAACAGTATGAAAAAGTGGAGCTGGTTTTTATACGGCATCATACCGAGGCAAAGGAAGTAAATGAGGAGGAATTCTTTAACTCCAGGGAAAGCGGAGGAACAATGGTTGCTCCGTCATTGAAGCTTATGAAAAATATAATGAATGAGCGGTATAATGACAGTGAATGGAATATCTATTGTTGCCAGGCCAGTGACGGAGATGTATGGTCTGACGAAGACGCGGCTCAGTGCCAGCAGATTGTCAGAGACGATATTTTGCCTTCTATTCAGTACATGGCTTATATTGAGATAAATGACAGTTCTGCAAACAGCAGTTTATGGAAGGCATACAAGGGTTTGCAGGATGAAAACCGGTTTTCAATGCGTCATATCAATGAGGTAAATCAGATATGGCCTGTCTTTCAGGGCTTGTTCAGAAAGCGCCAGGCGATGAAGAAATCATAGGATGTGCGATGTGTAAAGCTTAAAAGTGATTGGAACATGACCACTAAAGAAAAATACAGAGATATGTTTTGCAGCCCTGCATGGAGCTATGAAACACTGCTGGCTGCTGATGAAATAACGCATCGTATCGGATTGGAAGACTTTAAGCTCAAAGTATATCCCAATCAGATAGAAATAGTCACTTCTGAGCAGATGCTGGATGCCTACTCGCTCATCGGACTTCCTACCTCCTATCCGCACTGGAAGTTCGGAAAAGATTTTGTTATCAATCAGGGCAATTATTCCAAAGGAAGAATGGGATTGTCGTATGAGATGGTGATCAACTCCAACCCCTGTATCAGCTATAACATGGAGAATAATACCACAGCGATGATGGTATTGGTTATTGCCCATGCCTGCCAGGGACACAATGCTTTTTTTGCCAATAATTACTTCTTCAGGGAATGGACCTCGGCAGAATCCATTATTGACTATATGGTTTTTGCACGAAACTATATCCTGAAATGTGAAGAAGAGTACGGGCATGAAGAAGTAGAGCAGGTACTGGACGCGTGTCATGCCCTGATGAATCACGGAGTAGACAAGTACAAGAAACCTCAGAAGCTTTCAGCACAGGAGGAAATGGAGCGTCTGAAGCGTATTTCGGAAGCGCGCAGAGAAAGCTATAATGAACTCTGGAAAACGGTCCCTGATACTGGCAATGAGGTACATTTTGAGTCAAGTCTTGGTAATTTTCCTGCTGAGCCGGAAGAGAATATTCTGTATTTTATAGAAAAAAACGCTCCGGTCATGCCTGGCTGGAAAAGAGAAATAGTACGTATTATCCGTAAAGTAGCGCAGTATTTTTATCCGCAGGGGATGACAAAGGTAATGAATGAAGGCTTTGCCACCTTTACTCACTATCATATAATCAATAAGATGTTTGAGGAAGGCTACCTGAATGACGGCTTTATGCTGGAGTTTATGCATAGCCATAGCTCCGTGCTGTTTCAACCGGCATACAACAGTCCGTATTTTTCCGGCCTGAATCCTTATACGCTGGGTTTTAATATATTTATGGACATAAAACGAATATGTGAGCAGCCTGATGCGGAAGATAAAAAATGGATGCCGGAGCTTGCCGGTAAGGACTGGCTGGAGCAGGTGCATTATGCCATGGAAAACTTCCGGGATGACAGTTTTCTACAGCAATATCTTTCTCCGAAGGTTATCAGAAATATGGGACTCTTTGCGATTGCGGATCTTGAGAAAGAAAACGATTATATTATTCAGGCTATTCATGATGAAAATGGCTACGGGCGTATACGCGAAATGCTGAGTGAGCAGTATAGCAGATCTGGTTATGTTCCCGATATTCAGATAGACCATGTAGAGCTGCATAAGTCTAATCGTATGTTTCTGACTCACAACATGACCAATGGAAAAAGGCTCGATCGTGAAGAAGCGATCAGTACGCTGGATGCAATCCGTTATCTGTGGGGATTTCCTGTTTCGCTATACTCGAGAAACAAACTTGGTATTGTGGAAGATGAATATAAAACAGACTAAGGAATGCACTGAATCAGCAGATAATATCTATATCAGGTTATGGGAAATTGCGTAGTTTAGTAATTCTCTGGTATTCTTTGTTTTGGTTTTATGGAGCATGTTGCGCCGGTGCTGGTCAACGGTATGAACGCTTATAAACAAGGCGTCCCCTACTTCCTGACTTGTTTTTCCTTTAAATAACTCTTTCAGTACCTGCAGCTCTCTGTTTGTTAATATGCTCCTGTTGGCAATATATTGTTTAAGCTCCCTGTCCGGGAACTCAAACGTATGACAGAGGGGCCCGGTCATGTGGCAGCTGATCTCATTGATATTTTTTCCGGGTACACAGGACAGATCCCTGACAATACTTATGTACGTTATGATTTTTCCTTCCGTATCATATTGAAATGAGCCGGTTTGCCGCTGTATCCAGACGTATTCGCCTGCTGCATTGAGTATCCGGAAAGTAATGTAAAAGCTGTTTCCCATAGGAATCCTTGATTGAGCCAGCATATAAAGGATTTTACGGGTTGCTTCTATGACTACGCTCCGGTCGTCCGGATGTATCAGATTGTACAGCTGATCAAGTCTTTCGATAACATCGTTGTAGCCCAGCACGCTGCAGAATCCCGGGTGCATGTACAAAAGATCCAGATCGGGGAGCCGTACAATGTAAAAGAACTGCTGACTGAAGCTCATGAGAAGGTTCAACATTTCCTGCTCATTTTCTATCACAAACCGGGGAGGTTCATTTCCACCTATGTTGTTTTTGGTCAAAAACTGTTGAACAGAATGTAGCGAGTTTTTGGCGGCCTTTTTCATTTGCTTCTATCCATAAATATAAAAATATACTCAAATCTGAGTATGGAGCATGTCGTATATTACTTTTAACTTTGGAATGTTTGCTTTAGTTCTCGGAAAGGAACTTCTTAGTTCAGGCTCTTCATAATTTTTGCAGAGCCTGACTTTTTCGGAATAAGCCGGAAAAAATACACTATCAGATTCGTTCTGCTTTTCTGTACTCATATACTGTTTCCTGTTATATTCAGGTTTATATCAGACCTGGAAAAAGGCTGTATGCAAAGTAAATGGTATTTTACATACTATACTATCCTGACAGTATCTTTTCTTATCAGGAGGCTCTGCCAATGGATTTTAGTCCGTATTTATCTCTTATTTTATCCATCGCCTGATATAAGTTTATTTCCCTTCTGTAATCTTCAAAGAGATTCGTCTGATAATTGCCCCGTACCAGATCGCTTAGTCGTACTCCGATCAGCCTGACAAGCATGCGCCGGTTGTAGAGCCGGTCAAATAGTTCCTGGGCAGTTTTTAACAATACAGAATCAGATGCAGAGAACGGTATGGATGCCTGTCGTGTATGTGTATCAAAATCCGAATAGCGTATTTTTACGGTAATACATCCGGATAGCAAAGATTTAGAGCGCAGTGTATAGCCAAGCTCTCCGACCATTTTTACAAGAGTTGATTTTAACATTACTATATCTGTGGTATCAGCCTGAAAAGTTTCTTCCGTAGAAACGGACTTACGCTCGGTATACGGAGTAATCGGCGTATGGTCTACACCATTGGCCCGTTGCCACATGAGCAGACCATGCCGGCCAAACATTCTTTCCAGCATTTCGGGCGGCATCTCACTCAGCGTGCCGACTCTGGATACGCCCAGACTATTGAGCTGCGCGACTGTCTTCTTTCCTATCATGGGAATCTTTCCGACATACAAGGGGGCTATGAATGGCTTTTCCTGACCTTTCTCAATTTGTCTGTTTCCATTGGGTTTGGATTCATTAGTGGCTATTTTGGATACGGTTTTATTGACCGATAGTCCGAAAGACAGAGGCAGGCCGCATTCTTTATGTATGTACTGCTTAAGTTCACAGGTCCATTTATAGCAGCCGACAAAACGATCCATACCGGAAAGATCCAGGTAAAATTCATCAATAGACGCTTTTTCATATGCCGGAGCTCTGGTTGAAATGATTTCTGTGACTAATCTCGAATAGTAGCTGTAACTCTCCATATCGCCTTTTATAAAGACAGCCTGCGGGCATAAGGTTCGTGCCATCCGTGACGGCATGGCCGAATGTACTCCAAACTGACGTGCTTCATAGCTGCAGGAAGCTACTACTCCCCGATCGCTGCTTCCGCCGATAATAAGCGGCTTGTTTCTGAGTTTGGGATGCTTTAGCAATTCAACAGATACAAAAAAAGCATCAAGGTCCATGTGCACAATCGTACGGTCCATTTTGTAGTGTAATTATGCGGTTTGAAGATTGGGAGTCTGCATAGGAAGCTTTTTCATATGGCTTACCTCCAGGCACGGAAAGTTGAATTCAGTTGTTACTTTTCCTGTCAATAAATAAAAGCCTTGTCCCTGGAAGGGGGCTTTGCGAAGCTGCGGAGGAAAGTGAATGGTATCGATTGTATTGCCTTCTCTGTCCAGAAAGTGGCCGAAAGCCATACTTTCTTTATGTATGGTGTTTGAGTATTTTGTACATATCAGATAGCCGGTCACAGATATGTAATTATTGGTATGTAAAATCATTTCCTGAGCTGTTACCCCTGTACAGCGTCTTTCGGGAGACAGCAGCTCAAAAGGAAAACATAAGGGAAAACCCAGCAGATCAATCTCATCATATGCATTGTCCAGAGGATGAAGATCCAGAGCCGGGAGGCCGTAGTTTTTTTCAGGAAGCTTAAATAGTGCATTATCCCGGCTTTGAGAAAATGAAAACCCGGCTTCCCACAAAAGTGCTTTTTTGTTCTTGCCGCAGAATCTGAATGCATTCATCCGGATGAGAATAGTTAATTGTTCATAGGAGACAGAAACCCGGTTAAGAAAATCATACAGACTTTTGTATGTGCCGTTGTTTTCTCTGTTTTTTATAATTGAGATAATGGTTTTTTCTTCCAGCGCTTTTACATGAGCGAAACCGATATAAATATGCCGGTCTTTCAGGCAGGTCTCGTTCATACTGTTGTTAATGCAGGGAGCTTCGATGATAGCCCCGGCTTTTCTGGCTTCCTGTATATAAAATTCTGTATTGTAAAATCCCCCGAAATTGTTGATGACTGCGACCATGAATGCCAGAGGGTAATGTGCTTTGAGATACAGACTATGGTAGCTTTCGATAGCGTAACTGGCAGAATGGGCTTTGGAAAATGAGTATCCGGAAAAGCTTTTGATTTGCCGCCATACTTCCCTGCTGACTGATTCGCTGTAACCTTTGTCTTTGCAGCTGGCCAGAAAACGCTGTTCAAGCGCTGCCAGTTCGCTGTCTCCTCTGAATTTGCCCGACATGGCTCTTCGTAATATATCGGCCTCACCCGGATCCAGTCCTGCAAACAAATGGGCTACTTTGATCACATCTTCCTGGTAAACCATGATACCAAAAGTATCTTTGAGAAGTATGCCCAGCCGGGGATGCAAATGGGCGATTTGGTCAGGATGATGATATCGGTATATATATTCCTGCATCATGCCGGATTGTGCCACACCGGGCCGGATAATGGAGCTGGCAGCTACCAGTGTCTGATAGTCTTCGCACTGCAGCTTGTGAAGCAGCATACGCATACCTGGAGATTCTATATAAAAGCACCCTATGGTATCGGCTTTTTTTATATGCTCCCGGACTAATGGATCAGTGAGGGCTTTTTGCGTATCGATATGAACAGTCTCTCCTGTATTTTCTCTTACAATCTCCAGGGTATTTTTGATATGACCCAGTCCCCGCTGGCTGAGTATGTCATATTTATGATAGCCTATATTTTCGGCTGTAAACATGTCAAAATGTGTTATGGGAAACCCTTTGGCCGATAGATCAATACCGGTACAGGTTGCAATGGGCGCCTCACTGATAAGAATGCCGCTGGCATGAACGGACAAATGATTGGGAAAACCATTTAAGAGTTCGGCATAACGATATACCAGGCGGGTAATATGATCCTGTTTTTTTTGTGTTTCAGGCAGACGTTTGTTTGTCAGGATATCAATTTCTGCTTTGGGCAAACCAAACACTTTGGCCAGCTCCCGGCATGCTGATCGTTTGCTGAATGTATTATAGGTAGCAAGCAGTGCACAGTGCTCGAAACCGTATGTATCCAGAATATGCTGAAATACCGTATCCCGGTCCTTCCAGGAAAAATCAATATCGAAGTCTGGCGGAGAAGTTCGGTGCGGATTAAGAAAGCGTTCAAAATAAAGATCCAGTTCAACCGGATCCACATCAGTTATCCTGAGGCAGTATGCTACTATACTGTTGGCACCGCTTCCTCTTCCCACATAAGCAAAGTCTTGTGTTATTGCAAAACGGATAATATCCCAGGTGATCAGAAAATAGGCATTATAGTTTAGCTTGTCTATGATTTCCAGCTCTTTTATAACTCTTTCCCGGGCTGTCCGATTTTTGACACCGTATCGTGCGGAAAGGCCTTCCAACGCCAGTTTTTCGAGCAAAATACGGTCTTCTGCAGCATTTCCGGTATATGTCTCCCTGTTTTTGCTTTGATTATCTGTGTGTATGGAGCAGTTTTGAGCCAGCTTCCATGTATTGCTTATAATAGCCGGAAAGTCTTTGTAACTATTCAGGAGTTCGGTGCTGTGGTAAAATACTTCATCTTCCTGTGCATGCATGCTGCCGGTTAGTCTGCTCAGTAATATTGCCTGGTCGATACATCGTAACAAGCGATGGACATTGTAGCCGGTTTTGTTCTGAAATGTTACCGGCTGAAACATAATTAAGCGGTCCTGAGCATGGTGACGTATACTGAGTTTCTTCAGATCAGAGCATCGAACCCCGATCCATTCATTATCCCGCAGTTTCCTGGATATACCGGTATAGGGATAAATGATATAAGCATTGTTGAAAGCAGGGGCTGTAGCAGGCAACGGAAGCCGGGCTGTTCTGTGAGCAGAAAGAAACTCATTAAGCTCCCGGAAGCCGGCGTTGTTTTTTGCCAGACCTGTATAGAGCAGCTTGTGCTGATTGTCCCGGAATTCAATTCCGACTATAGGCTGAATCCCCTTTTGGGCGCAGGAGCTTATAAAATCAAAGATAGCAGATGTATTATTTATATCGGTTAAGGCAAGTACCTTGGCGCCCTGCCTGACAGCTATTTCTACCAGTTCGGAAGGCGCAATGGTGCCGTAGCGAAAACTAAACCAGCTATGACAGTTAAGATATATCAATTTGCTAAATTTTTTAGTAAAAATACAAAAGTGTTTTCTTTGTTGCTATTGATATGCCTGTAAAAAAATAATCATCTGATATACAGTTATAACTGGCGGATCGGATAGGGATTTGTGTTCTTTACTGTGTTAAGAGAACAATTTAAACGTGAAGGAGGTTATATTAATGACAGCAGGATGAAGAGAGAAGAAAAGAGGCGCAGGAACAGGCTGTCTGAAGATGACTGGATAAAAACAGTTGATATAAAAGAGGCTGCCATATGGCAGCCTCTTGTTTTTTCAGGTTTTCGATATATGAAATACCAATGTTGTTTTACCTGTACGCAGATAGAGTTTTCCTCTTTTTATTGAGTACGTATACTGCTTGCCCGATAATAATTTAAAAAAATATTGTTCGGTGGCTGCATCGCTGCAATGCATTCTGGTTGATACAACGGGGCCGATAATCATTGAATTGTGCCTGATGTCAATATCTGCATGATAGCTGTTGCAATAACTGCTTCCGTATACCCGTCCGGAACCGGGATGTATCTGCATTGTAATGTTGTTTTTTTCCCCTTTTCTTTTTCGTATCGGCCTATTGTTGACCGATTCAAGTACCCATATATCGTTCAGGCGATAATCTGATAAAAAAAATCCGCAGCCGGTATACATATTGCTGTTTCCGTCTTCTGCTATTGTCACCGTATAATCTGTAGACTGACCGGCAAGCAGGCAGGTTTTTTTTGAAAGCAGGATATTCAGCCGGGGAGATGTTGGCAATATGATCTGCATAGTATCCGGAAATATCATCAGCTGCTTTTGGTTGCGTATAGCAGAAGATAATGTTTTCCCCGAAGCAGAAGACAGAAAGGATATTTTCCCGGTTTTGCTGATTTGCAGTTCCCATGAGCCTTCGCTGTTGAGGGCCGTAAAAAACAGACCTTTCCGGTACATTGCCTGGTGAGCTTTCATTGTTTCTTCATTAGCACGGATCAGAATATAAGAGGGCTTATAATTGGGACTGGTCAGCAGTCCGTCATTTTCCTGGGTGTGTTCCAGACGGCCGTTCCTGAATTTGTATTGTTTTGTACCACTTTTGCTGTTGACGATGTTGACAGTTGAATCTTTAGAGATAGTCCATATGCCGCTATGCTTTTCAAAGATGCTGTCTTTCAGGGAGCGGGCTATTTTTTCCTGATAGGATCCGTCGCCCTGAAGATACAGCGTATAGTTTAGTACCGGGCAGTCTCTGCATGGAAGTATTCCCTCCCACCGTCCTGTCAGTGCTGGTCCGAGCTTTCTCATTGCTTTTTTACTTTTTTTGCCGGAAACAGCACATCCGCCTGCTATTAGCATAAAAGCAAGAAAGAGAATCGCTGGTAGGTTCTTCACTGATTAAAAAATTTTACAGCTAAACCTGCAATATTACTGAAATGTTTGTCGCACTTTTTAAGCTGGTTTGGTAACAATGGCTAAACTGTGTTTGGTTAATTATATTAATTTGTAAATCAACTGATAGTGGTTTTCAATGAGAGTGATTGTGCTTTTTTCAGATTTAATCTGAACAAAATTTTATATGGCTGGTTAATGTAGCTTTCTGATTAATTCTATAGTATGAAAGAACGTGTGCTTATTACAGGCGGTGGAGGATTTTTGGGAGTGACGCTCAGTAAAATGTTGCTGGAGAACGGATACAGAGTCCGGGTTCTGGACAATCTGCCGGAAGCTGCACATAGTGCCGGGGCGGAAAGACCCTGCAATCTGCCTGAAGAAGCCGAGTTTATCAAGGGAGATGTTCGAAATCGTGAAAGTATGCTGACAGCACTATATCAGATTGATATGGTTATTCATCTGGCTTCGATCGAAGGAATCTATACGAGTATGTTTATGCCGGGCGATTATATTGACAATAATACACTTGGCGTATCTGTGCTGATTGAGCTCCTGGCGCGTAATCCGGTAAAGAAGCTGATTGTAGCGTCAAGTATGGCTGTCTATGGGGAAGGATTATATACTGACAGATACGGACGTCATATACATGATGCTATGCGGTTGCCTGCCAGCCTCAATGCCGGCATATGGAATATTATGGATGATGACGATGAGCTCAGACCGGTAGCTACTCCGGAAAATAAATCGGTCAATCCGGTTTCAGTATACGGACTTTCTAAATATAATCAGGAAAGACTTTGTCTGCTGGCTGGAAATACGTTTGGTTTTTCCGTTACCGTACTCCGTTTTTTTAATATTTACGGACCCGGTCAGAGTTTGTCTAATCCGGGTGGAGATGTGCTGGCTAAGTTCGGAGCCAGGTTGCTTAATAATGTAGCTCCGCTTTTGTTTGAAGATGGATTTCAGCTTAGGGATTTTATTCATGTAAAGGATGCAGCCAGAGCGTGCATTCTGGCGATGGAAACGCCTCAGGCAGATGGTCAGGTTTTCAATATCGGAAGTGGTCAGCCATATGCTATCAGGGAAGTGGCACTGAAACTTGCGCTTATTATGGCCAAAAACAGAATCCAGCCGCAGGTATCACAAAAATTCCGTATTGGGGATGTCCGTAACTGTTTTGCCGATATTACAAAGGCTACAGAGTTGCTGAACTTTCATCCTTCTGTCGATCTCAATGAAGGAATGTTTGAAATGGCCGAATGGCTGAAAGATCAGATGGGGGCGTTTGTATACCGGGATCATCAGCCGGAACCCCCTTCTCTTGATGCGTTTCGATAAAAAAGTAGTGAATATTAAATAGTTTGCATTTATGAAAATAGCCGTTTTTTGCCAGTCGCTTGTGACTGACTACAACTACCCTATTGCCCATTTTTTGAGGGGGCTTATTTCTGAAATTCAAAAAAATCACGAGGTGGTCGTGTATGAAAAAGAACAGAATGAACCTTTATCATCCACTCTCAAAGACTATGGCAAGACACCTGTTAATGAATACTATCGCTATTATCCGCAATTAAATTCTGTGACGTATGATTACGATTCTGTTGCAGAGTGTGTCAATGGATTTGATCTGGTGCTTGTTCACTCCGGAACCGATATGGTTACATTGAATATTCTTACGGAGCTGAAGCTTAAAAGCTCATTCAGGTTTGTATTTTATGATGACGGATTTTCCTTTGTGGACAATCTGCCGCTTATCTGCGAGATGATTGTACCAGTCTGTGATATGGTAGTGGTTAACTGTCACTATATTCGTGAGTTGTACATGAAAGTAATGGATGGATGTGACGTGGAATATTTGCCTTATGGTATCGATCTGAATGTCTTTCATCCCCGTAGTGCTGAAAAAGAGCAGACTGCCGTGCTCAACCTTGACTGGTCCGATGAGTGCAGCGTCGAGGAGCTTGAGGAATTTTTTATTAAGCCGGTCAGGGATTTGAGAATTAAAGCCTCGGTTTACGGAAGCAGATATCCCCGGCATATAAAAAAGATTCTGGCAGATCACTCTATTGCTTATAAAGGCTGGCTTCCCTCATTTAAGCTGCCGGAAGTCTTTGCTCATTATACTACTGCTATACATTTACCGGCTAAAGATTCTCTTGAAGCCCGTGCCGGAAGCGCTTCCATGCGTATGCTGGAAAGTATTGCGAGCGGTATACCCGTAATTTCTGCTCCCTGGAAAAACAGCGAAAAAGTGCTTACCCCTGCCAGAGACTACCTGCAGGCCGGTGACTCTTACGAAATGACACATTATATACTGGAAATGATGAATTCTACCTTATGCGAAGTTATTTCCGGGCACGGACTTAAATTAATATCTTCCAGACATACGTGCAGACTGAGAGCTCAGGAACTTAGTCTGATGCTAAGCAGGCTGATTAATCAGCATCAAGTGCTTTCGGGATCTTTATAGCTTTTTAAAAACAGGCCTCAGATAAAAAAATTAAAGGGCTGCTACTGAAAGACAGCCCTTTAATAACCCAAATTAAACTATTTCACTAAAATGACTTTTAGTGTAAGTTAAAATATAACCCCTTAACTTTAACTTGTTTCAAAGGTATGTTTTTGTTGGGATAATAACAAGCTATTTTTTAAAGTAAAATATGGTAATAAAACCTGTTTAACTTACTCCGTATTAACCATGAAACAGGCGGAATTTCCTATGCCGGAACTCATTTTCAAAGAAAGGCACTATCGGAGTATATATAGCAGAAGTGCTCTGGCCGTATGCTGACTTGCCTGTTCTTCTCTGCTATTAGTACTGAATAAGTTTGCTTAATAAAGAATGTACGTAGTATATTTAGTGAAATTTATAAGAGTATAATGCATATTTTTTTTTCGAAGACTGCAATTAGTGAACAGATTGAGCTGGATGAAGAAGAAAGCAGGCATTTGAGCAAGGTACTCCGCATCCGGGACGGAGAAAAAGTACTGGTGTCTGACGGGCGGGGATTTATTTATAATGCGGTTGTTGAACGTGCTGATGCTCGTGCTGCCATGCTCCGGGTGGTTGGGAGATCGGAAGTTTATCAGCCGCCATCTTATTATATACACATTGCTGTGGCTCCTACTAAAAACATCGACCGTATTGAGTGGTTTGTTGAGAAAGCCGTGGAGTATGGTATTGATGAGATAAGCTTTTTGCATACGGAACGTTCCGAAAGAAAGAATATTAATACAGATCGTATGTATCGTATCGCCATAAGTGCCATGAAACAATCTCTTAAAGGGAGCCTGCCGACAATCAATGAGCTTGAAAAGCTGCCTTCCTTTCTTAAAAAAGACTGGAGCAGCTGCGAATGCTATATCGGGCATCTCGAAGAGGAAAGAAGATTATCTCTGTTTCAGGAGGCTCCGTTAAATGGCCGCTATCTTGTGCTTATCGGGCCGGAAGGTGATTTTTCACCGGAAGAGCTGTCCAGAAGCCGGGAGCTGAATTTTAAGCCTATTACGCTGGGAAACTACCGCCTTCGGACAGAAACTGCGGCACTGGCTGCCTGTCATATATTAAATGTAAAAAATCAGTTATGAAGTTTTTGAAGGTATATTTCTGCTTTGTCCTGTTATTCACATCGGGCCTGATCTGCGGGCAGGGCGTGTCCCAGCAGTATTCCGTGAAGATCGGCAAGTTAAAGTATAATGGCGGCGGTGACTGGTATGCTAACAAGACCTCTCTTCCTAACCTTATTGCTTTTTGTAATAAAAATATCAATACCAATATCGCACCAGAGGAAGAAGTTGTGGAAGTAGGCAGTCCGGAGCTTTTTGCTCTTCCTTTTGTACATATGACGGGACATGGTAATGTGGTTTTTTCAGCTGAGGAAGCAGCCAATCTGAGGACATACCTTATTTCAGGCGGTTTTTTACATATTGATGATAATTACGGAATGGATAAATTTGTGCGTATTGAGATGAAAAAAGTTTTTCCGGAGCTGGAATTTATAGAGTTGCCTTTCTCTCACCCTGTTTATCATCAGAAGTATAGCTTTCCAACCGGTTTGCCGAAAATTCATGAGCATGATAATAAGCCTTCACAGGGTTTTGGCCTGATTTATGAGGGGAGGCTGGTGTGCTTTTATACATACGAGTGTGATCTCGGAAACGGCTGGGAAGATCAGGTGATCTATAACAATCCGGAACCGCTCAGACAAAAAGCTTTAAAGATGGGGGCCAATATTATTTCATACGCTTTTACAGCTTTATAAATAATATCCGGAAAACGGAGCTTTTAACAATATTATGGTGTTATATTCCGAAATTAAGCGTAATTTGCGCCTGTATTTGAAAAAATGTTTTCGGTTCGAAATAAAAAATCAGAGGTTCTTTTATGAACTTTTTGCATACTTTAAAGTTATAATTTAGTCAAAAAAATAATTTACTTACGTTGGAGATTTTAATTTTCTTTGTTGCTCACTGGTATCTTTCTCTATTTAGCCAGACCTTCTTTTTGCACCGGTATAGTGCTCACAAGATGTTTACCATGTCTCGTTTCTGGGAAAAGTTCTTTTATACTTTCCTTTATGTTACGCAGGGATCGTCGTTTCTGAATCCTCGTGCGTATGCTGTATTGCACCGTCTGCATCATGCGTATAGTGATACGGATAAAGATCCGCATTCTCCGCATCATACCAAAAACCTGCTTACAATGATGTGGAAGACCAAAGCCATTTACAATGATATTTTGAATAGAACCGGTCAGGTTGAGGAGCGTTTTACAAAAGATCTTCCGGAATGGAAATTTATTGATAATATTGGAGATACCTGGGCTTCCCGTATCGCGTGGGGAGTGGCTTATGTATTATTCTATGTTGCCTTTGCCGAGTTCTGGTGGATGTATCTTTTACTTCCTATCCATTTCTTAATGGGACCTGTCCATGGCGCTATTGTAAACTGGAGCGGACATAAATATGGCTATTCCAATTTTGATAATCACGATAAGTCCAAAAACTCTCTTGTCGTTGATTTTTTAATGGGAGGTGAGCTATTCCAGAATAATCACCATAAATATGCAAGCAGAGCTAACTTTGCCATGAAGTGGTTTGAATTTGATCCTACCTATCCTGTTATTAAGGTACTGAATGCTTTCAGGATTGTGCGACTTGTAAAAACCTCGTCTTAGCTTAGATCGGTTTAAAAATATTAGTAAAAAGGCTGCCTGCGGGCGGCCTTTTTTGTTGGGTCCATATTTGTGAAGGACAAGGTGCCGGAGCCGGTGTTCCGAAAGCTTTACCAGGCTATGGAAAAGCGTATTTTCTGTCCCGGAGAAAGACTTTCGTGATGGTATGCATGCAGTATTTCCTGTTCGAAAGCTATGGAAACTTCAAAATGAATACCTGCAAAACCGCATTGGGTTATTGTGCCCTCCAGCGCTCCTTCTTTCATTATGCTGATTTTTTCTGGTCTTATAAAGACATATTGCTCCGTATGATCTTGTGTTCCCCTATTCCTGATCTGATTAACGGGGCCCAGCAAAGCAGCGGAGTATATTGTAGCCGGACAATAATAGACGTCTTCGGGATATCCCTGCTGAATAAGCTCGCCATTGCGGATAATACAGAGCTGGTCTGAGTATTTGAGAGCATCGCGGTAATCATGGGTTACAAATAATGCTGAAATTTCTCTTGACCTGATGTAGTTAAAGACGAGTGAGGTAATTGTATTTTTGTTGTGTGCATCCAGATTGCTGAAAGGTTCGTCCATAAGAAGTATATCAGGATCATTTACTACAGCTCTGGCAATAGCCACCCGTTGCTTTTCACCGCCGGACAATTCTTCAACTTTCTTATGAGCCAGTGAATCGAGCCGGAAGTCATATAGAGTCTGCTCTGTTTTGGCGATTTTAAGCGCTTCTTTTAGAGGAGGAAGCAGGGAATATATATTGCTGTATACAGTGGTTTTATGAGCAAGCCGGTAGTCCTGAAAAATGGTTTTTATTTGCGGATGGCCCGGAATAAGTTGTTCAGAAGGTCCTTTGATTGCTTCTCCCTTGTAGTTTATGATGCCGCTGTTTTTGTCCAGAAGTCCGGCAATCAGTTTAATTATGGTTGATTTACCGGCCCCGTTTTCTCCTAACAGGGATATTATTTGCCCTTTACTGACGGATAATGAAAAGTTTCTGATAAGAGGCTCTCCGGCATAGTAATAGCTCAGATTTTGGATTTCCAGCAGTGACACGAGGTTCTGTATTGTTGTATGGCAAACTTACAAATTAGGAATAAATTTACCGGTTTTATGCAGCCTTTTATTAATAAATGGAGGCGTAGGAATATTAACTAAACACCTTGTCCGCTCACCTGTTAATCATATAGAGAGGTAAAACTAGTGTGGGAGATGAAAAAGATGATTAGGATAGTTTTAATTTCGGTATTTTCTGTCGGTATTATCGGGGCCGCTTCGGCTCAGACTGAACAGGACAGATATGATGGGGACACCAGAACAAGGACAGAGTCTCAATACAAGGATGAGGGTGATGCAAACTATGGGCAGGGCACATATTTTGACACCACCACTTCTGCAAGAAATCAAAAGGATTATAATCAGGAAAGAGAAAGGATGCGAAATCAGAATAATGAAACGATTTATCAGGAGGATCAGCTAAATGAGCGTCAGGGTGATCGTTTCAGAGAATATGATTATGAAGATCCTAATGCGAAAGACAGAATGCATAGGAACAAGCCCAATGACACGCATCATAATAAATCAAATGATCAGAATACCAATTCATTTGGTAGTCCGTATTAAAGATTGCGGTAATATAAAAGGGCTGCCTGAAAAGCAGCCCTTTTATATTTATAAGCATATGGCTGGTTCACAATAAGCAATTTTTGCAACGACTCTTTAGTTTATACCGTGCATCCATTTTTTTAATAGTGGAACCAGCACGAGAAGAAATATTCCGGAGCCGATTGCTACGTAGGCAATAATCTGAAATACCTCTGTATAGGCCGCCAGGCTTAATTGTAACTGTTCTGCGATCGCTTCCGGTGATTGTGATCCTGAAGTAAGCTTGGATATTTCGGAGCCGATGATGTGCGCGAAGGAAGAAGATAAGAACCAGACACCCATAACGAATGCCACAATCTTGGCAGGAGATAATTTGGTTACCAGCGACAGACCTATCGGAGAGAGACAAAGCTCTCCGGTCGTATGTAGCAGATAAGCCACCAATAGGAAGATTAACGGTACTTTGTAAGAATCCCCGGCAAACCATGCACCTATTACCAGAGCGCCAAAGCCTATACCAAGCTGGATTAACGCTGTACTGAACTTTAAAGGCGATGAAGGTTCTTTGTTGATTTTAGCCAGCTTTTCCCAAATCCAGGCAAATAACGGTGCCAGCATTATTATGAAGAAAGGATTGACGCTCTGGAATGTAGAGGTTGGTATAAAAGTCGCACCAATGCTTCGGTCGACATTTCTGTCTGTAAACAGGGTAATGGCGCTTCCGGCCAGCTCAAAGAAGGTCCAGAACATGATGGTAAAGACAAAGAGGATAAGAAGCACAAAAAGCCGTTCTCTTTGTTGTTTTTCTTCCAAAATGGCTATGGCCATTAAAACCAGAAGTACTCCGATGCCAACAATGAAAAGTATCCATTTGGTAATTTCATTCTGGTTTACCAGATAAGCGAAAAGCGGAACGGTAAATACAGATCCCAGAATTATTCCTTTTTTCCAGTGTCGGGCGTATTTTTTGGAAGGCTCATAGTGATCCGGAGAAAGGCCTCTGTCTCCGAAAACGCCCTTTGCATTGCCATAGAGAAAGACCAGCAGTCCGAGCACCATGCCTATGCCGGCAATGCCAAAGCCCCAGTGAAACCCGTATAGCTCACCGATAACCCCGCAGGTCAGAGGGGTTAAAAACGCACCGGTGTTGATACCCATATAGAAAAGAGTAAAGGCGCTGTCCCGTTTATTGTCACCAACTTTGTACAGGGAGCCAACCATACTAGAAATATTAGGCTTGAAAAAGCCATTACCGATTACCAGAAACCCGAGGGCCGCATAAAAGATCATTTCATATTGAAAAGCCATAAAAAAATGCCCGGCAGCCATCAGGGATGCGCCCAGGATGATGGCCAGACGATAGCCCAGAAACTTTTCCGCCAGCAAACCGCCTAATACGGGGGTAGCGTATACCAATGCTCCGTATGCGCCATATATCCCGTATGCCTTTGGATCTCCGTATAGCAGTTCTTTGGTCATATACAGAATAAGCAGCGCTCTCATGCCGTAATAGCTGAAACGTTCCCATAACTCTGTGAAGAAAAGAAAGAATAAAGCTTTGGGATGATGCTCTTTTTGTTTGTAGATCACAAATGAAATCCAGACAATAACAAAAAGCCAGGCCAGGCCTGTAAAAAACAATGGATGCATACGCTAAAAAATAATTGGTAACAGGTTTTAAAGGCTATTTAACAAATTTTTAAACGATAATGTTAAAAAAATCCCATAATTCCAAACGGTGAGGGTGTAAACATCCTATGGAGTATTTACTGGGATTTCCGGTAGCCGGTTTTGTCCGGAAAGTTTGCTGCTTTGTGCAAGCTTGGTAACTTTGCAATGTATATGAAATCCTTGAAATACTACGTCATTTATAAACCGTATGGTATGCTTTCCCAGTTTAAGCAGGACGGAAAAAAAGCTGTTTTGGGTGAATTATTTCCTTTCGAAAAGGATGTATATCCGGTTGGCCGGCTTGATTCGGATAGTGAGGGCTTGCTGATTCTTACCAATGACAAGTCTCTGACGGATAAATTACTGCACCCGTCCCGAAAGCATTCGCGAACGTACCTTGCTCAGGTAGAAGGGCAATGCTCCAGAGAAGCGGCTGCTCAGCTGGAGAAAGGTGTCCGGATCAGTCTGGACGGGGTTGCATACGACACACTTCCGGCCCAATGTGAGGTGGTTTTCGGAGAACCTGTGCTGCCACCCCGTAACCCGCCGATCCGATACCGCAAATACCTGCCGACTTCCTGGATCAGGCTGTCGCTTATCGAAGGAAAGAACCGTCAGGTCCGGAAAATGACAGCCAGTGTTGGCTATCCGACGCTGCGTCTCGTGCGTGAACGGATTGAAGATCTTGAAGTATATGGGCTGAACCCCGGGGATGTTATTGAATATTCCGGTGAAGAGCTATACAGCAAATTGCGCCTCAGACACTGATTTCATTTCCGGAACGGATTATGCCTTTTGATCTTCCAGCTTTTTTACTTTTCTGATATATAACTCCGGATCAAATTTACGCTTCAGGCCACTTGCTTTCATGGTTCTTACTTTGCCGAAATAAGGGAACTCTCCCCATGGGCGGTCGTGCATGCCAAAGATCCAGGCGACATTGGCAAACGAATTGGGGTCTCTCCCATCCAGAAAATACTTGTTGTTAAGATACAGGCAATGCTCATAGGCTTGTTCCGGATCTTCGGTCCATTCGAGTATCTTTTTGCCCCAGTACATACGCATATAATTGTGCATGAATCCGGTCACAATCATTTCTTTCATGGCGGCGTTCCAATATGGATCATGTGTTGTACAGCTTTCAAGCTCTTTCAGTGAATACACATATTCTCTTTTGTCGGAGCTGTGCTCATAAAGGGTTTTTTGCGCCCAGTCAGGGATGCAGCTGTATTGGTCGTAGTTTTTGGTGTTGTTTACAAAATTCATCGCCAGTTCTCTTCGGACAACCAGTTCCTCTATATAATTTTCAACGTCTTTGTTTTTACCAGCCTGACTGACTTTATGAACAAGCCAGGCAGTAGAAACCTGTCCGAAGTGCAGATATGGACTCATATGGCTGATATCATCAGTTTGTGGCTGATTTCTGTTGTCTGTGTATTGATCCAGATGATTATCAATGAAGTTATTAAAGCGTTGGATTGCTTCGTCCGGACCACCTTTGAAAAATTGAGAAACCGGCGGAATACTATTGTCCAGCTTCAGCGATTGTACGATCTCTGCCGGATTATCCAGCTTTAATTCTTTTTTTACCTCAATGTCCAGGGAGGAATGTTTTAAACTGGCTGTTTCCGGATCACCCAGAAAATCTTCCAGATAGCGCTGTATTTTCGGGCGTATTGTCCTGGCTGCGTATTCCTGTTTTTTAGAGACTTTGTCAACAGGAACTACTACGTCTGTTTCTATCTGATAAACGGCGCATGTACACTTTTCGGCAACATCAGATCTCCATTGTTTCTGGTGTTTCAGATAACCCTTATCGCAGATTAATGCAGCCGCATCATTAGCATATGCTATTGCAATATCAGCCGGATGGCCTTTTACTACGGCAAGCTTTACGGAGCGTTTTCTGAGAATCTCAGAAGTGTTTTTCAGGCCTTCCAGCATAAACTGGTAATGTCTCGCATTGGCCTCGGGATAATCATCCATCAGACCGAATACTACCAGCAATGGCAAATCCAGCTTATTACTTTGGTGGACCGCAAATTCCAGTGCGTGATTCCAGTACGGACGTTGTGCCTGCTGCATCCAGTACAAAACATACTTTCCGGATGTATTTACGGAATGCGCATTTAGCTGACTAATGCGCTCTTCTCTGATGTTCATCTATGCACTACTCTGGTATGCCGGATAAGTTTGGCCTGCTATTTTTTAATAGGCTAAAATCCATGCTCCCTCTTTATGCGCTTCGGGTGTTGAGCTAAGGATTCTGGATGCTTCTTCATAGCTGGCAGCTTTGCCAAGTATTACTCTATAGAACTGGTTATTGCTATCCGGTTCCAGAATGGTTGAATGTATTGAATGCTGTAAGAGCTTTTCGCGCATTTTTTCGGCATTGACTTTACTGGAGAATGATCCTTTTACAATGTAGTATTCTCCAAGGTGGGCGCTGTTCCGGATGATTATGGACGAGGGCAATACGTTAAATTCAACCCGGCGGTTTTGGGCTTGTTCCAGCTCACTTGTACCGGTAGAGACGGGAGATTCTGTGGCATATCCGACCGGGCGGATTCTGTCGGAACTGATTCCTTTTGAGAGGAAATAACGGTAAACTGCTTTTGCACGTCTGGATGAAACAAGATGATTGCCTTCATCAGAGCCCTTGTTGTCCGTATAACCCTGTATCTCAAGTTTCATATCCGGATAGGTGTTGAGCAGCAGAACCACTTTATCCAGTCTTTTTTCTGAAAACTGTGCAATAGATGAGGCATTAAAATCAAAGTAGATAACTTCTTTCAGCTTCTGCCCTGCTTCTGCCTTTTTCAGAACCTCCTCAAAAACATTGTCATCCTGATAATAGCTCAGGTATTTTGCAGGAGAAATAGTGGTATCAATAATCTGTAATGAATATAAATCTTCAAGACCGGCTCCGCCTTTACGCGTACTCTCGAAATATCCCCGTATCCCATCGGAATACATGGTAAGCTTTTTCTCATCGGCAGCAGAGTTTATGGGGAATCCCATATTTTCAGGCTGAGTCCATACCGACTGAATAAATCGTGTTTTAAAAATATCATAACCGCCGATGGAATTCATGCCATCGCTGCTGAAATATATGGTTTTACCATCGTCTGATATGGATGGCGCTATTTCATTGTATTTGCTGTTGATATTTGGGCCTAGGTTCGTTGCCGGTCCCCATTGTCCTTTTTCATCACGATAAGCTATATATAAGTCCTGTCCGCCGTAGCCTCCGGGCCGGTCCGAAGAAAAGACCGCTGTATTGCGGTCAGGAGTCATATAAAAACCGGTTTCATTTCCTTCGGAGTTGAATGGCGCTCCGATTTCCCGTGCTTTTACCCAGGTCTGATTTATTTTTTCTGACATATAAATATCCAGTGCTTTGCTTGGGGTTACTGTCAGAAAGTATATTGTATTGCCATCTGGTGAAATATAGACTGGTGCATCCAGATATGTCGAATTAAGTGAGAAGGACAGCACTTTGGGATAGGTATACTGTCCGTTCATATTCAGACTAAAATAAATGTCTCCCGGATCTTTCAGATCTTTGCTGTCAACATGATCCATATCATTTTCCTTATTGGTGGAAAAGTAAAGGTATTTTCCATCCGGCGAGATCAGAGGATAATACTCATTTGCCGTAGTGTTTATTTTGTCATAAAGATTGCGGATAATACAGTTGACAGGGTTTGCTGCCAGTGTTATTCCCACTTCACAGTTTCGTATGTTTTTGGTGATTTCCAGCGCCAGTTCGGCATCATATCCTGATTTGGTGCTCAGATCTTTCAGAAAGCTTTCATATTCCTGTATTGCTTTTTCAAATTTGTGGTCAAGATGATATGCTTTGCCGAGATAGTAGTCTGTATTTTCATACTGGCCGGCCTTTTTCTTGTTGCTTACAAATTCAAAATATGGAATGGAGCGGTCTGCATATCCGATATTGAAATAGCAGACAGCAAGATGGTAGTTATAGTCAATGTTGTCCGTATTCTGAGTGATTAATTCCTTATAGTATTCGATAGCAGCAGGAAAATCTTCATGCCTGAATGCTTTTTTTGCCTGTTTTTCCAGCTTAGCATGTTGGGCATAGACATTCAGAGTGCAATTAATACAAATACATAGCAGGATCAATCTGTTTCGCATAAATCGGATATCAAAATAGAAAAGACAAAATTAATACTTTGTTTCATGATAATGAAAAAGCTGCAAAACTTCCTCATTATGATTGCCCGGATAGCATGAGCAACTGTTAAAAAATGCAGCGGAATAGCATAGAAAGCAAATTGCCTGATGAGAACAATTCGGCGTAGCTTTCACTTGTATATATAATTGGCAGAGTAATATGCACAAAAATGTGTTTAAACGAAAAAAAGGTTTTTTCCTGTGAAAGAGTACCGGAAAAAAGCGGGATTGTGTTATTTTTGCTTCGCATCTGCTCTGGTTTTAAGAGCATTTTTGTGCTGGTGCGAAAGAGTTTGTAAGAGTTGATAAGGTATAGATTGGAATGATTCTTATCAGTTTAATAAGTTAGGTTAAGTAAAAAGGGTAACTCATCTCATGGTTACCCTTTTTTATTTTTATATCACTTTGTCCTCAGTAAGCACTTACTTTTCCTGATCCCGAAATTTTAGAGTTCACTTTCGGATTTCCTTTGTATATAACATCTCCGCTTCCGCTGATTTTTACTGACAGATTATCTTCAACATTGATCAGCGCTTTGCCGGAACCTTCGATTTTAATATCTGCTGATCGAGAAATCAGATCGTATGCCTGAATTTTTCCCGAACCTTCTACCTCGGCCCTGTGGCCGGATGTGGTTCCGCTCAATGTTATGTTGCCACTGCCTTCTACGTCACTTTCAAGTTCTCTTGTTTCTATTTGGAGTTTTACTTCCCCGGACCCTTCTACAGACACTTTCAGCTTGTCAGACTTAATCTGGTTTTCTCCGATTATCTTTCCGGAACCACTTACCTCAAGCTCATGTATGTTCTTTAACGTTACGTAAAAAGTCAGCTTGCCTTTACGCACACAATGGTCAAATTTAGCATCCCATTCGCCGTTTTTTACTCTGTGATTGATAACGGAAAAAAGATTTTTATTGGTTTCCACCTCAATCTTTTGTTCTTCTCCCTGTGTTATATAGAGCGTGGCATTTCCTTCCACATCAATAGACGTAATTTCGCTCAGGTATATTTCTCTTCGTTCAACAGCGCCGCTGCCCCTTTTGCAGATACCATCTTTATCACAGGATGCCAATACGACTAAAGATAAGATTGAAATAAATATTGATATTGTATTAGTTTTCATTTTAATGCACTTTTTAATATTCTTTTAGCATACAGGCTTAGATTCGTACTCCGGCTGAAAAACCTATCCAGCCATTTAAGAATGTCGGAAACTTTTCGCTGTCAATTCGATCAAATTTTAAATCCAGCAGCTTGTAAGGAGCCATTGAGTAAGTGTCATTAAAGCGGTGCTCAGGCATAGTGCTCAGCTGAATATTGATAACGGGCCCTGCGAACAGGCTGAAGCGCTTGGCAAACTTGTATCCGAGCTGAAATTTGGCCTGATATAGCATATTGTTATAGCGGTGTGTTTCGCCATTCGCCGGTGTTACATAGCTTGATACCACGTCTATGTTGAGTGGCAGCCTTTCAGCAATATCAAGCTCAAATCCGAGACCATAGCCATACCACCAGAACCAGTCATTACCCGCTCCGTTGACCGGCCCCATTCCGATTGAAAGAATATTGTGAAAGAGTTTTCGGCCGGTTTTCATGCTGAATGTAGGATAAAGGGTTTCTGATCCTGACAGCTCGAAATGAAAGAATCCATCCCTGCTAAAGCTCAGTAATCCGATCTGTGCTCCGCTAACCGAGTCAGCAAGGTTGATCAGGCCGATCTGTGATCCGTCCACTTTCTTTGCAGTATTTATTACGCCGGCTATTTGTACACCATGTACTTTGTTGGCAATGTTGCCGACGCCTGCAATCTGTGCTCCTACCTGATTTTTGGTTGTTACGTTAAAAACACCTGCAACCTGAGCACCCTTGGCATTGCCATACACAAGATTGAGCACACCGGCTGCCTGCGGACCGATCAGTGAACCTTTGCTGATGCTGGCAACACCGCTAAACTGCCCGCCAATGTTGGAGCCATGACTGTAGCTAAGCACCCCCGACGCCTGAAAAACGGAAGATGTATCTCCGGTTATATTCACTACTCCTGCAACCTGAGCGCCTTCGCTTCGTTTTTTATTGAGGTTGCCAATACCCGCGGCCTGAAAGCCTTTGCTGTTTTTACCGACCAGATTGGTTATTCCTGCAACCTGGGCTCCCGTGAAATGACCTCTGTCAAGATTTACCAACCCTGCAATCTGTGTACCGTAAACATCATTTTTTATCAGGTTAACCAGAGAGCCTATTTCTGCCCCTTTCACACCTCCATTATATCCTGAAAGAACGTTGAAGGAGAATCGGTTGGTAAAATCGGGGCTGTTTCTGCCGTTGGTTCCCATTGGATAGATGAAACTTATTTGCACCGGAGTTTCCTTAAGAGCTTCCTGAGGTTTTTCAGTGCTGTCCCCTTCAGTTTGTCCGGTTTCCTGTAGTTCTTCAGATACTTTTGCTTCTCTGAATTGTTTCCGGGCTTCTTTTTCTTTTTCCAGGCTGTCTGAAAGCTGCTTGACTTTCTTTTCCAGAAGCGTAATCGCCGTTTTCAGATCCCGTTTTAATGCTTTACCGGTAAGGAAGCGTGATGTATCCCGAGCCGTGAAAAAATCCTGATAGATTCTTGTCTGCTCTTTAACATATTCTTCCTTCAGGGCTTCTTTGCTATCAACCTCTGCAATATCCTCGGGCTTAAAAAAAGCTGTTTCCGGAATATCATCAAGAGTAATCGGTTCTTCGGCAACAGGAACTGCCTGGATGCTGGCGGAACCTACAGGGGCCTGCTGAGCCGGAACAGACTTCAGACTGGTTCCTGTTTTTGGGACTGGTTCACTTTTTTTCTTTTTCAGCACGATCTGGTTACCCAGTTCGAGGTAGACAATATCGGTGCCTTCAAAAATAATATCAAGCGCTTTTGCCAGCGGAATATCCTGGACATCTACGGAGATTTTTCTTGCCAGAGGGACCTGATTGCTTGAGTAAGAAATGCTTATTCCAAAACGTTTGCTCAGATCTGTGAGAATGCTTTTAAGTGTCTGGTCTTTGTATACAATGCTGATGTTTTTATCCAGTAGTTTTTCCTGGGCAAAAACCGTCCCGTGCACAAGTAGTAATACAAGTGCATAGCGATATAAGATTTTCATAAATTCTAATTTAGAGGTATTTACGGGTGACTTTGGACGCTAAGTAAATAAACGGAATCCTGAATGCTAAATTCAGTATCGGTTGAAATAGACACAACGTTCAGCACTTCTTCGAGAGAAGCATTGCTAAAAGTTCCGGTAAAGCGATGATTGCCAATGGGGCCATTCAGTTGGACCGATTCTCCGAAATGACGTTCCAGGTCTGCAGCAACGTCTTTGAGCGTGGCATCATCAAATTGAAGCGTATTGGTTTTCCATGAAAGGCCGTTTGAAGAGTGCCCGGTTTTCTGTGTTAATAAACCATTATAATCAACTTCGGCCATTTGTCCCGGAATCAGAATTGCTTTTTCTTTGGTTTTGAGTGATGTATAGGCTACTTTGCCGGTATATACTTCGATCTGCTCCTTTTCCGGCTGATTGGAACGAATGTAGAATGAAGTTCCCAATACTTCTGTAAGCGTATACTTCCCTTCTATCTTAAAGGGTTTTTTCTCATCCTTCTGAATAGAGAAATAGGCATCACCGTTCAAATAAACCATGCGTTCATCCCGGGTAAATTTTTCGGGGTATTTCAGCATGCTGTTTTTGTCAAGATTTACAACTGATCCGTCGGGAAGGGTAACTTCCATGCTTTCCGCTTGTGTCAATACTTCAATGTACTCAATTTTGTTGAAATTCAGAATCTTGAATATAAGGAAACCAAACCCTGCCAATAATGCAAAGGCGGCGGCTATTTTCCATACAAGCCCATTTGTTCGGGCTGCTCGGTTTTCAGACTGGATAGATCGTACAGGAGTGGTATCCAGACCGGCTCTCAGGGATACTTTTTTCCATGCGCTATCTGCATCAGGCTGAAAATCTGTGGAAACACTGCCCGCTTCTTCCCAGATCTTCTGGTAAGTCTGCATCAGACCGGTATTGGCAATATCTTTCATTCGCCATGTCTCAAGGATTTTATCTTCAGCTGCAGATGTTTTTCCTTGTAACTGTCGAATGATAAGCTCGGTGATTTCAGTTTCCTTTAAATTCATTTTTAATTGGCCAATCTATGTGTATGACAAACAAACCCGGAGATACCCCTATATATTTTAAAAAAAATCTGAAAAAAACAGTAATGCAGTCAGTGTCACAAGATAAGGTGATAGCTTTTCCCGCAATATTTTTAATGCTTTACTCATCTGGTTCTCCACAGTTTTTATGCTAATATTCAGTGTTTCTGCGATCTCTTTGTAGCTCAGACCATCTTCACGGGAGAGTACAAATATGGTTTTGCAGCCTGGAGGCAATGCATCTATTACGCTGTGAATACGCTGGGCTGTTTCCTGTGATTCGAGTTGAAGCTGAGAGTCCATATGATCTGTGCTTTCATGTATATCGCTGTCAAACTCTTCAAGGGAGCGGTCTTTTTTCAGATAGTTGAAAGCTGCATTGGCAACGGCTCTGTATAGATAGGGCTGTATACCAATCTGAATATTGATCTCTGACCGTTTTTCCCATAGCCTTACAAAGACATCCTGAACGAGATCTTCGGATGCTTCCTGGTCTTTTAAAATACGAAATACTTTCCGGCATAATGGTGTATACATCTGCCGGAAAAGTATTTCAAATTCTTCCTGTGTAGTTATCTGGTAGTTCATTACCCGAATTAATGCAGACTAACGAAGTTGTTTTTTATAACTGTCGTATGCGCCTAGCAGTTTATCGATCTGAGTCAGCAAATGAGAAATAGCATTCTGCAACTCTTCTTCGCTGGCAATTTCAATAGCCTGATCGGCCCGGACTCTGGCTACTTCAAAGTACTTCCGCATGGTCGCTTCTTTTTCTTCTCCTCCCTGGGTTTTAAAAGCAGCTTTGGAAAGTCCATGCAATTCCTCAAATATTTTTCCGGCTTTTTCATAATAAATAGCTGCACTACTATACAAAGCAACACTATTGAAGGAATTTAAATTTAACACTTTTTCATAGCAGATAAGCGCATTTTCCTTGTCGCCGGCCTGATCATAAACAGATGCCTGTACTCTGAGGTATTCCTCATTGTCGGGGTTGAGTTTGTGTAAGGTGTTAAGATTGGCAATGGCCTGATCCCATTTATGCAATTCGATTAGCAGGGATGTCTGAACAGCCAGCAGATCTTTGTTATCAGGATATTCTTTCAGCGCTTTTTCGCTTATTGCCAGGGCATTCTGAGCATTTACATCTTTCTTCTGCACCGAAATGATTTTTTGAAGATAAAGCTGGGGTGTTTTATACCCTATTGCTTCAAGCTTGTCAATATATGACGCTACAAGATCAAAACGTCCCAATTCCTCAGCTGCGTATGAAGCATACAGATAACCGGTGGTGTCGTCTGGCCTGACAGTCTGAGCTCCTTCGAAGTATTCGAGTGCCTGCTGAAAATCGGCTATATTATACATACCGTATCCTTTATTGATAAATTCCGTAAAAAGCCCTTCCATTTCCTGTTTGCTCTGTTTATAAAATTTACCGGCAGGATCGAGTTCCATGGCCTTTTGGAATGAAAGCAGGGATTCTTTTTCGGGATTTTCAGAAAGCGCTTTGACAGGATCTTCTTTTGATCCGATCATAGACTTATAGATTAAGCCTCTGTAATACCATGCTTTGGGATCGGCTTTGGTCTTTTCATTAATGATCGCCTTGTTAATTTCCTGTGCTGCATTGACGATCTGATTTTCACTATGATATATAGCAGCGTTACTTATGGCTGATTTTTGCGCAAAAAGCGAACCTGACAAGACAAGGCTGACAGATAGAATTATAAATTTTCTCATGAGTCTGTATTAATTGGAAAAACGAAAAAAAGCAGAAGTATAACTTCTGCTTTGGGTAATACTATTTTGACTTAGCTGAATTATTCATCATCTTCATCAGTGGCTTCTTCTGTCTCATCCAGATCTTCGTCCACTTCTCCTTCTAGGGTTTCGTCCAGCGCAATCAATTCGTTCACTTCACTGTCTTCCGGATCTTCAGAATCTTTATCTACAATTTCAATTTTGGCAACAGAGCTTATTTCGTCTTTTTCGGTTAATTTGATAAGACGTACACCCTGTGTTGCTCTGCCCATTATTCTCAGGCAGGAAACAGCCAGACGGATAGTGATTCCTGATTTGTTGATAATCATTAATTCATTATTGTCTGTAACTTCCTTGATCGCAACGAGACTACCGGTTTTCTCGGTAATGTTCATGGTTTTAACTCCTTTACCGCCTCTTTTTGTGATACGGTAATCGGCTATATCCGAACGCTTTCCGTAGCCTTTTTCAGAAACTACCAAAAGATTGATTTCCGGGTTGCTGATCGCAGCAATTCCGACCACCTTATCTTCTGGCCCGGTCAGGGAGACTCCCCGTACACCTGCGGCGTTTCTTCCCATCGGCCGGACATCGCTTTCGTTAAAACGAATTGCTCTGCCTGAACGAAGTGCGATAACAATTTCATCGCTGCCGCTTGTCAGCTTCACGTCAAGGAGCTGGTCGCCTTCATGAATTGTGATCGCATTTATTCCATTGGCTCTTGGTCTGGAATAAGCTTCCAGCGAAGTTTTCTTGATTGTACCCTTGGTGGTACACATGACAAGATATTGATTATTGATATAGTCTTCATCAACCAGGCTTCTGACATTGATTACAGTCCGGACACTGTCGTCCGGATCAATCTGAATCAGATTTTGTATAGCCCGTCCTTTTGATGCTTTGGAGCCTTCCGGTATTTCATAGACTTTCAGCCAGAATACTTTGCCTTTTTCGGTAAAGATTAAAAGGGTGTTGTGTGTTGTTGCAACAAAAAGATGTTCGGTAAAATCGTCATCCTTAGTCAGCACTCCTCTTGCACCTACTCCTCCTCTGCCTTGTGTACGGTACTCCTCAAGCTTGGTGCGTTTTACGTATCCCTGATGGGAAAACGTAATAACCATCGCTTCATCCGGTACTATATCCTCGATGGATATATCTTCTGCAGAATGAACTATTTCTGTTCGTCTTTCATCTCCGTAGCGATCCTTCATCTCGGTGAGCTCATCAGTTATGATCTTCATCCGGAGATTGACGTCAGCAAGGATTTCTTTGCAACGATTGATAAAGGCCATGATTTCTTCGTATTCTTTTACGATTTTATCACGCTCCATACCAGTAAGCCGCTGCAGACGAAGCTCAAGAACGGCTTTTGCCTGTATCTCGGTCATTTCAAACTGCTCCATCAGGCCTTGTTTGGCCACTTCCGGATCCTTTGAGTTCCGGATCAGGCTGATTACCTCATCGAGATGATCCAGAGCAATCAGATATCCTTTCAGGATATGGGCTTTTTTCTCAGCTTCTTTTAACTCGTATTCGGTTCGTCTCGTTACCACGATATGACGATGGTCCACAAAGTGCTTGATCAGCTCCTTAAGATTGAGCGTATATGGCCTTCCGCCTACCAGAGCAACATTGTTGACCCCGAAGGAAGACTGAAGCTGGGTATACTTGTAAAGATTGTTGAGAACAATGCTTGGAAGAGCGTCTCTTTTCAGTTCATATACGATCCGGAGTCCGTCCTTATCCGATTCGTCCCTGATATCTGAGATTCCCTCTATTTTCTTTTCGTTAACGAGCGCCGCCGTTTTTTCGATCATAGCGGCTTTGTTAACCATATAAGGAATTTCGGATACAATAATTGCTTCACGGCCATTATCCATTGTCTCAAAGCTTGCCTTGGCCCGCATTAGTACCCTGCCTCGTCCGGTTTCAAGTGCAGATATGACACCCTGATATCCGTATATAATGCCGCCGGTCGGAAAATCCGGCCCTTTGATATACTGCATCAGCTCCTGCACGGTAATATCATTATTGGCAATATAGGCTATGATCCCGTTAGTAACCTCTGTAAGGTTATGAGGTGCCATATTCGTTGCCATACCTACTGCGATGCCCGAGGTACCGTTGATGAGCAGATTCGGAACTTTGCCCGGAAGCACTGTAGGCTCCTGCAGGGAATCGTCAAAGTTGGGCTGGAAATCGACTGTATCTTTATTAATATCAGCCAGCATTTCTTCGGCTACTCTTTTGAGCCTGGCTTCTGTATAACGCATAGCCGCCGGAGAGTCACCATCAATTGATCCGAAGTTTCCCTGGCCATCTACCAGTGGATAACGTAGTGACCAGGGCTGAGCCATTCTGACCATTGTGTCGTATACGGATGTGTCTCCGTGCGGATGGTACTTTCCGAGAACCTCTCCTACAATTCTGGCCGATTTTTTATAAGGTTTGTTGTAGCTTACGCCAAGATCCGACATACCAAAAAGAACCCTTCTGTGTACAGGCTTCAGCCCGTCTCTTACATCGGGTAATGCTCTGGAGATAATTACAGACATCGAATAATCGATGTAGGCTCCGCGCATTTCATCTTCAATGGTAATCGGAATAATATTTCCGCCTTCTGCCATGATTAAATTTTACAAGGTTAGTTCAGTGTAGCAAGTTAAGGAAAAATAAGGAATTTACATGAGTTTTTTTGGCTTCGGACACTGTAAGTTATCAACAGGCGAAATCTTAAATATGCTAAAAGTTCAGGGGATGGTTAAATAAAAAAAGCCGATCCCTGGTTGTGGGAACCGGCCATAACGTAACTGAAGATATGTCTGAATAGGCATCCGATGATCATAAGCCCTGCTTATGATCTGTGCGAAACAGAAGCCTGATCCATGTAATTGATTGTATAACAGCCAAGGGCTGATTTTTGTTAAGCCTTACCAGGTGTAATTCTGTTTTTTAATATTATTTTATTAACAAACAGGTCGTTAAATACATGAAAGTGTTTTTTATAAAAAAAAACTATGTAATAGTTTGACAAATTAAACCAAGCCTCTATATTTGCACTCGCTTTCGCACTTAAGCAAGCCTCCTTAGCTCAGCTGGTAGAGCAACTGACTTGTAATCAGTAGGTCGCTGGTTCGATCCCGGCAGGGGGCTCTCTTTAAAGGCTTCAGAAATGAAGCCTTTTTTATTTTTATCTCACCATCTGTTAAAGTTTTAGCCAGGTACGCAGTTTCTCCTATATGCTTCCTTGAGGATCTATTTCTTACTCAAACAGATTCTGTTGTATGAAGCGGGGCCGGGAGATTATTTTATCAGCGCATATTGTATAAACAGGAGTTTCCTGATGCCGGGAGGTCAGTACAATTTCAGTATCACCGGCATTGCTTAGAAATAAGTCTCTTACTTTTTCGGGGCGGTTATTGTCTTTGGAAATGTGTGAGAGAAAAATGTGGCTCAGATTTGCAGCCCGGTGTCTGATAAAAAGCTCGTAAGCCTGCTGGTTGGATAAATGGCCGATATCGCTGCTGACCCGGCGTTTTAGGTAATATGGATACGGACCTTCAGCCAGCATCTGATCATCATAGTTTGTTTCAAGAAATACCGCCTGGCATTTGCTGAAATGTTGAATAACCTGCTCGCATGGTTTGCCGATATCCGTCATTACGCCGACTGTTGTAGCGCCATTGGTGATAACAAAACTTTGCGGATCACTGGCATCGTGCTTTTTAGGAAATGCTGTTATGCTCAGATTTCCTTTATGAACCGCAACATGAGGAATAAGCCGTATAGTATTGGCCGGAGGCAGATCGAGAGGGATGTTGTTCAGGGTACGGGGAGTAATATAGACCGGAAGCTGATATTTTTTTGCGATCCGGACAACACCGCGTATATGATCAGTATGCTCATGAGAAATAAAGATCGCCTGTACCTTTTGCATGGAAAGTCCCAGCCTTTTCATGCGTTGCTCTGTCTCCCGGCAGCTGATTCCCGCATCTATCAGTACGGCTTCTTTCTGGTTGCCTATGTAATAACAGTTTCCATTGCTGCCGGAGGCGATTGCGGTTACATACAATTCCATTGATTCGAAATTCGACATTAAAACCTGATCAGACAACTATTATTGTCAGGAATTTCGGAAAAATCTTACTTTTTGTACTGATAATGGCCAATGATTTTGTAGGAAAAAAGACAGTCTTCCAATACCTGACCGGCGCCAATATTGTGCACAATCTGATACCGTTTACCATCCGGAGATTTTTTTCCGGAAACTATTCCTATATGCGTTATTCCCCCCTGAAGATTCCAGCATACAATGTCTCCGGGTAAGTAATCTTCAGCCCGTAGTGAAAGAGGTTTTGAGATTCCGTGTCTGCTAAAGAAAACCATCAGATTGGGTACTCTGCGGTGATCAATGTTCTTATCCGTCCGGGTCAGTCCCCAGTTTTTTGGATATAGATGAAAATAGTGTTTCATATCTTCATGTACTTCTTTTTGCAGGTCAATATCAAGTCTGCGATAGCTGCGGATAACTACATCTGTGCAGACACCCTTGTCTTCGGGGATATCTCCGTTGGGATAGCTGATACTATAATAGGAAGGATCATATGCTACTTTTTGTCTGGTTAATGACTCGGCCGCCTGCGCAAGTCCTGAATAAAAATCTGTTTGCGCAATGCTGTCAGAGTTTAGCAATAAAATCAGGAAGCCTGCTATAAGCCCGGAAATGGATGAAGGGTTCAGTCGTTGAAGCATATGTCTATCTTGGAGCGTAATAAATAACACATACTCCGCCCAGTGCGATAATCGCGCCAGTTATATCATATATATCCGGGCGATAATTATCAACCGAGTATGCCCATATCAGAGACATTGCAATAAAAAAGCCGCCATAAGTGGCATATACTCTGGCGAAGTCCTGTGTCTGCCAGGTTGCGACAACTCCGTACATAACAAGTATTAATGCTCCGATCAGGCCATATAAGGGAGATTTGTTTTCACGGAGCCAGAGCCAGATCAGATACCCGCCTCCTATCTCACAAAGCCCCGCAATAATAAATAAACCAAGGGATTTTAGAACTGTCATTGAACTGGATTTAAAATTGGAAATGATCGTTCTAAATTTAGGAAAATCTTCTTCATTATATCTTGAAAACATCCGCTTTTATGGCTGCTTCAAAAAAGATACTGGCTTTACGTTCGAAATCAAGGGGAGCATCAGTAGTGTAAAAAGAACGCTGGTGATTTTTACTGCAATATTGTTCGATTTCAGGGTGCCGGATAAGGTAGTTTTTTAAGGCAGAGGCAACTATTGTTCCCTGATTGAGAATTGTAATACCGGAAGGTATAAACTGACGTATTTTGTTGTATAAAAAAGGGTAATGGGTGCAGGCAAGAACCAGTGTGTCAATCTGATCTGACTGTAAAAAAAGCTGCGTCAGGTATTTTTCGACAAAGTAATCAGCACCGGGCTTGTCGTATTCCATATTTTCAACTAATGGAACCCACATCGGGCAGGCTTGTTGAAAAACCTCTGTATCAGGAAAAAAGCGATTGATTTCAATAACATATGAATCAGAGCTGATGGTAGCGGGTGTACCCAGTATGCCGATGTGCCTGCTTTGCGTGTGTAGACCTACCGTCTCTGTAGTAGGCCTCAGAATACCCAAAATACGGCGGTTGGGGTCGATTTTTGGGAGGTGATTTTGCTGAATGGTGCGCAGCGCCTTGGCTGAAGCGGTATTACAGGCCAGGATGATCAGCCGGCATCCTTTTTCAAATAAATAGTTGCAGCACTCCAGAGTATATTTCAGAATCGAATCAAACGATCGGGTGCCATACGGAGCCCGGGCGTTGTCTCCGAGATACATGTAATCATATTCTGGCAACGCTTTCAATACCTCCTTCATGATGGTTAGTCCTCCTACTCCGGAGTCAAATATTCCGATCGGTCCGTATTTTTTCATAAATCTGCGCGCTGCAATTGATATATTGGTTTACCGGATGATGTGTACAAACTTGTCTGGTGCCTGTAAAGTTAACGAAAAGAATAATGGCAGACTCTAAGTTCCTTCAATTTGACCTAATATGCCAAATCAGGTAAACAAAAAAGGATGATCGTGAAAGACCATCCTTTTCTGTCTATTCTGGTATGTCAGGTAAAATCATTCTTCTAACAGAGCGTTCCGGGCTTTTCGATAAGCTCAGCCCCTACTCCCGTGTGATCTTGGCCTTAATATTCCTTTTAATGATTAAAAACAGCTACAAATATATAGCGTAAGTGACTGACCCTATTAATATTTAATAAATTGTGAATGAGTGATGCTTTGCTCAGATTCAAGTGTTATTACATACAGACCGTTGTTCAGGAAACCAAGATTACGGGTAATCAGATTTTCATTAATTCCGTTTTCCTGATATACAACCGTGCCGTGAATATCGGTGATAGCAAGTGTTGTGGAAGAAGTGTGCGGACTGGGCAGCTCAACGGTCAGATTGTTCCTTACCGGATTGGGATACAGGTTTACTTTATGATGGGTGTTTTTGGCTATACCGGTGACCAGATTGTCGTTGAAGTTGTCCATGGCAAAATAGGCCGGAGTATTCATCCATTGTTCATCATTGTCTGATGAGGATAATGAAAATGTAAGGCTGTCAACATTCCCCAGGGCGGAGAGATCAACCCATGCCCAATGATCCAGAATATAGTCTTTGGAATTGTCCTCGAAACGAAAATCAGCCAGATAAAATTCAACAGAAGAGCTTTTCTTAGAGTTGTTCAGGTAGCCATCAATAGTCAGTAAGAACCAGTCAGGATCATTGCCGTCGGCTCCTCCGAATTTTTTAGCAAACATATCGCCTTCCTTCATACTCAGGGCGGCATATGTTACATTGGTTGCATAGAATCCGGTGACACTGGTCCCCTCTTCGCCGGTATTTAGTAACTTCACATAGATTTGGTCGGTGGCAACAGCATAATTGGCCGATCCGTTATATCCTTTCCCTGTAATTGCACTGTGGCCATTTGTATAACCGGCGGTAGTAACATCGGTGGAGTTGGAATAGATAAATCCGAACCAGAGTGCATAGTCTGTATTATATATGTTGTGGAAGTACGCATCACCGCTCCGGAAACCTCCGGAAAGATCGCTCCCGTCCCAGAATGATTCCGGAGCCAGGACCAGGTCGTCAAATGTTGATACCTGCTGAGCAGACAGCCCATGACTTAAGAGTATGAAAAATGAAAAGGTCAGACGTACGTTTGACGAGATAAAGCGGTATAATTTTTCCATTTTAAGTATTTGAAATTAAAGTTGCTTAAATGAGTGAAAATATACGCTTCGGACAATGCAAAAAGGACAGGCTTTTTCCATTTGATTCAATTGGAAAAATCTGAAGCCGATTCGTTACTTTTTCTCCGAAAGTATGAATTTCAAGGACAATGGCAGGTCTTCTGACTTTACTCTCTGTATTTACCTTCCCATAAATAAGCTATTTACAGTGGCATGATATTAATACAGGGCTAATACTGAGTTTACAGCAGCGGGAACTGTTCCGGATTTACACCGGATTCCCTTTTAATCTGATTGGCAGAACCAAAGTCCGGGGCAAATATATCATATTCACGGATGAAAATGAAATCAGATTCAGTCGCTGTTGAGCCGGTTGAAAAAAAATCTCAGATAATACGTTCAAGGGTGCTTATAAAGTCGGCTGAATCCGGAATGCCCTGACTGGCAAGTATGTGGTTTCGCTGATATTCGACTTCGTTCAGGTCAATGTGTAAGGCCGATGATATTAACTCCGAAGAGTAGCCTTGTTGAATAAGATATCGTATTTCTTTTTCTGTATTGATCTTTTTTTGACAGAGATTCGGATAATCTTTGTGAACCAGATTAATTACGGACAGGCTTGGCCTAAGATTGTCAGATGTACAGGTATTCAACGCAAGCTCTGTCAGATCTTTTTTTACTTCGCTCCGATCGAAGAGCATTCCGAAAATATATTTTGGTTTTTCATCGTTACTAAACCCGATTACGGTATTCCAGGCTTCAAATAATTTCCATGTACCCCATTTGTGCCGGATACGGAATGTGGTAGTATACACTTTTTTGCTTGAATCTGACAGGTCCGGAGGAAGTGACAGCATTCCATCACTGTGCCTATGAAACATACGGTTATTGTCTTCCGGATGTAGCAGAGAGGTGAAAAAATAAAATCCGTCCTTTTTGTACAGTTTTTTTGTGTTGTATCCCAATATATCTTCTATCTGGCTGCAATACAAATAACGTTTTTCATCACAGTCGGCAACATATATAATGTCTGGTTTGTGCTTTATGATTAATTGGGTTGCCAGCTTTACAATATCATTATCCATATTGATATTATTAAAAATTCACGTAATGTACAGAATACTGTTATTTATTCATAGAAAGGTGCAAACTAAATTGTTTCTCATGTAAAAGAGAATCATTTGATTGTGCTTTGATAACAGTTCTGTTTCCCAACCTGATAAAAATGCTTTAGTGAAAACTTTAAGCAGATAAATATCGGCCTGGTCATAAATTATTCAATACTCCGCAGTCACAGAGTAAATAAAAATCCGGATTTGCCATGATGATTTCTATTGTACTTTATGTATAACAGGTATAAATCCGGTAAAATACATTGAACCAGCTATATAAACACATAGGCTACCGAAATGTTTGATAAAGAATATATCGGCATAAAAAATGAACGATTTAGTATTATATCAGACAATCAGAGACCGGCCAGTTCTCCTGTTAATCTCAATAGTTCTGCCTCAAGTGCTTTTACATCATAAACAGCCTGCAGATAACTGTCCTGGGCATTAATATATTTTAGCTGAATGTCTCTCAGCTCAATATTGCCAATAGCCCCGTTTTTAAATTTTTCGATTGCTATATCCTGATTTAGCCGTGCTGCATTTTGATTACTATATTGAAGCTGGGCCAGATTAAGGCTGACTTCATATTGCTGATAAAGCTTATAGACGGTATTGGCAATTTCCAGCTGCATTTGCTCTTCTTCGAGCCTGGAAGATTCCAGCTGAATTCTGGCGATTGCCTGATTTCTCCGGACAAGGCTTCCATTGAATACGCTTAATTGTCCTGTAATGCCGGCTGTGGGAGCATGTGACCGGTTTTCGATTGCAAATCCTGCAGGATTTCGGGAATATGTGTAATTATAACCTGTAAACAAGTTGATCTGAGGATAATACTGCGATTGCCAGTACTGTACATTAAGCCGGGAAAGTTCGATGTTTTTACGTGCTATAAAAAGATTGGTATTTTCTGCCTGAACTCTGTTGTATACCGCTTCATAATTCAGTTCTCTGTCAATAAACAGGCTGTCCGTAACATCAAAATCGACAGAAGGCTCTCTGCCCAGGAGAATATTAAGGTCACTTTTTAAGGTTTTTACAAGAGCCAGCTGATTAATGTACATGGAGGTATCATTGTTGAAATCAACAGTTGCCTGATATACATCAGTTCTGGAGGCGGCGCCAATCTGGTATTTATAACCAGTGAGACGCTTGCGTTCACCGGACAGGAGCATGGCGTTTTTCAGGACGTTTATTCGCATCTTGTTGGCAACAAGGCTGTAATAATTAATCAATACAGCAGATAATGTGCGTTCAACTGTAAGACGTGCTTCCAGCTCTTCCAGATGCTGAAGTTCATTCAGTGTATTTTTGGTGATGACAACGTCAAATCCTTTAAAGAGTTTCCAGTTTACCATCAGCCCTGCACCTGTATTGGAAACCGGGGCCCAGTCAATCACCCTTGAGGTACCGTCATTCCGTTCCTGTACTGAATGATTGTACCCTGCCTCTCTCCTTCCGTCTGCAGTGACTACCGGAAGAAATCCGGCATTGGCAATCGTATTGTTTTTTTCGGCAATTTCGACCTGCTTTTTGACCAGCTGGATCGAATAGTTATTTTGAAGTGTCTGATTTATGGCCTGTTCAAGCGTTAACAAATCCTGCCCTCTTACATTCTGAAAAACAAAAAAAACTATATTTATAACAGACAGAATAATCGTGTACTTCATGCTCTACGGGAGTTTGGATTTGATATTTCGGGACAACAGAGAATAAATAGCCGGGATGACATATAAGGTCAATACCAGCGAAAATAGCAGACCGCCTATAATGGCGATGCCCATTGGCATACGGCTTTTGGAGGCAGCTCCAAGCGCAATCGCAATGGGAAGCGCGCCCAGTATGGTAGCCATGCTGGTCATCAGAATAGGACGCAGACGCTGGGTTGCGGCTTCGACAACTGCTTCTTTTACTTTCAGTCCGGCTGATTTACGCTGATTGGCAAATTCGACGATCAGGATACCATTTTTAGTGACTATCCCGATAAGTACGATAATTCCGATCTGACTAAAAATATTCAAGGTCTGATCTGTAAAATACAGCGAAAGCAACGCTCCTGCTATGGCAAGTGGCACTGTAAGCATGATGACTACCGGATCAATAAAGCTTTCAAACTGGGCTGCCAGTATCAGGTATACCAGAAGAAGTGCAAGAATAAGGGCAAACAGCAAGCTGCCGGAGCTTTCTTCAAATTCTTTGGCAGTTCCGCTCAGCGTAGTTGAAAATGATTCGTCCAGCACCTCAGCGGCAATTTCATCCATTGCATTGATGCTCTGTCCCAATGAATACCCCTGAGCCGGAGAAGCAGATACAGTGGCTGATACATATCGGTTGTATCGGTGAAGAACGGGAGGACTACTTTTGGTGGAAAGCTTTATCAGATTATCCAGCTGTATGAGCTCACCCCTGCTGTTGCGAACATATACGGTGCCCAGATCCAGAGGCTCGCTTCGGCTTTCCCGCATAGCCTGCCCGATGATCTGATATTGCTTGCCGTTCATGATAAAATAACCAAACCGCTGACCACTGAAAAACAGCTGAAGGCTTTGCGCTATATCATGAATAGTTACTCCGAGTGCTCTTGCCCTGTCCCGGTCGATTTCGACATTAATTTCAGGTTTGTTAAACTTAAGATTGAGATCGACTACTTCGAAGGCCGGATGGTTTTGCGCTTTCTGTATAAACTCCGGAATAACCTTTTCAAGTTTTTCAATATTAGGTGCCAGAATAATATATTCAACAGGGAGGCCGGATGAACGGCTGCTGCCTATGGTTTGCTCCTGCGAAACGTATGATTTGGCAAAATTATATTTGCTTACGATAGGCTGTAGCTGTGCCGCAATATCCTGCTGGCTGCGGGACCGAAACTCAGGCTGCTTTAATGTGATGCGGACAAATCCTGTATTGACACCTGAAGAAGCGCCGAAGCCCGGAGCGGTTACGGACATGATTGATTCTTTTTCATTGAGTGTATCTACCAGCTCGATCATCTCTGAAATATATTTTTCCATTATTTCGAATGAAGTGCCTTCCGGTGCCGTAGATGTGATCCGTAAGCGGCTTTTGTCTTCAAGCGGAGCCAGCTCTGCAGGAAGCTGTTGTCCTATCAGTACGATAAGTCCCAGTGAAAGAAACATAGCCAATACAGCAACCCATCTGTGTCTCATAATTGCTTTCAGGGACCTGTTGTAGCTGGTGGTCATTCTATGAAAAAAAATCTCAGTTATTCTGAATAAGCGGCTTTCATTTTCTTTCTTTTTGAGAAACCGGGCACTCATCATTGGTGTCAGGGTCAATGAAACAAAAGCAGAAATAATAACAGAACCGGCCACAACGACACCAAATTCGCGAAACAGTCTGCCGGTGGTGCCTTCCAGGAATATTATGGGAAGAAAGACAGCAGCCAGTGTAACAGTGGTCGAGATAATAGCAAAAAATATTTCTCTTGAACCGTCATGCCCGGCTTTGAAAGGATGTACTCCCTTTTCAATCTTAGAATAGATATTCTCCAATACTACAATAGCATCATCGACAACCAGACCGGTAGCCAGTACGATACCCAGCAAAGTCAGAATGTTGATCGAATATCCGAAAGCATACATGATAAAGAAGGATGCAATCAGGGATATCGGAATTGCGATAACCGGAATCAGTGTTGTCCGCCAGTCCCGGAGGAATAGAAAAATAACCAGCACAACCAGACCAAAAGCGATGAAGACTGTTTCTTCAACTTCCAGAATTGCCTTACGTATGCTGGTAGTTGTATCCAGTGCTATGCCCAGGGAAATATCGTCGGGAAGATCTTTCTTTATCTGTTCCAGACGTCTGTAAAATTCATCGGCAATCTCAATATGATTGGAACCCGCCTGGGGAGTAATAGCTACTCCTATCATGGGCAATCCGCCGTTGCCTTTCAGGATAGTCCGTTCATTTTCTGCAAGCAGCTCGGCTTTTCCTATATCGCTAAAGCGTACAACGGCGCCGGCTTCTTCCTTTATTATAAGGTTATTAAACTCCTGAGGAGATGACAACCGCCCCATAGTACGTACGGTAAGCTCTGTACGAAGCCCTTCTACCCTTCCGGTTGGAAGCTCCACGTTTTCCTTGTTTACTGCATTATATACATCCTGGGGTGTCAATTTATAGGCGGCCAGTCTGGCAGGATCAATAAGCAGACGTATTGCGTATTTTTTTTCTCCCCAGATCCTGATTTCACTTACCCCCGGAATTGTCTGGAGGCGTTCCTTGAAGAGATTATTTCCTATTTCGGTCAATTCAAGCAGATTTCTTCTGGGACTTTGAAGCGTTACAGAAAGAATATTGCTGCCATCTGCATCGGACTTTACAACCACCGGCGGATCTGCGTCAAGAGGCAGATTGCGTATTGCTCTGGATACTCTGTCCCGTACGTCGTTGGCAGCATTATCCATATCCATTTCGAGATTGAACTCTACTTTTATCGTGCTGCGTCCGTCGCTGCTAACCGAGGTTAGTGACTTTATACCGGCAATACCATTGATGGACTCCTCCAGGGGTTCGGTAATCTGCGATTCGATGATATCAGCATTGGCTCCCGGATAGTTGGTTGTAACTGTTACAATCGGCGGATCTACGCTGGGAAACTCTCTTACACCAAGATAATTAAATCCGATAAGTCCGAATATGACCAGTATAATTGATAAAACGGTAGCAAGAACCGGCCGGTTTATACTAATTCTTGAAAGACTACTCATAATTAGTTGGTGAGGGAAGTAACTTTTAGCGATTGCTTGTCTACAATCTGGTCTATGCGGATATCCATGCTGTCTTTCAGCTGAAGCAGGCCGGTGATAACCAGCGTATCCTGAAATGAAATACCGTCCAGCAGCTGGGTTTCTGAATCAGTACGTATTCCTGTTGACACCCGGCGTCCGATAGCTTTGCCTTCCCGGTATACAAAAACTTTCTGACCACCCAGTTCGGGCACTATAGCATCTGACGGAACAACAATTGCTCTGTTGACGGATTCAAGAATAAATTCAACCTTGACAAATGCCCCGGGCTTCAGCATGTGGTTTTTATTAGCTGCTCTGGCACGCACAATGAGACTTCTGGTCGTGAGATCAATGGAGCTGGATAAGGCATATACTGTTCCCTGATAGGGTGTTTCATTGCCAATTGTCCGGAAGTATATCTTAGAACCTTTCCGGATGCGATGGCTGTATTTTTCCGGAATCATAAATTCAATTTTAACAGGGTCAATTTCCTGCATATCGGCAATCGGGTCATTGGGTGAAACAAAGCCACCCTGACTTATCTTTCTCAAACCGATCACTCCGTCAAAAGGGGCTCTTATTTCTGTTTTGGCAAGCTGCGCCTCAAGCAGTTCAAGTTCTGCTTCCAGACTTCTGACCAGACTTATAGCCCTGTCGTATTCTTCCTGGCTGATTCCTTCTATTTTCAATATGCTTTTCTTTCTGTTTTCATCCTGCTCTGCCAGTTGCTTTTGGACAAGTATCTTGGCTTTCTGGGCCTTGAGATCCTGATCATTTATTTTAACGAGCAGCTGGCCTTTCTTAACCGGGCTGTCTTCCTGAAAATATATTCCGGTTATTCTTCCCGAAATTTCACTTCGGAGCTCTACATGCTCATTGGGAATAATGGATCCTGTGGAGATGATTTTGTTATCAATTCTTTCCGGAAGAACAATCAGGCCATTAACAGCCATCGTGTTTTTGATTTTGGCAGTTTCGGTCTTTCGGATATCAGCCCGGCTGAACCAGCCCGGGGTGTTTATTAACAGATAAAGTATAATGGCAATCCCGGCAATAGCGCTAAACAGGACTAATTTTTTATTCATTACAGTATTTCGTTTAACTTAATATCTTAATCGTTGAGGGGGGATGTATACTGATTCTTCCGATGTATAGCAAAAAAAGCTTTATTAATTCCCCGGTCACAAAATTAATCCATTATCTCGACTTTTATGGACTAAATTAACGCGGCTTATTTTATGCAAAAACAATACCTGAACTTTGCATTGTGGAAAAAACAATATACAATTCCTCTCATTTTTCCCGAAAAAATCAAAAGCGATTAACAAAACAGGTATTTAACAGCTATTTAACAGCTATTTACTGAACGATTTTTGAATAAGATTGATTTTAGATTGATATCTCTCAAAAAAAATCCTATTATACCGGATTAGCCGTTGTTTTACCATGTAAAAATTATTTATGATGAGTTTTCAGGAGATACTTGATTTTATCAAATCTTTTAAAGAATTAGCCAGTAGCTTTATGTTCCTTTTTGTAGCAGCGCTGGCCGGTTTGTTGCTTGCCATGTTTCTTTTTGAGGGATTAAAAGTTATTCTTAAGCGGTCCCTCAAAAGCTCCTCCTCGCTGGCAAATCAAAAGCTTCGGACAATCTTTTATACATTTTTTACGGTGTTGATGCTTAATCTGGTTTTGCCGGCAGTTTGTCCGGAAGGCATCACTGCGGTTTACCTTACCAAATTTTTTCATATTCTTTTTATCGTAACGTTTTCTTTTCTGGCGGCCAAAGCTTTACAATTTGCGAGAGAGCTGCTGTTTCAGCGGTATGATATCTCTGCTGAAAATAACTTAAGCGGCCGGAAGATCAGAACACAGATTGATTTTATATATAAGCTTTTGCTGGTAATCATTGGTTTTATGGCTATTTCAGTCATTCTGATGAGCTTCAAATCGGTCCGGGAATTGGGAACCAGCTTGCTGGCATCGGCGGGTATTGCCGGCATTATCGTGGGACTTGCAGCACAGAAGTCAATTGGAAATCTTCTTGCTGGTTTTCAGGTTGCTTTTACTCAGCCGATCCGGATCGATGATGTGGTTATTGTTGAAAACGAATGGGGGCGCATTCAGGAAATAACGTTAACATATGTTGTGGTTCGTATCTGGGATCAGCGCAATCTGATTGTTCCTATCTCCTATTTTCTGGATAATCCTTTTCAGAACTGGACACGGGATTCTGCAGAAATTCTGGGAACGGTCTTTCTTTATGTGGATTACTCGCTGCCGGTAGATGCTGTTCGTGCCGAAGTAACCAGGCTGCTTGGGACAATTGCCTTGTGGGACGGAAGAGTTAATGTGGTTCAGGTCACTGACGCTACCGAAAAATCCATGCAGATACGAATATTAGTGAGTGCCAGAAACTCCGGAGATGCATTTGCGCTCAGAACAATCCTTCGTGAGAAAGTGATCGCCTTTATTCAGCAGAACTATCCCGAATCACTACCCAAGTTCAGAGCGGAAACCCCGGAACGTTTTCAGGAAAAAGTGAACGGAAGGTAAATTAGTCAGATAATTGAAATAAAACCTCATAAAGATATGGATCATTATGAGGTTGGGGAAATTCGAAAATAACAGAATATTATTTATCAGTAACCAGAGAATTGAAGATGGGACCGTTTTTTTGAATCAGCTCTTCCCTCACGATTTTTCCGGATGGAGTAAGATGATGTTCCTTCCATTTGCCGCCCCAGCTTGCTCCGATGGTGATAGCGGAGGCTGTTTCTTCTTTGGAAGATACAGACCAGTTGCACCAGCTGATTTTATGCTTGTCCAGAAAATCCCACCAGGCTCTGCTGGCTTCAACGTCCAGTTTTCCATCTCCGGTATATTCGCATGTGCCGTATTCGGTAACAAAAATGGCCGCTCCCTGATCAATTGCCTCTTGGGCGATATCCCGTAATTCCTGGCCGTGAGATGCTGCATAATAATGAAGTGTATAGGCAACATTGGGATCATTGATCGGATTGAGAGCAGCTTCATGCACAAACTGAGACCAGTTTCGGGTTCCGACGATAATGATATTGTCCGGATCGTGTTCTCTTATTGCAGCTATTACTTCTTCGGCATATGGCTTAATATTGTCAGACCAGGAAGCATCAGCAAGAGGTTCATTATATATTTCATACAAAACATTGGGTAAATGACCGAAACGTTTAGCCATTTCTGAAAAAAAACGTTTGGCAGCCCATGGATTGGTATGGGCATTATGACTGTGATAATCAATGATCACGTAGATGCCCAGGCTTTGTGCTGCTTTTACGATTCTTACCACTTTTTCTTTTTCTTCAGCATCATTTTGAAGGTAGCCGCCACTTTCTTCTACTCCCATGGCAGCGCGTACTACGGTGCATTTCCAGTCGTCTCTGAGCCATTTTACCACTTTGGGGTTATAAAACTGCCCCATCCACTGGCTCCAGAAAAAAGACATTCCCCGCAACTGGACAGTGTCTCCGCCTGATCCGATAACATGGGTGCCTTTGACGGAAAGCTGTCCGTATTTTTCAATGATTGTGCTCTGTCCTGAGGCTGATCGGAAAAAAAAGCTGAAAACAAGAAGTATGACTGAAAAGCCGATTGTTTTGCTCATAAGATGTTCGTTAAAGTTAGTATGGGTTTTCGGGTTAATGACCGAATTTAATGAAAATAGTCGCGAAGGCCAATTCTCTAATGCTAATATCCATTGTTTTTTGTCCGGAAAAATGTGTAAAAAAATCTAAAAAATTTAGTATTTGACTCAAAAAAGAAACTTTATTTTCTTATTCTTGTATCTGGGCGTAATTGCCTTCTCATGTTTTTAAACCAATAAAATTATTTACCTAGAAAATGGCAACTTGGTACGAATGCAAATTTAAATACAATCGTGAAGATCAGAATGGCGGTTTTACAACCATAACCGAAGTGTACCTGATTGATGCTGTAAGTTTTACAGATGCTGAAACAAGAGTGTATCAGGAAATAGGATCCAATTATCAGGAGTTTATTCTGGTTTCGGTAAAAAAATACCGTTTACACGAGCTGGTCTATAAGGAAGATGCTTTCAAGTGGTATAAATGCAAAGTTGGTATTACCACTCTGGACGAAAAATCCGGCAAGGAAAGAAAATCAAAACAAACTATACTGGTCTCAGGAAATAGTGTCAAAGATGCGTATGATGCAGTAGAAGAGCTCTTTGCTGATTCCGTATCAGATTATGAAATACTGGATATTGTTACGACAAGTATTGTGGAAGTAATGCCTTATTTTGAAGACCAGGAGGTTGTCAATGAGGAAGAAATAGCAAATAATGTTCAGGAAGAAGAGATAAGTGAAGACATGGTGGCCAGTGATGAAGAAGCTTCACAGGAGCTGGTCGATAATCTGGAAGAAGAAGATTCTTTATAAAGGACATTACATAGGGCTGACCGGAAAAGGAGTAAGATTATAATTTTACTCCTTTTCGTTTTTAACAGGAGGAATTGTCCTGTAACAATCGCTAACTTGCAGATATGAAATTTGAGGATTACAAGATTGCAGAAGAGGTTAAGAGAAATCTGTCTGATATGGGATTCAGGCGTCCGACCGATATTCAGTATAAATCGATTCCTTCGATTCTGAAAGGGGAAGATATTCTTGCTATAGCGCAGACAGGCACAGGAAAAACAGCGGCCTTTGCTATTCCCGTCATATCAATGCTGCACCAGCGTAAACGTAGTTCCCGCTCAACCGGAGTACGTTGTCTGGTCATGGTGCCGACGCATGAACTGGCTGTGCAGATTCATGAGGTATTTAATCGTCTCGCTGTTCATACCAGAGTAAAAACAGCCTGTATCTACGGAGGTGTGGATCAGGATCCTCAAATCAGGAAGCTGAACGCAGGAGTTGATGTACTGGTAGCTACTCCCGGCAGAATGTTTGACCTCGTCAGTCAGAAGCATCTGAGCCTTGCGGATGTTGATATACTTATTCTTGATGAGGCGGATCATATGCTTGCACTTGGCTTTCTTAAGGATATCCGTCAGCTGGTCAATCGTCTGTCGTCTCAAAGGCAGACTTTGTTCTTCTCTGCAACAATCGATGAAAACATAAAGAAGCTCTCTTATTCTCTTGTTGCAAATCCGGTCCGGATTCAGATTTCGCCCAAAAACAGTGTTTCGAAAAATGTAGAGCATGCAGTAGCTTTTATTGCAATGGATGATAAGCGCTTCTTTCTTGAACGCCTGATCAAAGATGAACCGGACCGTAAGGTTATGGTTTTTGTCCGGACCAAAGTCCGGGCTGAACGAGTCAAATCGGCTATGGAGCGGGTGCAGATCGATACGGTGACAATTCACGGTGATAAAGAACAGCAGTTAAGAGAACAGGCTCTTGATCAGTTTAAAAGAAATGAAGTGAAGGTGCTTATTGCCACGGATGTCAGTGCCAGAGGTATTGATATACCGGGAGTTGATCTGGTTGTTAATTATGATATTCCGGAATCTGAAGAAAACTATGTCCATCGTGTCGGGCGAACAGGCCGGGGGGTAATGCGGGGAAAAGCCATTTCTTTCTGCAGCGAAGAGGAAAAAGAATTGCTCGTGAAAATTGAAGATTATATAGGTCGCACAATACGGGTACTCGAGATTGATCGTAACAGCTATCAGGAAACCATTGACTTGTCGGAAGATATCGGCAGTGATCTGAAATCCATCATGAAAGAACTGGAAGATATTGAAAAGCAGAAAAGAAAAACTGCCAAGAAAAAGAAGCGATAACCCCGGATGTATCAGCCGGGGAAGTATTGCTATGCTTCGTCCTCTTCATAAAATTCTCTCAAATCGTTAAAATACACCTCATTCCAGCCTTCTACTATGTCATCGTAGGCTTCGTCAGGAATATTGCTGTGACGCAACTCCACAGAAGTGCCCTTTTTGTCCGGGTGTAATTTTATCGTCACAATGGAGGGAGCTTCTTCTTCATCGCCAAAATACCATTGCTGCACAATCTTTTTGCCGGGCTCCAGTTCGAGGTTTTTACCGCATATGCTTCCATCCCACATTGAAAATTCAGCTCCCGGACTTGCATCCATAGAGACTTCATCGCCAGTCCATAAGCGGATAGTGGCCTCATTCGTCAGGGCAAGATAAACTTCGTCCGGTTCAGCCGGAATGATAAAATATTTTTTGTAATCTTTCATGTATCAAATATAATCAGATAAAATTGGTAATTTTATGGTATCTTTTCTGCATTCATCCTGAAAAACGGAGTGGTGAAAAGAAAAACATCCGGTTTGGGAAAAAGTATAATGTATAATTTCCGTTAAGACTGAATATAACCTCAACTTATAATTGCATATGGTAAAACGTTTAAGTATATGGCTTCTCATAGCAGCTGGCAGCTGGCTGATGACGTCCTGTGATGATCTAACAGATACAATAGTTCCTGGCCTTTCTCAGGAAGAGGTAGTTGCCGGGTTAAAAGAAGCGCTACGGGTTGGCACAGATACTTCGGTTAGTAATCTGAATCGGGAGAATGGATATTTTATGGATGCAGCGGTAAAAATTATGCTGCCCCCGGAGGTTGCAATGATTCAGCAGAACTTAAATGCACTTGGTATTTCAAGTCTCGTACAGCCATTGGTAGATGAGCTGGTATTGCAGATCAACCGATCTGCGGAGGATGCTGCATCTGAGGCTAAACCTATTTTTGTCAATGCTATTACGGATATGACGATAGCAGATGGCTGGGCAATACTTAATGGTAGTGACACTTCTGCCACTTCTTATCTGAGGGGGGCGACTTTTGAGGAGTTGAAATCTCTGTTTAAGCCCAAAATTGAAAATTCGCTAAGCAAGCCTCTTGTCGGAAATATCTCTGCATCTTCGACCTATTCGCAGATAGTTGAGAAATATAACACTGCTGCGAATATCGCCAATCAGTTGCCGTTTGGAGATAAAAAATATACAATTGTGAATCCGTCACTCAGTGATTACACAACTGGTAAAGCCCTTAACGGACTGTTTATAAAAGTAGCCGATGAAGAAAAGGCTATTCGTACCGATCCGGTTGCCAGAGTAACTGAAATCCTGCAAAAAGTTTTTGGCCGATAGGCCGCTGACATAAGAATACCTGGGGAAACTCAGGTATTTTTGTTTTAACTCCGTTCTATCATGATCATTTTTTCGGCAGCAATCAGAAAGTTTGAACAAAAAGGAGAAAAGACGGGCTGGACGTACATTGATGTATCGTCAGACCTGGCAGAGGAATTAAATCCCGGAGTAAAAAAATCCTATCGGGTAAAAGGGCTTCTGAATGGCCTGCCCTATTCGGGACTTAGTCTTACTCCTATGGGAAAAGGACATTTTATTCTGGCTCTTAATGCGGAGCTTCGCAAAAGAATCCGAAAGCCTGTGGGTGCAGAGATACATGTGCAAATGGAAGTAGATACCATGGAGAAACAGTTGTCTTCTGATATGCTTGAATGTCTTGAGGACGCTCCTGAAGCAAAAGATTTTTTTAATAGTCTGACCCGGGGTCATCAGAATTATTTCTCAAACTGGATTGAGTCAGCCAAAACAGAGGAAACCAGAGCCAGGCGGATTGTAATGGCTGTTCAGGGTTTATCTATGCGGCTGGATTATTCGCAAACAATACGATATTTTAAGGACAGAAAACAGCAAAACGAATCGTAATCAGATATATGGCAGATTTTTCAATTACCGGCAATATTGTAGACATTGAGGCTAAACGTATTTATAAAGGGAAAATAACGGTTAAGGGGCAGCGTATTCTGACCATAGAGGAGGTTGATGAAGCTGATAATTGTTATATTATTCCAGGCTTTATTGATGCACATGTTCATATAGAAAGCTCAATGCTGGTTCCTTCGGAGTTTGCCAGAATTGCGGTAACACATGGCACGGTTGCTACAGTTTCCGATCCTCATGAAATAGCAAATGTGCTGGGTGTGGAGGGAGTGGAATATATGATCGATAACGGTCGTCAGGTGCCATTAAAATTTTACTTTGGAGCTCCGTCATGCGTTCCGGCAACTATTTATGAAACAGCAGGAGCAGAAATAAGCACCGGAGATATCGAATACCTTCTGAGCAAGCCGGAAATCAGGTATCTGGCAGAAATGATGAACTGGCCGGGAGTATTAAATAATGATGTCGTTGTATACGAAAAAATAGCAGTTGCCAAACGCTTCGGCAAAAGAATAGACGGACATGCTCCCGGATTAAGAGGAAAAGATGCGTATAGATATGCCTCTGCGGGGATTACTTCAGATCATGAGTGTGTAGAAAAAAGCGAAGCGCTGGATAAAATAGCGGCTGGTATGAAAATACTGATCCGGGAAGGTAGTGCTGCCAAAAACTTTGATGCGCTCATAGATTTGCTGGATGATTATGAAGACGATATAATGTTTTGCTCCGATGATAAGCATCCCGATAGTCTGATGGAGGGGCATATTAACCAGCTGGTGAAACGGGCACTCCAAAAAGGGATTGATCTTTTTAAAGTGCTGAAGGCTGCCTGCTTAAATCCGGTCCGCCATTATGGACTTGAGGTGGGCTTGTTGCGGTCCGGGGACTACGCTGATTTTCTGATTATCGATGATCCGGACAAGTTTACAATAAAGAGAACATACATAAATGGACAGCTAGTTGCGGAGAACCAGAAGACATACATTGAGACGGTGCCTGTCAGAACTGTTAACAGATTTCATACATCTTTCAAGAAAGCGGCAGACTTTAATTACATGCCGGCAAAAACATCCATTCAGGTCATAAAAGCGTTGGATGGCCAGATTGTAACTGAAGCACTTTCCGTAGATATATCCCTGAAGCATGCCGGAAATCTTATTGATATTGACGAAGACATTCTGAAAATTTCAGTTGTAAACCGGTATAATGAGGCCAAGCCGGCCATTGGGTTTATAAACGGGTTCGGACTAAAGAAAGGGGCAATTGCCGCTTCTGTGGCTCATGATTCTCATAATATTGTAGTAGTCGGGACTAATGATGAGGATATTTGTATGGCTGTAAACGAAATTATTCGCAGTAAAGGCGGCATTGCCGTTGCAAATGGTGCTGATATAGAGTTGTTGCCACTGGAGGTTGCCGGGCTTATGTCTGTGAATTCCGGAGAGCTTGTTGCCAGACGTTATTCAGAGCTGGATGAATATGCCAGAAAGCTTGGAAGCGGACTCTCCTCCCCTTTTATGACTCTTTCCTTTATGGCGCTGCTGGTAATTCCAAGTTTGAAAATGAGCGATAAAGGGCTTTTTGATGCTCAGCATTTTCAATTTGTCGACTGAATCAAATCAGCTAAAGAAATGACATAAAAAAAGAGACTGTTTGAATAAACAGTCTCTCTCTTCTAACCGATGTACAAAATTATTTCTGGAGAACAAACTCGCTGTTCCCGATTTTCTTTGCGTCAGACCAGACCTCAACAGTATATCTTCCCGGAGTGTATCTGCTCCCTTTGCTATACATAAAAGAAACTCGTTGCTTCGTATTATTAAAGTTGACTGTTTGTTTTTCAGTATAGAATATCTTTTGTCCATCTGCCTCAAAGCTTTTTGATCCATTATAGAGCGTATTGCCGCTTGGTTCGATTACTCTGAGGTAAATCTCTTTAGGACCCTGATCAGCATATTTGTTGTCACCCAGATTTAATGATACTTTGATTTTACCAGCCATCATAGCTCTGGGATTTTTCATTTCCTTGTTACCGGTATTATACACAATCACATGAAGGTTTTCAGCTTTGAGCGTACTGGCCTGAGAAACTTTCTCAGCCATGGCAACCTGTACAGAAGCCAGCTTTGCCAATGAATCAGCTTTTTCCTGAACTATTTTTTCCAAACGAACCTTTTCGGATATGAGTCTTTGGTTTTCTGCAACCAGTGCCCCCATGCTTGCCTGGGCAGTTTCATAATCCTTACGATATGTACTCAATTTCTTATTGAGAGAGTTAATTGATAGTTGCTTTGACTGTAGTTGCCCTTTGAGTTGCTCAAGTTCAGCAATTTTGGTGCGCTCATCGGCAAGGGCAATACCTAAGGCTTCTTTTTCGGCAATTACCGACCTCAGGCTATCCTGAAGCTTCGATATTTCTTCAACTTTCAGATTGATATCAGATTGTAAGCCCGCTGATTTCTGTTCAGCACCCTCAGCTCTGGCTGTTAGTGCTTCTTCGGTTTTCATCTTATCGTAAATCAGAAACCCAACTACACCACCCAGCATGAGAACGAGTAGGACAAGAATAATCTTAATCGGATCACTTTTTTTGTTTTGCTCTTTTTCTTTTTTCGCTTTAAGTTCTGCCTTTTTGGGTGCAGTTTCCTGCTTGCGGGGAGCGGTCGGCGTTTTCTGGACAGCCGGAGCCTCGGGAGCTTCAGCTGATGAGGTGGTGGAGGCAACTGTAGTGACAGTGGCATCTATTTTACCTTGACTCTGTTCGGAGGCCGTATTACCAGGTGATGATACGGATACGACGGGTTCTGTGACCGGCCTCACGGGCTGTTGAGTTTCCTGAGAAGCCATGGGTGCCGGCTCGGCTTTGGGCTGAGGAGCAGCCGCTGCTGCCGGTCTGGTTTTGACAGTTACTGGTCTTGGGCCTTTAATTACCGGAACTCTTGGTCTTCTTGGAGGTAAATTATTGCTCATTTTAGTACTTTAGTTAGAATTATTTTTAATAATGGCCGATTAAGTTAAATAAAGATCAATTATTTTCCAATTTATTTAGAGAATCTGTTATTTTTTCATTTTTAAATTGGATGATTTAAATACTTGCTTGGTAATTATTTGTTGGTAAAAACAAATTTTTATTTCATAGGTCAAACTATTGATGTGAGGATGCTATTAAAGTTTAAGCGTACTTTATTTATTAATATGTCCACAATTTCAGTTTATACGCAGTTTTTTTTACAGTTGGCATGTATAGCTGCCGGGTATCTTTTCTATCGTAAAAAAAGCATATCACTTAGCGGATTACTGGCTCTGATTGGTATAAGTACTGTTTTTATCTGGCTTGACCTGCTGTTGCCGCTGATCGTGATGGCTGGTATGTTTGCCAGTTCGTCTCTGCTCACGGGTATGGGGAAAAAACGGAAAAAAAATGTATCGGGGATTGTTGAAAAATCCGGTCCGAGAGATTATATACAGGCTTTTGCCAATCTGGGACCTGCTATTGTTTTTATCATATTATTTTATTTTCTGGGAGATTGGGCTTTGCTGGCTGCCTTTATTGGTAGTATAGCCGGGGCTAATGCTGATTCATGGGCTTCCGAAATTGGTGGATTAAGCAAACAGAAACCTGTGCTGATTACTACTTTTAAACTGGTACCCAAAGGTATTTCGGGCGGAGTTACCTGGCTGGGGACGCTGGGTGGTATTGCCGGAGCGCTGTTTATTGTCTTGCTGGCCTTTGTATGTTACTGGAGCATTGTTCCTGTCAAAACATTGCGCCTGATAATACTGATAGCTTTTGTGGCTGGAATTACCGGGTTTATTCTGGACTCCTACCTTGGGGCGATAGGTCAGGGATTGTACAAAAGCTCAACCGGTCAGCTGCAGGAGTATGAAGAAAGTGGAGCAAAGCTGGAAAAGGGTTATCGCTGGATAAATAATGATATGGTCAATTTTCTGACGACAACTATGGCTGGTCTGATTGCTGCTCTGTTGTATATTTTTTTGAAATAAAAGAAAGAGCCTGCCGGATGGCAGACTCTCTCAGGTATGTGAAATATGCAGTTCAGATACAGCTTGTATTAGTTTTTGAATAGTCTGAGTACTTCTGTCTCGCCATCCTTGATGATTTTCAGGAAGTATACACCAGTGGTAAGCTGGCTGTTTTGCAAGTTGATCAGAGCAGACTGTCCATTATGAGTACCTTTGTATATCTCTCTTCCGGCATAGTCAGAAATAATGGCTTCGTATTGACCGTTGTTGCCGGCATCATCAAAGATAACCTGTACTGAATTGTCGATGGGGTTAGGATACGTGCTTACCCTTAGGCCACCGGAAATTACATAAAACAGAATCTGATTCCCGACTCCTGCAGTACCGCTGCCATTGTGACCAGTATAAGGTACAGCACCTACGGTATAGGTGCCAGGTGCGAAATGATGCACCGCATAGTTTCCGTTGTTGTCACCAAAAAGAGCATATGGAATCTCATTTTCCGTACGGAAGTTTTGTACACCGTTGAAATCAAATACAACACTGGAAGTGCCCGGAAAATCTGAATTTGCCCTGATATTCAGCTTATTAGTTCCTATACTGGCAAGATTTACGGTTTGACCATTTATCAGTGGGCCGACATCGGTATTGTTGTTGGCATTAACCAGCGTGAATGTGATATTGGATGGAGCCGAAACAAGAGTAAAGGTAACGGTACTGGTGGCCAGAACGGTTCCTGAGCCATTGTTGCCGGAATAGGAAACGGCTGTGATTGCTTTATTGCCGGGAGTCGCACCATTCCATGGATTGTAATTTCCGTTATTGTCTCCAGCTATAGCATACGGAGCTTCGTTTTCGGTTCGCGCGCCGATGAAAACTACACTTCCTACAGCTGTGGCTGGTTCATACCGGACGGTATATCCGACACCTGGAACCAGATATAAGATATCTCCATTAGTAATGGTCTGGATATCCGTATCTGTATCTGCATTTACCCAGACAAATCTGGGAAGGCTGCTGACAGATGAAATGCTCTCAATTTCCGCTGCGGAACTTGAGAAGATGATCCCGATCAGGGACATCATAAGGTAGAACTTTTTCATAGTTGATTGATTTTTGGTTGTTTATAAAATAAAATTAAAAAAATGCTATGTATGTAATTTGCAATAATTTCGCCATCTGAAATGTATTCTGATAATTTCAGACAAAACGACTACGCAGACAGCAGGCGGGCTGACCGTATGTACAGCTCAGGGTAAAAAGAAAACCCTTTTTTAAATAGAAAGAAGGTATGATTCCGGCTAGCCGGGAAGGTTATCGGGTGTATAGTACTTTTTCATATAACTGGTTGATTTAAAAGCTTGTTCCAATATACGAATTGATTTCGTAAATGTTTTCTTTTTTTTGTAAAAAAATATTGAAAAATTTAATAATCAGCGTTTTGTGCTATTTGGTTGCTGGACAAAAGTCCATATTGTAAAACGGTTGAAATCCTGATAATGCCCGGATTTATTGATACTTTTTATATACAACCCGACAGAATTTTTTTACGCAGTGGTTCATCGAATTTTTCAATAGCATATCGTAACATTGTTCGGGGCATTCTTTTATGGTTTTCCATCAGAAAATCATGGCATTGCTTAAAGTGTATTTTAGCGGCTTCTCTGAGCATCCATCCGACTGCTTTATGAATCAGATGATGAGGATGCTGAAGCAGGATTTGTGCTATGTGAAAGGTATCTTCTGTTTTTCCTTTTTTTATAAAATACAATGTGGTAATTATTGATACACGTTGCCGCCAGAGGTGATTGCTATTGGCCAGTACATACAGCACGGACTTGTCCTTTTCGTACAGCCAGTGCCCCAATATTCCGGGTGCAGAAGTATCAACCAGATCCCAGTTGTTGACATAATCAAGCCGGGAAAGATAAAGGTCTACGTACTTTTCTTTCAGCTCTTGCTTTTTTTCTTTTTTATACTTTGTGAGCAGCATGATCAGAGCACAAAGGCGCATTTCATGGTATGGATTGCGAAGCATATCGGCAAGCACGTCTGTGCCCATATCGTTTGAATACTTTTGAGCTATCATGCGAATATGGGGGACAGTAACTCCTATAAAAAGGTCTCCTTCGGCGTATTGGCCGGGACCGGTTTTGAAAAAACGAGGATAGAATGCTGCTTTTACCGGGCTGGCCAGCATTTGAAGTTCTTCGAGAATTATTTCAATGATCATATGCAAAAGGATACTGTTCCGAAGGTAATTTTCGGGTTGAGAATTATCAAGCATAATGTAGGCTAAATCCACTACTTTTTTTGCTTTGTTATTTGGAATAGTTCTAAGTAAACTTTATTATTGCTTATAATTTAGAATCATTCAAAATAATAAAATCATGCATACCAGGGAAGACATCAGATTATTAAGCGAATCCAGGCATGGTTATATAGGTATTTGTCAGTGTTGCGGCAATATTATGCTTAAGTTCAACAATCTTATTATAAAGCTTAAGGAAGATGAGCTTAAGGTTCTCAGTGACTACTTTTCTCAGTTTGAAAAGGAGATGCAGGTAAAAAAAGGAATAAATAGTCAGGAAATATGTATCAATACTCCCTGTCCTAACATCTGTTTTAATTTTTCAAAAGCAGAGATAAGTGCGCTGACCTATCTGCTCAATGAAGCGCGTGTTCTTATAAATGCTCTTGATATACTCAACCTTAAGTAAATTTAGGGTTTCCGGAATGCGTTATTGTTGATCAGGTATATTGCAGCGATGCCCAGTAAACCGCCTGCCACGGTATGTATGTGTAGTGTTTCGCCCAGAAAAAACCATGCACCTAATGCGGCAGTAAACGGCACAATGAAAATAAAGACGCTGGCTTTGCCTGCTCCCAGCCTTGAAGTTGCATAAAAATAAAAAGTAGTAGCCAGTGACGTTGTAATGGTGGAACTGAAAAACAAATTGCCCCAGAAAGCCCAGTCATTTATCTGAAATACCAGAAGAAGTTTGCCTGTATCGGAAAATGGAAGCAAGGCCAGTGTTGCTATGGTATACATCCATAAACTAAAGGTAATAACGGAGCCGAATTTACCGGCCTTTGCAGTAATCAGACTCAGGAATGACCATGCTACAATAGCCATCAGAAAATAGAGGTTGTCTTTCTGAAGAATAATATGAAAGGAGTCCCAGCCTTTCAGCAGGACAAATCCTGCCAGTAAACCGCAAAGAAGCCCGCTGATTTCGAAGGTATTGGGCTTGCGCCTTTGAATAATAAGCAGAATAACATATGTCAGAACCGGATTGATAGTGGTAACCAGTACTCCTCCTGCTCCCGCGTGACCGTGTTGCAGGCCTTTAAAATACAAGACTGTATATGCCGATATACAGAGAGTTGCACCCAATAATGCGGGTATAGCCTGTCTGGAAATCAACAGATTTTCTTTAAGGACTATTATCAGAATAATTAAGGATACTGAAGTCAGCAGAAAACGATAAATAGAGATATGGAGAGCAGAATCGAATGAGACAAGCACTTTTCCGGATGCCCAGGCAAGTCCCCAGCAGATCATACTGAGTATTATGCCTGTAAGAAACGCACCTTCACTTGCTTCCTTATGCTTTTTCATATAGTCCGGTTCTGTGATATATATCGCGTAATATGTGTTTTCCTGTCAATATTACAAACTAACTTTATCATCACAATACATTGCTGCAATGCTTTTTCTAGCCGGGTAGTAAAATGGTCATTGCGTGAAAAATATCCTTTTCATCGCAATGACCATTAACGGACAGGACACTTAGTGTTCCGGCTTATATTCCCATATTACCTTGCTTATTTCAGGTTTTATCCGTATCTGACAGGCCAGACGGGTCTGGTTGCTGCTGTCCGGTAACGTATCGAGCATATCCAGTTCTGCATCACCAGGCTGAGGAAGCAGCTCCGCTCCTTCTTTTACTTCTACTCTGCAGGTAGCACACAGTGCCATGCCACCGCAGGTAGCCGCAACAGGATATCCGGAAGCTTTAAGTACTTCCATCAGACTCAGACTGATATCTTCGGGGACTTCAATTGTTTGCAGTATGCCGTTTTCGAGTATGTTTATTTCAACCATGTCAGAAAGCATTTACACCATTTACTGTTGTATATTTGAAGCTTAGCTTTTGGTCCGGAAATACATGGGCAAACGCGCTTTGCGCCATCAGAGCAGCTTCATGAAAACCACAAAGAATCAGTTTTAGCTTTCCTTCGTATGTGTTGATATCACCTATGGCATAAATGCCGGGAATATTGGTGCTGTAGTCAGCTGTATTTACTTCTATGGCGGACTTGTCAATCTGGAGTCCCCAGTCAGCTATCGGACCGAGTTTGGGGCTCAGACCGAAGAGCGGGATCAGATAATCTGTTTCGATTATTCGAGTTTGTTTTTCTTTATCCAGTAGCGTAACTGCGTTTAATTTGCCATTTCCTGCAACAGACTGAATATTGTGATTTAGCAGGAGCTCTATTTTTCCTGCATGGGCCAGATCAACTACTTTTTGTACAGAATCCGGAGCGCCCCGAAATGATTCACTACGGTGCACCAGGGTGACTTTCCTGGCTATATTGCTAAGGTATAATGTCCAGTCCAGCGCAGAGTCTCCCCCGCCGGCAATAACAAGATTCTGGTCTCTGAATTTTTCAGGATCTTTGACTATATAGCTGATCCCTTTGCCCTCGAACTGCTCAAGATTTTCGATTTGAGGTTTCCTCGGCTCAAAGCATCCGAGACCACCGGCAATAACAATGACCTTGGCCTGAACTTTAGTGGCGTCAGAAGTATTTACAATAAAGCCGTTTGGGGTTTTCTCTATGTGCTCAACACGTTCGCCAAGGGTAAATTCCGGTTTAAACGGGGCAATTTGTTTTGCCAGATTATCGACCAGATCCTGTGCGAGCACTTCAGGATAGCCCGGGATATCATAAATCGGTTTTTGCGGATATATTTCAGACAGCTGGCCGCCGATTTGCGGCAAAGCATCTATCAGATGGCAGCGCATTTTTAATAATCCGGCTTCGAAAACAGCAAATAGCCCGACAGGTCCGGCGCCGATAATGCATATATCAGTATAAATCATAAGAGTGTTTGGTTTGAAGTTGCAAGAAGATTTGAAAAGAATCAGCCCGCTTTTATCACAGGCCTGCCGGTTGGAGAATTACCGGCAACAACAGCAACAGCTGTCAGATGAGCACACAATAAAGGCAGGTAATAGCATCTTACACTCCTGGCAGTGGTGTCCAGCAGGTAAAATATGTGTGCTATCGTGTAGTATGCGGCTCAAAATTTTGTTTTATGAATATGTGAATATTGAAATAATATTTCAAAATATATAATATTTTTTTAATTATTTGGAATATTATTTTGGAAAAAGAATCTATTGATAACAATACAACGTCAAAATACGTTAGAGGATGTATTGTCGCAGATCATCTGTAAATGACAATAATGATTGGAAGTATGATATCATGTGTTGTAATCTTTGAATATTTTTTATTTTTTTAGAAATAAAACAATTCTTATGAGAAAGATATTCCCGTTATCCGTGATTTCTTTTGTCTTAAGCATATTTTTGACATCCTATACAGGAAAAGATGGTTTTGTGGATGTGTTGAATGTTTTGGAGGATAATGAACTGAGAGAAAAGCTCATTCTTTTTGAGATGGAAGGCATCGAACGTCTGCCGGAAGATTCTGTCAATCTGGACCGTGCTATTCAGACAGCCAGTTCCTATCTTGGCACCAGACATCGCATGGGAGGATTAAGCCGGCAGGGTATTGATTGTTCCGGTCTGGTGAAGGTTGCTTTCGCAGAAGCCGGGTTGGTTTTGCCCCATTCATCCAATGAGCAGGCAAGATTTGGAAGAGTAATCCCGCAAATGGAGGAACTTAAAGCCGGAGATATGGTATTTTTCTGCAATTCCTATGCTACCCGAAACCCTATTACTCATTCGGGAATCTATATAGGGAATAACAATTTTATTCATGCGTCTTTTTCGGCAGGTGTAGTGATTACTTCTCTTGAAAGTCCTTATTGGAATGAGCGCTTTTTGTTTGGTACACGATTGTCGGATTAATGGAGTGGCTACGGCTATAGAATAAACGTAATTAATAGATCAGGATGGAGTCAAGAATAAAAGAAATGATGCAGCTGGCAGTTGAACTATCTGCCGAAGGAATGAAGCGCGGCGATGGCGGGCCTTTTGGTTCCATCGTAGTTCGTGGTAATGAAATTGTCGGCAGAGGCTGGAATCAGGTTTTGAAAACCAACGACCCGACTGCACATGCCGAAGTTGTTGCCATTCGTGATGCATGCAGCAGGCTAAAAACGTTTGATCTGGCCGGCTGCGAAATTTTTACATCCTGCGAACCCTGTCCTATGTGTCTGGGTGCGATATATTGGGCACGCCCTGACCGTGTTTATTATGCCAATACCAAAGAGGATGCGGCAGCGATTGAGTTTGATGACTCCTTTATCTATTCGGAAATTCATCTGCCGAATTCTTCAAAAAAAATACCTCTCATACACATACAGGACCCGGAGGCATTAAAAGTATTTGAAAACTGGGTAAAAAAAGCGGATCGGATTACCTATTGAGGGTTTTCCGGATATACCATTGGATACATTGTGGGCACCTGACCGCTGGCAATCTGTTGTAGTTTGTTGTCGAGTATTTTTCTTCTGACCGGCTTTAAATGATCAAGGTATAATATTCCCTGAGAATGATCGTATTCGTGCTGAATAATCCGGGCATCCATGCCGCTGTAGGTTTGACGCTTTTGAATGAAGCTTCTGTCCAGGTACTCGATGGTAATATCCCAGGGGCGTTCAACCCTTTCTGAGATGCCAGGGATACTTAAGCAGCCTTCAAAATCAACCCAGGTCCGCATGGAACGATTGATAATACGCGCATTAATAAACGTTTCGTGTATCCCCTCACTCTCCTCGAAATATAGATGACGCTCTTCGGCTGGCAGGCTTTGATAAAATGAACGACTGTCAACAACAAAGAGACTTACAGGCAGATTAATCTGGGAAGCAGATAAGCCGCAGGCACCTGTTTTAGACAAGGTTTCCCACATATCGTCAATCAGGGTGCCCCAATCCAGAAAATCGTGATCGGCTTTTTCGCATTTTTCTCTCAGTAACTGATGACCGTAGGACAGAATGCACAGACTCATAGGCTTGATAAGCAGGTTTATTCAATAGTTTAAGTAACACGTAGCATACTCGCTGTCCGGTTCATAAACAAAGAAGTTGCAAAAGTGTTCTTATATCTGGGATAATCTCCAGAACCGATTCACAGTGCTACAGGATTAGTGCTTCATTATCAGAGGAAATTAAGTTTCACCATTAATCAGAATCAGCTATGAATTATTCAATAACGCAATCAGGACTATATGCTTTAATCAGAGGAGTCATAGTGGCATACCTTTTTTTGAGTATATCCGGATGTAAAAAAGATGATGAAAAAGAACCGGAGCCGGAGATAAATGCTGAAATAATTGAAGGAAACATTGATAATCCAAGGATTTTAACCAAAGTAAACAGCCTTGGCAACTCCTATTACTGCTTTACGGGACGAACTGATATAAATGCAGAGCTGAGCATTGAACCCGGTGTGATTGTCCTGTTTAAGAAAGAAGCTGATTTGTATATAAAAGAGAATGGCACACTAAAGGCAATTGGTAATGAAACGGATAAAATTATATTCAGAGGTGAGCAGGATGTGAAAGGTTACTGGGGTGGATTATATTTTCATTCGGATCATGAAGGGAATAATCTCCAGTATTGTATAATTGAAAATGCGGGCAATAAAGATCGTTCAACACCGGTACGAACAGCGGCGGTTATTGTGCATAATGGCAGCAGGCTGATTATGCACAATACGGTTATAAGTAAAAGCGGAGGATATGGAATATTTCTGTATGAGAAAGCAGTGCTTCCGGATTTTAACAACAATACAATTAAAGAGTCTTCTACAGCCCCGGCGATAGCGGCTCTGGAAAGTATCGCCTTTTTTGGTAGTTCCAACAATTTTCAGGGGAATGCTAATGATCATGTGGATACGTACAATTCTTATAATAATCTGACAGGTGATCATGTCTGGAGCAGGCTAAATGTTCCTTACAGACTTCCGGGAAAAAGGATCGATATAGAGGGAAATATACAAGTTAAAGCGGGGACTGTTTTTATTACTACTCCTACATGTGCCTTGAGAATTCAGCCGGGAGCTTCTTTTGCGGCTGAGGGGAGCGCCGGTGAACCTGTTGTATTCAGGGGGCAGGAAGCTAAAAACGGTTTCTGGGGCGGTTTTCAGTTTGTATCGGATAGTGAGCAGAATGTATTGCGTCATATAATTCTGGAACATGCAGGTGGTAGTAATACATTTGCCTCACCTGATAGAAAAGCCGGTATTGAGGTTTCCGGAACAGGTCGGCTTGTTATTGCAAACAGCAGAATATCCTATTGCAATGGTGCAGCCATACGGGTTCTTAAAAACGGATATCTTACAGAGACAGACAATACATTTTCTGATAACGAAATAAATCAGGTTGTGAGTCAATAAGTAGTCTGTTATTTTATTTAATGAAGCCTGGTTCTGGAATGTCAGCGGGCTTCGTTATCATAAGTGAGAATATCTGAATCTCAATAAGGGGATATTTTTTGCTGTGGAGCGCTGCATCCATTTATTCATTGCTTCTTTTTGTTTACATTAGTATTCAGGTACTATCATTTTTAATCCCCGCTCCAGATCATGAAAGAAGAAATTATCAATGAATTGAAAGACAGTCATCATTCCAAAATCCGGTTTGCCGTAAGCGATATTGACGGTGTGCTCAGAGGTAAGATTATTCTTAAGGAGAAGCTCTGGGAGTCTCTCGCCGGAGGTATTGGTTTCTGCGATGTGATCTTTGGCTGGGATATTAATGACGCATGTTATACCAATACGCAGTTTACCGGCTGGCATACGGGATTCCCTGACAAGTTTGCCCATATAGATTTCGACACATTCAGGGAAATCCCCTGGGAAAATAATACTCCGTTTTTTCTTGCCGATTTCTTTCCGGACTCGGAGCTGATTCCCTGTCCGCGGAGTGTTCTTCGGAAAGTATTGTCCCGGGCAGATGAAATGGGGTATAAAACCCGTTTTGCTCAGGAATTTGAGTGGTTTAATTTTCTGGATACCTCAAAAAGTCTGCAGAGCAAAGGATTTCAGAATCTCGAGACTATTAGTACAGGAATGTTTGGCTATTCGTTAATACGGCCTGCTTCCTATCATGCCTATTACGATGACTTGTTCAATCTGCTGGATCGTTTTAAAGTGCAGCTCGAAGGCCTGCATACTGAAACAGGACCTGGTGTATATGAAGCCGCAATACGGCATAAACCTGTGCTTGAAGCTGCAGATCGCGCAATTTTGTTTAAAACTTCAGTCCGGGAAATAGCCGGAAGACATGGAATAGTTCCCTCATTTATGGCAAAGTGGAATGCCGGTTTACCCGGATGTAGCGGACATATCCATCAGAGCCTGTGGTCAGAAGATGAAAAAACAAACCTGTTTTTCAATCCGGAAACGGAAGACGGACTAAGTGATCTGATGAAGTCATATATAGCAGGTCAGCTTTATTGCTTGCCTGAAATATTGCCTATGTATGCTCCAACCATAAACAGCTATAAACGTCTGATAGAGGGTTCCTGGGCGCCTGTTACTATTACCTGGGGTGTTGAAAACAGAACAACAGCTCTTCGGGTAATTAGAGGAAATGAAAAAGGAACCAGGCTTGAGACAAGAGTACCCGGAGCGGATACCAATCCGTATCTGGCAATGGCTGCTGCGCTTGCTTCAGGTCTCTATGGAATAAAACATAATCTGCCGCTGAATATGTCACCTGTAGCAGGTAACGCATATGCTCATTCTGGTAGCAGACGTCTGGCAGCCAATCTCCGGGAGGCAACTTTACAAATGAAAAAGTCAGCTATTGCTAAAGAACTCTTTGGTGAAATGTTTGTTGAGCATTTCTGTCAGACCAGAGAGTGGGAATGGGAACAGTATTCCAGACAGGTGACTGACTGGGAATTAAAGCGTTATTTCGAAATTGTATAAGTAAAAGTATCGTAACCGATGCGAACTATAGATTTTACTACAGTAATAGTGCAGGCATGGGCAGATTATGCTCCCGGCCGTCGTATATTCAGCATAGTTGACATAAGTGCAAGAGTATCTACCAATCATGTATACAAGATTACGCTGAATGATGGGTTTGTTATAGCAAAACTGTCCTACTTTGGCAGGTATGAGCATTTTGTAGAAGATCATAATATCATTCATCAGCTGGGTTCCCTACTGCCTTCACCTTACGAAAACTTTCTGGCCAGCTCATATACGCATAAGAATAAGGTTTTTACGTATCGTTCCAGAGATGAACTGAAAGATGTCTGGGTAGTGTTCTATCATCCTGTTGAGGTTGTTGATAAGCTTCCCAGGCGACTGGACGAAAGGCACATCCGGGCCTTGGGAAAAGAGCTGGCCTGTTTTCATCTGGCCTGCGCGGAAGCAGCTCCCGGACTTCAACCCTCATCCAAGACACTTGACAGTGATATAGTAAGCTTATTAAAAAGACTGGATACAGAAGAAGGACAGTTTGAGCATGGACTTCACCTGGATATAATCAGAGAACAATGCAATCTTTTCCTGAGGAATACGGAAAAGCTTCGATACAAGAAAGACTTTGATAAAATTCCTGTATTTGTTGACTGGAACATTGGCAACTTCTCAGTCACCAGAGACTTGAGATTTTACTCACGCTGGGATTATGACTGGTTCAGAATGTCTTCCCGGGTTATGGATTTTTACTTTTTCAGCCGGGTAGTTTCCGATGTCGGAGATCGAACCATATTCAGCTATGTTGTTGATCCGCTTATGGAAGACCGCTTTATGATTTTTCTTAAAGAATATCATGCAATATATCCGCTTACAGAAGAGGAGGTTTTGTTTATAAAGGAAGCTTATCGTTTTTTTATACTAAACTATGTTATAAAAGACGGAAAGTACTTTTTTCATGACATGTATGCAACACGTCTGCAATATCTTGCATATTCGGAATACTTTCCCCAACTTGATGCCCGTTTTGATGCCGGTCGTATCCTGAAAGCATTAAATATCTAATCATTTCAATTAATGCCTGAATGAAAATAAAGTCTTTTAAATCGGTAGTTTCCAAATACAAGGTTGTTTATTTTGACGCTTTTGGAGTTTTGAAGAACTATCAGGGCATTATTGAAGGAATAGACAGGACTTTTGCTTATCTGAAAGAGCAGAATATAGATTTTTATATCCTTACCAATGATGCGTCCCGTAGTCCTGAGCAGCTGGCTCAGGGATACCGGAATGCCGGAATTAACGATATTACCGCGGATAAGATTATCTCGTCCGGAATGCTGGCAAGGCAGTATCTGCGCTATAAGGTTAAAAATGGAACGGTTGCTTATCTCGGGACGGGCAATTCTGCACATTACCTGAGGGATCTCGGGCTTGAGACAATATCAATTTCTGATGTAAGCCTGGAGGATATGGAAGATATCGGAGCGCTGGTTTTTCTGGATGATGAAGGTTTTGACTGGAATACCGATATCAACAAAACAATAAATCTCCTGAGACGAAAAAATATTCCGGTTATCGTTGCAAATACAGATACAGCCTATCCATTGTCAAAAAAAGACATCGCTGTAGCAATAGGCGGTCTGGCGGATATGGTGGAAAATATTGTCGGCAAACGCTTTATCCGTTTCGGAAAGCCGGATGCTCAGATGTTTGTTTTTGCCTATGAGCATGTTATGAAAAGCAAAAAAATCAGCCGGCGCGAAATGCTGATGGTTGGCGATACACTGGATACAGATATACTGGGTGGAAATAAATTCGGATTGGATACTGTACTTGTACTCTCAGGAAATACCCTGAGTGATCAGGTCAGCTTCAGAATCAGATCATCAGGAATTATCCCGACTTATATTTGTGACTCTGTTATTATATAATAATAATCTTGTTTTGGTTTTATCACTCGGGAATCATGAATTAAGTAAGTTAAAGTCAGTAACAATAATAAAAAAACCGGATGTTACCATCCGGTTTTTTTATTATTTGAGTAGCAGTTCCTATCCCAGGTACGGCTTTAACGAATTGCTTCTGGAACTGTGTCTTAATCTCCGGGTTGCCTTTTCTTTAATTTGTCTTACCCGTTCTCTTGTAAGATTGAACTTCTCTCCTATCTCTTCAAGTGTCATCGGGTTTTCTCCGTTGAGTCCGAAATAATAGGCAATGACTTCTGATTCACGCTGAGTCAGCGTAGATAAGGCCCGCTTTACTTCACGGCGAAGTGATTCCATCATCAGTTCTGAGTCGGGAGTTCCTTCACTGTCATTTTCAAGAACGTCAAGAAGACCATTTTCTTCACCTTGGGCAAAAGGAGCATCCATGGACACATGGCGACCGGAGATTTTCATAGTATCAGCTACTTCTTCAGTAGAAATATCCAATACTTCTGCAAGCTCTTCCGGAGATGGCTCTCGCTGGAATTTTTGCTCCAGATCAGAAAACGTCTTGGAAATTTTGTTTAGAGTACCTACTCTGTTCAGAGGTAAACGAACGATTCTTGATTGTTCGGCCAGCGCCTGCATAATGGACTGACGTATCCACCATACTGCATAGGATATAAATTTAAATCCTCTGGTTTCATCAAAACGTTGTGCAGCTTTAATCAGGCCCAGATTGCCCTCATTAATCAGGTCACCAAGTGTCAATCCATGGTTTTGATATTGCTTGGCTACTGAAACCACAAACCGAAGATTCGCTTTGGTCAGTTTTTCGAGAGCGATCTGATCACCTTCCCGAATTCTTTTGGCCAATTCTACTTCTTCTTCGGAAGTAATCAAATCCACTTTACCAATCTCCTGTAAATACTTATCAAGTGATTCACTTTCGCGATTAGTAATCTGCTTGCTGATTTTTAACTGTCTCAAATCTTTTTAACTTTAGTAATTAAATAGTTTACTATGTGGCCAGGACCACTTATATCATAGTTTCAAAAAAAGAGGTAAAACGGAGATTATAATCTTCGACTACTTCCTGCATAGTCTTAACGTACCGAATATGCCGGAATTTTATCGGAGTGGAAGAATTCACGGCATTTAATTTTTGAGCTCAAAGATACATTCTTTTACGGATATTTTATTCCTTCGTTGCACATAAATCCATGTTAAAACATAATAAAATTAACACAAAACAACCTTTTATATTGCTTTTTTCAATAAAATACTTGTTTTATAGAGTGTTATCTTATTTTTATGTTGTCACAGATCCGGGGATTTGTTTATGTTTTTACTTGAAAAAATACATTTTTCTACTTAAGAAAAGTTCGGAAGATGCTCTTTGAAGCACAGATGTAGTTTTTAAACCAAAGAAAGGCTGACGGGTTTTTATTTTCTTTCAAAGAATGTTATGACCCGAAAGTTACCAATAACAGAAAATAAAGACACTGTTTTTTTCCTTACCAGGCTCGGTGCAATTTTTTGTGCGTTTTGCTTCTTTGTCCCTCTGGTAAATATTGCGCTCCGGTTGATCGACTATTCGTTTCTTCTGAAGATTAGTTTGGGAGGAATAGTGGCAATGAATCCGGTATCCGCTGTATGTATGATGCTGCTTGCTGTTGCGCTCTGGATTATTCGCAAGGAGCATCACCCGGCCGGAAATAAAATTATCTCTGACTGCATATGTGTTATAGTGATGCTCTTCGGATTAAGCAAGTTGATAACACTTCTTTTGGGTCTTCCTTTCGGCCTGGATGAACATCTTTTTAAAGAACAGCTTATGTTGCCTGAAAGCTACTTGTGGGAATCAAAGGTCAATGAAGTTAGCCCCAATTCCGCCTTGAGTTTCTTTTTATTGTCCATATCTGTTATTCTGATCGATAAGAGATCTACCCAGATATATAAGAGTCCGGAACTGATCAATTACTTATTGATTTTTATCAGCCTGATTGCCATATACGGCTATGTCTACAAGGTCCGGAATTTATATATTGTCCTTGGCATAATTCCTATGTCCTTTCACAGCGCCATGTGCTTTTTTCTTCTGTCGTCGGCTGTCTTATTTCTGAGGCCTTACAAAGGGTCAATGATGGCGGTTATTGGTCAGAGCCCGACAGAGGTTTTTATGATGCGCTTCTTTGCTCTGGTTATTCCGCTTTTCATAGGCTGGCTTAAGATAAAAGGTGAGGAAGCCAGTTTCTTTAGTGAAGAATATGGAACTGCCCTGTTTGCGGCCAGTACATTTGTCATATCAATGACCCTTCTTGGCTGGAAATCTTCCATTCAGTATAAATTAAATACCGAGAATAAGAAAAAGCTCTATACTATTCAGGAAGAACGGAAAAATTTTGAACATATCCTGGAGCAGTCCCCTACTATTATTAATATCATTGATTTGGAGTCCGGTAAGATTGTTTTCACAAATGAAGCAGGGAAAGAGGCCTTTGATGAAAAAATAGGCCTTGTTCATCAGAACTTTACGGAGTTTCTGAATAGATATGTTTACAAAGAGGATAAAGAATCGGTGGCCGAATATTACAAAAAGCTGTCTGATATTTCCCAAAATGACTTTCTCGATACAGAGTTCCGTCTTACAGATAGTGAAGACAATATATATTGGGTATTGTCAAGGGCTATTGTTTTCAGGCGTCATAAGGGTAAACCCAGAGAAATCATGATTAATGCACTGGACCGTACAAAAGAAAAAGAAAAGGAAGGCGAGCTGCAGAAAAAGAATGAAGAAATGGAGGTAAAAAACAAGGAGTTGACAGAAGCCCGGAAAAAGCTCGAAAGACTTAATAAAGAGCTGGAATCAAAAGTAGAACAACGGTTTGAGGAACTGGTCGAACGGGAAAGAAGATATCATTATTTTTTTGAATTAAGTTTTAGGGGGATAGTGCAGTTCGAAGTAAAGGATATTGATGGAATTGATACTACACTGCCTGTTGAAGAACAGATAAAGCTGATCGACAAACATGCAGTTATTGCTCAGATAAATAAGGAAATGCTGAATATTTACGGAATAAAAAAGCGGGAGGATGCTGTGGGGAAACCCATTGATTTTATGCTTGCGAGTTCTGACAAGAAAAAAATGGCATTTATTAAAAAGTTCATTGAGGCAGATTATCAGTTGCACGATATTCTGACAGAGATTAAAGATATGGATGGCAATACTTTTAAAGTAAAGGAAAATCATATAGGCATTATAGAGAATAATAACCTTGTGCGAGGGTGGAGCATTCAGGTGAAAGTTTGATATTCTGAAGTCTGGTATGTATGATGGATATTTCAAAAAGAGCTGAAAATCAAAAAACTGTAAGTAGACTTATATTGCTGGGGCATATTTTCTGTTACATTGCCTTCTTTATTCCCGCATTAAATATATTGTTACGGTTTATTCATTACCCGTTGTTGCAAAAACTCACACCGGGCGGATGGATTACGATGAATCCATTGTCGGCGCTTTGCTTTTTGCTGCTGGCGATTGCTATATGGCTGGTGACCAAAGAGCATTATACAGGTTTAAGGGTTAAAATCTCTACTGCCATCTGCTTTGGAGTATGTATTATTTGTCTCGGGAAAATTGTAGCGGTTTTACTTGGATTCTCATATCGTCTGGATGAATTGCTGTTTAAGCACCAGATGGTTGTTCCAAAGCAGGCAGAGTGGGATGAAAATTACAACACCATGGCGCCCAATACGGCTTTCGGATTATTCATGATCGGATTTTCTGTTATTATAATTAATAATATTCATCATTCCCGTTTTTTTAAGTATGCCCAGTTTTTAAACTATATAACTGTTCTCATTGCCGTTCTTTCAATATATGGCTATATCTATGAGATAGAAACGCTTTATTCGTATTTCAGGCTGATTCCGATTTCCTTTCACTCTGCTATTGCACTGGTTTTTTTATCATCTTCCATCTTGTTTTTACGTCCTCACAAAGGTTCTATGGCTTTGCTGATCGGAGAAAATCCAACACAGATAGTCTTGTTGCGCTTTCTTGCCATCTTTATTCCTCTGATTATTGGTTGGGTGAAAATATATGGAGAACAACAAGGCTGGTTCGGAACAAAATCCGGAACAACTCTTCTTGCTTCATGTACTTTTGCTATTTCAATGATTCTGCTGGGCTGGAAATCGAATGTTCAGTTCAGACTGAGCAAGGTGAAGGAAAAATACAAAAATACCCTGAAAAGGGAACGAAAAAGATTCCAGAGGATTATCGAGCTGTCACCCTTAAATATAAATATTTATGACCTCAAAAATGATCATTACATCTTTACCAATAGGGCCAGCAGGCAGCTATACCGGCTGGATAATGAAAACCTGGTGAATCATCGCTATAAAAGCCTGGTCGAGAAGATTGTTTATAAGGATGATATACCAATGGTTAAGGACCGGTTGGGAAAGCTAAAAAAAATGAAATTGGGGGAAAAGGATGATTATAAGTATCGGGTATATGACAAGGATCATAATCTCAGGTGGATAAGCTCCAGAGGTGTTATTTATAAAGAAGAGCGGGGTAAACCTTCCCAGGTTCTGTTTAATTCATTCGACATTAATAGCCAGATGGAAAAAGAAATAAAAGTCAGAGAGCTTAATGAAGAAATTAGAAAAAGGAACGAAGAACTTGAGAAAATAAACAGGAAACTGGAATCTTTTCGGGATGAGCTGGAGGATAAAATAAAGGAAAGAACAACGGAAATTAAAAAAAGTGAACAGCGATACAGGGAGTTTATAGACAAAAATATCTATGAGGGTATTATTATCTACGAATTCGGAGATCTGGGTGGTGTTGATACGACAAAATCAGTGGATGAGCAGATTAAGGATCTTTTGAAATACGGAGTTATCGGAGAGGCAAATCCTGCATTGGCTAAAATGCATGATTATAAGTCACCGGATGATATGATCGGTATTCGCTTCGTTGATTATCTCGATCTGGGAGAAGATAAGCTGGTACAAATACTGGATAAGTTTGTACGATCGGACTACAAACTGGAAAAAATTGAAACGTTCCATCTTACCAATGATGGTGAAACAATCAGAGTTCGGAGCAATTTTATTGGTCAGGTAGATAATGATAAGCTTTTAAGCGTCTGGGGAACACAGATCAAGATTGGAGGAAAAGGAGATATAGACGAAAAATCAGAAGAAGAAGAAGAAATTTAGTTTACTTCACAATACGGAGCATAACAATGGCCGCTTTCAGCCTGTTAGATTGGTATAGTTTAATTTTTGTATCTATGTCTATCAGGATTGTGGATCTGGGAAGGGAAGCTTCTGCAGAAATAGTAAAAAAGGAAATTGTTAAGTATAAAGGTAAATATTTCATTGAACTTGAATATTACCGTTACAACGAGTCGCTGGCGGAGTTGTCCGTAAATATGGCTTCAGAAATAGAGCTTTTAAGAAAAAGGATTTTTTATCTGGAAGAAAAACTTTCCGGGTTCGAAAATCAGGAAGATTCCTGCATAATTCGTCATCTTCCGAGAGAATAGCTTATTTATACAGTAATTGGATGATTTACATGCCGGATTTATAATGACATTCTATTGCAAACTAAGGTTGAAAAACTTAGTTTGCTTTTGTTTTATTATAAGGCAGATTCTGTTACCGGCATTTTTATGTATACTTCTGATCCCAAACGACCAATTCCCTTATACAAAGCGTTTATACCTTTGCTTTTTTTGATCGGACTCTTGTCTGTCAATGTGTATATTTTTGGTGTAGATGCCATAGCCGGCCCAAATCAGCTGGCTTTGATTTTTTCCGCTCTGGTGGCGGCTCTGGTGGCTTTTTCGATCGGTTTTACCTGGGAGGAGCTGGAAAAAGGCATATTAAACAGTCTTCTGACTGCAATGCCTGCCATCCTTATTTTGTTGCTGATCGGAGCGCTGGCCGGCACATGGATAATCAGTGGTATAGTTCCGGCTATGATTTATTATGGTTTGAAGCTGCTTTCTCCTGATATTTTTCTTTTTGCATCCTGCTTTATCTGTGCGGTAGTATCGCTGGCTACGGGTAGCTCCTGGACTACTGTTGCCACTATTGGCCTTTCGCTGGCCGGTATTGGTGAGACAATAGGCTTTTCAGGCGGAATTATTGGCGGAGCTATTATTTCCGGTGCTTATTTCGGGGATAAAGTATCACCGATATCAGATACAACCAATCTTGCCTCTGCAATGACCGGAGTCGGACTTTTTGAACATATCCGGTATCTTATGAGCACTACTATGCCGGCATTTATTATTTCACTTGTACTGTATCTGATTATAGGCTTGTCCTCTTCCAGAGAGATAGATAACCAGAATATAAGCGCAGTAATGCAGTCTATTGAAAATATTTTCTACATCGGTCCGGTACTGATGCTGATACCGGTCCTTGTGATTGTACTGATCGTATTCAAAGTGCCTGCTTTTCCTGCCTTACTGGCAGGTACACTGGGTGGAGCTGTGTTCGCACTGGTGTTTCAGAGACCAGTTATTCTTCAGCTTTCGGGAAGTGATGTTTTTACAGTGAAGGAAGCGTATATCGTTGTTCTGAAGGCTATGTATTCTTCCATTCAGATAGTATCCGATCATGAACTGGTGAGCCGGTTGCTTGCCAGCAATGGTATGGTTGGTATGCTTAATACAGTCTGGCTTATTATCTGTGCGATGATTTTCGGAGGAACTATGGAAGCAAGTGGTTTATTATACAGGATTACCAGGAGCATCATTAATTTTGTAAAATCCACTGGCTCTCTCATTGCTTCTACCGTTGGAACCTGTATCTTTTTCAACATAACTGCATCTGACCAGTACCTTGCCATAATGATTCCCGGAAGAATGTTCAGGAAAGCATACGAGGACAGAGGACTCTCGCTAAAGAACCTGTCAAGGACTCTGGAAGACTCCGGAACGGTAACATCTGTTCTGGTACCCTGGAATACTTGTGGAGCGACTCAGGCAGCAGTTTTGGGAATAGCAACAGTGCATTATTTGCCTTATTGTTTTTTTAATCTCCTCAGTCCTTTGATTGCTATCATCTTCGCTTACATGAATATACGCATCGAGAAGAAAAAAGAAGAATAGAGGTTGGTGTCAAGTTGTTGATAAGTAGTGAGTTTTCTTTAAGGTTTGAACTATTGCTCCTGTGCTCTGTTATTCGAAAAAAGCGAATTGACATGATAGATAACAGGCAATATATCATAACCAAAGAAAAACCCTATTTTATTGTTCCGATGAATCCTGCTATGGAATTTGTTGAGTTTACAAGATTTAGTCCGGACCTTTTTAGCCCGACAGATAACTTGCATATTACACTGAAAAAAGAATGGAAAGACTCGGCAGAGTTCACAACTCCCCTGCCGCTGATTGACTTTATTGATCAGTACGCGGGCACCCGTAAGACAATAGCACTTCGGAACAGCGATAATGAACCCTATCTGATGATTAGCCTTTTGCTGGGAAAAAAAGATAATTCAGATCGTTTTGTTGAAGCAGTAAGGCTGGATCCGGCCAACCTGGGAGACTTCAAAATTACGCTGGAATACAAATTTTCCAGACAAGCTGTACCTCAGTAATTATTTGAGCTTGTCTTTAAATACTTTCTTAAACTTATCCAGTTTGGGTTCGATGACATACGTGCAATATGGAGCTTCCTTATTGAGATTATAATAATTCTGGTGATAGTCTTCTGCTGGATAGAAATCTTTGAAAGCAGTGATTTCGGTTACGACAGGAGCTTTGAAAGCACCGGACCGGTCCAGTTCCTGCTTGTAGTATTCTGCTGTTTCTTTTTGTTCCTGATTGTGGTAAAAAATTGCGGATCTGTATTGTGTACCCACATCCGCTCCCTGACGATTTAATGTGGTAGGATCATGAGTCTGCCAGAATATTTCAAGCAATTCACGATAAGTTACTTTTTGCGGATCATAAATAATCTGTACCACTTCTGCATGTCCTGTCCGGCCTGTTGTTACTTCTCTGTATGCAGGATTTTTGATTGTTCCTCCGGAATAGCCAGATATAACTTTTTCTACACCGGAAAGATCCTGAAAAATAGCTTCTACGCACCAGAAGCATCCTGCACCAAATGTTGCTGTATCCATATATGTGTTATTTATAGAGTTGATCTGATTTTTTTCCTCTTTACGTTCGGATTGTGCACATGCCGTAATCAGGCATAGAACAATAAATCCCGGTATGGTCCTTAATAGTTTCATTTGTGTATCAGGGAGCTGGTATGGGATACAGATTGTGTATCTTTTCGATTTCGGCAATGACTTCATCTTCCAGCCGGAGAAGAATGCTGTCAATATTTTCTTTTAATTGCTCCGTTTTGGTTGCTCCGATTATAGTTGATGTTACAAAAGGTTTTGCATTTATATATGCCAAAGCCATCTGAGCAGGCTTTAGTTTGAATTTTAAGGCTAATTCAACGTAAGCTTTCACGGCCAGTTCAGTCTGTGTGCCACTATACCGTTTCATAGACGGGAGTAAGGCCCTTCTGGAACCGGCTGGCAGTTTTTCTGATAAATACTTGCCGGATAGCGTACCAAAGCCCAATGGAGAGTAGGGAAACATTCCCAGGTTTTCCCGGAGACAAATTTCAGATAGCCCTGTTTCAAAACTTCTGTTCAGCAAACTGTATGGATTCTGAATCGATACCGGGCGTGGCATTTTATGAATTTCGGCCAGATGCAGAAAATGCATTACGCCCCAGGGAGTTTCATTGGAAAGTCCCCAGTGGCGTATTTTCCCTTCCCGTATCAGGTCATTCATCGTATTGAGTATCTCGGCAAAATTATCCTTCCAGCTTTCGTTCTGATCATGTTCATAAAAAAGCTTTCCGAAGAAATTTGTATTTCTTTCCGGCCAGTGTAGCTGATAGATATCAATATAATCGGTATTGAGGCGTTTCAGGCTACCGTTGATGGCTTCCAGAATATGGCCCCGGCTAAAATCAGGGATATTGCGGATATAAGATAATCCCTTATTGGGACCGGTTGCTTTAGTCGCCAGCACTACATCGATTCTTTTTTTCCTTTTTTTCAACCAGCTGCCGATATATTGCTCGGTTGTACCCTGTGTCTCCTTTCTTCCCGGTACCGGATACATTTCTGCTGTATCGATAAAATTAATTCCCCGACTAAGGGCGTAATCGAGTTGCTCATGAGCCTCCTGTTCTGAATTTTGCTCACCCCAGGTCATAGTGCCCAGACATATCTTACTGACAGAGATTTTTGTACCAGCCAGCTTTTTATACTCCATACTGCGCAATAATTCTTGAATGTTGATCCATAAAAATAGAAAAAAAAGGGCCTTACAGGGCCCCTATCACCAAATAAAAAAATACTGTAAAAAAATAAACTTATCAAGTTCCTGATACCATAACCGGAGAGCATTGCAAAATGTTATCCCTTTTTGTTTTTCAGGAGTACCAGAAATACGCCCAGTATCATCAGAATGGCAGCCATGCCGATTTGTCGGGTAAATGGCTCGTCACCGATTATTGTTCCGATAAATACTGCTACAAAAGGATTGACATAAGCATAGGTCGAAACCTTGCTTGGCGAACTGACTTTGAGCAGATATGCATAGGAACTGTAACCGATAATAGATCCGAAAATGATCAGATACAGATAGGCATAGAGAGATTCCATAGAAAATCGCTCCGGGTGAATATTAATGAACTCTCCCCGCATCCCTGCCACGATAAGCATAAAAGCTCCTCCGCAAAGCATCTGCATCGCAGTAGCAAGAATGATCGAAATCCCGGAATAGGCATTGACTGCATATAGTGATCCTATAGCCCAGCAGACTGTGGAGATAAAAACAGCCAGCAAGCCGCTTGTACTCAGCTGAGATTGGCTTCCCAGATCTGGCAGAATCAGTATTATCGTTCCGGCAAGGCCTAATAGTATGCCAAGAATTGTTTTGACATCAGGTAATCTCCCTTTATTCTTTAATATTACCAACAATACGATCCAGATTGGCTCAACAGTAATTAGTAAGGCTATTATTCCGGAAGGCAGCTTATCTGAAGCCCATACCACTCCTCCGTTTCCCATCAGAAGCAGAAAAAAGCCTAATACGGCACTTTCTTTCCAGTGTCTGACAGAAGGGAATGTCGCCCCCGCTATACGAGCTCCGACATACAGTATAAGTCCGGCGATCAGATAGCGTGTCGCCGCCATAAGAAAGGGCGGCAAGGTGGTTATAGCGATTTTGATGCTGTAATAGGTAGAGCCCCATATGATGTAGACGGCGGCAAATGCGAGTAAAGCCATCAGGCGTTCCCGTTCAGGAATTCTAAGCCGGTTTTTCCATTCAGTAATAGATAATTGTCTGTCCATGCTTCTTATACATTATATTTTTATTTAGTTATCAGGCCAAAAAAAAGCCCGGTACGTAGGTCCGGGCTTTCTATATACAGTAAGTTGACACCATACATTCATTCCCGGAAGGCAATAAAAGGCTTCGGCACGCATACAATCAGCGCTGAAGAGGAAACCTGTACCGAAAAACTGAACGTTAGCATAAATTATTTTACTTGTTGTTTTATTAATAAAAAAACCCGGATAATAGTCCGGGTTTTTCTGGTATTGTTAGCCAAAACAAATCCGGAGTCATTTCTTGTCAGAAACCACTGGAAGGAAGTGCTTCGGTGCGTTTATTGTCTTTTGCATAACTTTACGTGCTGTAAATGTAAATATTTTTTCTGATACAACTATATGATCTGAAATTTTTTTGTGAAAATCAGCTTTTCATATTCACAAATTGAAGAGGAATGCCATAATCCTTTGCCCGTAAAAGAGCGATAACGGACTGAAGATCATCAATTTTTTTTGCGGTGACTCTTACCATGTCATCCATTATCGCTGGAGTAACTTTAAGTTTAGAGTCTTTGATATCCTTGATTATTTTTTTTGCAATATCCTTTTCAACTCCTGTCTGGATACTGATATCTTTTCGGATCATACTTCCGGAGGCCACTTCTTCTTTGCCCAGATTCAGCGCTTTGGGATCTAGCCCCTGTTTGGCCATTCTGGTGCGAATAGCATCGATAATGTGCTCAAGGCGCATGGAGTTTTCTGTCAGAATCTGCAAAGAGTTATTTTTCTTGTCAAGGTCTATGGTACTCTTGCTGTCTCTGAAATCATAACGATTCAGAATGTCTTTTCTCGCTACATTGATTGCGTTGTCCAGCGTCTGAGGATCCAGTTTGTTGACAATGTCGAATGAGGGCATAAAAGTAAGATTAATACTAAACTCTAAAATTAACCATTAGGACAACTTTTCAAAAGTAATTTATCCGATCTGGTAAAAACTTGTGAAATAATAGCGAATGGAGTTTCCTGATTTAACAGATCAACTATTTTTTAAATGTATGGTTATCAGTATGGCCGGTTTTTGGGGGTACGCTGCCTGGCAGGATCGGACATAAAAAAGGCAAAGAATATTGTTTTTTTTGTACCCTCCCGATACGAATTACGTTCATACAAACTAATACAACTTTTAACATTTTTGCTTATGACTGCCGCTCAGAAATCTACCACCAAAAAAGACAGGAAAATATACGTTCTTGATACGTCGGTCATTTTATATGATCATAATGCTGTCAACAGTTTTCAGGAAAATGACGTTGCTATTCCGATTACAGTGCTGGAAGAGCTGGATAACTTCAAGAAGGGTAATGATATAAAGAATTTTGAAGCGCGTGAGTTTATCCGTTTTCTGGATAGTCTTTCCGGTAAAAATCTTTTACAGGAATGGATTCCTTTAAGCGGAAAAGGCAAAGGGAACTTTAAAGTTATCATGAATACCCGTGGTACAAGGGAGATAAATGCTGAAACTGTGTTTGATGACAAGAAAGCTGATCATAAAATTCTGAATGCTGCTATTGGTCTGCAGGCTGAAAATAAAACGCGGAAGGTTGTTCTGGTTACTAAGGATATAAACCTGCGCCTGAAGGCCAAAGCATTGAATATACCTGCCGAAGATTATGAAACAGGCAAAATTAAGGATGTTGATAGTCTTTACTCCGGAAAAACGCTGTTGGAAGATATCGATACCGAAATAATTAATGAACTATATGAGAAAGGACATTGCAGTATTGATGTCATTCCCAAGGAGCTTCGGATCCATAATCATTACTTTATATTGAAGGGTCTTAAAAACTCAGCCTTAGCTTTTTATAACTCCGAAGAAAAGCGTCTGGAGCAGGTTGAGAAAAGATCGGTATATGGTATTAAGCCCCGTAATGCCGAACAGACTTTTGCCATCAATGCCATAATGAATCCCAATATTAAGCTGATCACTATTCAGGGAGTGGCAGGAACAGGTAAAACGCTCATCGCTCTTGCGGGATGTCTTGAGCAAAGAAAAAACGTAAAGCAGATATATCTGGCTAGGCCTATTGTGCCTCTGAGCAACAAAGATATAGGATATTTGCCGGGAGATATCAAGTCCAAGCTGAATCCGTATATGGAGCCATTGTTTGATAACCTGAAATTTATCCAGAATCAGTTCAATGAGACGGACAGCGATTATCAGCGTATTACAGAAATGATCAATAAGGAAAAGCTGGTTATCACTCCTCTTGCCTATATCAGGGGAAGGAGCTTGTCCAATATTGTGTTTATTGTGGATGAAGCTCAGAACCTTACCCCCCATGAAGTAAAGACCATTATTTCCAGAGCCGGTGAAAATACCAAGATCATATTTACCGGAGACATTTATCAGATTGATACTCCTTATCTTGATTCTCAGAGTAACGGTCTCTCCTATCTTATAGATCGTCTGCAAAATCAAAGCCTGTACGCACATATCACTCTGGAAAAAGGTGAACGTTCGGAACTGGCTAATCTGGCAAATGAATTACTATAACAGCTGGTCAGATATGAATTTGTAATAAAGCTATGTCGAAAGCATTTTGCTTTCGACATAGCTTTTGTGTTTCACAGTTCTTGTCCGGTTCCTTTGATTGTTGAAAACTAATGGTGTCCGGAATCCCTAAATATCGTATCTTAGGCAGTTCGTCGCTGATTTTAATTTATTTTGAAAGTCTGTATAGCCGAAAAACCGAGTGTTGCCAGAGAGATCGCTGATATTCTTGGAGCCAGAAACAGGAAAGACGGATATTTTGAGGGAAATGGATATCAGGTTACCTGGACCTTCGGACATTTGTGTACGCTTAAAGAACCCGAAGATTATCATCCTCAGCTGAAATGGTGGCGACTGGATCATCTGCCGATTTTACCTCCCAGGTTTGGTATTAAGGAAATAGGTAATAAAGGTGTTGAAAAGCAGATTAAAACTATTGCACGCCTTGTCTCGGATGCCGAAGAAGTAATTAACTGCGGAGATGCCGGTCAGGAAGGAGAAGTTATTCAGCGCTGGGTTCTGTCCTATGTCAAATGCAGCAAACCCGTCAAGAGATTATGGATTTCCTCACTCACTACGGAAGCTATTCAGGAAGGCTTTAAAAATCTTAAAGACAGCCAGCAATATGACCGGCTATATGCAGCAGGCAGCTCAAGAGCCATCGGTGACTGGCTTCTGGGGATCAATGCAACAAGACTCTATACCTTAAAATTTGGAAAAGACCGGCAGGTGCTTTCCATTGGCAGAGTACAGACTCCTACCTTGGCGCTTATTGTAAACCGGTATCTGGAAATTCAGAATTTTAAGCCTGAGACTTATTGGGAGCTGAAAACCAGGTACAGAGATGTGCTCTTCTCCGCTAAAAACGGCAAATTTCAGTCAAAGGAAGAAGCTGAAGAAATCATTAGCCGGATTAAAGATTCCATTTTTACCATTTCGTCTTTTTCCAAGAAGAAAGGAAAGGAAAGTTCCCCCAGGCTTTTTGACCTGACATCGCTTCAGGTTGAGTGTAATAAGAAATTTGCTTTCTCCGCTGATCAGACGCTGAAGCTTGTTCAGTCTCTATATGAAAAAAAGCTGGTTACCTATCCAAGAGTAGATACGACCTATCTTCCCTCGGATATGTATCCTAAAATCAAAGGGATCTTTTCTTCACTAGGCAATTACCAATCGCTGACAGAATCACTGCTGGGGAGCCCCGTCCGGAAATCAAAGCTTGTGTTTGATGATAAGAAAGTAACCGATCATCATGCTATTATACCGACAAATGTAAAGGGACATGCAGGCGGACAGGAGGGACAGGTTTATGATCTGATTGTACGCCGTTTTCTTGCCGCTTTTTATCCGGATTGTATCATTTCCAAAACGGAAGTTGTCGGACTGGCTGATAAAACCGAGTTCAAGGCTACCGGCAAGCAGATTCTGGAACCTGGCTGGAGAACTGTATATACCGAAGATAAGGAGGAAAAAGAATCCGGAAAGAAAGAAGATGAAGAAGATGAGGATTCGGGGCAGATATTACCCGACTTTACGGAGGGGGAGAGCGGACCTCATGTACCTGAGCTCGCCGAAAAACAGACACGTCCTCCAAAGTACTATACGGAAGCAACTCTGTTAAGAGCGATGGAAACAGCAGGCAAGCAGGTTGCCGATGAAGAATTGAGGGATCTGATGAAGGAGAACGGTATCGGGCGGCCTTCTACCAGAGCAAATATTATCGAAACTCTTTTTAAAAGGAATTATATCCGGAAAGAACGGAAAAATCTTCTTCCGACCATAACAGGAATTCAGCTGATTCAGACTATCAATTTTGAGTTGCTGAAATCGGCCGAACTTACCGGTAACTGGGAAAAGAAACTGAGGGATATAGAGAAAGGTACTTTTGAAACTACTACGTTCCTGCAGGAAATGAAAGCTATGGTTAGCGATATCGTGCATCAGGTGAAAAATGCACGGAATGTACCCAGGATAGAAACAGTCATTGTTGAACAGCCGGTTGCTTCGGGTAAAGGAAAAAAAGAGGGAAAAACGGACAATCTGCTTTGTCCCAGATGTAAAAAGGGCAATATGCTTAAAGGAAAAAATGCGTATGGCTGTAGTGACTATAAAAATGGCTGTAAGCAGCTGATTCCTTTTGAATTGTTTGGTAAAAAACTGACCGATAAGCAGCTGATCAGTATTATCACAACAGGAAAATCGCCTGTTATTAAGGGGCTTAAGACTGACAATCGTACAGTGGAGGGGAAAATCGTTCTGAATGCGAATCATGAACCGGAGCTTGAAGTAAAGGAACAGACAGCCCCTACTGACAAAAAAGGTGATAAGCAGATACGTCAATCCAATGACCTGTCCAGCGAAGCAGCTTTGTGTCCTGTGTGTAAGGGCATATTGCTTAAAGGTAAGACAGCTTATGGCTGCGCCAACTGGAAATCCGGGTGTACTTTCAGGGTGCCCATGGTTGTCAATAATTTCGAAATCTCTGATCAGGTGCTTAAGATTCTTCTGAAGCAAAAAGTATATGGCCCGGTAATCAATCTGATTATTGATGAGCAAGGAGACAGCCGTCCGGGCAGAATAATTCTGGATGGTAATAATGGGTTTTCCATACTTCCGGATTAATTGCTGTATCCCTTCTGTTCTGAAAAATCTCCATTATCTGTTTATAAAATGGTTTCCTGTCTATACAATACAGCAGTTGGTATAGACATGGCAGGTCATTTCGTGTTCATGCACCATTTTTGTTTTGGTACATAGCATGTATAACTAAAAAATGAATTGCTTATGAAATCACTTAATTTCACTACTGTCGGAATCAGTATTCTGATCGTACTTAATATCTCAATGGCTGTCGTTCTTTTTACAGGGCATTTCAAGAGGAACAAATTTAATCATGCCAAAGCAAAAACCATGGCTATGCATTCGAAAAGATCTGCTCATACCGGACCTGCCAGGCATAAGGAGCATCCTGCCCGGTTCAGAAAAAATGAATGCCTCAAAGTCGCCAATCTGACTGATGAGCAAAAGGAGAAAATTAAAGATCTGAACGGGACGCACCGCAACGAGATCAAAAAAATACGGACCCAAATGAAAGATCTAAGGAAAAAAGAACAGGAATTTGTACAAGGTGATAACGTGAATGAAAATCAGTTGGCTCTTTTAAGTGATGAGTTTGCTCAATATCAGAAGGATATATACAAGCTCAGACTGAATAACAGGCAAGCCATTCAAAATACGCTGACAGCAGAGCAAAAAGATGCGCTCGCTGGCTCTTCCTGCCGCTCAATTTTTGACCGTAAAGGCAGTTCAGGTTCCAGATTTTCTGCAAAACATAATAAGAACGGGTAAAATAGCTGTTCTCTTCGGGTGCTTTAGTACTGGCGCTTCGAAAAAGAAATACGGTAAATTGTAATTTATATAAAAGCCACGACGAAAGCTCTAGATTTTTAGTCGTGGCTTTTATTATTGGAAGTATCTTTCAAGCTGCTTTCGGATGGAGTTTACTCATACCGCAGCGCTTCAATGGGATTGAGATTGGCTGCTTTTCGTGAGGGATACCAGCCAAAAAAAATACCAATGGAAATGGAAAATAAGAAGGAAAGTAAAACAGCGTCCGGTGTGATGCTGACTGGCCAGGAAAATACTTTATTGACAATGGCTGCTATGCTAAAGCCAAGCAGAATTCCGATGAAGCCACCTAAAAGCGAAATAACTACTGACTCAATCAGGAATTGTAACAGAACGTCATTTTTTCGGGCGCCAATGGCTCTGCGGATACCAATTTCCCGGGTACGCTCCGTAACTGAAACAAGCATGATGTTCATAATTCCTATCCCGCCTACCAGCAGAGAAATACCGGCGATAGCAGCCAGCAAAATGCTCATCGTCTGAGTAGTTGATCCCATGACAGAGGCAAACTCTGCCTGAGTACGAACAGAAAAATCATCTTCATCACCTGCCCGGATTTTATGACGCTGACGCAAAAGCTCGGTAACTTCTATAGAAGCCTGATCAACACTCTCTTCATTAGCAGCAGAGGCGAGAATTTGCTGGAGACCGGTCTGGGTGGAAGCAGTCATACGTTTTCTGATCGTTGAAAACGGAGCAATGACAATATCATCCTGATCCTGTCCGAATGTATTCTGCCCCTTAGCTTCAAGAATTCCGACAATTTTGAAAGGAGTTTTGTTGAGGCGAATGGTTTGTCCTGTAGCATCAGCGCCTTCGCCAAAAAGATTCTTAACAACCGTTTTACCAACCAGACAAACCTTGGCAGCTCCCCGGTCATCATTCGAAGAAAATACCTCTCCTGATTCTACAGAGAGATTTCGTATCGTCATATAATCCGGGTATACACCCATCACCGTTGTCGGGGCATTGAGGGAGGCCGCAACTGCCTGCACTCTTTGCTGTATAATTGGACTCACAGCTGCCACCGAAGGGCATTTTTCAGCAATCGCATGAGCGTCATTCAGGGTCAGACGTTGTGAGCTTCCGGCATCTGTACGGGCTCCGCCCTGCATCCGGGAGCCGGGAAATACGATGATTACATTGGTCCCCAGACTGGATATTTGCTTTTTGATATTCTCTTTGGAACCGGTTCCTACGGCAAGCATTGCTATAACTGAGCCCACTCCGATGATGATACCGAGCATGGTCAGAAGTGTGCGAAGCTTATTTTTAAGAAGAGAAATAAAGGCGATTTTTAATAAATTGCTATAATTCATCTGCAGTCCCTCTTTTTAATGCCAGATCTTCCAGCAGCTTTTCAGGATTGGCTCTGTGCTCAACAATCAGCCTTTTTTTGATGCGCCCATCCTGAAATACAATATTTTCTTTCGTAAACGCTGCAATATCCTGTTCGTGGGTTACCAGCATAATGGTTTTGCCCTGATCATTCAGCTTGCAGAAGATATTCATTACTTCGATACTTGTTTTGGTGTCAAGATTTCCGGTAGGCTCATCAGCCAGAATTACCGGTGGGTCATTGACCAGCGCTCTTGCAATAGCAACCCGTTGCTGCTGTCCGCCGGAGAGCTGATTCGGATGATGTCCTGCCCGGCCGGCAAGCCCTACCGACTCAAGTGTGTGCATTGCCCTTTCCCGGCGTTCGGAAGCTTTCATCCGTTTGTTATACAACAAAGGCAGCTCGACATTGTCAAGCGCTGAAGTTCTGGATAAAAGATTGAATGATTGAAAAACGAATCCGATCTTTTGATTGCGAAGATCTGCAAGCTCATCATCAGACAGCTTGGATACATCTATTCCGTCAAGAAAATATTCGCCGGATGTCGGAATATCAAGGCAGCCAAGCATATTCATAAAAGTTGACTTACCGGATCCGCTTGCTCCCATGATTGCTAGAAAGCCGCCAGGCATGATTTCCATACTGACGTTATCCAGCGCTCTTACCTCAACATCTCCGCTCTTATAGATCTTACGAAGGTTTCTGACCGAGATAATAGGGTTCATCGTTTACGGTTGAATTTAGGAGTGAACGGATTCGTTGTTTCGTTAGCTTCCGGTTGAGCATTGGCTATATAAGCAATTGCTATGGAATCTCCGGCATGTATGTTGTCGCCGGATATTTCTATCTGAGAACCATCGCTTATTCCGGTCCGGATTTTAGCAGGATAAAGGCTGTCATTACGAACGAGCCAGATGAATCTTTCCATTCCGGGCTGTAGCTGAGTGCTGCGTGTTTGTCCGGAAGATTCACCCGAACGCATTCTTTCCTGTCTCTGTCCTTTGTTTTCCCGTTCTGGTTTTGGAGGCAGAAGTTCAGCCGGAGGTGTAAACTTTACGGCGGCAACAGGCACCTTTAGCACTTGTTTACTTTCAAGTACAACAATGTTTACGTTGGCAGTCATGCCAGGCATTAGCTTTTGCCCTATATTGCTTACATCAATAATCACAGTATAGGTTACCACATTGGATGTGGTGACAGGTTGGAGGCGTATCTCCTGAACGGTTCCGGTAAAATTATCATCCGGAAATGCATCGACAGTAAAATGAACGTGCTGACCGGTTTTAACCTGGCCGATATCTGCCTCATCCACATTGGCCTGAATCTCCATACGGGTAAGATCCTGAGCAATCGTAAATAAGGTGGGTGTATTGAAGCTGGCTGCAACCGTCTGTCCTACATTTATATCCCTGGACAAAATTACGCCATCGATCGGAGCGATAATTGTTGCAAATTGTAAATTGGTTCTTGCCTTATCAGCCTGGTATACGGCAGAATTATAATTTGCTTCAGCTGCGAGGTATGCATAATATGCCTGATCATATTCTACCTGAGTAATTGCCTGTTCTTTTAGTAACACTTTATTCCGGTCATATTCTTTCTGCGCCTGCTCCATCTGAACTTTGGACCGGTACTGACTGGCTTCTACTTCCTTGAGGGAGGCAAGAAGCGCTGTTTTATCAATCTCAGCAATAACTTGTCCTTTGCGGACTTTGTCATTATAACTGACATATATTTTTGAAATAATACCTGAGACCTGAGTTCCAACTGCAATAGTCGATATAGGATTGATTGTCCCGGTTGCCGAGATTTCATTTCGGATATCGCCTTTCTCTACGACCGCTTTTTTAATCAAACCCGGCGCTTCTTCCTTTTTCAGGATAAAAAAATATAATAAGGCTGCGACAGCAGCAATGCTGATCAGCCAGCCGAATCCCTTTTTATTCTTCATTGATACTTTTAATTTATAGAATAATGTCTTTGCCCTGGTACAAATCCAGCACTTTCAGATTAAATACATATTGATACTTGGCCTGAAGCAGATTGGAGCGCGCCTGAACGTAATTATTAAATTCCAGCTGCAAATCGATAGCTGTGCTTACTCCTATGCCATACTTATCGTTGATATTTTTGTATGATCTTTCTGCATATTCCAGCTGCTTTTGCGATGCTTCAAAATTGGCTTTTGCGTTGATCATATCCGTATAGGCCTGTTCTATTTCTTTTCTCAGACCTATTTTGACAGCGTCTTCTTCCAGTTCAGTATTCCTGATCGTAATTTTTTGTCGCAGAACATTGTTTTTTGCCTGCCGGTAATTCAGTATGGGTATGCTTAAATTAAAACCCACAAACTTATTGATATTGTCATAAACCTGATCAAAAAACGGATATTCAGAAGACACAGGACGCATTATATTCTGTTCGTTTACAACGACCTGTGAAGGATTTCCCTGAAGATAACCAACCGTGACAGTTTCACTGCTGCTGTTATATGTGGTCAGTTTTCTGGCACTCGAATACCCGGTAGAAACGCCGGCAGAAAGAAACAATCTGGGCATATAAGCGCCTTTATACACCAGTAGCCCTACCTCTGCACTTTCTCTCCGGAGTGAGGCGTTTTTAATTTCCGGTCTTATTTCCATACTTTTGGCAAAGATTTCTTCCGATGACCGGTTGTCATACTCAAGGAGAACCTGATCAATAGGAACCTGTTCGAAGTCTATGCTCTCAGAGACCGGAATATTCATGGTCTGCATAAGGTTTACTTTGGCCATCCTTACCAGGTTCTGTGCCTGTATAAGCTTCAGACTATCTGATCCTAGCTGAGATTGTAGCTTCAGAAGATCTGTTTCTGTTTTCTTGCCGGCACGAACCAGCGAAATTGTCTGCTCTTTTTGTCTGATGCTTGTTCGAACCTGTTCCCGGGCCAGATCAGTCTGTTCATTAGCAAAAAGGATCTGAAGGTATGCATTCAGGACGGTCAGAACTACGGTATTTTTAATCTCCTGGGCGGAATACTCGGAAGATTGTACATTGAGCCTGCTTTGCCGGACAGTATTGCGCTGCTGCAATCCGTTAAACAGCAATAGCCCGCCATTCAGTGCAAAGCTGTTTGAACTGATATTGGTATTGACATACTGATAGGTATACGGATCAACAGAACGTCCTGAATTAAAGTTTTGTGATGCGGTGGCATTCAATGTAGGCAATAAGTTGTTCCTGGCTTGCCTGAGGGCAATTTCATTGATTTGAACAGTATTATCTCCTCTGAGCAAATCAATGTTTCTGGCCAGTGCAGTATCAATGCACATTGCCATTGTCCATTGAGAAACCTGAGCCTCTGTCTCAGGTAATATCCCAAGAATAATAAGTAATAGTAAACTGCCAGATAGTCGAATCATAATTGTAAAATCACCTTCTGGGACGTTACGTCTTCCGGTGATTTAGCTTAAGTTTTTTATTGATTTTGATTAAATCCGGTTCCTGATTGCAAACAGAGAATCCGGATTAAAAGTATATGCCGATATTACACAACAAAAAGGAAATATACGTATAAAATAAGTGCATCGATCAAAGAACGATTCCTCTCTTCCTGTTTTATTTCCAGTTTTTACCTTCAATAAGCCGGGTCAGCGTATCTGCATACATATCGCCTACAGGAATCTCATGCTTGCCAATATGGATACGGTTTTTTTTAATGTAATCAATATGCCTGGTATTGATAATGAATGATCTGTGTATTCTCATAAAATCACCGTGCGGAAGATTTTCCTCAAAAGTCTTTATTCTCATGATTGTTAATACAGGCTTATCGCTGCTTGACAGATGTATTTTGATATAATCTTTTAGCCCTTCGATGATTAAAATGTCTTCTATATTGATTTTAATAAGTTTGTATTCCGAGTTTACAAAAATATAGTCATCTTTTACGACCAGCCCCGGTTCATTCGAACCGTCGGATTCTTTTGTATCGTCTTTTAAGGAGACAGCTTTGTTTACTGCTTTTACAAAGCGTTCCAGAGGAATGGGCTTCAGCAGATAATCAATGACCTCAAAATCGTAGCTCTCCGGTCCATACTGACTATAAGCTGTAGTAAGTATAACCATAGGTTTGTGCGTAAGACTCTGAAGAAACTGGAAACCGGAAATATCAGGCATTCTTATATCCAGAAATAGGAGATCAATGCTTTCTTCTTTCAGAGCTTTTAAGGCCTCCATCGGATTGGTATACATACCATGTAATTCCAGAAATGGATTTTTTGAACAATAGCTTTCCAGAATTCTGAGTGCCAGTGGCTCATCATCAATAGCTATGCAGGTAAGTTTCATAAGTCAATAGACAGATTTATCTGATATTCCTTTTCGGTAGATTTTATACTGAGATTATGTCGCTGAAAGTACAGCAATTCGAGTCGCTTGATCACATTTTTCAATCCTATACCCGATATGCTGTCCCGTTCGCTCCGGATAGAGGGAACAGAGTTTTTAACCATAAGCATAAGAGTATTTTTGTGAAGTTCTATTTTGATCTGTATAAAAGAAGTTTCATTATACGATACCCCATGCTTGAATGCATTTTCAATAAATGGAATGAGCAATAATGGCTCAATAGTACAGGCAGTGAAATCTCCCGTCATCAGAACAGATACTTCAACATTTTCCGGAATACGGAGCTTTTGCAGTTCAATATAGTTGTTAATATATGTGATTTCTCTGTCAAGAAGGACACGTCCGGTCTGGGTTTCCTCAAGCATATAGCGCATCAGATCAGATAGCTTTAATATAGCCTGACCCGTACTTGGAGATCCGATAGTGGCAAGTCCGTACAAATTGTTGAGCGTATTAAACAGAAAGTGCGGATTAATCTGTGATTTAAGGAAAGCCAGTTCCGAATTTAGCTTTTCATGCTCCAGATCCTGTTCCCGCTTTTGTTTTTTGAGGTACTCACCAATCATCTTGATACTGCTGCTTATCCCGAAAGCGAGTAAAAAAGAGAACAAAGTTGGTATAAAGCGGGAAAAATATCCCTGCGAACGGTTGTGTCTGGAGCGCGTATGCGCGCGCAGCTCTTCGGCAACAGATATGTCAAAAAGAAAGTTGAGTGTCAGAATAATGGCAAAAATTAAAAGAATAGCTAAAAGATAAAAGATGACTTTTCTTTTAAACACCAGGGAAGGAATCAATAAATGAATATTGACATAAAAGAATATGGCAAGAAGACTGAGATTGAACAGGTAACGGACAAAAAAGGACAGATGGACTGTATCATTGGTGATATAAGGCATATAAAATAAAAATGCCCACACCAGAACCTGTAAAATGATATTTATCTGCTTAAACTTAAAACTCATCGCCTTTTAGACCCCAAATTAAGATTAAATGAATTAATCCGGTAGTCAGGTAGATATATGGTAATAATTAATCAACCAATCAATCATTCTCATATATCAACCTGTGTTTTTTGGTGCGGATATGTTAATGCGGAAGCTTTTCTCTCAGTGCGCCATATATCCACGTCCCGGCTATGGCACTAAATAAAGTAACGACAATAACGATTGCTCCGGTGCCTATCTGGGCAAAAAGCGGACCGGGGCACGCACCGGTTATCGCCCAGCCGAATCCGAAGAGCAGGCCGCCGATTATCTGACCTTTATTGAACGTCTTTGTCTGGAAATGGATAGGCTCTCCATATATTGTTTTGATATTAAACGTTCTTATAAGCCAGATAGAAATAATGCCTGTAACTACAGCACTGCCGATTACTCCGTACATATGGAATGACTGAAAACGGAACATTTCCTGAATCCGGTACCAGCTGATAATTTCAGCTTTTACAAATATTATTCCGAATAATAATCCTGTAATCAGGTATTTGAAATTATGCCACCAGGGGTTTTGTTTAGTACTCTCATTTGTACACAGGGTATCAAGATGTCTGATATCGTCGGCAATTTCTTTATTTTGAACAGAACTCATAGATGTTAAATTAAAGAGAAAGAATAAGTGGTAGTACAAAATTGGCCATAAGTAAACCGCCAATCATAAAGCAGCAGGTAGCAACAAGAGATGGCCACTGAAGCGTTGAAAGTCCCATGATCGCATGACCGCTGGTGCAGCCACCTGCATAGCGAGTCCCGAATCCAACAAGTCCACCGCCGACCACTATGAGTATGAATCCCCTCAGCGTAAACAGCTGTTCCCAGTTAAATAAGGCTTCCGGTACCATTCCGTTATAATCAGTAATCCCGTATGTTGCCAGCTCATCTGCAAGCTGCGGAGAAATTTCTACCGGTGCCGGATTATGCAGCATAATCGTTGCTAGCAGCCCGCCAAGGGTGACTCCTGCCACGAAAAAGAGATTCCATACTTCTTTTTTCCAGTCATATCTGAAAAATGGGATATTGGCAGGAATGCAGGCAGCACAAATATGTCGTAAAGAGGAGCTGATACCAAACGACTTATTCCCCATAATCAGTAAGGCCGGAACTGTCAGACCTATTAAAGGCCCTGCTACGTACCAGGGCCAGGGAGAGGACAACCATTCTATAATTTTCATAGTTTGCTTAGTTACATGTGATCCTTTGCCAGGATCCTTCATTGATTACATTATTTATTCCATATGATTGCAGAAGCTTTTTGGCTGTTTCTGCTCTTTTTCCGCTGCGGCATACCAATACGATCTGCCTGTATTGCTTCAGCGTCTCTATTTTTCCGGTAAGCTTGTCAAGCGGGTAATTGACTGAGCAGGGTGCGTGTCCGTCTGTTCTCCATTCGAGTCTGGACCGGACATCAACTATTATTACACTGCTGTCTGCCTGACTTCCGACAGTGTACTCATCGGCTTCATGCTGTTTTCCCGGAATGTCGCAGGAGGCTGCTATAATTATGAGGAGAAAAGGCAGATATTTTTTCATTTTGTTTTTTTAAGATTTCAGGCTATTGGGGCATACATAATCAGTACATGGTATACTGGTTTTACTGATTGCTCCGAATCCGCCTTCAATTTCAGTAAAGTTACGATATCCCCGGGCCTGCAATACAGATGCTGCGATCATGCTTCTGTATCCGCCGGCGCAGTGCAGATAGAAGTGTTCTCTGCTGTCAATATTCCGGATCCATTCGTTTATGTTGGCCAGAGGCCTGTTTAATGCATTCTCTATATGTGAAGACGCATATTCGCTTTCTTTTCGTACATCCAGTACGTTGCTTTGCCCCGGCCGATATTCAGCAGCAAATTGTTCAGCGTTTATCCTTTTTACCCGATCAGTCTCCTTGCCTGCATCAATCCAGGAAGCAATCCCGTTTTTCAGATGTCCGAGTATATTGTCGAAGCCTACCCGGCTGAGTCTGGTTACGGCTTCTTCTTCTTTGCCCGGCTCTGTAATCAGAAGAATTGGTTGCCCGACATCCCCTATCAGTGCTCCTGCCCATGGAGCAAAATCGCCGTTAAGCCCAATATTGACTGACTGGGGAATGAATACCCTGCTAAACTCCTGATTGGATCGGGTATCCAGCATCAGGGCGCCATTAAGTTCAGCGCTTTGCTCAAATTCATCCGGCGACAGTTCCTGCAGGCCATTATTGAGAACATCATCAAAACTGGTATAGCCTTTTTTGTTCATCGCAACATTCATGGGAAAATAAGCTGGTGGTGGCAGGAGACCATCTGTTACAGCCTTTATAAAGGAAGCTTTATCGGGCTGATTAAGCGCATAATTTGTTTTTTTCTGATTCCCCAGCGTATCTACAGTTTCTTTCATCATATTCTTGCCGCAGGCGCTTCCTGCTCCATGCGCAGGATATACAATAATATCATCTGCCAGTGGCATTATTTTGCCGGTGAGGCTTTCATACAGAAGTCCGGCCAGGTCTTCCTTAGTCATATTGGCCGCTTTTTGTGCCAGATCCGGTCGGCCGACATCACCGAGAAATAGCGTGTCTCCTGTAAAGATTGCATGGTCTTTTCCATTTTCGTCTTTGAGAAGATATACCGAGCTTTCGAGGGTATGTCCAGGGGTATGCAACAATATTATCTGCAGTTTACCCACTTTAAATGACTGGCCGTCTGAAGCTGTTATTGCTTCAAACTCCGGTTGGGCAGTAGGACCATACACAATCGGTGCTCCGGTTTTTTTGCTTAGATCCACATGACCTGATACAAAATCGGCGTGAAAATGCGTTTCGAAGATATACTTGATTTTTGCTTTATCCTGATTTGCCTTTTGTATATACGGGTCTACTTCCCGGAGCGGATCTATGATAGCTGCTTCTCCTGCTGACTCAATGTAATATGCTCCCTGAGCCAGACATCCTGTATAGATTTGTTCTATTTTCATAAGTTGAATAGTTTAAATATATTTTAATAGCATTACTGAAAAAACAGCTCTTTGATCAGGATTAAAAAACCCAGAATCAGCGTAAACCAGCCAAATGCCGGCTTTAATTTTTCGCTTTTAATATTTCTGGAGTAATATATACCGATAGCAATACCAATCAGGGCAAAAAAGCTGAAAGACAACAAAAGCGTCCAGTCAATCTGCATTCCTGTTTGAAGGTCTCCCGCAAAACCAATCAGTGATTTGGCTGCAATGATTAATAATGAAGTGCCCACAGCTGCTTTCATTGGTAATCCGACCAGTAGTACGAGAGCAGGGATGATTAAGAAGCCGCCCCCTGCCCCGACTAATCCTGTAAGTACACCCACTACAATTCCCTCGACAGCGATCAGCGGATAGTTAAACCGTATTTGCTCAGGTCTGAAAACTTCATCATGCGGTGATGTCATTGTCTGCCGGCGAATCATTGAAAAGGCAGAGACAATCATCATTAGTGCAAAGAGAAGCATGATTAAAGCCTCCTTCGTGATTATGAGTCCGCTAAAGTCTGCAATATGAGCAGGAATCAACGGTACCAGATAATGCCTGGTGTAGAAAACTGCTATAAAAGACGGAATAGAGAAAACAATGGCAGCCCTGTAGCATAACATTTTTTTCTTAAAATAGCTATAAGCTCCTGCAAGCGCTGTAATGCCGACGATAAACAGGGAATATGCCGTAGAGTTGACCGGATTAATGCCCATTATATAAACGAGAACCGGTACAGTAAGGATTGATCCGCCTCCGCCTATGATCCCTAGTGATAATCCAATGAGCAGAGCAAATATGAAACCAATAACAACTGCCATAATGAGAACCGGATTTTATATATTAAAATTTATATATGTAAATATTTTTATGTTTTACTGCAAAAAAAATCAGGAATGTTCGCAGTCTGCCATGCACTCAAGAATTTTCACAATTCTTTTTTCTTTTAATGAGTAGAGCATGTTTTTTCCCTCTCTTCTGCATTGAAGTATACCCTTGTCTTTCATAGTGATAAGATGATGAGATAAGGCTGCCTGTTCAACAGACAAATGCTCCTGAAGATCGCCGACACTCATTTCTTTGTTCCTTTCAAGTAGTTCAATTACAGACATCCTGACGGGATGGGCTATCGCCTTGAGAATGGTGCAGACTTTTTCGAGTTGTTCAGGGCCGATATATCGTTGGGTTGTCATATTGCTGAATAATTGTATCAGTTAATTAACGGTAAATATATTTAAAAAGTTTCATATGTAAATGTTTTTATATTAAAATAATAAATAAAAGGGACAAACGGCCCCTTTTATTTATTATGCGATTACTTGCGTATAAATTTAATTACTTCATAATCTGATCCGTTCCACACTCTGATCATGTATACGCCCTGAGGATAGTTTTCTCCGATTCTGATCTCCTGATTGGTTGGAATCTCTCTATTCTCGATCAGTTTTCCAAGAGCATCATGAACGGTCATATTGCTAACAGAGGTGTTAGAAGCAACAACACTAAGATATGCTGCTCCCGAAGAAGGATTGGGTCTCAGAAGTGTATACAGAGAAGTGTTTTCAACGGTTACCATATCGGAGTATGCAAAGTCGCCATCGAAATCAACCTGCTTGATCCGGTAGTAAGCAACTCCTTTAGGTGCATGGTAGTCGGTAAAATCATATTGTATCAGGTCCTTGCTGTCTCCATGTCCTTCTACACGACCTACTGTAATCCAGTCTCCGGCGACCAGGCGTTCGATCTCAAAATGACTGTTGTTCTTTTCAGTTGCTGTAGCCCAGTACAGCCGGACGTGGTCATCAACTTTTACGGCACGTACATATACAAATTCGACCGGAAGTATGCATATGTCATAAGCGAAGACGGGAACGGAACCACAGGATGATGGTGTTTTTATTGTCCAATTAAAAAAAACACCAGAGTTGTTACTTTTTGAAGGAATATCAATAACGTCAGGAATAGAATATGAGGAAGAGTTACCATTGGCATACATCAAATCCGGAATAGATGCGGTGGTTGTTAGTGTGTAATTACTTCCCGCGGGAATTAGGAATTTTAGATTAACAGGAGTCGGAGGACCGGCAACCGAGTTATAATTTACAAGGCCGCCACAGGTAATGGTAATAGGGTCTGATTCAGTAAAAAGAATATTATCTTTTAATAACTGTACTTTAAAAGGTTCCGATTGCGTTCCTGCCTCTTTTTGGTAGCATATGCTAGGGTTCCAATATGTCGCGCTTGCGATCAAGTATACAGTATCAAGTATCAGGTCGGTTTGAGCGGTAAAATTTCTACTCACATCGCCTGAATACCAAATCGTATTGGCGTTCCCGTATAAAGGACCAATAACCGGATGTGTTTCTATGGTAATGTCTCTTGCGTACAAAGTATCTCCCAAGGTGATTCCGGCCAGATCATAATACCAGGTACTGTCGGCAAGCAGATTGCCTTCTGCGTCGTACCACGCGTAATTGGTGCCGGCGGGGCTAACAGAAAAGCGTATCGTAGTATCCGGATTGCTTGTCAGGCAGAATTCTACATTATTAGGGATAGGTTGACCCGACTTCAGCGAGACGTTGACGGAATCCGTCTGTGTTTCGCATTTGGGATCGGTGACCACTACTTTATATTCTCCTGCTTCATTGACATAGAGTGTCTTGTTTCTGCCGAGGACAAGAGGTGCGTCGTCCTTGTACCATTGATATGTGACGTTTGGTCCTTCGTGCGTCGCGTTGAGTATTAGGGATGCTGGATCGCAAAGCTCTATATCATGTCCTAGATCCACGATAAATTTGTCCGTAACAACAATGGAATCAAGTTTTGTACAGGATCCAGCCTGGTGAAGACAAACATAGTATGTTCCGGCAGTGGTAACATCAATGGTTGGTTTGCCCGCATCCGCTGGCCCGGTAGACCAGGTAAGTCCCTGTCCCACATTAAGTGTTACATTTGGATCAAGAGTAAAGCTTGTTACATCGGTACCGCAGAAGGTCAAGTCAGGTCCGAGATCAGGTTGCTCTACATAAGAATCGGGAGGACATCCCAGCGCAAAGGTGATATCGTCTAAGCCGAAGTCATCACGGTCAGGCCCGTCGGCATTGGGCTGCGTATCGATTATTTGTATGGTGATAGTGCCTTTCGTGACTCCTGAATACCAAAGCTGTGAATAGTTGATCCACTGACCTGGTGTAAGAGGAGCGTCGATGATTTCCGGCATCATGATACCATTGATTACAAATCTTAATCGGGCATAGGTATCGGGTGTTGTACCGATTGTTGTGATCCATGTTTCAAAGTAGTAATAACTACTATCCAGTACAGCAATCTCCTGTTCCCATACGATTGGCGAATGATTTCCTTTGCCATCGACCATCATAAACTTACTGCCGGAGCGAGGGGAACCAACGAAAGCGTTTTGAAAGCGGCCACCACAGGGAGTAATCTCGCTGGGGCTGGTACCTATGTAATATTGATCGGGTTCAGACCACTGATTATTATGACAGGAGCAGGTCAGATCATTCCAGCTACAGGAAATATCGGTATAGAAGCCTGTATCACCATCTTCAAAGCCGCCATTGACCACGAGGTTGGGGCCGCTGACTTTTGACTTGTCACAATAGTCAATCTGGGCATTGCTTTCTGTCAGGGTAAGCAGAAGCAGCGTTAAACAATATAAGGGGAGTAGCTTTATATTCATAAAAGCAGAGTAATGGGTTATAAAATTACTACTTTTTCTTAAAAAAAGACAAGATTAACTTTTTAAAGCAGTAGCTTATATGATATTTTACTTGCAAGATACAGATAAAGTTACACTTGTTGCTAAAAACTTGCAGTTGTTCAGATAAGCATGCATAAAATGAAGACTGGTGACCTTTATTATTAAACAAACCGGGCTTTGTTAAACATAAACCTCTGGTGTATGTTTAGAGTTATGCAACTATTTATAAATCAAAGATAATATTCTGAAATATGAAAAGGAAAATACTTTATGCTTTTGTTTTGGGAGCATTTTTGCTTAGTGCATGTGATCAGGTGCAGCAGCAGAATGAAAAAGACACTGTGATCAGCTCTGTAGAATCATCGGAAGCTAAAACAAAAAATGCCGAAGAATTTGTCAGGGAAGCGTATAAAAATAATTTACGGGAAATTGAAATCGGCAAGCTTGGTCAGAAAAATGCGCGCTCTGCGGAAGTAAAGGCATTCGCAGATATGCTGGTGGAGCACCATTCCAGGGCTAATGAGGAGCTATTGGAAATAGCCAGCAGCCTTTCGATTGACAAGCCTAAAGGAAATGAACAAAAGGTGCCGGATATAGCTGCGTTGGAAAACCGAAAAGCAGGAGAAAAATTTGATAGAAAATTTCTGAAAATGGCTGGCAAAAGGCATAAAAAAGATTTGGACTTGTATGAGTCTGCTGCGAAGGATCTTGATCAGGAAGAGCTGAAAAACTATGCCCGTAATAATGTTCCGGTTATCCAGGAGCACCTTAACCAGGCTGAGACGCTGGAAGCATCTGTCAAATCAGATTCTGAAGATTCCGGAATGTAAAAAAAACAGAGCCCCTGTGCAGATATTAAGTAGGGGCTCTGTTTTTTCAGATCAATTTATGTATCTATCTAAGCAGAGTTTCTTTCTGCATTGATAATTCCGAATGAGCATCGGATAACGAGCTTTTCAAAAACTTTTCTTTCTCCGTTCTGCTCTTCTTTTTCGTCCAGATCACGAACTTTGGACAAGGCGTATTGCTGAATAGCGACTAACGGCAATTCAATACGCTGTCTCATCTGAATGGACAGCTTGTCGACAGGTTTGTCTTCCATTAGATCAGAAAGGCCTGTAAGCTTTAAGATATATTGACGGGTAAGCTCATATTCTTCGTATATTTTCTGCCATATTTTGCCAAATATCGGGTGATCAGCCAGATAGATAGTAGCAGGGAAATAACATTTTTTCATTGCCATTTCGCAGTTTCCGATCAACGTCCTGAAAAACAATGAATTTTTGAACAGCCCTTCGACTTCTTTCCATTTACCCTGATCATCCATATATTTCAGTGCTGATCCGACTCCATAATATCCCGGAAGATTTTGCTTTAACTGGCTCCATGCTCCTACATAGGGGACAGCCCGCAGGTCATTGAGATTGAGTTTTTTATTGCTGCTTCTTTTGGAAGGACGACTGCCGATATTTGTTTCTGCATAGTAGCGCAGCGGGCTTGCGTAGTTAAGATATTCAAGGAAGTCCGGATCGGTTTTTATTTCGTTAAAGGCATCATAACTCTTGTCTGCCAGTGCCTGAAGCATTTCTTCCTCTGATCCTGTAAGAGTAAAGTCTCTTGAAGCAAAGAGCGCATTACTGATTCCGGCGTGCATCAGCTGTTCCATATTGAAACGGGCAGAATGGGTATTGCCAAAGTTTGAACTAACAGTCTGTCCCTGTACGGTCAGCTGAATTTCCTTGTTGGAGATATTGTTGCCCATTGATGCATAGAACTGATGGGTTTTTCCCCCACCACGCGCAGGAGGCCCTCCCCTGCCATCAAAGAATATAACTTCTATATCATATTTTTTAGCAACGGTGCTCAGATTTTCCTTCGCTTTGTATATACTCCAGTTGGCCATCAGATAGCCGCCGTCTTTGGTGCCATCTGAAAATCCGAGCATGATAGTTTGTTTGTTTCCTCGTTTGGAGAGATGCTTGCGATAGATCTCGTTTTCATATAGAGTCTTCATGACATGCCCGGCATGCTGAAGATCATCGATCGTTTCAAACAGAGGTACAATATCAACATTAATGGAGTCGCTTTCCCAGCCGCTGAACTTCAGAAGGGCGAATACCTCCAGAACACTTAACGGACTTGTCGCATGGCTGATTATATATCGGTGGCAGCCCTGCTCTCCGTTAATCTCCTGAATGGTTTTGATGGCTGCCATGGTGTCCAGTGTATCTTTCTGAACAGCATCTTCAAACAGGCCCGAATCAACCTTACCGGAGGTGGTTACCAGAAGCTTTATTTTTTCTTCTTCTGAGAGCTCCTGATAATCAGAAGGAAATATGGATGTTTTTTCGGCAATAATCGAAATCAGTTGCTCATGAACTGAGCTATCCTGTCTTATATCAAGGGAGGCAAAATACAAACCAAACAGATCTACTTTGCAAAGCAGATTATCTACCAGGTTTATAAATAAGCCATTATGGTATTTTATCAGCTTTTCTTTAATTGTCAGCAGTGTATCTTTGATATGATCCTTGGACAAATCTGTTTTTCTTCCGGGAATAAACAGATTGTCATACAATTTATTTTCAAGATCCTGCAGCATGTTTTCCACACCACGGAATGTCAGTCTGCGTTTTAGTCTTCTGACATCCATATAGTAGGATTTTATGATTCCGCCTCTCAGAGCTTCCGCTACCTTTAGCGTTGTATCTACCTGCACATACGGATTTCCGTCTCGGTCGCCGCCTGGCCAGAAGCCCATTCTTATTAAAGGGTTTTCAGCGGAAACAGCTTCAGGAAACTGACTCTTCAGGTATGAAAGAATGTTGCCTGCGGCCTGATAAAAAACATTTTCCAAAAACCATATCAGACTGACTGCTTCATCAAAAGGGGTCGGCTTTTCCTTTTTGAAAAAAGGTGTAATGGCAAGCTGTTGCAGATATGTATTAACCTGCGCGGTATTATCATTTACGAGCGCTTTGGCAAGGTCATTTATAATACCAAGTACTGCACTGGGATAAAACTGAGTCGGATGTGCGGTCAGTACCAGCCGTACCGAGAAATCTTTCAGCTTTTCTGCCAGCTTGGAAGTATCCTGCTCTCTGCTTATTTCCGACTGCAGATGCTTGAGTGTACCGCTGCCATTCATGTCATGTATATCCTGAAATGCGGCGTCCTCCAATGCATCAAACAAAACAACCTGTCTTTCGGCATATTGTACAAACCGGAACAGGAGATCTATTTTTTCCTGATCATTGGTATAGCTGGTGTATTGTTCCAGAAAAGAATCAATAATCTCAAGCGGGCTTTGTTTCTTATTGAAGCCTTCTTCACAGTGAAGCAAAAACAAAGAGAGCAATACTCCGGTTTTTTCTACTTTATGAAATGGCAGGGATGTAAAAAGACTATTATATAGTTGAAATTTTATTCCAACCAGATTTTTAAAAAGGCTCAATGTACTATTCGACGAAGTTTCCATAAAAATATCCGGCCTTATTACCTGTTTACTATGTGGCCATGTATGGTCATGAAACTAATATAAAAATAGGTTTAAAAAAAATTTAGTCGATAAAAAAAGGGTATGACTTGTTATTTTGAAACAGAACCAAAACAAGTTGCAAAAAGAAAATTAATTAACCGTGAAAATATAGGATAATTCATGTTATTTTAAAGTACATTGTGGCTATGAAACCATGATTTTCAGAATCGCGTTTCATATGATACCTGTGGTAAAACTAACAGATAAAGACTGGTTGATAAATATGGAGAAACAAATTCCGGAAGAAGTCCTCGGTGTCAGATTGGACGAAGCTGCTGTTGAACGTTTGAAAGCAGGCAAGGAAACTGCATTGATCAGCGGATTTATAAGTCAGAAAAATGGTAAGGCGTTTGATGCTTATCTTAGCCTTACATCCAATAATCAGATTCGTTTTCGCTTTCCAAAGAAAAAAACAAATGTCTCTAAAGTTCCCGATAAAATTCCGTCCAAAATCGGAGGAGTGGTATTGGAACCGGAAGATATCGAGGAGTTGAAGGCTGGACGGGAAACCAAACTGATTGTGGGACTGGAAAGTAAGAAAAAGGGTAAATATTATGATGCGTACCTGCGCTGGCACCCTGAAAAAGGAATTCTGTTTCGTTTCCCCGGCCAGGATTGATTTTTATTCGTTACCGGTTCTTACTTTTGATTATGGAACTCGAGATCCTTTATCGGGACACCGATCTCATTGCAATTAATAAACCGCACGGTCTTCTGGTGCATAAAACCAGGCTGGCCAATGATACGGAAGAGTTTGCCTTGCAAATACTCCGGGATCAGGTCGGATGCCACGTCTACCCTGCCCACAGAATCGACAGAAAAACCGGTGGTGTTTTACTTTTTGCTTTTAGTCAGGATGTCCTGCCGGCTGTTCGTACCTTATTTGATGCCCGGAAAATTTCCAAAACCTATCTGGCAATTGTCAGGGGATATACAGATGATTCCGGGTTGATTGATTATCCGTTGCGAAATGAAAACGGAAAAGTGCAGGATGCGGTTACGGACTATGAAACAATAGAGCGGGTTGAAGTTGCAATGAGCCTCGGCAGGTACCCGACTCAGCGGTATTCACTGGTAAAAGTCCGTCCGCATACCGGGCGTATGCATCAGATCAGGAAACATTTTGCCCATATTCTCCATCCCATTATAGGTGACCGCCCGCATGGCTGTAACAAGCAGAACAAGTACTTTAAGGAACAGTGGAACATGACAACCATGTTACTGCATGCTTATAGTCTGGAATTTACACATCCGGTTTCAGATGAGCCCGTTTTTATTCAGGCTCAGCCAGGGTATGATTTTATGAGAATGAGCAGGCTGCTGGGATTTACTTATAAAGCTGGCGACAGGTTTCTGCTGAGCTGAAAATCTGCACTCATCCAGCCTTTCCGAATGGCGTTAAGCCTGCTGAGTCTTCCCGGATGACTTTCCGTTTCCTGTTCTCTGCCTACAGTTTTAATGGCAGCCTGTGCTTCTTCAAGGCTTGCCCCCATTTTTCTCAGAATATATCCTGCAAACTGATCGGCTTCCAGCTCTGCCTCCAGGTCACTTTTATCGTATGAGACAGTATGACCATTCAGATGGTGACCGAGTTCATGTGCAAGTACACTTACTCCTGCCCAGTAGGTACGGCTTTTTCGGTTCAGTTTTGCTATATACTCTTTGTTATACAGAATTACCCGTTTTTTGTCCCGAATTGCAGCTTTAGCGTTTTTTACATCGGCTTCCCTGATTTCAAAATTAGGGCATAGACCTGTGTATGCTATAATGGTACTGATTATTTCAGGTACATCAGTATCTTCGGATAATAGAAAACATGGCGAGGATGTAGCTGTATCTCCCGGATTGGCAGCAATACCTGTATATCCGAGAAATGCGATCAAAACAGTCAGCAGGAGATCTTTTTTCATCCCAGATAAAACCGTATACAGGCTTTCTTAGTTCCTGAAACTAAATACATAGCTTATAATTGACTTTTTCAGTGTTTTTGGTATTCTTTATCCCTGAAAGCAAAAAATAGCAACTATGAAAAAAAGACTCTTTTTTATTCCATTGTTGATTGTGCTTCTTAGTGCATTTCAATTATTCAAAACAAGTCTGCGTATTACGGTTTTAAATGATCTCGGAAATGTTGAAAGTGAGGCAATTGTAAAGGTTTATAAAACCGAAGAAGATTATTCGAAAGGTATCAATGTGGTAAAAGAAGGCAAAACCGACAAAAAAGGTGTAGTCACTTTTCAGGATCTGGAGGCTATTGCTTATTACGTCAGCGTTGAGAAAGGCGATATGAATAATATTGGTGCAGGTGAAAAAACAGAGCCTCTCGAAACCGGTAAGCTGAACAGAATTAATGCGATTATATCAGAATAATTTGTCTGATACTTTATCGTTCGTTTACAACAGAATTGTTTAATATATATTATTTAGATCCGATGAATACAGGAATAGCAGCCGGCTGGCGATTTACTCTTTTTTTCCTTTGTTTGAGCAGCTGGGGTTACAGCTCAGAGCATGAGCAGGCCGTAAAAGATACGGTGAGTATCGAAGCTAAGATAGGGCAAATGGTTATGATAGGAATCAATGACCGCACGAGTATCTCTGCATCGGATCCCCTGTATAAAGAAATAGCGGCTGGTCTTGTTGGCGGAGTCGTCTTATATGAAAAAAACATTGCCAGAACAGAATCATCCGAGCGTCTGAAGAAACTGGTCAGAGAAATGCAAAAGGCATCCCCCGTTCCCTTATTTGTTTCCATTGATGAAGAAGGCGGAAAAGTGCATCGTATGAAAGCAAAATATGGCTTTATCGATATTCCTTCGGCGGCTGAGCTGGGCAGAAAAGACAATATAGATTCTACATACAGCCAGACCAAAAAGCTGGCTGATGTTATGGCTGCTCATGGCATCAATCTTAACTATGCTCCCGATATCGATCTCGGAACCAATCCTTCCAATCCGGTAATTGCAAAGCTTGACAGAAGCTATTCGGCAAATCATGAAGTGGTGAGCAGACACGGACTGGCCTCTGTTAAGGCCCATCATGATGCAGGCGTAAAGACTGTCATCAAGCATTTTCCCGGCCATGGCAGTTCTACAACTGATTCCCATAAAGGCATTACAGATGTGACCAATCTGTGGAATGTCGTGGAAATTTTTCCGTTTCATGATTTAATAAAAAGCGGGCAGGTGGACGGAATTATGACAGCACATATTATAAACTGCCGGTTGGACAGTGCATGTTTACCCGCTACACTTTCTTATACTATTATCAATGGTATTCTCAGAAATATCCTTAATTACCAGGGAGTAGTATTTTCCGATGATATGCAGATGTATGCAATCAGCAAAAACTATGGACTGGAGAATGCCATTAAATTGTCAATCAATGCCGGAGTAGATGTTATTATGTTTGCGAATAATGTGAATCTTAATGATCAGATCAGCGCAACAAAGGTACATCAGTTGATTCTTGACCTGGTAAAAAAAGGTGAAATATCAGAAGAGAGAATTGATGAAGCATATAAACGGATTATTGCATTAAAGAATAAAACGTTATAAGCCGATCAGAAAGTAACAGATCCTTCCAGCTCCTGTTTTGAGTCTGAGGGATCTGTTACGCTGGAGTCTTTAAGCATTCTGCTGATTTTAAGCCTGAACCGGTAAATGAGCAGAACCGCGGCAATCGATAATCCGATAAGAAATCCGTACCAGATACCAACAAGCCCCAATCCTTTTTTGAAAGCCAGAATATAACCAACCGGAAGCCCGATAATCCAGTAAGCAATCAGAGCAACCATTGTGGGCAGTTTTACGTCCCCGAGACCACGCAAAATCCCAAGGCTTACACATTGCAAACCGTCGGATAACTGGAAAAAGGCAGTGATTAATAGTAAGGAAGAAGCCATCGTTATGATCTCTTCACTGGCAATATATAATCCAGGCATCCATGATCTGAAAACCATAAACAATGTTGCATTACACAGCATGAATACCAATACCATCCGCAGCGCTGTTTTTCCTGACTGGTATATTTGTTTGGGTGCTTTTTTGCCATAGCCGTATCCTACCCGTACAGTTGCAGCAGAGGCAAGTCCGGTTGCTGCCATATAGGTAACAGACGCCAGATTTAAGGCAATCTGATGGGCTGCGATTTCTTTGGTTCCGAGCCATCCGGCCATAATTGCAGCAAAGCCAAAGGCACCAGATTCAAAAGACAATTGAGTACCAATGGGGAAGCTGGTTTTTGAAAGAGTTATGATTTCTTTCCATTGGAATGCAATATTTTTCAGTAAGCCGATATAATAACGAAGCTGGCTATTCCAGCGGATATACAGTAGCAAGACTACTCCCATGTATATTCTTGATACAAATGTTGTCATTGCTGCGCCCTCCACTCCCATGGCGGGCATGCCCAGCTTCCCGAATATAAACAGGTAGTTTAAAAATATATTGAGCAGATTGCCGGAAATACTGATAAACATGGCAGGTCTCGTGATGCTCAGGCCTTCTGCAAACTGTTTTAATGCCTGATATAGCATAAGAGGAAACATGCTTGCCGCCAGCCACTGGAAATAAATGGTAGTAAACCCGATTATTTCTGCCGGCTGATCCAGAAATCTTAGAAAAGACGAGCCATACCAGAGAATAACTGACAGAATTGCTCCAAATCCGATATTAAGAACAAAGCCATGCTTAAGGATGGAAGAGATTTTTTGCGCATTGTTTTCTCCGTCGGCTTTTGCTACCAGCGGAGACAGGCCATAGGAAACTCCAATGCCCAGCATCATAAAAGGAATAAAAACACTCAGCCCTATAGTGGAGGCAGCCAGCTCTATGCTGCCTAGTTTTCCGAGCATCATGCTGTCTGCCACACCCACCGAAATATGTCCTAACTGGCTCAGAGTAACCGGCCAGGCTATTCTCATGAGCTTTCGGGCTTCGCTGCCTTTGGAGAGAGTCAAGATCTTTTCCCGCATAGAGTGTCTTCTTCAACGACAAATCTACTGGAAATATTCCATTTCTATCCGGTATAAGAGATAAGGAAGCAAGCGGATGAAATTACATCATTGTGTCTTTAAGGATATCAGCCGTTTAAAGAAAAAGAAAAAATAAAATTTAATATAACGGGGAAGGCTTAGAAATTCCACTCCAAAATTTTTTGACATGTAAATCTGGTTCAGCAATGCAACAATCATCATGGTAGTAAGAGAGGCATAAGCAGCGCCGATTGTACCAAAAACGGGTATGGCAATACCATTCAGAACAAAGTTAATAGCAGCATTACGTGCTACGAAGAACATATTCTTTTTTGCCTTGCCGATTGCTTCAAGGAGTATACCCATCTGTTTGTTTAACGGGATAATCAGGCCATAAAGCATGGTAACTCTCAGAATGCTGGCACTGTCCATATATTGATCACCTGCCAGGAGCCATATAATGGTATCCGAAAACAGTATAACCATAATGACACACGGAGTAACAAAAAGCAGGATGACTGCCACTGATTTTTCGTACAAATCCTTAAAAATTCCCTCTCCTTGATTTTTAGCCTTTTCTACTGCTTTGGGAAACAGCATAGATGCCAAAGCCATCGAGGGCACCTCAAACAGATTGGCAATGCGGATGGCAACATTATATGCGGCTACAGCTACCGGTGAAATAAAGAAAGCGAGCATCCAGGTATCAATGTAACGCATCAGGACAGCGCTGACGCTGGTTCCCAGAGTATAATACCCATAGCTGAATAGCTGTTTCGCCCAGGCTTTGTCGTATGGTACATCAAGTCTGAATATATCACGTACATAGATATAGGAGCATACTACACCCATAAGCGATGAAAAACCATAATAAATGGCAAGAGCCTCGAGACTGAGCTGTTTTTTGCTGATGTAATAATAGCCTATGATCAAAATGAGCAGCACTCCTCTTGTCAGAACCCCGGCAAAAGCACCTTTGAACCGATAATTTGCTTTCAGAATATACTCAAAGTGAAATAGAAAACTATGTATAATATTGGTTGCCAGGTAAATGATAAACAGCAGGAAAAGCTGAGGATTTTCCCATGCAATGCTTACCGGGTACATGATCAGCAACAACAAAACGGAGCACAATGTAGACAGTCCGATGTTTAACAAAAATGAAACAAACTGAATTTTAAGTTTATTTTCAGGAGTTTCCGTACCCAGGAAGCGGATAAGCGGATTCTGAAAGAAGCCATTTCTGGCAGTATCAAGCAATGTTGTGATCGTCAGAAAGAAGATCCATATACCATAATCCTCCTTATTCAATACTCTTACTAACAGAAAAAAGTTGATAATACCGGTTATGAGAATGGTCATGCGTTCCAGCATGGTAAACTTTCCGGAACCAATCCAGTACGATTTATCCTTCATCATTTTTTGAGATAGTTTTCACCTGCCACGATTCGTTCAGACATTGAGAAGAAGACGATATCCTGATTAACACTGATATATTTCGTATTGTTTTGAACCCGGAATAGCACTCCTTTGACTGTTTTAAACATTTTTATCTGTTACCGAATTTAGCTTTTGTATAAGTAAATAAAGCACATATGAATCAGTCATATACTCTGCCTAACTTTTTGATTGTCGGAATGGCAAAATGCGGAACTTCATCACTGAGTAAATACCTTCAACAACATCCTGATATATATATCAGTCACAAAAAAGAGCCTCGTTTTCTAAGCAGCCAGGTTATGCGTTTCCCGATGAACGGTCCAAAGGATGATCTGGTGGAAAGCTGGTATGTAAAAGATTTTGAGTCATACCAGGAGCTGTTTGCCGGAGCCGGAGAAAAAGCAATCGGAGAAGCGAGTGCGGATACTCTTTATTTTTATAAAGGCACTATTCCCGTTATCAAGCACTATCTTGGCAATCCCAAGATTATCATTATTATCCGGAATCCTGTCAAGAGAACTTTATCTGCCTATAAGCATTTGCTGAGGGACAGACGTGAAAATCTTACACTGGAAGAAGCGCTTGCCAGAGAAAATGAACGGATCAGAGACAATTATGAACTGATATACCATTATAAGGCAGCCAGTCTGTATTACGAACCGATCAAAGCATTTAAAGAGGCCTTTCCGGAAGTTATGGTTCTTCTCAACGAAGATCTTATGCAGGCACCAATGGCAACCCTCAATGAGGTATTTCGCTTTCTGGAAGTGCCTACGTATGATAACGTAGACACTACCCTCAAACATAATACTTCTGGAATGCCCCGAAATAACATGTTACAGGATTTCTTCCAGCAGGATCACCTGGTACGTAAGGCAGTGAAGCCAATTGCCCGTGCAATATTTCCATCAAAAGAGAAGCGTGAGCGTTTCTTTTACTGGATAACCCAGAAAAACCTTAAAGAACTGACGCTTCAGCCCGAAACCAAATCGTTGCTGATTAATGAATACCGGGATGATATAATAAAAACAGGTCAGCTGATCAACAGAGACCTGAGTATGTATCTGAAATAGGAATATATATAATATTACCGTGTCTTTGGAGACGATAAAAGTAATTCATGGGGATTGGGTTGGGCTGATAAAATAGTATTGCTGGAATGAAATGACAACTGGCTTAAACTTAAATAAACTGTCTCTGGCGGGTTTAGTCCTGACCCTGGGAATCATATATGGTGATATCGGAACCTCCCCCTTGTATGTTATGAAGGCAATAGCGGGTTCAGACAGGATAAATAAAGAGTTGATACTTGGCGCCTTATCATGTATATTCTGGACCCTGACTATCCAAACAACCTGCAAGTATATTCTTCTTACGCTTAACGCTGACAATAATGGAGAAGGTGGAATTTTTTCACTTTATGCTCTTCTCAGGAAAAATAAGCCTGGTTTGATATGGCTGGCAGTAATTGGCGGGAGCCTGCTGCTGGCTGATAGCATGATTACCCCTCCCATCTCCATTACCTCTGCTGTTGAGGGACTAAATATTGTCTTTCCGCATTTACCGGTTGTTCCTATTGTATTGACAATAATCGGAATATTGTTTTTTTCACAGCAGTTTGGTACCAAAATCATGGGGCTTACTTTTGGTCCGGTAATGTTATTATGGTTTTCCATGCTGGCAACTCTGGGTGCGCTTCAGGTGATAAAAAATCCATTTGTTCTGCTGGCGATGGATCCGGTATTTGCACTGCGATTTTTAATCCATTATCCGAATGCCTTCTGGATATTGGGAGCCGTTTTTTTATGTACAACAGGGGCAGAAGCTCTTTACTCTGATCTCGGGCACTGTGGTAAAAAAAACATACGGATAAGCTGGATATTTGTAAAAACCTGCCTGCTATTAAACTATTTCGGGCAGGGAGCATGGCTCTTGCAACAGGATTATCTTGAAGGACGGAATCCGTTTTATGGGGTAATGCCGGAATGGTTTCTGTTGCCCGGAATAATAATAGCTACTATTGCCGCTATTATTGCCAGTCAGGCGCTGATCAGCGGGTCATTTACGCTTATTGGAGAAGCTATTCGGATGAATACCTGGCCAAAGCTTAAAATGTTGTTTCCTACTACACTTAAAGGGCAATTGTATATTCCTACGGTTAACTGGATGCTTGTCGCCGGATGTTTTTTTATTGTGCTTTATTTTCGAAAATCAGAAAATATGGAGGCTGCATACGGGCTGGCAATTAATCTCACCATGCTGACTACTACTTTTCTCCTGATTTATTATCTGAGGATTAAGAAAAAGTGGTCATATTATCTGCTAATTCCGGTAATATGCATTTTTATGGCGATTGAGGCCGCGTTTCTGATAGCCAATCTTGCCAAGTTCAAACATGGAGGATACATTACCCTTTTGGTTGGAGGAGTATTTGTTATTGTTATGTACATATGGTATCATGCCTACAAGATCAAGCAGCAGCTTACCGAGTATACAAACATAAAACCATTTCTGGAGGCATTTAAGTCAATCAGAGATGATGAAGTTATTCCGAAGTATTCAACGCATCTGGTGTATCTTTCTAATAGTAATGATCCCGAAAAAATTGAAACGAAGATAATCTATTCTGTTTTTCAAAAAGCACCAAAAAGAGCTGATTATTATTGGTTTTTGCATATTCATGTTACAGACGAACCATATACGCTAAAATATAAGGTAAATCATATGCTGGTTGATGATATTGTCCGGATTGACTTTTATCTTGGTTTTCGCGTCGAACCTCGTCTGAATCTGTTTTTCAGGAAAGCGGTAGAAGATCTGCTGAAATCAGACGAAATACATATTAGTACCCGATACCCCTCAATCAAAAAAATTAATTCGATCGGAGACTTTAAGTTTGTAGTGCTTCAGAGACATTTGAGCGTAGAGTCAGATCTTCCGGCCTGGGAGCAATTGATCATGAATCTTTATTTTTATCTCAAAAAAATTGCCGTGTCTGATGAAGATGCTTTTGGGCTGGAAACAAGCGCTGTAGTTATAGAGAAAATTCCGTTGGTTCTATCGCCGGTTCGCAATATAGAACTTGAGCGAATTGAGAATGATGATAATCTGGGAGAATACAATTCCTGATAATTCCTATACAAACTCTGAAAGAACCTGCTGAAGCTGTTGGTAATTTAAAACACCTGCTTCTTTCCATATTACCTGTCCGTCTTTTATCAGAACAAAGGTTGGAACACCACGCACTTCATAATGCAGAGCTTCCTGAAGGTATTTTTCTACATCAATTTTTATAATAGTTACTTTGTCCCTCATATCCCGGGAAAGTCTGTCTATTTCCGGTTCGATAGATTTACAGGGGCCACACCATTCAGCATAGAAATCGATGAGAACAGGTAGCTCCGATTGTATCAGATCTGAGAAAGCAGGTTGCATACAGGCAAATATTTAATCGTGAGGAGTCAATATAAAAAATAAAGCTGAGATAGTTTACTGTTTAATCGGCTGCAAAATATTTTGGGGATTAGATACAGAGTAACTATTTTTGTCGCTTTAGTGAAATTGATTTTATGGCAACTACTTCAGATTTATCAAGAGGAGCGTTTTTACGCTATAACAATGAGTTAATACAGGTTCTTGAATCTGTTCATATTACTCCTGGAAAAGGACAGGCTCAGTATCAGGTCAAAGGACGTAACGTTAAAACCGGAAAACAATCAGAAATCAGATTCAGATCCGGTGAAAAAATTGATCTGGTAAAAGTTCAGACCAAAGAAATGCAGTTCTTATATAAAGAAGGAAATGCATTAATGTGTATGGACAATGAAACCTATGAGCAGTTACCGATCGCGGCAGAGTTGTTTGGTGATGCCTTGAAGTTTCTTAAAGAAAATATGATAGTAACTATTCAGTTTGACGATAATGATGAGGCGGTTTTTGCCGAGCCACCCACCTTTGTTGAACTGGAAGTTACCTATACCGAACCAGGTATAAAAGGTGATACTGCTACCAGAACACTAAAGCCGGCAACCCTTGAAACCGGAGCAGAAATCAGTGTTCCGCTTTTTGTAGATATGGGAGAAATTATTAAAATAGATACGCGTACGAGCGAGTATGTAGAGCGGGTTAAAAAATAATTATCTTAAGAATAATTTAAAAAGGCTCCCTGAGAATTCACGGGAGCCTTTTTTGCTAAAGCAATATGTACGCTACTACATGTCAGAGAACATGTGTTTTACTTTATATTACCTGAACCTTTACGGCATTAAGTCCTTTTTTTCCCTTTTCTACTTCAAATTTAACCTGGTCATTCTGACGAACCTGATCGATCAGACCTGAAGAATGTACAAAAATGTCATTTCCGGGAATTTCTGGTTTAATAAATCCAAAACCTTTAGACTCATTAAAAAATTTGATTGTACCTTTTTGCATAAAATAATAAATTGAATTGTAGAACAATAACCGTTGAATAGGAAGATTGTTTTGGTTATTTAAAAAAAATGAAAACAGGGTTGTATAAACATTATAAAGGCAGCTATTACAAAGTAATATGTCTTGCCAGGCATTCAGAGACGAATGAAGAGCTGGTTGTTTATCAGACATTATACGGAGATCAGTCTGTCTGGGTACGCCCCAAAACTATGTTTGAGGAAGAGGTTTTCTATAATGGCGTATGGCAGGTCCGTTTCCAATATACAGAAGAATCGGACGGGGTCTGATAAGCAAAAAATCAGGTATTACCTGATTTTTTGCCAGTATTTATGTTTCAGCATGTAATATCTTCCTTCAATTCTTTATAAATTGGATTTTCATGCTTACCGGAAACCTTCTTTTCAACTTTATCATTCCAGCATTTTACCTGAATATAAGCTTCTTTTAAAGCTTCGCTACTGGGCATTTCGCTTCTCATTACCCCAAGAGCATCCGTGATATCCGATTTACCACCCAAAAGCCTGATAGTGCGTACCATCTCCCAAAACAAATCATTCTCCAGCTGAGTCATACTATTCTACTTTTTTAGTAAAACCGGAACAGCATGAGAAAGGTTTATGGATACTGCTTATTGAGTATTTCGAATAATATCCAGTTGCTCCTCTAGCTCCTGTAATTCTTTCCGGGCATTCTCAATATTCCGAAGAACCTGTACTTTGAGCTTTTCTGCATTTGCCGAGCTGGCAAAGAAATCAATATTGGTATTCCAGGATTGGATATCAGTTTTAAGGCTCTGAATTTTTTTCAATACTTCACTTTCCTTCTTATTAAGCTTTTTGCGGGCATCCGGACTGCTTTTCAGTGCCGCTACTTCCAACTCAAGCTTAAGGTTCCCTTTATTGTCATTGCCCTCTGCTCCTTCCAGATTCTTTAAGAAATTTTCAACGGCTTCCTTATAGCGCTCTTTTACTTCTTTAATCGAATTTTTGGGGACAAAGCCTATGGAGTTAAACTCTTCCTGCAAGTCTCTGATGTCATCTGAATTATTGGAATTACCGGCGGCAAGCTGTTTAATTTTGTCAATTACCGCATATTTCCTTTTCTGGTTTTCTTCATATTCTTTCTCCTGTTCCGCAAAAAGAGCCCGCTTTCTGTTGAAAAAGTGATCACAGGCAGAGTTGAACCGCTTAAAAATGGTATCTTTTTCTTTGATGGGAACTGCTCCGATTTTACTCCAGTCTGCCTGAAGCTTTTTCAATAATTCAGTAGTGACTGCTATATCATCATTATGCATAAGTGCTTCTGCAGCTTCGCACAACTCCTGCTTCTTCTTCAGATTCTCTACTTTTTGGAGCTCCAGCGATTTGAAAAATATATCTTTCTTTCTGAAAAATCCTTTATATATCGACCAGAACTCTCTTGAAATTGACTTTGTCACTTCCTTGGGAACCGGTCCTGTATTTTTCCATGAATTTTGTATTTCAAGAAGCTCGTTGGTTTTTTCTTTCCAGCCTTTGATATCAGAGGAATCATAAGTTTCATAAGCCTTAAGCGCCTCGATCAATTCTTTCTTTTTTGCAAGGTTTTCTTCCTGAACCTTTTTATGAAGGGCATTGAATTCATTCCTTTTTTGATATATCTGATCTGATGCCAGCTTAAATCTGCTCCATAATACTTCTTGTTCTTCTTTTGGGACCGGCCCGACTAGTTTATATTCTTCATGAAGCTTTTTTAACTCCTTTATTGCCTCTCCGATATTTTCTTCCTTGCTTAGCTGTTCTGCTTTTTCAATAATATCGATTTTGGATTCAAGATTTTTTTTCCGGTCAAGCTCTTTCAGTTCAAAATAGATGCTACGGTTATTATAGAACATTTCAACCAGGGCGTTGTAATTAGCCCATATTTCTTTTGAATAAGCAATGGGCACAGCTCCTATGTTTCTCCATTCGTTCTGTAATTCCTTAAATTGCGACAAGCTGGACGAAGTTTCTTCTCCGGAAGTAAGCTCTCTCAGTTTATCGAGAATATTGTTTTTGATACGAAGGTTTTTTTCTTTTGCTTCTTCGAGAGAGGCTAGTTTGTCTGTTATTTCAGAACGAAGCTTTCCGTACAACTTTTCAAATGTAAGGGTAAGATCATCCTTTTTCAGCTGAAAATCTTCTTCCAGACCACCATCATGCAAAAACTGGTCTCTTGCTTCCCGACGTTCACTGTCAACAATATCGTCAAAATGTTGTTTGAGATCCCTCATGAAAGTGGTAACTTTTTGTAAACCAGCGCTAAGAGTGAGATTCTTAAGTTCTTCTAAAAGTTCTTGTTTGGAATAGCTGGAAATGTCAGGGAAGGTATGGTCATCATCATTCAAATCATCATGATGTTCCTCAAGATTCACTGATTGAAGTTCATCTTGTACCAAATCTGGATTTTGGGCAAGTTCTTTATCGGATTGCATAATGGTAGATTTTATAGACTTTTAATTTAACCGTGGATCAATAGGATAATTCGAATACATTTTGTACTTGCCACCCATACTTTTAAGTATGTTGTGCCACATCAAGGGTGGGGCCATTAGCAGAACCTCATGTAAACTGGTATTTCCTACAATCCAGGTTTTTTCATTCATTTCCATAGTTAACTGATTGACATCCCAACCACTATATCCCAAAAAAAATCGAAAATTGTCAGGATTCACTTTTCCGAATCTGGCAAGCTCAAAAAGCTGATCAAAGTCCCCGCCCATAAATACTCCATCACTGATTTCCACCGAGTCATCAACAACATTGATTCCGGTATATATAAAATTTACACAATCCTGATCAACCGGACCACCGATGTATAATGGCTGGTTAAATTCATTCATGTCTTCCAGAACATCATTTACTTTCAGAGCCGATGGCTTGTTCAATACCAGGCCTAATGTTCCGTTTTCATCATCCTCACATAACAATATTACACTTCGTTCGAAATTAGGATCGCCTAAAAACGGTTCCGCAATCAACAGCTTACCTTTCCCGACCATCTTTATATCGTATAAGATCTGGTTAACATCGTATTGAATATAATAATAATCAATTTAGTGCACAAAAAAACTAAAATATTCATTGTTAACTATAAAAAAAACTAATAATATTTCAAAAATGTCTGAATTTATAAATGGCATATTAAGTAAATTTGTATATGAATCTGAGTGAAAATAAGGCATTGGCACATATCCGTCAGGAATATACCAGTCGTGAGCTTCTTGAAAATACTATCAACAGAGATCCCTTTGTACAGTTTGGCCTATGGATGGATGAAGCGATAAAGTCATGTGTGCTGGAACCGACAGCAATGAATCTGGCCACAGTGGATGAAAGCAATCGTCCAAGTTCGCGGATTGTCCTTCTGAAGGGGTTTAGCGAGAAGGGTTTTGTGTTTTTCACCAATTATGCAAGCCGAAAAGGCCGGGCACTGGAGAAGAATCATTATGCTGCTATTAATTTTTTTTGGCCTGAGCTGGAGAGACAGGTTCGTATTGAGGGTACTATCAGTTATACATCGAGGGAAGAATCCAATGAATATTTTAGCAGTCGTCCACGCGGAAGTCAGATAGGTGCATGGGGGTCTCCTCAGAGTCAGCTTATAGAAAAAAAAGAGCTGGAGGAAAAGGTAAAGGAACAGGAACAGCAATGGCAGGATCAGATTATACCCTGCCCGCAAATATGGGGTGGCTATAATCTGGTACCTGATTATTTCGAATTCTGGCAGGGACGCCCAAGCCGCCTGCATGACAGGCTGACATTCACTCTGGAAGATCAGAATTGGATTATAAGACGGATAGCGCCATAGCAATGATCGGGCGATCTGTTTTTTATAGTAGCTGGCTCAGGTCCCTGATACCGATATGTCTTCCCTGATCGGTATTAAATCCTTCACCATATCGGGCTCCGATACTATGCCCGAGTTCAAGAGCTCTGGCTTCAATAAAGGTAAAAAACTCCGGAGTAGATATATAGGTTTGAGGCCCGCCATCCATATCCGGAGTATAAAACTGTGTTTTGAAAGCCCTGATCGCTTGGGCTTTCTGGAGCCAGAAATTACTGATATCAACTACAAAATCAGGCTTTATATACCTGTCCTGGATAAAATGATAAACCCGGGACGGGCGCCATGGCTCCTGAGTGCTATTATGGTCATCAAGGGTTTCTATTTTAGAAAGCCCGGATAGAAAGCATGCCCGTGAGACAAGATTTCCACCTCGCCCATGATCCGGATGCCTGTCATAAAGAGCATTCGTCAGAACAATATCGGGTTGGTATCTTCTGATCACTGAAATTATTTTAAGCAGGGAATCTTTTTCCTCTTCGAAAAAACCATCAGCCAGACCAAGATTTTCTCTGACTGACAAACCCAGGATTTGAGCGGCTTCTGCTGCCTCGGCGGCTCGGTCTTCAATGGTACCTCTTGTTCCCAATTCTCCCCTGGTAAGATCTACAATACCGGCTTTTTTTCCTTGTGCTGTAAAGGAAAGAATGGTGCCTGCACAGCACAGCTCAGCATCATCCGGATGAGCTGCTAACACTAGTAAGTCTAATTTCATGAAAAGTAATGTATGGGGAAATATAAGAGAAAAGGATTCGGAGTTACCGAATCCTGATTCTTTGTCCAACGCGAAGGACTGTTTTGGTAGATATATTATTCAGACGACATATTGTACTTACAGGAACGCGATATTTTTTACTGAGTCCGCTCAGCGTTTCACCTGATCGTATCCGATGATATACAACCTGTCTTGCTACACGAACATAATCAAAATGTTCCGGAGCCAGATTAAAAGTTGAGTTATTGAGACGGTTATTCGGAAAATCAAAAACAATATGCGGGTCAATGGCATTGCCTTCATAGCGGACTTCATAATGCAGATGGGGCCCGGTGCTCCTGCCTGTGTTGCCACCCAATCCGATAATTTCGCCTGCTTTTACAAGCTGACCGACTTTTACCTTGCTTTCGCTCAGGTGCCCGTACAATGTTTCCAAACCATTATAATGCCTCACGAGAACATAATTTCCGTACCCGCCGCCATCATATCGATTAATCCGTACTATGCCGTCAAATGATGCATATACAGGGTCTCCTGTAATAAGATGAAGGTCTGTGCCATAATGCCAGCGCCAGTGCCTCATACCGAAGGCTGAATTTATCCGGCAGTCATTGAGCGGCATTGACCACATCATATTGTTGAGACTATCATACAGCTGGAAAGCAATCGTGTCTTTGTAAGAAGTGGGGTCAACTTTATAGGGGTTTACTGTGCGAGAGTCCCAAATGGCATAATATTCCGCAATTGTCACCCATACGCAGTCCATTCGCATTTCTTCTGTAACTTCGACAATACTAAAATCTTCTTCCAGTACAGTTGTACTGTCTTCTTCCTCAAGCAAGGTTAGCTCCCGCTCAGGATTGAAATATATGGCCTGCCCCTGATCGTTTACAATCTCATCTTCAAACAAAATTTCTTCTGTATCCGGTTCTGAATATTGGATAGCAGGAGCTTTAATCTGAAAAAAGTCCTTATACTTTTTCGGATCTTGTTCCTGCCCGTATCCGGAATATATAATACCTGTGAATAACAGTAAGCTAAATAAATAATATCGCATCTCGAATAACTAGACCAACTCTTTTGCAGCCAGGAAGCGTTCTGCATCCAGGGCAGCCATACAACCAGTACCCGCAGCAGTAACCGCCTGGCGATATACATGATCCTGTGCATCACCGCAGGCAAATACTCCTTCTATATTTGTTCTGGTACTTCCCGGAATAGTTTTTATATAACCATTTTCGTCCATTTCAATCCAGTCTTTGAATACATCTGTATTGGGCTGATGGCCGATAGCAACAAAAAAACCGGTGATGTCCAATTCTCTGAGTTCTCCCGTTTGTTTGTTGCGAACACGAACCCCGTTTACTTCATCATTCCCCAGAATTTCTTCAGTTTCTGTATTCCATAAAACTTCGATATTGGGCGTATTCAGCACTCTTTTTTGCATAATATTAGATGCCCTCATTTCATCTCTGCGAACGATCATATAAACTTTCTTACAAAGTTTTGACAGGTAGGTAGCCTCTTCACATGCTGTATCTCCAGCTCCTATAATTGCTACATCCTGTCCTCTGAAGAAAAAGCCATCACAGACAGCACATGCAGAAACCCCTTTCCCGTTCAGCCTCGCCTCAGATTCTATTCCAAGCCATTTGGCAGAGGCGCCTGTAGAGATGATTACTGTATCTGTCAGAATCAGATGACTATCATCAATAATGACTTTATGTACAGGTCCGGAAAAGTCAACTTTGGTAGCGATTCCATAACGAATATCTGTTCCGAAACGTTCGGCCTGTTTTTTGAAATCTTCCATCATCTGAGGACCTATGACCCCATCAGGATATCCCGGAAAATTCTCAACATCGTTGGTGATCATTAACTGACCTCCTGGCTGCGGCCCCTGATACATAATTGGTTTCATGCCGGCTCTGGCAGCATAAATAGCTGCAGTATAGCCGGCCGGACCTGATCCTATAATTAAACAACCGGTTTTTTCTTCTGACATAATTCTTTTTTTTAGCGAATTTCGTAAAATAAACTGTTGAAACAAGCCTTTAATGCAATCCGTTTGCCAAGTCACTAATAAAAAAGCCCCTTGGCGGGGCTGCATTTATGCATTATTTAACCAAGATAAGGTTTTAGGGGCTTACTTCTGGATGAATGCCGGAGTCGCCTTATCGCTTTTTCTTTAATCTGTCGTACTCTTTCTCTGGTGAGACCAAAGCGTTCACCTATTTCTTCCAATGTCAGCGGACTTTCGCCATTTAACCCGAAATATAAAGTGACTACGTCGGCTTCCCGTTGGGTAAGTGTGGACAAGGTGCGCATAACTTCCCTGCGCAGAGAGTCATTCATTAAGCCAAAATCCGGCTTGACCTCGCCGTCATTTTCAAGTACATCCAGCAAACTGTTCTCTTCTCCCTGAATAAACGGAGCATCCATAGAAACATGTTTCCCGGATATTTTAAGTGTATCAACGACTTCATCAGCCGATAATTCAAGAACCTCTGCCAGTTCCTCCGGCGAAGGTTCTCTTTCATATTTCTGCTCCAGATCGGAGAACGTTTTGGAAATTTTATTGAGTGAACCAACCCGGTTTAATGGTAACCGGACAATACGTGACTGTTCGGCCAAGGCCTGGAGAATAGATTGCCTGATCCACCAGACTGCATAAGAAATAAACTTAAATCCTCTCGTTTCGTCAAAACGCTGGGCTGCTTTAATCAGCCCCAGATTCCCTTCATTTATCAAATCGCCAAGAGTGAGCCCCTGATTCTGATACTGCTTGGAAACAGAAACAACAAATCGCAGATTGGCTTTTGTTAATTTCTCCAATGCAAGCTGGTCACCTTCACGTATTCTTCTTGCCAGTTCAACCTCTTCATCAGGTGTAAGTAAGTCAACTTTTCCAATCTCCTGAAGGTACTTATCAAGAGATTGGCTTTCTCTATTCGTTATTTGTTTACTAATTTTAAGCTGTCTCATTCTTGCAAGGTAGATGAAGTTTAAAAATTAATTAAAACACTTGCGTAATAACGTAAAGAAGTTTTTAAAAGTTCACATTTTTATTTCTAATCAACTATTTATTTTATGATTCTGATGAAGTTTCCTTTTTTTCCGGCCTGGGAAGCAACACTTTTCTGCTAAGTCTGAACTTACCTGTTTTTTTGTCAACTTCGATAAGCTTAACTTTTACTTCTTCTCCAACTTCGAGCACACCTTCCATATTTTCAAGGCGTTCCCACTTTATTTCAGATATATGAAGTAAGCCGTCCTTACCAGGCATGAATTCGACAAAAGCGCCGAATGGCATAATTGATTTAACTTTTCCATTGTATACCTCTCCTATTTCGGGAACAGATACAATTCCTTTTACCCAGTTTACAGCTTTCTCCATCATATCTTTGTCTTTGGCAAAGATTGAAACAAGTCCGCCGGTTTCAATTTCTTCAATTACTACGGTTGCGCCAGTCACTTTCTGGATTTCCTGAACTACTTTTCCACCAGGACCTATTACAGCTCCGATCATGTCACGTGGAATAAGCATTGAATGAGAACGAGGTGTATGTTCTTTGTAGTCGCCTCTTGATTCAGGAAGGACTTCAAGCATTTTTCCCAGGATATGTATTCTTCCCTGCTTGGCCTGCTCAAGTGCCTGTGCAAGAATTTCGTAGGATAATCCTTCCACCTTCATGTCCATCTGACAGGCGGTAATACCTTTACTTGTTCCGCATACTTTGAAGTCCATATCGCCCAGGTGATCTTCATCACCAAGAATATCTGAAAGCACTGCCCAGCGTCCGGTTTTGCTATCGGATATCAGTCCCATAGCGATACCTGAGACAGGCTGCTCTATTTTCACTCCGGCGTCCATAAGAGCAAGGGTTCCGGCACAAACAGTTGCCATAGATGATGAACCGTTTGACTCCAGAATATCAGAAACAATACGAACTGTATAAGGGTTCTTGTCCGGCGCAGGAATCATGCGCTTTAAGGCGCGGTAAGCAAGGTTTCCGTGTCCGATTTCTCTTCGTCCGGGACCTCTGTTGGGCTTAACTTCGCCTGTAGAAAAGCCAGGGAAATTATAATGAAGCATAAACTTGCTGGTGCCTGATATCAGAGCGCTGTCAATCAGCTGCTCGTCAAGCTTTGTTCCCAGCGTTACGGTTGTAAGAGACTGCGTTTCTCCTCTTGTAAATACGGCCGAACCATGTGCTGAAGGCAGATAGTCTACCTCGCACCAGATATTCCGGATCTGATCAAGTGAGCGTCCGTCCAGACGGTATCTCTTGTCCAAAACCATATTCCGGACAGCTTCTTTTTCTATTTTATGGTAGTATACATCAATCAGACTGGATGTAAAGTCATCCGGAGCTTCTTCAAGATTTGCGATAAATTCTTCTTTGATGGCCTTGAAGCGTTCTTTCCGATCACTTTTGTTGGCAAGTTTCTGGCCGGCTACCTTAAAAGCTTTGCCATAAAGAGCTTCATGCATTTTAGCATAAAGTTCCTCATTATGTTTTTCATGAGAGTATTCCTGCTTCTTTTCTTTACCGGCAGCTTTTTCAAACTCCTTCAAAATCACGCAGTGCTCTTTTATTGCTTCATGAGCAATCTTTAAAGCTTCAAGCATGTCTGCTTCGCTGACTTCAGCCATTTCCCCTTCCACCATGATAATATTATCATAGGATGCGCCTACAATAAGATCAATATCGGCTTTTTCAAGATCTGCCGGCTTGGGATTAATCAGAAATTCGCCTTCACAACGAGCCACTCTGACTTCTGATATCGGGCCATTGAAAGGAATATCCGATACAGCAAGAGCCGCCGCCGCTGCAAGTCCGGCCAGCGCATCTGGCTGGTTATTGGGATCTGCAGAGATCATGGTAATCATGATTTGCACATCGGCATGGTAGTCATCCGGAAACATCGGGCGCAAAACGCGGTCGACCAGTCTTGAAATCAGAACTTCCTGATCGCTTAGTTTGCCTTCTCTTCTGAGAAATCCTCCCGGAATTTTTCCGGCAGAGGCAAATTTTTCCTGATAATCTACCGATAGAGGAAGAAAATCTACTCCCTCCTTTGCATCTTTGGCAGCAACGGCCGTTGCAAGCAACATTGTATTTCCCATTCTGATAACAGCGGAACCATTGGCTTGCTTAGCCAGTTTGCCCGTCTCCAGAATGATCTCACGACCGTCTTTTAAATTTATTTTTTTAGTAATAACTTGTGGAAACATAGTTCAATAACAAATAGAACAAAAACTTTGTCTTAAAAATTGAGTTTTTTTCAAAACTTCCTGGGATGGTATGATATGAAAGAGGGAACCTTTTTCAAGATCCCCTCTTTAATTGGCACAGCTTTTTTTACTTTCTGATATTAAGCTTGGCGATTATCGCTCTGTATCGCTCAATTTCAGTCTTGTGGAGATAATCAAGAAGTCTTCTTCTTTTTCCTACCAGCTTAAGAAGACCAAGACGTGTTGAATAATCTTTTTTGTTGCTTTTTAAATGCTCAGTCAAATGGTTGATTCTGTGAGTGAACAATGCGATTTGAGATTCAGCGGAACCAGTATCTTTCTCAGATTTTCCGTTGCTTTTAAAAAGTTCTTCCTTAATTTCTTTGGTTAAATACATTTCAGTATCCGGTATTATATTAATAGTTTTCTTATATCAAGTTGCAAAAGTAAATACTCTATTTGTGAATGACAAGTTTATTTTACTCTTTATTTGGTTTTTTAAATAATTTCTTAAGCTTTCCGAAAACAACCACATAAAAATCAGTTTCCAGAATCCGGGAATCTTTACTTGCCTGACGCAGAAAAAACAACCCGATCGGCAATAATACTATGTTGCCCAGCCACATGCTGAAAAGGACATCGGCTACCCCTTCTTTAGCCCACTTTTCTCCGATCATAGTTACTACATAGTAGATAATAAAAAAGACGATTGAAATAATTACAGGTACTCCGAAGCCACCTTTTTTTATAATGGCGCCAAGTGGCGCTCCTATCAGAAACATGATAAAAACGGCACAGGCCTGTGTGTATTTTTTCAATTTTTCGGATTCAAAAGAACGGATTTCTCTGGCGGAATAATAAAGACGTTCCCGGTTGCCGGATAAATAGGCTTTTATTCCTCTTGCGTTGTTTACGGCACGGTTGTATATGGCTGAGGCGGCTACACCGGATTCGGCTATTTCAACAGAATCAATATTGTATGACAGCTCTTTGGTCGGAATACTATCATGCGGAATAACCTTGTAGGAATAAAAGGTACCGATATTGGATTCTATGCTGTTTATATTCTCATCCCTGACAGTTTGCATTGAATCAATGGATCTTTGAAGCTCATCCACTTTTTTCATGACCTTGTTGCCTGAGAAAAGCTGTGTGGGGGTTGAGCTCAGATTAAACGAAGAAAGACTGAATACAAGCTTGCTGCGATCAAACGAGTTTCTGACAAACTCTTCCGGTGAGTTTTTTCCTATGTCGTCAATATGTTCAGTGAAGCTGTTCCCTTTAAACAATTCAAGAACCAGATACTGATCATGATTGATCATATACATGATTCCGGAATCTGCCAGGATGACTTCTGTATTGCCATTATTTCCGGTATGATTGTATATCATTACTCCTTCCAGCGTTTTCCCATCCTCATGCTTTTTGCTGATTTTTACACTATATCCGGGGAGGCCATTGTAAAATGTACCTTCCTTGAAATCCAGAGAGGGCTTTTTTTGCCGTATGTCATACAACAGGCTGTATGCTTTCAGGTTGACATCCGGTACTATATTGTTGCTAAAATAGAAAGATGCGATGGTGAGAAGAAAAGCTGCAAATCCTACAGGCATCAATACTCGTACAAGCGATATACCGGAACCCTTTACCGCGGTTAATTCGAAATGTTCGCCAAGGTTACCGTAAGTCATCAGGGACGATAATAATACAGACAAAGGCAAAGAAACCGGGATCATATGGATGCTGAAATAAAAAATCAGCTCCCCGTAAACTTCTATTCCGAGCCCTTTCCCGACAAAATCGTCCAGATACTTGAGTAAGTACTGGGTCAGGAAAATAAAGACAACAACAATAAAAGTAAGTGTAAACGGACCTGCAAAAGCACCTAAAATTAACTTATCAATTTTCTTCATTGCACTTACCTAAAGGTTGCCAAAGTTAAAGCGAAAGCCGTTACCAACAAATTAATTTGTCAAACACTTTTAGTCACCTTTGGGTTCGCACATGGATTAAATTATAATATTTGAAACAAAATATTCGTTTGAGCAATGTATTTTTATATCTTTACTTTAGGCTAATACAGAAATACTGAATGAAAAAAATAGCTTTATTGGGACTATGTACGCTGATATTCTTAAATGCAAAAGCCCAAAATGAACCTGAACGCGGGAATGAGTCTGAACAACCAAAAGTAGTCATGTATTCTGCTGATGCCTCGGAAAAAAAGGATCCATTTGAACCGGTATATCTGATAAAGCTGAATCTGATATCGGCATTATCCGGAGATATGGGACTTTCCGTTGAGAAAAAACTGAACGAACGCTTTACTGCAGAGGCTGGTCTTGGGGTAACCGTGCGTAATTTTTCTCAGGGAATGATCGTTGATTTTTTTGATGTGGAGGATGGCATGAATTATCCCACCATATCAAGAGAGTATAAACTGGGCCCCAGTTTTGTCGCGGGGGTGAAATACTATCCCAATGGCGCAATTGATGAGTTCTTTTTCGGCCCCGAAGTCCGTTTCAGACGTTACAATTCAGAAGCCAGACAGAAAGGTGAACGAGGCATTCATAGTGAATACAGCAGTCTGCTTGATTTCAAAATCAACTTTGGTTACATAAACTTTATTGAGGATAACATTTTTATTGAGTATAATGCAGGTTTAGGCATCCGTAGCCGCAATCAGCAGTTTCTCACATTTGAGGAGAGCAGCTCCAATGCAATACTTGACAGAGAGAATGTTTTTGCCCCGCTTATAAGTTTTGGCTTAAAAATCGGTTTTGTTGCAAACTAATAGCAAAGCTAATCGTTTGCGGCTCCGGCACTAAATACAGGCAAACGATTGGCTGTTTCCCATTTTTCTCCCAACCGGAACTGCAACTCTCCATTATTGTCTCTCCACTCGTCATACAGTATGGCGAGTCTGATCTGTCCGTTTTTATTGATAAGCCCGTATTTTCCTTTCTGCTTTACAATACCATAGGGACCGGAGAATGACTCGACCGCATCATATTTCAAGTCGATTACCGGCTGCCCGGAGAGGTTCAAAAATCCCCATTTTTTCCCATTACAGACAGGAATTCTACCTTCTGTGGTTTTGCCTACCGAATCAAATATCTGTTTGTTCAACAGGTTACCCCTGTCATCGAATAAGCTGTATCCTTTTTTGTGCTTAGCTGCATAAATACGTTCGCCCGAGTAGAAGAAGCTTTTATATGCAGGTTTCACTATTTCCTGCCCTTTTATATTTACAAGCCCGTACATATTGTCTTTTATAACGATGGAGGGCCATTCCGGAGCGGTGGTATCGGAGGAACGGGAAGAGATATAGCTGTAAACAGGTTCGGAAACTACACTGCCATCGATCTTATACAGACCATACAGATTATTCGTCTGAACTTTGAGGATACCTGATCCGGCAGGATGTATTTTCTGAAAGGTATTTTTCAAAATAGTTTTACCTTCTGTTGTAACCAGTCCCGTACCTTCGGTCGTCTGAGTTTTGAATACAAGAAGATTTGTTAACCAGTAATAATCAATAGTCAGATAATATGCCGGAACCCTGATCTGTCCCTTTTCATCTACAACTCCTTTTTTTCCGCTCTGTGTTATAATTGCATAGCCATCCTGAAAGTGATCCGCATCAGAGAAAATATCCGGTAAAAGACTGAATGTTTTCATATTCCAGAAGCGTATTCCTTCACCAGTTTCTACCCGAATAATATTTCCGGAATCGGCAAAAACTTTTTTAAATGCCGGAGAGACAATTTTCCCCGAAAGATCCGCTATCTTTTCAGTGTTATCATACTCTGTTAGTATATAAAACGGGTGATGAGGATGTCGGTAAGCTGATTTATACCGGAATGGCACAACTTCTTTTTTGTGTATATCTATGATTCCAAAGTTGCCGTTTTTAGCAACTATAGCCTGCTTATTGTCAAATGGCAGGGCAATTTCATATTCTGGTGCGATATATATTTTACCTATAAGATTGATGTATCCATACTGATTTCCTTTTCGATACGGAAACAGCCCGTCACCATAGTCCCCTATTTCGTCATATGCAGGATCAAGAATTGTTACACCCCTCGTATCCATCAAACCATACTTACGGTCTTTTACCAGAATAAAGTGGGCCGGAGAAGCCATATAAATTGTATCGTAATCAGGATTGCGTAATATCCGGCCCTCATTGGAAAACATACCCCAGTGGCCATCAAGCTTGAACAACAGCAATGAACGGCTTACTTTCTTTACATTGCTTATTCGTGGCTCAATCATATAGCTGCAGTTGACATGATTGACAATCCCAAACAGGCCGTTAGCATCTTTTACCATAGAGGCATTATCTGATAAAGGCCGGGCAATATCAAACTGGCTTGTCCCCACCTGCCTTCCGGCTTCCAGGTTAAACAAAGTCCATTTGTCATTTTTCATTGTCCAGGCAAATTCACTGAATTCAATCGGTAAGATTTCCTCAAAGCGGGGACTTACCAGAATCTTTCCCCTATGGTCAATCAGCCCCCAGAGATTGTTTTCCCTGAACCAGGCCCGGTTGCTGCTGAAAGTAGTTATTGCCTGGTATTTATATGGTATAATCACAGAACCTCTGCAATCAATTGCACCGAAGGAATTGCCCTTGCGCACGATCGCTTTATTCTCAGCAAAGGGAGACACCTGTGTATAGAAAGGCTCGATTTCCCAATGTCCCATCAGGTTTACAAATCCCCACAACCGTTTTTTTGCATCATATTTGGGCAGAAGTTCGTCTGGACAATAACCATATTGAGCCTGAGCTATGATTACGTTTAGAAGCAGAAATAATAAAGAATTAAATAATTTTTTCATTGGGTATTAGTGTGCCCTGCTTGTCCAGGGATTGTCTTTTACTCTGAATCGTAATGGCTTTTCAGCCCATTCCTGTGCGTAGGCGATACCTACCCGCGGGCTTTTGATAATCTGGCAGCTGGCGTATCGTATCGTTGAATCTTCAAGCCATATAGTGTCACCCTGCAAATCAAGTCCGTTGTGTTGCTTATGAATGCCAAGCGCTTTTGATAAGGCTCCTGGACCGGCTGTGAGACTATAATCTGTACTTGCTTTTTTTCTACGGGCGGACATTATATCCAGGCCAGCTGTTGGTTCAATAGCCCGTATCAAAACTGCATGTGGGATATCATTTTTATTTGTAATAATATTGAAGAGATGGTGAATGCCATAACAAAGATAGACATACGAAAAACCACCAGCGCCAAAAAAGATTTCCGTTCTGGCAGTTCGTTTGTTACCATAAGCGTGGGAGGCTTTATCTTCCGGGGCGCTATATGCTTCTGTTTCAACGATTACTCCCGCGGTATACTGACCATCTATCCGCGTACACAGATACTTTCCCAGCAAATCAGCTGCGATCTGGCTTACATCTTCACGCTCATAAAAAGCTCTGTTCAGTTTCAAAACAAATATAAACTCAGGTAAAGAAAATAAAAGCAACAATTACACCGACAACTACTCCTACTATGTCCGCTATTAAGGCACATGGTACCGTATATCGGGTCTTCTTCACCGCGACGGCTCCATAATAAACAGCAATTACATAAAAAGTAGTTTCCGTAGCGCCCTGTAAAGTTGCGGATAAATTGCCGATAAAGGAATCTGCTCCGTATGTTTTCATCGCATCAACCATTAATCCCCGGGCGCCGCTGCCGGATAAAGGCTTCATAATAGCTACGGGCAGGGCCTCAACAAACTTTGTATTAATTACCGTTTCACTGCCCAGGGCGGTCAGCATATAATTGATGCCTTCAAACAGGCTGCGAATCAGATCCATTACTAAATTCATGGCTCCGGATGCCCGAAATACACCAATGGCAACGAGCATTGCAACCAGATACGGAATGATTTTTACAGCGACATCAAAACCTCCTTTGGCTCCTTCTATAAATGATTCGAAAATATTGATACGCTTTCTGAGGGCAAGCAATATGAATGCTATAATTATGGTAAAGATAATGCTATTGCCCAGCAGGCTGCTGGCCCCTCCTATTTTATCCTGAGGCAGACTGACAAAATACCAGATAAGGAGGCCAATTAATGATATAGCGCCCAGCAAGTAGGCTAAAACGACCGGTTTTAACAGATTGATTTTTTGATAGACAGCTACAGCAATCAGACCGGCAAGAGTAGAGCTGAATGTAGTGATCAGAATAGGAATAAAAACCTCAGATGGATTCAGAGAGCCATTGGCAGCTCTGATTGCCATGATGCTGACCGGAATTATTGTTAATCCGGAGGCATTCAAAACAAGAAACATAATTTGAGCATTGGAAGCTGTATCCGGTTGGGGATTAATAGACTGGAGCTCATTCATTGCTTTAAGCCCCAGCGGAGTAGCTGCATTGTCGAGGCCAAGCATATTGGCAGAAAAATTCATCAGGATACTGCCAAGCGCAGGGTGATTTTTAGGCACTTCGGGAAATAAGGCTCCGAAGAACGGACTTACTATTCTTGACAGAATGGAAATGGCGCCTCCGTCCTCTCCTATTTTCATCAATCCAAGCCATAAAGCCATAGCTCCTATTAATCCGATTGAGATGGTAACGCTTGTAGCTGCCATGTCAAACGTACTTTGCACCATGGCACTGAAAATATTCAGATCATCGATACCAAACTGCCAGCCAAACTGAACGAGATAATCCCGGAATATATAACCGAGCACTTTTATAAGTGCCATTATAAAAGCCAGTACAAAAAATGCGATCCAGATATAATTAAGAACCATGCAGGAAAAGTTTTATGCAAACATACAAAATAATAACGGGCAAAATATTTAAACCGCCGTCCGAATCTTTAGTTAGTAATATAATCGTAGCGAAGAAAAATGAAAAAAACGGGTTATTACTATTTTCTCGCATGTCTTATCGGACTCGCCTGTTGTGATTATAAAGCTCCCCAAGAAGAAAAAAAGCGAAGCGGCAGGAAACTTCTGAATAATATACTGAACCAGAAACTGGAAACAGAGTACCTGGATACGAATGAGGTTGATAACTTTCTGAGACATAATCCGGCATATCAGTCCGTAGGAAAAAAAATTCATAAATTTTATTCCAGGCGGGATTATCGGCTTGCCTGGTCGGTAGAAGGTGAATATGTTCCGCAGGCAAGCATGTTTTTAAACATGCTGCGCAATGCGCATAATGATGGCATGAACCCTCATATTTTCAATATTCAGGAGATCGAAAATACCATAAAGGACTCAGATGGTAAGCGCAGAGACAGCCTGACCCGAAAAAAAGTGGATATAGAATTGTCCGGAGCCTATTTTAAATATAGCAGAAAACTCTGGAAGGGCTTTGTGGATCCGGATGAAGAAGGCATAGAATGGTTTGTAAACAGGAAGAAAATTAAATACGGAAAAACACTTGATTCCATACTTGTAAGCGATAAGAACAATCCTTTTGAGTATTATATGCCGGTACATGATGAATATCTGGCTTTACAGAAGCAGCTTGCCAAATACCATGCAATCAAAAAGCAGCAATGTCCGGTGCTTGATTCTATGGGACTTATGAAAGTTTCATTGGGGGATACTTCTCAAAATATCGCTGCTTTAAAAAGGTATCTGTTGTTTATGGGAGATATATCCGATACGGCCCGTAGCAGCGTCTATGATAAAAAGCTGAGCGAAGGAATCGGGAAATTTCAGGTGCGTAACGGACTTGCTCCAACCGGACAGCTTACTTCCGAAACAATACAAAAGTTATGTATACCTGTGGATCATACTATCCGGCAGATCATGATTAATATGGAGCGCTGGCGCTGGGTTCCTGAAAGGATCGGCAAAAACTATTTACTGGTTAATATTCCGGAGTATAAGCTCAAAATTATCGAAGACGATCAGGAAATACACTCGATGAAGGTTATTGTTGGCAAAGCCCTTACTCATACTCCGATATTTAATGATAAGCTCGAGTATGTGGTAATCAATCCATATTGGAATGTGCCCGAAAATATAGTCCTTACGGAGTTAATTCCTGCGCAAAAGCAGGACCCGGAGAGCTGGCAGAGACAAAATATAGAGGTATATCATAAATATGATTTTGAACATCCGGTTTCTATAGAGGAAATTCAATGGGATTCTGTTGATTACAGTAGGTTCCCCTATCAGCTAAGGCAGAAACCCGGGAAGACTAATGCGCTCGGTAATTACAAGTTCTTGTTTCCCAATAATTTTCACGTATATCTTCACGATACTCCTGCCTCATACTTGTTTGATAAGGAGGTCAGAGGCTTTAGCCACGGATGTATCAGGGTTGAGAACCCCGAATGGCTGGCCGGGTATTTACTGGATAACATTAGCCCGGAAACGCTGTCAGCTGCTTTAAAAAAAGAGAATCAATGGTTTAAAATAAGGAAGGCCAGGCAATTGCCTGTTTACATACTGTATTTTACAGCGTGGACTGATAAAGAAGGGCAATTGCATCTTCGTGATGATATTTACAAGCATGATCAGAAACTGACGGCTTTACTTTTCTCCAACTGATTAGAATGATTTTTTAAACTATTTGTTGTCTGCTTATTGCCAGAGGGATACAGGATTATTACTGCCAATATGTCATATGTATTAAGTAATTTTCTATCTTTGCATACCCTAATAGGAAAATGATGAAGCAAGTAGTAAAAGAATTAGAAATACTTAGTTCGGACGAAAAAGCAGCCTGTGAAATGCCAAGAATCTCCAAAGAGGAAAATACCGGCAAATCCAGGAAACTATACATCGAAAGCTATGGCTGTCAGATGAATTTCTCTGACAGCGAAATTGTTACCTCGATTATGCAGGATATGGGTTTTGATACCACTTCCGATGCAAGCCATGCGGACGTGATTTTCCTTAATACCTGTTCCATACGTGAAAATGCCGAACAGAAGGTGCGCAACCGGTTGAGCCAGTTTAATGTCATAAAAAAGAAGCGTCCTTCACTTATGGTCGGAGTGCTCGGATGCATGGCAGAGCGCCTTAAATCCAAGCTGCTTGAAGAAGAAAGAATTGTTGATATGGTTGTCGGGCCGGATGCATACAGAGATCTGCCGAATCTTATCAACGAAGCGGATGAAGGCAATAAGGCTGTTAATGTATTTCTTTCGAAAGAGGAAACGTATGCAGATATCAGTCCTGTCCGTTTGAACTCGAACGGAATAACTGCTTTCATTTCCATTATGCGCGGATGCAATAATATGTGTTCTTTTTGTGTGGTTCCATATACCCGGGGAAGAGAGCGAAGCAGAGAACCGCAGTCGATCCTTAAAGAAGCCCGTCAGCTATTTGAAGAAGGTTACCGCGAAGTTACGCTGTTAGGTCAGAATGTGGATTCGTATTTATTTCAGTATAATGAAAATGGGGAAAAAACGAATTTTGCCGGTCTGTTGGAACTGGTTGCCCGGATTCACCCTGATCTGAGAGTACGTTTCTCCACTTCGCATCCCAAAGATATTACTGATGAGGTATTGTTTACTATGAAGAAATATGACAATATCTGTAAATATATTCATTTACCGGCGCAAAGTGGTAACAGCCGCGTTCTTGCTCTGATGAACCGTACTTATGATCGGGAGTGGTATATAAGCAGAATTGATCGTATTCGTGAAATTCTGGGAGAGGACTGTGGTTTATCGACCGATATGATTACTGGTTTTTGCTCCGAAACAGATGAGGAACACAGGGAAACCCTGTCTTTGATGGAATATGTAAAGTATGATTTTGCCTATATGTTTGCGTATTCAGAGCGTCCCGGTACTCCTGCTGCCAAAAAACTAAAAGACGATATCAGTGAAGAGATAAAGAAGGCAAGGCTTGATGAAATTATTGCAATGCAAAGCGCTCATTCACTGTATCGCAATAAACGGGCAATTGGCCAGATTCATCAGGTACTTATTGAAGGTGTATCAAAACGATCTCCTGATTTTCTTAAGGGAAGAAATTCGGCAAATACCGTTGTTATTTTTCCTAAAAAGGACTATAAGAAAGGGCAATACGTCAATGTATTGATCAATGAGTGCTCCCCTGCTACTTTGTTTGGAGAAATTGTTGAATAAACGCACACAGCATGAATCTTTCATCAGAAATCCAGAGTGTAAAACAGCGCTTTGGCATCATTGGTAACTCTCCTGTACTACATCATGCAATCCAGGTTGCCATTCAGGTAGCTCCTACGGATATGACTGTATTGATTACCGGAGAAAGCGGAACAGGAAAAGAATCTTTCTCAAAAATTATACATTCCTTAAGTGTCAGAAAACACGGGCAGTTTATCGCTATTAACTGTGGAGCTATACCGGAAGGGACTATAGACTCAGAGCTTTTTGGCCATGAAAAGGGCTCTTTTACCGGTGCACATGAAGCGCGCAAAGGATATTTTGAGGTAACCAACGGCGGTACTATTTTTCTGGATGAAATAGGTGAAATGCCGCTGGGGACGCAGGCCAGATTATTGCGTGTGCTCGAAAACGGAGAATTTATAAAAGTAGGTTCATCCAAGGTCCAAAAAACAGACGTGCGAGTTGTAGCTGCTACCAATGTTAACTTGTATCAGGCAGTTGAAAAAGGAAAATTCAGGGAAGACTTGTATTATCGTCTGAATACCGTGCCGATATATGTTCCGCCATTGCGGGAACGCGGTGCCGATATCGAGCTGCTATTCCGGAAGTTTGCTATGGATTTCTCGGAAAAGTATCGGACAAGTCCCTTAAAGCTGGGTATTGATGCTGTTGAAATCATTGCCAAGTACCGGTTTCCCGGAAATATCAGACAATTAAAGAATCTGGTTGAGCAGATGTCTGTATTGGAAACTGACCGGGAGATTAGTGCAGACACATTGATAAAATACCTTCCAGAAACTGGTAAAAGCACGGTTCCGGTATTGATGGGAAGTCAGTCTAATCCGGAAGAATTGTCGGAAAGAGAAATTCTGTACAAAGTTTTGTTTGACATGAAAAAGGATGTCACAGAGCTTAAAAGACTTGTTTTTGAGATGTTGCATGGCAGACAGGCTAATGGAGATATTCTCAAGGAGCATGAAGATCTGTTTCATAATATTCGTGAGGAGTTTGAAGACACTCCTTTTCAGGCGCCCAGACTATTAGCTGAGCCAAAACAGAATAAGCCTATTGAACTTGAGAAGTATCAGGATATTCAGGAACCGGAAGAGTCTCTTTCTCTTGAAGATAAAGAAAAGGAAATGATCTTAAAGGCGTTGCGTAAAAACAGTAATAAAAGAAAATATGCTGCTCAGGACCTTGGAATTTCAGAGCGAACGCTATATAGAAAAATCAAACAATATGAAATTGAATAAACACTTTTATTCCCTGTATATAAAAATCGTTTTTACCCTGATCATAACAGGCTTTCTTTTTGGATGTGCGTATACATTTAATCCCGGAACGACCGGGGATGCCAAAACGCTTTCCATTGCAAACATCCAGAATGTGTCCGGAAGCGGGCCGCCTAATATGACTCAGTTTTTTACTGAAAAATTAAAAACGTTTTATCAGCAGAATTCAAACCTTTCTCTCGTTAATGGTAATGCGGACTGGTCGATAAAAGGTGAAATAATCGGATACCAGATTGCGCCTATAGCGCCACAGGAAAATCAGCTGGCAGCAGCAAACAGGCTGACAATAACAGTAAATATTGTCTTTGACAATTATCGCCAGCCTAAAAATAGCTTCAAGCAGGCATTTTCCTTTTACGATGATTATCCTCAAACAACATTACTGACCAGTATTCAAAATGAATTAATGGAAACGATCTTTGAACAGATCGTTCTTGATATTTACACTAAAACTACTTCGGACTGGTAAACGTGAATAAAGTCGATTTTATCAAACTTCTTCAATACTCTGACAGCTTATCTGCGACGGAACTGAAAATGCTGGAAGAACTCGCAGCTTCTTTTCCTTATTGTCAGGCAGCTCATATTCTGATTGCCAAGGGCAATTATACCCACGGCAGCATGCATACGGAGCAAAAGATAAAAAAAGCAGCTTTATATACTTCCAACAGAAAAAATCTTAAATATTTTATTCAGGGAGATATAAAAAATGCTTCGTATACATCCAATATCAGAGAAGTCTCCAGCTTTAAAACAAATACGCTTACCCTTAAGCAGCTTTCATCTCAGTATACTGCCGAAGTTCAGAATGCCCGGAGCTCTGCTCACTCCGGTTTAAAGGAACAGGCCGAAGGCCCTTCTGAAGAAGAACAGAAGCTATTAACGAATCAGCAGACATCAGTTCAGGAACAGAAAGCTACCGTTGAGGATGAGGTTTCCGGATCACATATCAATTATACCGGTTATATTGCCGATACTGATTCCGATGAAAAAAAGCATCAGGATAACTCGGACAAAATTAATAAGCTAATTGACAGGTTTATTAAAGAAGATCCCAGCATAACTCCTTTAAGGTCAATGTCAGGTGAGGTGAAGAATAAGGAGCTGTCAGATTTGTCAGGTCAGGGAATTAATAAAGTTAAAGGTCCTGTGTCTGAAACTTTCGCCAATTTACTGGTCAAACAAGGCAAAAAAGAAAAAGCGATTGAGATTTATGAAAATTTGATTTTGAAATATCCGGAAAAAAAAGTTTACTTTGCAAGCCGAATTGAAGAACTTAAAAAACAACCATAAACACTTACAATGATAACTACTTTAATTGTTCTGATAGTAATTGTCGCCATACTTTTAGTACTAGTCGTATTGGGGCAAAACTCAAAAGGAGGAACATTCGCCAGCAATTTTTCTGCTTCTAACCAACTGATCGGTGTGAAAAAAACCGGGGACCTTCTGGAAAAACTTACCTGGGCTTTTTCAATAACTCTCATGGTGCTGTGTCTTTTGGTAAATGTATTGATCGAAACTCCGGATTTTGATACGCAGATGAGTACTCCTGCAACCAGAAGCATTCAGCAGCAACAGGGACCGGCTTTTGCTCCTGAAGCAGAAGAAGGTCAGCCGGCAACGGAATCTGCACCTGCTGATAATCAGGCTGAAGATCCGTTACAATAAGCTTACTGATATATTTTATAGGTTTTATAAAAAGCGGGCTGATTTTTTGAAAAATCAGCCCGCTTTTTATTGTTACGGAAGATTGATTTAATACGCTGTCTGAGATATGTATTGGATCAGCTTTCTTTTTGCAATCGGGAATAATGTTTCCTGAAACGGGAAGTTATGTTTTGAGCAAACCAGAAATGTACCCGGGTTGGGAAGCTTTTTATACTTTCTGATAAGATCTATTTTTATCGTTTCAAATGTATTGGCTAGTGATTTGGTGACACTTTCCAGGTACTGAGTATGAATCCCCCGGTATTTTTCATCGGCATTCTCAAAAATAGTCATTTGATATTCATAAATCTTTGTTTCAGGGCGGTTGTCAATATAGACAAACAGGTAACCGGCCTGTGGATCGATCGGACTCAATCCTACCGGAGAAATAGATATTTTGTCATCTACTATATCATAGATGTCTTTTCCGTCTGACAGATATTGCTGAAATCTGGGAAGAGCATAGGAAATGATATCTTCAATTTCCAGCATGATTTTGTCGTCATTGATGATTTGCTCATAAACTACTTCAAGCTTATCAAAATCCGCTTTGCTGATTTTTTTTGGAAAATTCTCATACAAAAGCTTTTTGTTTTCTTTCAGATGAAGAAGGTTTCTGTAATGGAACAGCAAATCGCTGAAAAATGGATAGAGTTTGTTGTCGTTGAAGTTGTTCCGGACACTCATCAAATAGGCAAGCAGTATATATTTCTTATATTCGAAATCGATTAGCCCTTCCGTCAACCAGTTTTTACTTAATTGTTCCATGGCATTATGAGTTTGAGGTATATATATTAACTTCTTTTTCCGGCTGTTAGTGCAGAAACTTTTGGCATGTCATAATTACAGCTTAATTAATATACGATTTTTCTTTGAAAAAGTCATGATTTGCCCTCTGATACTGTATTTATGTCACACTTTCGAGGTGCCAGAACGAGATGACACTGAAAATTTGTCGTAAAAATGCCTGATTGAAACAATGGCACAAAAGATGCAATAGGGCTTAGCACATTTAAATTGTACTAACTTTTAAAACTTATACTAATATTTATTACCATGGGTAAATTAAATATCAGACCATTAGCAGACAGAGTTCTGGTTGAACCTGCTGCAGCAGAAGAAAAGACAGCATCAGGAATCATCATCCCTGACACTGCAAAAGAAAAACCGCAAAAAGGTACCATCGTTGCCGTTGGGGATGGTAAAAAAGACGAACCCCTTACCGTAAAAGCAGGTGATACTGTTCTTTATGGTAAATATTCAGGAACCGAAATAACAATCGAAGGAAAAGAATACCTGATTATGAGAGAGTCAGATATTTATGCTGTTCTTTAATTCTTTCCATTAACACAACATAACTTATTTGTTAAACCTAAAAAATTATTGAAATGGCGAAAAATCTTTTTTTCGATGTTGAAGCAAGAGAAAAATTAAAAAAGGGTGTAGATACACTTGCTGATGCAGTTAAAGTGACATTAGGTCCTAAAGGCCGTAATGTAATTATCGATAAAAAATTTGGTGCTCCGACTATCACGAAAGATGGTGTAAGTGTGGCCAAGGAAATCGAATTGAAAGAACCTATTGAAAACATGGGTGCTCAACTTGTAAAAGAAGTTGCTTCTAAAACAGCTGATCAGGCTGGTGACGGAACAACAACTGCTACAGTTCTTGCTCAGGCAATTTTTTCAACCGGTATTAAAAACGTTGCTGCCGGAGCGAATCCAATGGATATCAAACGTGGTATAGACAAGGCTGTAGCAACGGTTGTTGAAAATCTGAGAGCTCAGTCAAAAAAAATCACCAGTTCCAATGAGATCGCACAGGTTGCCACTATCTCTGCTAACAATGACAGGGAAATTGGTGAAATGATTGCTAACGCGATGGATAAGGTTGGTAAAGATGGTGTGATCACTGTTGAAGAAGCAAAAGGTACCGAAACAGAAGTTAAAATTGTTGAGGGTATGCAATTTGACAGAGGTTACCTTTCTCCATATTTTGTGACCAATGCGGACAAAATGGAAGCTGAGCTGGATAAGCCTTTCCTGTTGATCTATGACAAGAAGATTTCCAGCATGAAAGAACTACTTCCTGTGCTTGAGCAGGTAGTACAGACAGGACAGCCACTGGTTATTATATCTGAAGATCTTGATGGAGAAGCGCTTGCTACACTTGTAGTGAACAAAATCCGTGGAGCATTGAAGGTTGCAGCTGTTAAAGCTCCCGGTTTCGGTGACAGAAGAAAAGCAATGCTTGAAGATATCGCTATTCTGACAGGTGGTACAGTAATCTCTGAAGAAAGAGGCTTTAAGCTGGAAAATGCAACTCTTGCAATGCTTGGAAGAGCCGAAAAAGTAAATATCGATAAGGATAATACCACCATTGTAAATGGAAATGGTGATTCTGAAAGTATCAAAGCAAGGATTAAGGAAATCAAGGCTCAGATTGAGTCGACTACTTCTGACTACGACAGAGAGAAACTACAGGAAAGACTTGCAAAACTATCCGGAGGAGTAGCAATTCTTTATGTCGGAGCAGCTACCGAAGTAGAAATGAAGGAAAAGAAAGACAGAGTTGATGATGCATTGCATGCGACAAGAGCTGCTGTTGAAGAAGGAATTATCCCTGGTGGTGGCGTCGCATTGATCAGAGCTGCGGCAGCCCTTGATTCTGTTCAGACTGAAAATGAAGATCAGAAAACAGGTGTAAATATCATCCGTATTGCTATTGAAGCGCCGTTGAGAACAATCGTGGCCAATGCTGGTCTTGAAGGTTCTGTAATCGTGCAAAAGGTAAAAGAAGCTAAAGATGATTTCGGATACAATGCCAGAGAAGATAAATATGAGAATCTGGTTGCAAAAGGAATCATTGATCCTACAAAAGTAACAAGACTGGCGCTGGAAAATGCTTCTTCTATTGCATCCCTTCTTCTGACTACCGAGTGTGTAGTGGCTGACGAGCCTGAAAAAGAAGGAGCACATGCCCCTGCAATGCCAGGTGGAATGGGCGGAATGGGTGGAATGATGTAATTCTCCATATTCTTTGTAAAAAAAGCCCTGAAAATTTTTTCAGGGCTTTTTTTTGTAATAAACCAAACTTGGCTGAGATTTGTATTGTAATGAGAAAACTAAGGTAAGAATGGTTCATACGGATGTTACATCAACTTGGGTATATGAGCATTTTCTTATGTACCTGCATATTTGTATAGCGGATGTTGATTGTCTTATTTCTGATAAAGAATTGAATATGATTCAGCACAGGGTACTGAGTAATCTGGACAAAAACCGGTGTTCGAGGCTTATAGCTGAGGTATTCAAGGAGTACAGGAGCCATACAGAGGAGGAGCGAAAAGAATATATTCGCAATAATGTGCCAAAATATCTGAGAACAGATGCTGTAAGGCGAAAAGTTATTAATAACCTGTCAGAAATACTCCCCGCCAGTCAAAGTGATGATAGCCTGGAGCAGGTTATGTTCCGCTATATCCGACGAATCATTAATGTCGCAGAATAGTGCAAAAAGGCCCTGATTATCTTGTATACAAGTCCCTTATTTACTAGCTTTGCCTCTTAAATTATTTCAAAGCAATCGGAACTATGTGTGGCAGATATTCTTTTACTCAATCAAAAGAAAAAATAGAAAAACGCTTCAGTATTGAAGTGCCTGCCTCATGGAAGCCCCGCTTTAACATAGCTCCTACCCAGATAGTTCCTGTTATTACCAATAAGAATCAGACTCAGTTGTCTTTTTTTCGCTGGGGACTTATTCCGAACTGGTCGCTTAACGAATCGACCGGAATGAACCTGATAAATGCCAAATCAGAAACAATTCTGACCCGTTCTCCTTTCAAACAGTTAATTAACAGCCACCGCTGCCTGATTCTTGCTGATGGCTTTTTTGAATGGAGAGCAGAGGGAAAAAGAAAAAAACCTTATCGTTTCACCCTTAATACCGATGATGCATTTGCATTTGCCGGTCTTTGGGACAGTTGGGACACCGGTGATGATATTATTAACTCATTCACCATCATAACCACAACAGCCAATCAGCTGGTTGGGGAAGTCCACGAACGAATGCCGGTTATTTTACCTAAGGATCTTGAATTTAAATGGCTTAAGGATGACATCAGCGATAAGGAAATTATGGACATGCTGAAACCTTACAATGCAGACAGAATGAGTAGCTATGCAGCACACAGAGCCGTTAACAGTCCTTCCACTGATACTCCTGAATGTATTATGGTGGCCCCAAAAATATATCCGGGAGAGACATATAATCTGTTTGATTAAAGAATACCCTTCTTTTTAAGAGCGTTTTTGTGCTGTTTTATTTCTTCCAGTAACCCATAAATCTCCGCAATTACTTTTTCCACGTCACTTGAAGCATTGACTGGTCGGTCACTGGTTGTTGCCGAAGGAAGTTCTTCCGTTTCCTTGTCCCTGTTTTTATTAGAGTTTTTTTTCATTTTGAGAGCATTTCTAGTACTAAAACGATAAAAAGGTATACAATTGTTTTGTCTGAAAGGAAGTTTTCACTTTATTATTTATGTAACTTTGTATTTCAGTAACAGCATTGTCTATTTGGGTATACGCGGGAGAAAACGTATTGTTTTGAATGTTCTCGTTATAAAATAGATTTTTTAAAATCACGATACAGATTACATGAAAGCGGTAGTAATTGGAGGCGGGGCAGCTGGTTTCTTTGGAGCAGTTTCTATTGCAAGATATAATCCGGATGCTGAAGTTATTTTGCTCGAAAGAAGCCATAAGCTTCTTTCGAAGGTAAAGGTATCCGGCGGCGGAAGATGCAATGTGACCAATGCTGAGACCAATATTTCAACTTTGCTCAAAAACTATCCAAGGGGAGCTAAAGAGCTTCGGACAGTGTTTAATTCATTCTCAACCAATGATACCGTCCGCTTTTTTGAAGAAAGAGGTGTTCCGCTAAAAGCAGAAAATGATGGCAGGGTTTTTCCTGTTTCCGATCAGTCTCAATCTATTATTGACTGTCTTGTTAAAGAAGCCCGGAAACTTGGTGTGAAAATTCTGACAGATGTACACGTGAAAGCTCTCCGAAAAGAAAAAGACCAATTTGAGCTGACCATAAAAAGCGGAGAAAAAATCCTCTGTGATAAGGTTTTAATTGCTACCGGCGGATTTCATAATCCGGAATCTTATGCCTGGCTGCAGACTATAGGGCATTCTGTTATCAAGCCTGTCCCCTCTTTGTTTACTTTCAATATTCCTGACTTTCGTCTGAACGGGTTGCAGGGACTGTCTGTTGGCAATGTCTCAGTGCGCGTTAATGGAATTAAGCAATCTCAGGAAGGACCAATATTAATTACACACTGGGGCTTAAGCGGACCTTCTGTTATAAAGCTGTCCGCGTGGCTGGCTCGCCGGCTTCATGAGCTTAATTATTCGTTTAGTGTTGTAGTTAACTGGCTGCCACAGTATAATGAAGAAACATTCAGGGAGTATCTTTCAGCTTTAAAGAAAGAAAATAATAAGAAGGTCTTTTCATCCTCTGCTCTGTTTAATCTGCCAAGGAGACTGTGGGAACGATTTGTTGCTCTTGCACAAATAGATCCTGATATGCGCTGGTATGATTTATCAAAGAAACAGATTAATGTTCTTACACAGGAAGTAGTCTACGGTACATATGCGGTTAATGGAAAAACTACATTTAAAGAAGAGTTTGTAACTGCCGGCGGGGTGAGTCTGAAAGAGATTGATATGCATACAATGGAAAGCAAAGTTGAGCCAGGGCTATATTTTGCGGGTGAAATACTGGATATTGACGGAGTTACCGGTGGGTTTAATTTTCAGGCTGCCTGGAGTACCGGATTTGTTGCAGGAAAACATATTGCAGGCAATAAAGGGATAATAAGAATGTCTTGCGAATAATGCACAAAAAAAGGCTGTCAGAAATGACAGCCTTTTTATTTTATCGCAGGAAAAGCATTTCTCTGTATTTTACTAATGGCCAGTCTTTATCATCCACGATAAGTTCCAGCTTGTCTACCGCATAACGGATCGGTTCAAAAAACTTCAATACTTCCTGATTGTATAATAATGCGCGGTCTCTGGTATTCTCAATTTTGTTTGCGCGTTTACGGGCTTCAACCATGTCTTCAACATTTTGCTGAATAGAAGCGATATATTTTGCAATATCTTCTATCAGAGACATTGTTGTTTTGTAGCTGTCGCTCTTCACCCCGATTTCTTTCAGGCCGCGAATGTTTTCGATTAATCGGTTCTGATAGGCTATGGCAGTCGGGATTACGTGATTCAGCGCAAGGTCGCCCATTACTCTCGACTCTATCTGAATCTTTTTTACGTAATTTTCCAACGTGATGTCGTGTCTTGCTTCAACTTCACGTTCGCTCATTACGCCTTGTTTTACGAAAACATCAATTGCAGATTTCTCAATATAGAAGTCGAGGGCCTGAGGTGTATTTTTTACATTTTTCAAGCCTCTTTTCTCAGCTTCGGCAACCCACTCATCTGAGTATCCGTTGCCTTCGAAACGAATCTTTTTGGAAGCTTTGATATATTCACGCAGGACATTGATAATCGCGACTTCTTTCTTTCCGCCTTTTTTGATTAGCTTGTCAACATCTTCTTTAAATCTGGTTAATGTCTCCGCTACAATCGTATTAAGCACTGTCATAGGAGAAGCGCTATTAGCACTTGATCCCACTGCTCTGAACTCGAATTTATTTCCCGTAAAGGCAAAAGAAGATGTACGGTTACGATCAGTATTGTCTAACAGAATTTCAGGGATTTTGCTGATCCCGAGTTTCATATAGACATTGTCACCTTTGTCAACCTTTACATTTCCATTCTTTTCCAATTCGTTCAGAACTTCTGTAAGCTGGGTACCTACAAAAACAGACATGATCGCGGGTGGGGCTTCGTTGGCTCCCAGACGATGATCATTGCCGGCGGATGCAATACTGGCTCTCAGCAGATCAGCATAATCGTGGACTGCTTTGATTACGTTTACAAAGAAGGTAAGGAAAACCAGATTTTCTTTAGGCTTACTGCTTGGGCTTAAAAGATTTTTTCCGGTATTGGTGCTTAGTGACCAGTTATTGTGCTTTCCGCTTCCGTTGATTCCTGAAAATGGTTTTTCATGGAACAGGACATTAAACTTATGCTTGGCAGCGACTTTTTGCATAATATCCATAAGGAGCTGATTGTGGTCGCAGGAAAGGTTGCATTCTTCAAATGTAGGGGCAACTTCATACTGACTGGGAGCAACTTCGTTGTGACGGGTTCTTACAGGCAAGCCAAGCCTGTAGGCTTCATATTCAAACTCCTTCATGAAGTCATTGACTCTGGAGGGAATAGAGCCGAAATAATGATCATCAAGCTGCTGACCTCTGGCCGGGGAATGACCAAATACAGTTCTGCCGGCCATCATCAGATCGGGACGGGCATTGTAAAGCGCTTGGTCAATAAGGAAATATTCCTGTTCTGCTCCCAATGTGGCAGTAACTTTTGTAACATCCCTATCAAATAGCTGACAAACTTCTGTCGCAGCTTTATCAATTGCAACAAGAGATCTCAGAAGAGGCGTTTTGTTGTCAAGAGCTTCTCCTGTATAAGAAACAAATACAGTAGGGATGCAAAGGGTATTGCCAATAATGAATGCGGGGGAAGTCGGATCCCATGCTGTATATCCTCTTGCTTCGAATGTATTTCTGATACCGCCGTTTGGAAAGGATGAGGCATCGGGTTCCTGTTGAACCAGGGCACTCCCCTTAAACTTTTCAATAGCGCCGTTGTGATCAGGCTCAAAGAAAGCATCGTGCTTCTCAGCGGTTGCTCCGTTTAATGGCTGAAACCAGTGGGTATAATGGGTTACCCCTTTTTCCATAGCCCATATTTTCATGGCTCCGGCTACAGCCTCGGCAACAGAGTGTTCAATCTGCTCTCCTTTATCAATTGCCGCAACGATCTTTTTGTAGATACCAGGTGCCAGTGTCGCTTTCATGGCTTCAAGGCCAAAGACATTGCATCCGTAATAATCAGAGATCTTCTGATTAGGTAAATTAAGACTAATGGGTTCACGGCTGCTGACAGCATCAAGCGCTTTAAATCTCAAATAAGCCATTCCTTGTTATTTATGTTTTTATTTTGTTCTGCAAAAATATGAAAAATTATAGTTTCCACAGAGGTTTGCTGTGAAATTGACGTCAATTTTAAATAAAAAACGCAGATTCGCCAAAATTAAGTCCGTTTTTGGCGTGTTTTTTTAGAAGATGCCCTATAGTCGAGAAAGAAACCATTTAAATGAAAGACTGGTTGGATAAGTTATACTTTTGTTAAATTTGTGCAACCGAATTATTAAGTTATTCATGCCCTTTTATCTGAAATTACTTCTGAAATATACTGCCTTCTGGTATTTGTATTTCATTGTGTTGAAAGTCATATTCTTAGTATATCATTATACAATATTTTCAGGTTTTCCGGTAACTGAGCTCATGCAGGTATTTGTATCCGGAGCCATACTTGATATTTCGTTTATCTCTTATATTCTGTTATTGCCGGCTCTCTGGTGTGGTCTTGCTATTGCTGTAGAAGGAAAGACTGTTCAAAAAGTGCTGTATTATTATACGTTCGGAGTCCTGATTGTCCTTTCTCTGCTCACGGTTGTTGATCTTGAGGTATTAAAATGGTGGGGAATCAGAGCAGATAAAACCATATTGAAATATATACTGCAAGTGCCGGAAGAGATTCTTGCTACAGCCTCTGTTGTTCCTGTTTACCTGCTTACTGCCATATTTCTTACATTGGTGACTGCATTTGTACTAATCAGCAGGTCCTTTTTATACAGAAAGCCATTTCCTGCTGTTCGTAAAGGCAAGTTCGGACATATTGCTTTGTTCGTACTTATGGCTGCTTCATTAATCATCCCTATTCGGGGAGGGCTGCAGCAAATTCCGGTCAATCAGAGCTCCGCCTATTTTAGCTATCATCACCACCTGAATCTGGCTGCTGTCAATTTTGCCTGGAACTTTGGGAACTCCCTGTTTGATAAAAGTACAGAAGCTGCGATACCTTATACTTATGAGCCGGTTCCTGACAGCAGAAAGTTGTTTGAGAGCTTGTATTCTGAGAGGGAAGATAAAAACAGTGGAAAAGTGCTTAATAAAGCAAAGCCGAATATAATATTAATTGTATGGGAAAGTTTTACCCATAAAGTAATTGATGATCCCAGAAATCTGACACCCGGATTTAATTCTTTAAGAAAAGAAGGAATATTTTTTCCTAATCTGTATGCTACAGGAGACCGCAGTGATAAGGGACTGACCGGAATTTTAAGTGGTTATCCCGCCATGCCCCGGTTTTCGGTAATGAATAAACCGGAAAAATCAGCTAAACTGCCTTGTCTGAGTCATAAGCTGCATGAGCAGGGTTATACGAGCGCCTTTTATTATGGCGGAGAGCCGGATTTTGCCAATCTGAAATCGTATCTTCTCACGAGCCGGTATGGAGATCTTGTTTTCAAAGACAACTTCCCTGCGAAGCTGCATACATCAAAATGGGGAGTACATGATGAGCATCTTTTTCAGCGGTTGAATGATGATATTAACCAGAAACAGGAGCCTTTCTTTATCACAGCTTTTACACTGAGCAGCCATGAGCCATACGATGTCCCTCTCTCCTACATTTCAGGACAGGATAATGAAAGTAAGTTCTGCAATAGCATATACTATACAGATTCCTGTCTGACCGGATTTATTAAAAATGCCCGTACACAGGATTGGTGGGATAATACGCTTATCATTGTTATTGCTGATCATGGTCATATTTTTCCAGGGAAAAATCAATGGGCGACCAGAGTTACCGATGAGTTCCGGATTCCAATGCTATGGGTGGGCGGAGCAGTGGCTCAATCCGGCACCGTGGAAACATTAGGCGGACAGACCGATCTTGCAGCAACATTACTGGCCCAGCTCGATATTGATTACAGTGATTTTCGCTTCAGCAAAGACTTATTTAGTTCGACAAGAGAATTTGCATTTTACACCTTCAATAATGGGTTTGGATATATTACACCAGAGGAGTTTCTGGTATATGATAATATAGGAAACCGGATCATTCATCAGGGAGATTCATTGTCTGAAGAGACCATTCAGGCCGGTAAAGCCTACCTGGAGGTTTCCTTTAGGGATTATACCGAGAAATGATTAATTTTGCCTTATGAAAAAGGTGGCATTTTATACGCTGGGATGTAAACTTAACTTTTCAGAGAGTTCTACTATTTCCAGACTGTTTGAAAATCAGGGTTATAAAACTGTCGATTTTCAGGATAAACCTGATATTTTCATAGTTAATACCTGCTCGGTAACAGACCACGCGGATAAAAAATGCCGGAAGATTGTAAAAGAAGCGCTGAAAATTTCTCCGGATGCTTTTATTGCCATTATTGGTTGTTATGCACAGCTAAAACCTGAGGAGATTGTGAATATACCCGGGGTTGATGCTGTTTTAGGTGCGTCTGAAAAGTTCAGGCTGGTAGAGCTTCTGGGGACATTTGAAAAGAAGAAGTCTCCTTTAATATATAACCAGCCAATCGAATCGGCTACTGATTATTATTGCTCCTATTCAATCAATGACCGGACCAGAACTTTTCTTAAAGTGCAGGATGGTTGTGATTATTCCTGTACGTTTTGTACAATACCCCTGGCAAGAGGGACAAGCCGGAGTGATACTCTTGAAAATATAGTGAAAACGGCCGGTGAAATTGCCCGATCCGGAGTTCGGGAGATTGTGCTGACGGGAGTAAATATCGGAGATTACGGTATTCAGGAAGGAAAGCGCAAGCTTAAATTTCTGGATCTTATAAAGGAACTTGATAAGCATATTGAGGTAGAACGTTTCAGAATATCGTCCATTGAACCTAATCTTTTATCCGACGAGATAATTGAATTTGTAAGCCAGTCGGATAAGTTTGTGCCTCATTTTCACATCCCTCTGCAAAGTGGCTCCAATAAAATACTTCGTCTTATGAGGAGAAGATATTTGAGAGAGCTTTACCAGGAGCGGGTACAAAAAATAAAGTCATTAATGCCGGATTGCTGTATTGGGGTAGATGTGATTACCGGCTTCCCCGGTGAGATGGAAGAGGATTTTAAAGAGACTTACAATTTTCTGAATGGTCTTGATATTTCATACCTGCATGTATTTACATATTCTGAACGAAGTAATACTCTTGCAGCAGAAATGAATGATCCGGTTTTGCTGAGAACAAGGCATGAGCGTACCAATATGCTTCGGATACTGTCAGAAAAGAAACGGCGGGCCTTTTATTCGCAGTTTATAGGCAAGAAAGCTAATGTCCTTTTTGAAGAAGAAAAAGATAAAGCAGGTAAGATGTCTGGTTTTACGGAAAACTACATCAAAGTTACAGCTGACTTTGATCCCTTGTTAACAAACGAAATTACTGAAATTACTCTCAGTGCATTTGATGAAGAAGGAAATATTACTGCTTCTTTTGAAGAAATGTATGTAAAGCACTGATAAAAACAGCTGAGCCCCTACTAAATAGTGAAAGAGCCGGAACACATGTTGATCATTTCCGGCTCTTTCTTTTTATTATTACTCAACAAAACAATCTCTTCAGCCTTACTATTTTTTAAAAAATTTGTATGTTCTGTTGTCTACATTCAGATAGTAAACATCAGAGGGAAGGCGTTCAAGATTCACTTCTTTTTTGACACCTTTGCTGATTTCGTTGCCATACTTGTCAAGAACCTGATAGTATACGCTATCTGACAAGTAGAGAATGTCGGTAACTCTTTTGGGATAGAAGCTTATTGGTTTATTATCGGATTCATAATCCATGACATCCGAATAAATAGCATTTCCTCTTTCGTCAAGGTATTTTATTCTGTATTTGTTTGAACCGCTGTTATGAGTGATGGGCTGCATATACCTCCCGGAGCCGTTCGAATATATTTCGTTTAGTATTTTCCAATGGCTGTACTCATAACGCTCGATAAAGTAACGACCCTTTTCATGCTCATTTTTTGTTGCCCAGGAAAATTGACGTTTTTCCAGGTTGACAGCATTGAATGTAAAAGTTGTCTGTATTTTAACAACCTGAGGATTAAGCACCTTTGGGTTGCAGTCATCTTTATGTGTTATCCGGATTGTAACAGGGTCATTAAAAGGCAGAAATGACAGATCTATTTCATATGCGCTTGCCTGGATTTCTGTCATAAGCTTTACATCATTTACAAAAACCTCTTTGGTACAGTAATCTTTCATATTGCTGGTGAAAGGATTCTGCACATATACATTTTTTCCCTGGTAAACACCGTAAATTTCTATGTCAGCCTTTGCGCTAAGCACAACAAGAAAAGCAAGAAAAAATATAAGACTGAATCTCATAAACTATTAAATCTTAATTGAATAGATATATTGGTGTTATATATGCCTTTTTTACTTTTTGAAAAGTCGACATGAAGTTACAAAAAATACAGGAATAGTCAATGAATAAATCCGGGGAACAAAAAAAGGCAAAAGAAGATTTTTCTTTTGCCTTTCTTACAATTCCTTTATTATTTATGGCTTATTTTTTGAAAAACTTAATAGTCTGGTTGTCTACGTTCAGGTAGTAGACTCCCGTAGAAGCCTTCATCAAATCAATTTCTTTCTTTGTTCCTTTGCTTATTACGTTACCATACTGGTCAAGAATTTCATAGTCAGCTTCTCTTGACAGATAGATTTTATCAGTAACACGCTTCGGATACATTTCGATCGGTTTAAGATCAGAGGCAAACTCTACAACCTGAGAGTAGAATACCTGGCCATCGTTTTGCAAATACTTCACTCGGTATTTATTCAGGCCGGAATGATGGCTGCTTTTCTCCAGGTAATTGTTTATGATCGGATTTTCCTTACCGGAAATTTCTTTAACGGTTGTCCAGGCATTGTTCTTGAATTGCTCCACAAAGAAGCGACCTCTTGGCTTCTCCCCTTTTGTTACCCAGGTTATTGTTTCAATATCAGAAGTTACAGCCTGAAAATTAAAATTACTGCTGGCATTAATAACCTGAGGGTTAAGTATTTTGGGTTTGCAATCGTCTTTATGCTTTATAGTAACAGTTACAGGATCATTCATGGCAAGAAAGGAAAGATCAATCTCAAAAGCACTGGATTGAACATTGCTCAGCACCACTTTATCATTGACAATAACTTCATTTGTACAGAAGTCTTTCATATTGCCTGTGAAAGGATTTTGAACATAAAGATTCTTACCTTGGTAAATACCTTGTAAAGTAAAGATTCCGGCAAAAAGTGAACCGGTAATTGATGTTAAAACAATTGTAAAAAAAACCCTTAGTTTCATGTTACTAATCATAGTTTGCAAAATGCTATAAATGCCTTAGCGAAAAAATTGACCCAACAAAGTTGCTTAATATTTAGATATTATACAAATGTAAAAAATTAAATTTTCAACTTTGTGCTATAAAATTGTCTTTACCTCATGGAAAAACTGATAATATCTTTGTTTGTTGTAGTATGGTATGTGTTATGATAATGTCGGAGGATGCCATATTGGTATAAATATTGTCAGATTTTTAGCTTTAGTTTGTAAAAGTATATAGTTACTATAACATCTTTCTTTCCTATGAAATACTTTTCTTTTATTCTTTTGCTTTGGACTATGCTCATACCAGGAGCTTCAATAGCCTCAAAGATTCTTCTTCCCATGGATCATGCCCAGAAGAATCATTTAAAAGCGTATGGAATTGCTTATTGGGGACTGACCAAGGATGTTACATTCAACTGGTTGCTTAACTATCGTGGCGGAAGTTTTATGTGCGACTATCACAAGCTTGTAGAAGATGAGTGTATGATAAGAGGGGTATCATACGAAGTTATTTCGGATGCTCAGGCTCTAGGAATAGAGACGCAGATAGCAAATCCCGAAGAAAATATGGATCTCGTAAAGCTGGAGAAAGCGCCTAAGGTAGCGGTCTATTCGCCTAAAACCAAATTGCCCTGGGATGATGCGGTGACGCTTGTGCTTTCCTATGCCGAGATACCTTATGATATTGTATTTGATGATGAGGTGATGAATGGAATTCTGCCGGATTATGACTGGCTGCATTTACATCATGAAGACTTTACAGGACAATACGGAAAGTTTTACTACTCATACAAAAATCAGCCCTGGTATATAAAGCAGCAGCAGGAGTATGAGGATGTTGCCAGACGTTATGGCTTTGCCAAAGTATCGCAGCTGAAGCTGGCTGTGGTAAAGAAGATCCGTGAATTCTGTGCCGGCGGCGGTTTCCTTTTTGCCATGTGTTCTGCAACTGATACCTATGATATTGCTTTGGCTGCCGAAGGGGTTGATATATGTGATCATATGTATGACGGGGATCCTATGGATCCGAATGCTCAGAATAAAATTAACTTCCGGAATACCTTTGCGTTTGAGAATTTTAAGATCAGCATGAATCCTTTTGAGTATGAATACTCTACGATTGATAATCATGATCGTCCGGGGATTTCTGAAAATAATGATTATTTTACTCTGTTTAGCTTTTCAGCCAAATGGGATCCTGTTCCAACCATGCTGACTCAGAATCATGAGCATGTGATCAAGGGGTTTATGGGACAGACGACAGCTTTTAAGAAAAGTGTGGTAAAGCCGGAGGTATTGGTCATGGGGGAAAATAAATCAGCGAATGAAGTGCGGTATATTCACGGAACTTTTGGTAAAGGAACCTGGACCTTTTATGGTGGTCATGACCCGGAAGACTACCAGCATTTTGTGGGTGAAGAGCCGACAGATCTCAATCTGCACCCCAACTCTCCGGGATACAGACTGATTCTTAATAATATTCTTTTTCCGGCTGCCAAAAAGAAAAAGCAAAAGACCTGATCAGTGCATACGATCGCCTCTGATTTCCAGATTCCGGATTATCTCAGCTTCGGCGACCAGCATTTCTTCCAGCCGTGTCTGTACTTCATGGCCCGGCATGTATTCTTTGGCTAAATCTACAAATGTAACATAATGGCCGGCTTCCGAGATCATCAGCTCATGATAGAATTTCTTCAGATTTTCATCGTTGATGTTCAATGACAACAGGCGAAAGCGTTCACAGCTTCTGGCTTCAATCAGTGCATTAATCAGAAGCTTATCCATCAGCTGGCGTTCTATTTTCCCCCCTTTTCTTTCCAGCTGTGCCAGTTTAACAACATATTCATCGGTTCGTTTGTGGCCAAGCTTATAATTGCGCTTTCGCAGTTCACTTAAAACCATCCTGAAATGCCCCCATTCTTCTGTCACAATCGGAGTCAGTACCTCAACAAGCTTTTCTCTTTCCGGAAACTGCACAATCAGAGAAATACAGGAGCTTGCGGCTTTCTGCTCACAATAGGCATGATCCACCAGTATGTCTTCAATTGATTTCTCAGCGATATCAACCCATCTCGGGTCGGTCGGTAATTTTAATCCAAGCATTTCGGTTTATTGAATTAATTGTAGAATCTCCAGGCCAGCCCAAATATAAAGGTCCTCGAAAGTCCGGCGTACCACGGAGTAACAAAGTAACCAGGACCGAAAATACTGGAGTTGTCTCTCAGGTTTTGTGTTATATTGGCCACTTTAACAAATCCAAGAACGCTCTTGATCTGAATATTGAGGAACAGGTCGGCGTACATATAATCCTGAATAAAGAAATTGTTGTTCAGGAAATAATGCTGATAGTTTGGCAAATAATAGTCTGCGTAATATCCGGAACGATAATTCAGATCGACTCCGATCTGCAGAAAAGCGACATGCTTAAAGAGGTTATTCTGGTAATACAGCCTTGTTTTATTAGTGTATTCCGGTACCCGGATCAGGTTTTCTCCTCCGTTCTTTCCGCCTACTTTTCGATATTCCAGATAGTTTTCCAGATGAAAGCGACTGACGTTTATCCCGGCATTAATATACATATCAACAGGACTTACTACCTGATCCTCCGCGGCCTGCTTTCTGTACTTGTCGGCATCGAGATAGATGTAGTTCCGGATGTTATAGTAATTTAGGCCCGCTCTCACGAAAAAGCGCTCTTGGGTATAGTTTGCCGACAGGTAATAATGGCTGGTACCTGTTTCTTTCAGATTATCTGCCGGAAGCCACTGAATGAAGTTACCAACAAAGAGCGTCTGAAATAATGAAGGTGAATAAACCAGGCGATTATAGCCGGCTTTGAAGAACGTATGGCTTATAGCTGCTTTAATTCCGTAATCATTGCCGGATAGCATTTTCTCTCCGGATGCACTTAGTAATATGGCTGGATCGCGAAAAGCATAGGAAAAAGCTCCGCCGGCAAATTGTTCGGTATAGCCTAAGGAAAGAGAATCGTAATGCTGTCGGTAGTCGATTTCCTTATATCGGTAAAATAACCGGTAATTTAGTCCCTGGGATACTCCTTTTACTCCGCCCTCATTTTCCAGCAGCTTTTGAGCGGACATATTGAAGGTGCTGTATGGATAATGAAGCGGCTCAGCCGGTAAACCATATGTCTGGAAGTAGTCATCAAGATTTTCGTGATTTCTTAACTTAAACCAATTGGTGCGGCTTGAATAATCAAATACATTATATAGCTGGAGAAGTGAATCGCCGAAAAAATCAAATTGCTGGTATATATGATACTGACCTTTTCTGTTATTGGTCATTGCTTTCCGTTCGCGGTCATTACTCTGGATGTAGACATATTCCCGGATGTCGTCAAAAAGATCGAAATATGCATCCGCAGAATCCGGGCTTATCCCCCCTGTTTCCATAAACTGCTGATCGTAAAATGAAAAATTTGCGAGGATGCCGTACCGGTTATCGGGAGTGAAATACCGGGTATAAAAATCAAATGCGCTGGCTGTGGTATTTTTATCTTTTCGGTACAGACCGTTCAGCTTGTCTGTCTTGAAAATACGGTAATCAAATCCAGCATTCCAATGATAATTGATGTTTCTGCTGAAGCGGGCCTGAGCAAGTTGCTGTCCCCGTGATCCCTGAATATAGGATATTTCTGAATAGGGCGATCTGGTATCGAAATAATCGATGGTGGAAGGAGAATATTCATATATCAGAAATTCATCGAACCCGAAGCGTCTTCCGGGACGATCCGGCATCTGGTATCCATAGCGCTGAACAGGTGTGCCGAGTTGTCCCAGATCCTGATAAAATATGTTTTTGTCAAAAATGAAGCTTTGATTATGCAGGTCAGTAAGAAGTGTATCGAGCTTTCTTTTCTCCGGTACATTATTCAATATATCAACCTCCTTTTGGAAATATGTGGTATGTGTACCATATAAAGATCTGGTTGTGTCGTCCAGAATCTGGGCTGTTCCTTTATATATTATACCGGAAAAGCAACTAATAAAAAATATGTATATCCTGAGTTGTGTCACCTTCGCTAAAATAATTAGGCAAACATACTAATTTAAAAAGTCTCTGACCAACTGCCTAAATTCATTTTCTTTTTCAAGAAAAGATGCTTTGACCGGAATATAAGCTACAGGAACTTCTTTCAGTATGTGTAGATCTTTAAACTTAACGGCATCTTTTTCGGTGGTTAGTATCAGTTTATTGCCATTTTCCGGCAGACTTTGGAATTCTTTCATTATTTTTTCTTCATCTTTTGTTGTATAGTCATAATGATCGGAGTACCGTAATGACTTGACAGATGTATAGCTTTCCTGAAGGAAAGAAAGAAAAGGCTGTGGATTAGCAATTCCAGATACAGCCAGAACATGACAGGGAGCTGATGGATCGAATGGCGAGACCGGGGCATAGAGCGCTGTCGGAGCGCCGTATATATAGCGGGTGAAAAATACCGGTACATTCTTTTGGGCATACCTGCGTATCTGGTCACTGATTTTACTCTTTTGATTTTCAGTTATATCAGCCTGGCATTTGGTGACTATTACCATATCTGCTCTCCGTACTCCTTGCCGGCTTTCCCTAAGCAAGCCACCCGGAAGTATCCAATCTTTAAAAAAAGGATGCTTGTATTCTGTAAGCATAATAGTAAGTCCGGCTTGTACGGAACGATGTTGCATGGCATCGTCCAGAATAATGGCTTTTAGCTGAGGATGGCTTTCTTTTAACTTTTTTATTCCTATGCTACGTTTTTCACAGACAGCAACCCGGACATTCTCAGAAAATTTTCTTCGATACTGAGCGGGCTCATCACCGATCTTTGAGGCTTCCGTATCCCGGTAAGCTTCGATATAACCTTTTGTTTTACGACCGTACCCTCTGCTAACTATTCCTACGGAGAATTCTGAGGAAAGAAAGTCTGTAAGGTATTCGACATGCGGAGTTTTGCCGGTACCGCCTACTTTCAGATTGCCAATGCATATAACCGGAAATCCGAATGAAACTGATTTTAAAAACTTTTTATCATACAGAAAGTTTCTAAAGCCTGTGACAAGGTTGTATACTATTGAAAAGGGGAAAAGAAAAAACTTTCTTAGTGTCATCGGGAGCAAAGATATAAAGAAAAATGTTGATAGCTTTGGGATGAAAATAAAATCGGATCCCAACAACCGCTACACTATGATTAAGGTTAATGATGTTGCAAAGGCCCTGGAAAAACTGGCTCCTCTATCTTATCAGGAAAGCTATGATAATGCAGGATTGCTTACCGGTAGCTATGATACTACCGTAACAGGAGTTTTGGTAACACTTGATATCACGGAAGAAGTAGTTGATGAAGCTGTTGCACTCGGATGCAATATGATTGTGGCACATCATCCGGTAATATTCAAAGGGCTGAAGAAACTTACCGGAAGCAATTATGTAGAGAGAACGGTTATTAAAGCAATCAAAAATGATGTTGCGCTGTATGGCATTCATACCAATCTGGATAATATGCCGGACGGAGTAAATAAAAAGATTTGTGATGTACTGAATCTGGCCAATACTTCGGTGCTGGTTCCTAAAAATGATACGCTGAAAAAAATAGTAACCTTTATTCCCTCTTCCCATACCAGCCATGTCCTGGATCAGCTGTTTGAAGCAGGTGGAGGCAAAATCGGCAATTACAGGGAGTGCAGCTTTAAGATCAACGGCCAGGGATCGTTTTTCCCGATGGAGGGTGCATCACCGGCAGTTGGCCGTACCGGTATCCGGGAATATGTAGAAGAGGATCGCGTTGAAGTTGTATTTCCCGCTCACCTGGAAAATCAGCTTATACGTCATCTGAAAAAAAGTCATCCTTATGAAGAGCCGGCTTATGACATTTTATCTCTTGACAATGCAAATCCTTATATTGGCTCCGGTATGACCGGAACTACGGAACGCTCCTATACTCCACTCGAATACTTGCATGTTGTAAAGGAAAAGCTGCAGCTTTCCGTGCTGAAGCATACAAAAATTGTCGGAAAAGAAATTAATAAAGTTGCGGTTTGCGGCGGTTCCGGCAGTTTTCTGCTGAAAGCAGCCATTGCGAGCGGAGCTGATTTGTTTATTACCTCAGATTTTAAATATCATGAATACTTTGATGCCGAAAACAGGATTATTATTGCCGATGTCGGACATTATGAGTCGGAGGTTTTTACAAAAGATCTAATTTATGACTATTTAATTGAGAATTTTAGTAATATTGCAGTCATTTTGGCAAAAACAGTAACAAACCCTATAAGTTATCTTTAAGATAGATGGAAAACTCAGTTGCACAGAAGCTTGAAGCCCTTGTTAAATTGCAAACAATCGACTCAAAGCTTGATGAAATAAACAAAGTACGTGGTGACCTTCCGGAAGAAGTAAGGGATCTGGAAGATGAACTGGCCGGATATGAAACCCGGGTCGGAAAGTTCGAAAGCGAAATTAAGAAGCTTGAGGATGAAATTCAGAACAATAAGCAAGGTATCAAGGATGCGGAAAAGCTCATAAAGAAGTATGAGGAGCAGCAAATGAATGTCCGCAATAACCGCGAATACGATGCGATTACCAAAGAGGTTGAGCTGCAGCAACTTGAAATTCAGATTAGTGAAAAGCGCATAAAGGAAGGTTTTGCTAAAATAGAGGTAAAAAAAGAGGAAATCGCTAAAACGGAATCGATTCTCCAGGAAAGACAGAAGGATCTGGATATCAAGAAAAAAGAGCTTGACAGTATCATTGGAGAGAGCCGGGATGAAGAAGAGAAGCTGCATAAGGATCGGGAGAAAGCATCTAAGGCAATTGAAGAGCGTCTTTTGAATTCATATAACAAGATCCGTAAAAATGTTAACAACGGACTTGCAGTTGTATCTGTAAAAAGAGATGCCTGCGGTGGTTGCTTTAACACAGTGCCTCCTCAGAGACAGGTGGATATCAGAGAAAAGAAGAAGCTTATTGTCTGCGAGCATTGCGGAAGAATCTTTGCAGATGTTGAATCTCCGGTATTAGAGGCGAGTAAAAGATAAGTCTTTGAAGATATATTCTCTTATTAAGAGAAGGGCGGCTCGTAAAGCCCGCCCTTTTTTTATTTTTCTTTTTTTTGTTGTCATATCCGGTTCCGGGGTATATGCCCAGAATACTATCCCCTCTCCTCTCCTCGATGCATACCGTCTTATTCTTTCACTGAAGCTGTCCGAAGGTAATTTGTTGCTCAGTGAGGCTGGTGATCAATATGGGAATGATCCTTTTTATTTTCTTGTCCGCAGCTATTCCGAGACTCTGTATTTGCTGCTAATGGAGGATTATGTTGCATATCAGCAGGTAAAGTCTATTCATAGTCAGTATCTTAAAGCTATACCAAGGCTGTCTTATGATCCGGCCTGGAAATTATTAATTGAAGCGGAAATCCGCTTTCATTCGGCTTTGCTTAAACTGAAGTTTAATGAGGAACTGTCGGGAGCATGGGAATTAAAGCAAACATACCAGCTTATTCAGCTAATCAGCCGCAGGTACCCTGATTTTATTCATCATCAAAAGCTGGCCGGGCTGTTTCAGCTGTTTCTCGGCTCCGTTCCGGAAAAATATCTGTGGCTAACCAATCTCTTCGGTTATAAAGGTGAAATCAGTAAGGGGATTCATTTGCTGGAGCAGGTAGAAAACAGCAGCTCTTTTTTTGCTCTCGAGGCCTTTATGCTTCGGGTAGCTGCCCAAAAGTATATTTTGAAAACGGCGGGTTGTGTTTCCTGCCAGATCGCAGATCAGGCGGATAAAAACAGGCAAAATTACTTACTGGCTTATTTGTATTCGGCTGTATTGGTGAAAGAAGGTCAGTCCGACAAGGCATTGGGGATTTTAAGCAGGTATTCTTCCGGTAGCTATGCCACTTTTCCTCTTGTGTATCTTCTTCAGGGCGAGGTTCTTTTGTATAAAGGGAAATATGAGGAATCCAGAGGATATTATCTGCAGTTTCTGAAGGCAACCAAAGGGAAAAATCACATTAAAGACGCTTACTACAAAATTTTTCTGACGTACTGGCTGTACGGCAATGAGGAAAAGGCAGCGTATTATCTGAGCAAAGTAGGAAATGTCGGGCAGGAAGTATATGATTCTGATAAATACGCCGGCAAATTTGCCAGAAATCAGGTTTTCCCGGACAAACATCTGATGAAAGCAAGACTGAGCTGCGATGGCGGCTATCTGGATAAGGCGCTGGCAGAGCTCAGTAAGTATTGTCTGAAACGGGAAGAGGACCATGTAGATAATATTGAATTCTGGTATAGGAAAGGACGGATTTTTCAGCTACAGGGGCAGTATAAGGCAGCTATAGACAACTATGAAAAAGTGATTCTGTTGTCGGAAGGAAAAAATCATTATTTTGCACCCAATGCCTGTCTGCAAACAGGATATATGCTTTCAGAATCCGGTAATATTACCGAAGCGAGGCATTATTTTAGCAAGGCCCTTTCTTATGCGGACCATGAGTATAAAAACAGTATTGATAATAAGGCCAGGGCGGCATTGAGTGAAACCGAATAACATTGTATGTACTTCTATCCGGGCAATCTTGAAAATTTTCGGGCAAAGGCTCTCCGTTGGGCATCCGAATTCGGGACATATATGTATTTGAACGGGAACGGATACGATACACTGCATGGAGCATTCCCGGAAAAGCTGGCAGTTGGAGTCAGGCGCGAGCTGAAAACCGGCAGGAATGTATTTGAGAAACTTGAGGAGTTTATTGCAGGACCTCATGGCTGGATATTCGGCTATATATCGTACGATGCCAAAAACGAAGTCGAGGATCTGACAAGTAAAAATCCTGATTTTTTACAATTTCCGATTATCCATTTTTTCGAGCCTCAGTTTTTATTGACTTTCTATGAAGACAGCGTTTTCATAGAAAGTGATAATGCCTCTGCTATCTATCAATCCATAGAACGGACAGAACCGATTGCTGTTTCCGGAAAAGTTGCCCTATCTTTTTATCCGGAGACCGGGAAAAGTGAATACCTTAAAACCGGACATTTGCTTAAACAACATATATTGGAAGGTGATATCTATGAAGTCAATTACTGCATCCGGTATTTTGCCAGGAAAGCCAGTATAGATCCCCTGGTTGTTTATTTGGCTTTAAATTCGTTGTCCGGAGCTCCGTTCTCACTTGTTTATGAAACCGGAAATCATGCTATTATTTCTGCTTCTCCGGAGCGTTTTTTGAAAAAAGCGGATAGAAAGATTATTTCCCAGCCAATGAAAGGAACGATAAGAAGAGGTAATACGAAGGAAGAAGATGAATTGCTGAAAGAAACGCTCAGACACTGTGAAAAGGAAATAGCTGAAAATATGATGATAATGGACCTGGTTCGTAACGACCTGGCCCGAACCTGTATACCTGGTACAGTGAATGTTGAGGAGCTGTTTGGCATATACTCATTTCCGAAGGTACATCAGATGATTACAACTGTTACCGGGATGTTGCGCGGCAATAGTTCCGTTGTGGATGTTATTCGTAATGCTTTCCCGATGGGCAGTATGACGGGAGCGCCTAAAATACGGGCAATGGAGCTGATTGATACGTATGAACGTTTTTTTCGCGGAGCATTTTCCGGAGCTGCAGGTTACATAAGTCCGGACAATGATTTTGATTTTAATGTTTTGATTCGCTCCTTGTTTTATAATAAGCAGGAGACTTATCTTTCATTTTCAGCAGGCAGTGCGATCACCTATGATTGTGATCTTGAAAAAGAATGGAATGAGTGTCAGCTGAAAGCAGCAGTATTCAGGCAGTTTTTTGCATAGCAAGAAATCCCGTATGAAGAAACACGGGATTCTTCCATCAGGCTGGTATGCTGTCATAATCAGACCATAACCTGAGACAGACTTTGTCTTTCCGACGTAATTTCACTAATCAGACGTGCTTCCAGCATATTGGCCCATGTCTCAAGATACAGGATTACATCTTCTCTGGCATCTCTTTTAAGGAATCGCTTGTTGCCCGGTACCCTGGCCAAAATTTCCGGATCGCTCAGATTTTCGAGGTTTACGATATCGTCCAGTGAAAATCCCAGATCCAGGAGAGCTTTGATTATTTTATCGATTTCGTATTTCCCGTTGTCATTGTACAGATATACAAGCATCTCCCAATCTCCATGTTTCTGAATTCCATGTTGGTGTATTTGTTTTTTCTCATGTCCGGTTACAATTTGTACCAGGTTTCCGCAATTGCAGGCCCCAATATTTTTCCAGTCATAATTGCTTCTGTTGCCGCCGATTCTTTTTGAGGTGTCCCGTAGTGCTTTAATAAGTTCAACTGATGCTGTAGCCATAATAATAGAATTAAAAAGATCTAAACTAATACACCTATATAACCATTCTTACAAAGCCTAATGTTAATTCATATATATATAGTGCAATTACTTGATTAATGACTTTGAGTATTTTTTGACAGGAAATCGGTAGTGTTTTATGGGTATTGTTCAGGTAAAGTTGGTGTTTCTTGAAATAATTTATGTCTTCCGGGACTATTTCGGGATATTGAGTATGTCTTTATGTTGAAAGTCTGTTTTTTTATGTTTTCCGGTTCTGATCGATTTTCTTTAAAAAATATAAAATCATCTTCTTTGTGGACAATTGTTAGGAAAGATCGTTGTAATTCAGTGATAATACTGCTTATTTTGTCAGACAAACAGTTTTTAATACATTTTTCCATGACAACCAACCGTCTGCTAGTGCTTTTAACCTTTCTGGCATTTTGGGGATGCTCCGGATCTGAAAATAAAACCAGCCAAGGTGATGAAACGGATAGAAAAGTAGAAGAATTACTTTCTGTTATGACGCTTGAAGAGAAAATCGGGCAGATGGCACAAATAAATATAACCCTGCTGATGACGGACAGTATTTTTACCCATTATGATTCCGTCACATTTTTCGAACTGGATACCAATAAGCTGATACATTATGTCACCAATTATCATATTGGTTCGGTTCTGAACGGGCGCGGTGTATCAAAAGACTCCTGGTACAGATATATGTATGACCTTCAGAGGGTAAATCTGGCCTATAGCAAAAATAAAATTCCATTGCTGTACGGAGTAGATCACGTGCACGGGAGCTCCTATCTGAAAGAAGGGACTATTTTTCCTCACAATGTAAATATAGCCTGTACCTTTGATACGATACACGCCTGCAATATGGCTGAGGTTACTGTAAGAGAAACCAGTGGCCTGGGACATAACTGGCTTTTTGCCCCTGTACTGGATCTGGGAAAAAACAAATATTGGGGCAGGTATTATGAAACCTATGGAGAAGACCCTTACCTTACCGGCAAGATGGGAGCTGCCTATATCCGTAAGGTACAGAATGCTCCCGACATTGTGCCATACAAGGTTGCTGCCTGCGCCAAGCATTTTGTTGGGTATTCCGACCCTAAATCCGGCTGGGACCGTTCACCGGCTGAGATTCCGGACCAATTGTTATATGAGTTTTTTATCCCGCCCTTTAAGGAAGCGATTGATGCAGGAGTAAAGACCATTATGGTAAACAGCGGGGAAATTAACGGTATACCTGTACACGCCAATCCGGAGCTATTGACCAGGCTTCTGCGGGAAAAACTTGGTTTCAAAGGGGTGGTCGTGACCGATTGGATGGATATCATTGCCCTGGAGAAAATGCATTTTGTGGCCGAAAATGAGAAGGAAGCAACGCTGCTGGCTATTAATGCGGGTATTGATATTTCAATGATTCCCCTCACTACGGATTTTAACCGGTATGTTAAAGAGCTGGTGGAAGAAAAAAGGATAACAGAGGCAAGAATTGATGAGTCTGTACGCCGTATTCTGCGCTTGAAATATGAGCTTGGCCTTTTTGAAAATCATCTGCCTGATTCGGGGCGTTTGTCCCGGATCGGCGAGGAGAAATCAGCAGAGATGGCCAGGGAAGCGGCCAGAGAATCCATCGTTCTTATTAGGAATGAAAATGAAACTCTTCCGTTGAAAAAGCCCCGTAAAATTGTCGTTACCGGAGCTACCGCCAATAGTAAAGTTCCGCTCTGCGGGGGCTGGACATACCGGTTTGCAGCGCAAAGTGACTGGTGGTTTCCAGAAAATATGCCGACCATTTATAGTGCAGTCAGGAAAAAATTTGCTGATTCCGAAGTTGTCCTGGCTGATATGACGAATCTCGGACAACTTGCAGGAAATGCCGATGTGATTCTTCTGGCAATCGGGGAAAAGCATGCCTATGCGGAGACTGACGGTTCCATTAATACGCTCGAATTGTCTGCAGATCAGAAAGAATGGGCGCTGAAAGCAATAGCTACAGGAAAGCCTGTTGTTCTCATTCTTACTGAAGGAAGACCCAGAATAATTGCAGATTTTTATAAAAACTGTGCGGCAATCCTGTTTGCCGGATTACCTGGTAATGAAGGAGCGGAGGCAATAAGCGAGATTCTATGCGGAGAAGTTAATCCGAGCGGCAAGCTGGCTTTTACCTATCCCCTGCGGGAGGGCCATATAATTTCCTATAATTATAAAAAAAGTGAATACTCCGAATTACGGCCTGTAACAGGTGAACTGCTGCAGTTTGCTTTGGCCGAGTTTGGTCACGGATTAAGCTATACTAAATTTCAGTATAGCGATCTGATTCTTAGTGATACTATAACGGATGGCCACAAAACGATAAAAGCATCGGTTAATGTAACAAATACAGGTTCTGTTGCAGGTAAAGAAGCAGTATTGTGGTTTGTATCGGATGAATTCGCTTCTATAACCAGACCGGTAAAAGAGCTGAGGTTTTTTGAGAAAGTAAAACTGGAGCCCGGTCAAAGCAGAACATTTAATTTTGAAATACATCCACAAAGAGACCTGACATTTCCTGATAAAGAAGGAAATATTCTGTTGGAACCGGGACGTTTTTCGTTACAGGCCGGAGATTTAAAAACGAACTTTTATCTGAAAAAATAACCGGTTGTTAAACTTCTGAGTAGTACGGCCTGAGCATCGTTTTAAACCAGTCATGACCAAGTGGTAATTTTTTATTTAAACAAAACACTTGCGTGGGAGTTATTCATTTCTGAAAAAAGAAACAGAATTTTGAATTTCGGCCCTACATCCGGGTGTTTTTTTAATTATTTTGGTATATTACTATTCTAGAGTTTAGTTTTAATTTAGGATTATTTATTAAGGTATGGAGTTTTTACAAGGGAAACTGACTTTTCAGGAAATGTTGGGGCAATATAAAAGCGCTCCGAACCTGCTTATATATGCGGCTCCTGTAATGTTATTATTCGTGTTTATTGAATACTATATCAGCCATAAAAAGGAACTAGGACTGTATTCGAGAAAAGACCTTACGGCTTCTATAAGCATAGGCGCTATTTATCTGGTAGTATCAGGCATTACCGGTATTGTAACTATTTATCTTGTCTGGGCAACATATCACTACTTCACCCCGACTGCTTTTGTAATGCCATTTACATGGTGGTCATTTATAGCCTGTGCGCTGGTTTACGATTTTTGTCGCTACTGGGCTCATCGTATCGCTCATGAGCAGCGTTTTTGGTGGGCTTCGCATGTTACTCATCATTCTTCCGAGCATTATAATCTGACCGTTTCGTTCCGCCTGTGCTGGATAGACCAGATAAAGGTTATTTTTTTCCTGCCGGTAGTATTGATGGGGTTCGATCCTATTATGTTCTTCCTTGTTCATCAGATTGGTGTTTTGTACCAGTTCTGGCAGCACACCGAGCTGATACCTAAATTGCCCAAATGGGTAGAGTATGTAATGGTTACTCCGACCAACCACCGGGTGCATCATGGCAAAAATGAGGCATTTATTGATAAAAACTATGGTTCAATGTTTATTTTCTGGGACAGGATTTTCGGAACATATCAGGAGCCAAGTGAAAAACCGGTATATGGTATTACTCAGCCGGTGGATTCATTTAATCCGGCGTATCTTGTTTTTCATGAATACATTGACATAGTTAGGGATGTAAAAAGTGCCAAAACCTGGAAGGAAAAATGGATCGCAGTATTTGGAAGACCAGGAGAATACCAGTATATGCAGAATAAAACTGATAAGAAAGATTCTGTTATAGTGAATCGGGAACAGCTGGTCAGCGAAGAAATAGCGTAACGAATAGCTTAAAAGCCGCCCTTTATAAGGCGGCTTTTTTATTGCTTCCAATCGGGCTCCCTGCTTTTCCTCACTTTGGATATTCGTATTTTTTTTAAAAAAAAATGATTCAGGCGTTACTATTCAGCTTTCCCGATTGTATATAACTGTATAATTAAATTTTTTCATTATAAAGTTATGACTAACATGAGGAACGTATACCAGAATCAAATGACCCTGTTCGTTATTCTGTTTCAGTTGTTCCATATTACTCCGTTGCTGGCCCAAAAGCAGATGGAGTTGCTGGACAGAGGACTTGTAGCGGTAAAGACCTCCGGAAACTCGGTTTATATTGGCTGGAGAATGTTTGGTACAGATCCGGACCAGATTGCTTTCAACGTTTACAGAAATAATGTAAAAATAACGGGAAGTCCGGTCAGCGGAAGTACAAATTATATTGATGCCAACGGTAGCTCCTCTGCATTATATCATATTACTCCGGTTATTAACGGAGTTGAGGGAAATCCAACCGGGCGGGTTAGTGTCTGGGATCAGCAATACAAAATACTAAACCTGAACCGTCCTGCAGCAGGAAGCAATCCAAGCGGTTCCTATCAGTATTATCCGAATGACTGCAGTGTTGCAGATCTTGATGGTGATGGTGAATACGAAATTATTATAAAATGGGAACCAGACAATGCCAAAGACAACTCTCAGTCCGGTTATACAGGCAATACCTATCTGGAAGCTATTAAGCTTGACGGCAGAAGCTTATGGCGTATTGATCTGGGAAAAAATATTCGGTCCGGAGCTCATTATACGCAGTTTCTGGTCTATGATTTTGAAGGTGACGGTCTGGCTGAAGTAGTCTGTAAAACGGCTCCCGGTACTATTGATGGTAAAGGAAAGGCGGTAATTATGAATAATGATAATCCTAATGCAGATTACCGGAACAGTAGTGGCTATATTCTGTCAGGTCCCGAGTATCTGACTGTTTTTGACGGGCAAACGGGAGCAGAACGGGCAACTTCGGCTTATATCCCTGCCCGGGGAACGGTGTCGTCGTGGGGTGATAATTACGGAAACCGTGTTGACCGCTTTTTAGGCGGAGTTGCCTATCTGGATGGCAAAAGACCGAGTATTGTTATGGCCAGAGGGTATTATACCAGAATGGTAGTGGCTACCTGGGATTTCAGAGACGGCAGGCTGACGCATCGCTGGACGTTTGATACAAATAATGGACATACCAATTTGCAGGGTAAAGGGAACCATCAGCTGAGCATTGCGGATGTGGATAATGATGGAAAGGATGAAATTATATATGGGGCAGTCGTGATAGATGATAATGGTTCAGTAAAGAATTCATCAACATGGGGACACGGCGATGCATTGCATGTTTCTGATTTTAATCCGGACAATCCGGGGTTGGAAATTTTTATGCCGGTAGAGTATGCCAGCTCAAATCCTCAGGATCAGCGTCCCGGATTTGTTATGAGGGATGCCAATACCGGCAGAATTATATGGCAGGTTTTCCGTGACGGAGATATCGGCAGGGGTATCTGCGCCAATATAGATCCCAGATATCCTGGTGCAGAATGCTGGGCTGCCGGCGGGGCCGGCCTGTATGACAGTAAAGGAAATGTAATAGGCAATACTCCTTCCGGCTGCAACTTTGCCATATGGTGGGATGCTGATCTTACCAGGGAGCTGCTGGACGGAGATAAACTGGACAAATGGAATACTGCCGGAAACGGAAGCAATTCCAGGCTATATACCCTGTATCAGCAAAACGGAGCAACCAAAATCAATGGAACCAAAGCCAACCCTTGTCTTCAGGCTGATATTCTTGGCGACTGGCGGGAAGAGCTGCTTTACCGGAATGCGGATGGTACTCAGCTGATGATCTTTACAACAGTCAATCATACCAGCCACCGATTGTACACACTTATGCATGATCCTCAGTATCGATGTGCAATTGCATGGCAGAATGTGGGATATAACCAGCCGCCTCACCCCTCTTTTTATATTGGGGAGGATATGGCTCCTGCACCGAAGCCAAATATTTACCTGATCGGAAGAGGCGGCCAGACTCCAAACTATGACTGTGCAGGTATCGAGAATGGAAATGCTGTTCTGGATGATTGCGGGCGGTGTGTCGGTGGAGCGACTGGCAGAGTGCCGTGCTCGGGAATCGTACAGGCTGAGAATGCCTGTGAGTTTATTGGTGTTACAGAGACTGTCAATGGAGGGTTTATCGGTGAAAGTTACGTAAACTGTCATAATGAAACCGGCGCTTATATAACCTGGGTATTGAATGCTCCGGAACAGACCTCTGCTGCACTGAATATTCGGTATGCCAATGGTGGCGGATCTGCCAGAAGCGCTAATCTGCTTGTAAACGGACAGCCAGCCGGATTGCTTGCTTTTTCTCCGACTTCTGCATGGACAGACTGGAGATTTGAACAAATGCAGGTTCAGCTGAATAAAGGACCTAATCAGATTTCTATATCTCCTGTTACGTCTGACGGTAATCCCAACATTGATCTGATTTATACTACAGAAGGAATTGTTGCCGGATCTTGTGAGAGTGACTGCGAGAATGTGATGGGTGGTCTGGCTTATCTGGACAACTGCAACCAATGCGTAGGCGGAAATACGGGCAGGGAAGCCTGTATACCTGATTGCAATGGCGTGTATAATGGTAACGCAACTATTGATGAATGCGGTGTCTGCGTCGGCGGAACAACCGGACGGCAAGCCTGTACGGATATGATGGAAGCGGAACTGGCCTGCTATATAGATGGTGTGACGGAAGCAATCAACGGCGGATTTTTCGGAGATGGCTATGCCAATACGCACAATGTCTCAGATGCCTATATCAGCTGGCAGATTATAGCAGAGCAAGATGTTACTGTACCGCTGACCATACGTTTTGCCAATGGAACGACCAGCGACCGGAATGCCCGAATTGTTGTTAACGAGGCTACCGTACATCAGAATATCAGTTTCCCTGTCACCGGGGCCTGGAACAACTGGCAAACCACCACACTCAGCATTCTGTTGGAAGGGGGAGTTAATACTGTAGAGTTAATTGCTGTCAATCCGCTAGGACTTGCCAATATCGACCGTCTGTCGGTGAGCAATGAACAGGCAGCTTTCGGCTTCTGTACAGTTACGGCCATACGGGGTAACAACAAACTCAAAGCGGAATTGTATCCCAATCCATTCAATAGCACGACCTCGATTATATGCCCGGGAGTCTTTGATTATGTCATATACGATATCAACGGGCGGTTCATTGAGTCCGGCACAGCTGCTGACCGGATAGATACGGGACATGATTTGCCCAAAGGAATTTACCTGATTAAAATTCAGCAGGACTCTTTCATAACACATGGAAAGGTAACCAAGCTATAAAACCAGAAATACCCAAAATACCGGAAACATGGGTCTGATTTACTTCAGATCCATGTTTTTTTATTTGACTGGCAATGGTTTAAATAAAATATTACTATATTGTGTTTACATTAGACATATCCAATTTGTAGAAAGGAGGTGGAGAAATGCATAATGTTAGAATAAGATCTGGGACATTTAAGCCATTTTGACCGGAAATATGAAACATTTTTTATTTCTTTTTACATTCTTTGCTTTTACTGCAAGCTCCTACGGAGAGGGTACAAAGCAGCTTCGTCCTGCCGAAAACAGTTATGGTAGTCTTCATTTAAACAACAGCTCCCGCATTACCGGAACAACTGTACCGATGTATACCAGTTTCGGTATGTATAATGCTCCGGAAAGCCAGCAGATAAAGATCCGCATCAATTCCACAGATGAGATTATTTATTACGGACTGAATAACAAACAGGGCAATGGCGGTACTAATTTTATGCCTAATGTCCCCTACCGGATCAAAGATCCGGCAGGAAACATTGTGGTAGATAATGTAACCATGCCGGCAGCGGGGCAGGAAGGTCATATTGCTACATGGAGTGCTGCCGTAGCAGGGCCAAGAGAGCTCGGAAATCCTGCCGGATATGATGCGCTGGAGTACATCCCTGCCATGACCGGTGACTATGTTATCGAATTCAACCCTTCTTCCAATATGGATATTCATCTGTTTGATATCACAGTTGCCAATGCAGCCATGGAACCACAGCCCGGACGCCTGCACAGCCAGGGCTGGCAGATTTCTACAGAAAATGGCAATAACCCTTTCAGCGGTAAGGTATATCCCTATGATCCCCGAGGTGTCATCTACGAAGTAGACTTCAATGATATGCAGCCATTTACATTTGTAGTAAATTTCAACTCAAGCGGCACAGGAACTACAGGAAACTATCTTGAAGACCGAAAATCCAAAATCGGAAGAAGCAATTATTCAATCCCCGAATTTGAAGTTTTTCTGAATCCGCCTGATGAAACAAGTTTTCCGACCTTTGTCCAGGAAGGTAATTTTTCAGGAATAGCCGTATTCAGCACCTGCGCGGAAAACAGCTATTGCCTGAATTATACTTCTGATGTGGCCGGCATACTTGACGGATATATAGATATAAATAAGAATAATATATACGATCCGGAGCTGGATATTCTTTTTACACAGGAATTTATCAAAGATACAACTATATGCGTGCCCTGGGATGGCAAAGATGTTCAGGGCAATGTCGTCAATCCCGAAGATGTACAGATTCTGGCTTCTTTTGGATTGAGTGTAACGCATCTGCCTGTTTTTGATGCGGAACATAATACCGGCGGACTTATCGTAAAAACGATCAGCCCGCAGGGCCTGCCTGAACCGCTTATATACTGGGATGACAGTAATATCAATGACACGAGAAATATAGACGAAAAAGTCAATCTTACCGGCTGCAGCTCTCTTGGCGGAGGCTGTCACAAGTGGCGCAACAGAGGCGATAATTCCAACCCGGAGACTATTAATACCTGGTGGTATACCAAAGTATTGTTTGATACTATTACCCTGTCAGCAATATACAATCCGCAGGTATCGCTCAGCTTTAATGAGCACAGCATAAGCCGGCCGGATACTTCTCTTTGTACAGGCGACAGTATTCGCATATATATCCATAATGACGGGGAGCATTTCAATGACGTACTTTTTAATTACTCGTGGTCTGTCAACGAGACAGAAGTACCTGTACTCAACGGAAGGGAGCTGAAAGAACATATTACTGGCAACACGCAAATAAGCATCATATCATCACTTATTTCCGATCCTACCTGTCTTACGTATGATACCATGTTTGTGACACCAGTCAATCCGGTAGAAATAACGGCAACAGTTGCGGATGAAGATTGCTCCGGCAATTCAGGTTCTATTACCATACAGATTATTGACGGACCGCCGGGCGCTGAGCTGATCTGGGATGATATAGCCCTGAACGTGCCAATCCGGGATAATCTCTCTGCCGGCACATATTCACTTCTTATCACCCATCCGGATTATTCATCGTTATGTGCGCTGGATACTTTTTTTACGATAAATCAGGCAAATCCGATCAGGATAGAGAGACTTGAGCTGACTCCCTCCGACTGCTTCCGCGCCAATGGCTCGGCTGAAGTTGAAATGAATGATCCGGCACTAACCTATGCGTACAGCTGGTCGGGCTCGGCACTTGACGATGCATCAGTGAGTAATCTCAATGCTGGTACTCATACGGTAACGATTACGGAAGCAGTCAGCGGCTGTACCGTTGACTCTTCCTTTACAATACCAGCGCTTCCCTTTGAGATTGACCTTGCCGTAAACGAAGATACCTGCGGCCTTGCAGAAGGCTCTATTATACTTACGACGCCAGGCAAAGACTTCTTTACTCTGATGCTGAACGGAGCTATACAGACAGATACCAGCTATAAGAATCTGCTTTATGGCTCTTATCATCTTTCTGTTATATCTCTGCTGGATAATATGTGTATGATTGATACGAATGTTACTGTTGCCAACCAGTCGATTACGCCTGATCCCGATATTGTGCTGAGTCCGGTAGTATGTGGCTTGCCGACAGGTTCTGCTACCGTCACGATGCCGTCTGACGGGCGTTATTATCGGTTTTCATGGTTTGGGGAGGCATGGACAGATGATACATTCCGGGATAATCTGTCAAAAAACAGCTATTCGCTTTCTGTTGAGATTGCAGGCACCACCTGTCGCCTGGACACCGGTTTTACCATAGACGGTTCCGATGCCATTGCCATAGAGAGGCTATCGCTTGAAAATACTCCCTGCTATGAAGCTTCCGGCAAAGCCGAAGTGGTTATGCAAAATATGCTTAAAGTATACAGTTATCAATGGGACAACCGGCCAGCTACCTCTGCTCCGGTACAGAACAATCTGTCAGAAGGAGGTCATCAGGTAACAGTAACAGAGACTGCCACCGGCTGCACGGCCGACAGCGTTTTTACTATTGTTGCCGATCCGTTTGCCATCGATATCAGTCAGACCAATGAGTTGTGCGGCGGGAGCAACGCTACTGTACAGCTTGAGGTTCCGGAAAGTTCATTTACCATATACTGGAACCATATTCCTTCCGCCCGGCTTCAGCAATCCGGTTTATCCGCCGGCAATCTCTCCATACGTGTTGTGTCTGATTATGCAGCCACCTGTTTTAAAGACACGGCTATTACGATCATCAATGAAGACCGGCCTGTTGTTATAGACGGCATTTATGCTACAGATTCCGATTGCCAGCAATACAACGGCTCCATTGAGCTTGTTATGCCATCTGCCAATTATGAATATAGTATCAATCATGGCGGATATACTGCTTCCGGAAGTTTTACCGGACTCACTCCCGGTCACTACTTTATCCGGATACGCGAAATCAATACGACTTGTCAGAAAGATACCAGTATCAGCATATCGACCAAACCATTTACTGTCGAAGCAGAAGTACAGGCTGATTTGTGCGCATCAGGCAAGGGAAGCATCATAATTCCGATATACACCAGTGATGTTGAAGTCCTCTGGCAGGACGGTATGACCGGCCCTGTTCGTACTCCTGTGTCTGAAGGTTCATACGCCGTCAGGATTCAGAACAAAAATATTCCCAATTGTGTGGTGGATACTCTTATTGAAGTACCGGGATATACCTATACGGTGCAGGCTGATTTTAGCTATTCGTCAGATTATGCCTTGCACACTGACTTTCCGGTAGACTTTTTCAATACCAGCCAGGGTGTCATTGCTGCCTCCCGCTGGAACTTCGGAGATAACCAGGAATCGTCCGCTACCAATCCCAGTCATATCTATACCGAAGAAGGCGATTATCAGATTACCTTGTATGTCAAAGATACTTTTGGTTGTGAAGGAATCACTTCGCGCTGGCTGTCGATAAAAAAATATATTCCCTGTGAGGTAGCGTTGCCTAATGCATTTTCGCCCAATAATGATCAGTTCAATGATGATATCGGTTTGCTGGGATTTGCCCACAAAGTAGATCTTATTGTATTCAATCGCTGGGGAGAAGTAATATTTCGCAGTGGGGATTTCGAAGAACGCTGGGACGGTACTTTTCTTCAGGTCGAATCACCTGTCGGAGTGTATCCTTATGTGCTTGAATATGAATGTGAAGATTTTGCCGGCAAAAGGGTGAAAAATAAAACAATTGGAGAGATTACATTAATTCGATGATTATCAGAAGTTATATTTTCATTGCTCTGTTGTTTTTTACTTCTCTTGCTCAAGGACAAGACCCACAGTTTTCCCAGTATTACAATGCTCCCTTACTGATCAATCCGGCCTTTACGGGTGCAACTGAATGTTACAGGGTCGGTACAAACAGTCGTATTCAGTGGACAGGACTGGAAGGTACATTTAAAACAGCTACGCTGTATGCAGATTTAAATGTGCCGGATTTGCGAAGTGGATTTGGTATCATGGTACTGCATGACAATATCGGAGTGAGCCGGCTTTCTTCCAATGAAATAAGCGGATTCTATAGTTTTCTGGCTCCTGTCAGCGAGCAGTTCAATCTTCGATTTGGTCTGCAGGGTACCTACGCCAGCCGTCATATCAATTACAGCCGCCTGATTTTTGAAGATCAGTTCTCTGGTACCAGCCTGACGGGTCCTGCATCTTCTGATCCTGTAACTGCTCATAATACTACTCAGTATTTCGATGTTTCATCCGGTATTTTGCTCTATGGGGAGGATACGTACTGGCTGGGTTTTTCTGCTCATCACCTGAACCGGCCTGATCAGGCTTTTTATAGTGCCGGGCTGAGTCGTCTGCCTGTCAGGTATTCGCTGCACGGGGGATTCAATATTTATTACCGGACACATATAATGCAGGAAAAAGATGATATGCTCCGTATTATTCCTACTTTTATTTATAAAGCGGAAAGCCGTTTCGATCAGCTGGATCTGGGCGCCTATGTGATCAAATCGTACATTCTTCTGGGCGCCTGGTATCGTGGAGTATTTCCCAAAACACATGATGGTATCCGAAACAATGATGCCCTGATCCTTCAGGCAGGGGTACGGCTGAACAGCTTCTCTTTTACTTATAGCTATGATATCACGACCTCCAGACTTGGTATCAGCAATACTTTGGGGAGTCATGAAATATCGCTGATATACATCTTTTGTCTTGACTGGCCGCCGAGAAAAAAACCGGGAAGGAAGGTGCGCCGTTTACCATGTCCGGATTTTCAAAGACGCTAAGAATAGTCCCCGTTCTGTTCCGGATAGACAGAAGGAGCGTTGAATGAATAATCAGAAGTGTTATAATGCTTCCCGGACAGCTACAGGCCAAGCAGGTTCTGTTTGTGTCCCCCTCTCCTGCTTTGTTCCGGTTGATTGAGTCAGTGATGTATGAGTTTGTTGCATACGAATTCGGATCCTGAGTTCCGGAAGCTGTTCCGGAACAATATACTCGTTGCTTTCCCTCACTACATCCATTGCCTGAATTCACAGAAACCTATCCGGAAATACTTTTTTAGCACATAGTATCTACTGCTTTTCTTTGAATGATTCACTAATTGTGTTCAATGTGTAGATTATTACATCTTTGACTCCTGTTTGTCTTTTCGGGCGATTGACTGCTATGCATAAAATCGAGTCCAATATTATAAGATTGGACCTTGCATATCTCATATTTCTTTTTCTTAGTGAGAAAAAATAAAGTCTATGAAGAAATATTACACCCTTTCCTTTTTCTTTATTTCCATCCTATTTACTGCCAGCGCTCAGTATTATGACTGGCGTCAGACCAATAGTAATCTGTCGGCTTTGGCCAGTTTGCCGGGAAGTGATCAGGTTATTTTTGCAGGTGATCAGGCCGGAATGATCCGAAAAAGCACTGATCAGGGAGCGACCTGGAAACTGATTTCCATGGATGCGGAAAGTGCCATTATAAATATCTGTTTTCTGAACGCTACGACCGGGTTTGCGAGTGTTAATCAGAATGGTCTGATATTATACACACAAGATGGCGGGGCTACATGGGAAAGAAAGCAGTTTATGGATGCCACTAATCCTGATATGGCGCTCAATACATCTGTGAAAAGAATAGTAAGGGTAGACGACCAGACGGCTTTTTTCGACATCTATAGGCATTCCATCTCTGTCTATTCTGACAAAAAAGCTATTGTGACTCGTGATGGCGGACAGACCTTTGCCCAAACCGATGTACCAGGCAATGTCTTTCATGTCAACGGTGATACGATGGTCGCATTTGGCAGGCAAACGGTTTCTTTCATTGAGCGATTTACAGTATATCGTAGTCTGGATAAAGGAATGACTTGGCAAGTCCATCATGTTAATCCATCTGGTTTTTCTAATAACGACTTCGGTCTGCATGGAATGGAACTGGCATTTTTTCTCAATGCCAATGTATTCTATATTACAGCCAACAAGACACTGGCCGGAGAAGGCAAACTGTTTAAGACAACAGACGGTGGTATAACTTTTACGGCAGTAAATAGTCCGGCACGCCAAAAATACGATTACTTTTATTTTAAGAATAGCAACGATGGTTTTGCTGTTATGTCCAATGGCTGGACTTATTTTACCAGTGATGGTGGTACACAATGGACAAGAGCAGCAAAAGATGTGGGGGTACCTGTAATTTATCTTGGAAATAACAAGGCGATGAGTCAGGTAAGAGGTGCTTCCTATTTGTCTGCCGATTTTGGTAATAACTGGACAGCACAATCGGAGGTGCTTTATCCTTTTTCTTCTTCAGGGTCAGGGACGGATTTATTCTTAAAAGCCGTTAATGATTCAACTTATTTTGCTTCTATAGGCAAGACAGCTCCTTATACAGAAGGCTTTAATCTGATGAAGACGACTAATCAAGGTCTTACTTGGAGTTCGGTAAAAGATGCTTCAGGTAATTTATTCACAAAAAAGCCATATACGTTCATCAATGCCGATACTTTCTTCTTTGCAGGTACCGGAATGAAAGAATCGTACGGAGGTTATTTAAAAATCAAATACACAACAGACGGCGGGCTTACACATACAGATGTATTTACGGGAGAATATATGGAATACCTGAAGGATATTGTTTTTATCGACAAAAACAATGCGGTAACCTATTCTGAATATGCCGGTACCAATTATTCTACTGATGGTGGCATGTCCTGGACAAAGACAATCTATTCAGGAGTGAATACGCCAGTGGCTTATGGCCAGTTTCCGGGCATCAACAGCTGGTTTCTGGTGAGTGCTTCAGGGAAGGTATATAAGAGTGTGGATCAGGGAGCGAACTGGACTGATATTACCGGTACTATGAGTCTTAATACATCAGGAGCGGATTGTGTGGCTGGTACGGTGTTTCTGAATGAATCTACCGGATATATTCATGGCTGTGACGGAAGACTGTATAAGACCACAGATGGTGGACAAAACTGGACAGATATGAGAAATACAATTGCTTCGGACGTGATCTACAATGATAATCTGTCAATGGCTTTTCATAACGAATCAAAAGGATATATGATTGATCCGATTGCAAACGGCGGACGTTATGTGATCAGAACCACCGATGCCGGAACCTCATGGAATTACTATGGCGGTGTGCAAGGGCCTGTAGGTATACTGTCAGCTCATTTGCTGAATGAAAATACAGGTGCCATGCTTGGAACGACGGGAAACTTTATCATCTATACTGGGAATAGTAAATGGGAAACAGATACCATAAAGTATAACAATGTGGTAAGTTCCGTAGAAGCAGAAGCAGTGATGAACGGAACTCAGATGATCCTGTATCCAAATCCTGCAAGTGAGAAGCTGTTTATCAGTCTGACAGATCACCAGGAGATCAGAACAGTAAAGCTGATCGATTTGTCGGGCCATATAGTGGTTTCTGAAGAACCGGGATACAGCAATGAAGCAGCGCTTTCATTAAAAGGAGTAAAACCGGGTATTTATATCGTAGAAGCAAAGACAAAGAATGGAATACGGAGAGGAAAGGTGCTGGTACGATAAATAATAGCAGATGGGGTTTATGTTGTCAGGTGCTTATGGACAGCTATCGACGCTGGAAGTACTCTGACAACTTTCACCCCCATTTGTTACTTATTCCCGTACTGTGTCATTTGTTGCGCTTCTATCTGCCTGCGATATTCTCCCGGCGTACAGCCCGTCCATTTTTTAAAAGCCGTATTAAACGTCGTTTTGGTATTAAAACCACATTCATAACCTATTACTTCCAGTTTTAGCTGCTGCTCTTTCTCGATCAGGTGTTGTGCAGCTTTTATCCGATATGTATTGATAAAATCGGTAAATTTTTTCTGATGAAACTGATTGATGACCTGTGAAAGAAAATGCGAGGAGGTGCCGATCTCATTTGCCAGAAAGTTTATGTTCAGGTCAGGATTGAGGTATAAATGATTTACTTCCATACTATGCAGCACTAGCTGATTCAGGCGCTCGCCCTCGTCTGTTTTGAGACCGGAGCCGGAGTATTTGGTCTTTTGAATATTCTGTTTTTTATCAAAATGCTGTCCTGACTGGAAAAGGAACCGGTAAATAAGCGCCATGTAGAGGCAGGTAGAAGCAAGAGGCAGCATATTGATATATGTCTGGGGAAGACGTAATAAAAAGAGTCCCATGCCAAGAAAACCAAAACAAAGAAGCAGCAAGGTATATTTTTTCAGCCAGTGCAGATTGTCAAGAAAGATTCCGTTTACCTTTTTACTCTTTCTGGATAACAGGATAAGCAGCAGAATAAAATAACTTTGTATATATACATAAAAGATGGCATCTGCTATTTTATAGGTAGTAGTATACGTAGTAAGGATAAGATGAATATAGGCTTGTTGTTCCTGAGCAGACCACAGATAAAATCGTCCGAAGAAAAGAAAGGCTGCGATCGGTGGAAGCAGTAGTATCCATTCTTTCCAGTGACGGTAAGAGATCTGTTCGCCGGTCATTTCTCTTACATACCAGCAGTATACAGGAGCCATTAAAAAGCCGCAGCCCCATTCCAGATCGGTGAGGTAGGGAAGATATTCTAGCCAGCCTGTGGGTTTGATAGCGAAAGGAAGGGTGATGACTGAAAGAAGGAGTAAGAAGGTTGCCAGCAGAAAATTGCTATGCCCGATACCGCCTTTTCTTCGGAGAAAGAACAATGCAAAGATAATGCAGTGGAAGACAATAGCGAGGGTGAAAAGAGGTAACCACATGAGAAATAAGGGATGGTTTCAGCTTGAACGAAAGATACAATAGTATGTTTTATTTATCAATAAAGGGATTTACTATCCTGCCACAAGCGGCTTTCTGACAGCTCCGGATCCTGCCTGTTTTTGATCTTTATAGATACAGGTACCTTGTTTTTATCTATCACGCTTCTTATTTTGTTAAATATATAAAAAGCATCAGGGATAAACTATAGTGCTTGCTAAGTCTTATTCCATAGGGCAATCTGTCCGGATTTTTAAAGTCGCCAGGAATAGTCCCATACCTATTGCAGATAGACAGAAGGATCGCTGAATGAATAATCGGTCAGACTGTGTAAAAATTCCGCAATCGCACGTTTTTCATGCTGACTTAACCGGAGCGGCTGACTGAGCTTTTCGTCCAGTGTAGGAGACTGTTTTATTCCCTCGCTGTAGTGATCAAGCACTTCATTCAGCGTAGCAAAGCGTCCATCGTGCATGTAAGGGGCGGTAAGGGAAACATTTCGTAAAGTGGGGGTTTTGTACTTCCCCAGATCATTTGAATCTCTGGTGATCCGGTACCTTCCCAGCCGGGTTTGGAGAAATGTATCATCCGAAAATATGCTGTCCAGACCGTTGTTGTGGTATAAGTTGTCCGTAAATAAATCGGTCGTATGACAGGATGCGCAGTGTTTTTCTACCAGCGCCAGTCCCTGAAGTTCCATAGAGGATAAGGTTACTCCGTTTTCCCCACGCCTGAAATAATCATATCGGGAGCTTCCGCTAATAAGTGCATTCTGAAACTGACCAAGGGCTCTGATAATGGTGTGCGGAGTTATGCCTTCATCAGGAAAGACCTTTATAAATCTGCTGTTGTATACAGAATCATTACGGAGCTCCAGCACCAGCTCATGAATATTCTGGTTCATTTCGTCTTCATGCTCAAGTGGGCCCAGCGCCAGCGATTCAATATCTTTGGCTCCCCCATCCCAAAAAAGTCCGGACATCCACGCCGTGTTTACGATAGAGGGAGTGTTTCTTGATAATGGTTTTCCGGAAACACCTTTGTCAGAAAGGGCAAGTCCATCTGTAAATGCAAGATGTGGTTTATGACAGCTGGCACAGGCAATGGTGTTGTTGCCGCTGAGTATCGGGTCAAAAAAAAGCATTTTGCCAAGCTCATAGCCTTCACGGGTAATCGGAAACCGGAGTTCGGGCATTTTACCGCCAAGATTGGCGGGGACATGTACCTGCCAGTCTGCACTGTCAGGATTTTTAGTATCATGCTGCCGGCAGGAAGCTATCCCTGCCAGCAGCATGATAATGATCATATTAATGGCTATGTGGCTCATGTGTATGATTTATCTCAAACATATGGGCGCCCCAGTTGCCGGTAAGGGCGGCATTGTTCGCGTGAACCATCGAAGTGGTATTGAGATCAACCAGCTGAGATCCGTGCAAACCATGTCCCTGCAAACCGAAAAGTGCATTGAGATTAACAAGATAATGAATGGTAGAGGTTTGTCCGCTCTGGACACGAACTCCGCCCGGAATCACAGATTCTGTATATTTTGAAGGGTAGGCGGCGTCTGTGCCTATATGAAATTTATAATTTTTCCATTCTCCTTCATTTGTTTTAAACTGTCCTTCCTGCTTATAGAATATATAGCCGGTATCCCAGGTCCAGTTCATCTGGTCTCCTACCACCAGTTCGCCTTTCCCTTCTGTTGCGGCAGAAGCGTTATCTTCCGGCTTTACTCCGATTTTAAATTTTACTGAAACATATCTTCCTGTCGGAATATTGTCAAGGACAAATTCCTCATCGGGCTCATGACTGTTGCGATGCTGTATGAGGTAATACTGATCAATTTTCACTTCTGACAGATCATCTTTTACCAGAATCAGATCACCGACAAAATAACGCAGCTGAGAAATGGTAAACTCATTGCCCGAAGCATTGATATACTGCACAGAATCAGCCGGTATATCACTTCCGGAACTTGTTGACAGACGAAGAGGCTTTATTTCATCTCCGAGATCCACTTTATGATCAAGGTGTATCTTCAGTGATCCGGTTTGATCATCAGGAGTTCCGTGATTATCGTCATCTTTGGAACAACCGGAAAAAAATATGGCAGTCCCCAGTAAGGCGGTAAAAATAGAAATATATGTTTTTTTCATTGATATTTTAAGTTGATATGAATAGTTCGATTAAAGTGTCGTCAGAATAGTTTCTGTCGTTTATGACGCTAATACGCCTCAAGTGCAGAGAATCAGTCTGGGTGGCTGGAATATTTTAATCGAAAACAACAACTTATAATGATCAAAGAGATCTGTTGCAGGAAACGCGTGCTGCAAGCAGGCCAATGGCTGTAATTGTATAGAGGATATTATGAGATAATTGTCCCGGATAAAGCTGAAATTTATCTCTTTTTTACCATCCTGATCTGTGAGCAGATCCAGTTTTTCACTAAGATAGCATAGGCCCCGGCAAGTGTTTGATTTTACGTTTTTGTAAATGCAGTATGTATTGGCAATATATTCGCGATCGTTGTGAAATAGCCATACCATTATGCTCAGCGAGCTGATATGCGTCGTGATCAGAAACAGGGCGATATATACTCTGCGGCGATACTTCATTGTGGCAGTATTTCTACCGATTTGAATCCAAAAGCTTTGGTTGTATTATTCCGGAGAATCAGTGAATTGGAACCGCCGTGCACTACAGCGCTGGTTGCACTGGCCAACGAATATCCTGTCCCGTCGATATTGGTCAGCACTTCATTAAAATCAAAAGTCAGGATAATACGGGTTGTTTTATTTTCCTCAATTCGTATTCTTGTCGGTCCGAAACCACCATATGTGTATGATACAGCGCCTTGTCTTTTGCCGAAGGTAAGATGGAAGCGGTTATCAGCAACATCCTCCCCCGTGCCATCGGCAAGCATAAATATATATCCGCTATCCCAGCCCCAGTACAGGCCTTTGATCACTGCTGAGTCCAATGGTGCGGGGGCAACTGTCGGGTCTGAGTTATTCATTTCACGTGGAACCCCCATTGTTATATTCAGCCCGGAATACCGGCCGGTATCTGCCCGAAACCGGAGAGCAATGCTCTGCATACCATATCCTGCATCAATGTTTGGTTTCGCAAACTCCAGGAGATGTATGCCTGACTTATTTTCGGATTGCAACGGATATTCTTTGCCTGAGGAAGCATTGAGAGCGATTTCCGAAAGAAAGAAGGACAGTGTTTTTAGCATAAAGCGCTCATCGATCCGGGACTGATATTCCTGATTCATAAAAAGAGGATCGTTACCTGCCTGCGGCACTATGATCAGTTCCAGCATTCCGGATACAGGAGCAGCTTGCGTACTGTCGTCAACAGACGGGGTTTTGTCCGGAACAATTTCTTTATCTTTTTTGCAGGCGGTAGTCAGTATGCCGGATACCAGAAAAAGAAAAAATAGTCTATAGTGCATGGTCATTAATAAATTTTTCGTCAGTAAGTGTTTTTAAGAAATTAACCAGATCCCTTTTTTCGGCAGAGGTCAGAGGGGTATGTATATGTACATGAAAAGACTGATTGGGATGCCCTTTTCCGCCGGTATTATAGAAATCAACCACTTCTTCCAGTGTTTTCAGGCTTCCGTCATGCATATAGGGGGCTGTCAGTGCGATATTTCTGAGCGTAGGTACTTTGAATCTGCCTTTATCTGCTTCGCGCATGGTAATCATATATCGTCCCTGGTCTCTGTATTCGAAATAGAGGCCGTTGTTTTCAAATGCATTATTGGTAAAATGATTACCGGAGTGGCAGGAACCACAATGTACTTTGTCTCCATAGCCATAGAACAGAGACCAGCCCCGGATTTCCGAATCGGAAAGCGCATCGTAGCGATCTTCAAAGAAGAACTGATCATACCGGCTGTTGTAGCTTATAAGTGTACGCTGGTAAGATGCAATGGCTCTGAGAAGAGAATATTCATCCGGAAGACGCTCATAGGCATCGTAAAATAATTGAGGATAGTCCGGGTGATTATTTAATCTTCTGACAGCTTCATCCATCTGAATATTCATTTCCAGCGGGTTCAGCAGCGGAACTCTGGCCTGGGCTTCGAGGCTCAGCGCTGATCCATCCCAGAAAAATGAATTGCTCCATGCCAGATTTATAAGCGCCATAGAATTTCGTTCACCGAGCTTGCCTTCTACTCCGACACTAAACTGACGGGAATCGGAAAAGGAGTTTCGGGGATTATGACAGGAAGCACAACTTACAGTAGCATCTCCTGAGAGGATGGGATCAAAAAACAGCAGCTTTCCCAGTTTGACGCGGTTTACGGTAAGCTGGTTGTCTTCCGGAATAAATGCTGTGCCCAAGCGGTCTTCCGGATAAGCCAGCTGATAGGGACTATCCGGATTTAGAACAGCCATGCCATTTTGTGAAATATGAAAAATAAACGAGCGGGATGAGCTGTTGCCTGCTATATCTTCTGCCTCGATTGTAAGCTCGAGCTTTGTACCGTCCTCCTGGTTGCAGACATAGCTTGTGTCCAGATACAGAGGATTTGCTCCTGAATATGTCTGATAGAAATAGATTTCGCCACTGGTGATATCCCGGATAGTCATGGTGACAGACCTCAGCTCAAGATTGTCAGTAATTGATCCCTTTATGGAGATAGTGGCTCCTGGCTTATAGATAGCCGTTGGTTTAAGGTCATTGATTTCAATAACCGGTTTTGTCCTGTCTTTGTCAGGTGTATTTTCTTTGGGGCGACATGATATAAGTAGCCCTGTCAATGCAATACAAAGGATAATGTATTTCATATGTCTGAAACGACAGTGAATTTATTTAATTACTATAATGAAATCTCTGCTTTGAGCATTTACTCCCATACAGATGCTGCTTTATGAGAAATTGGGGGGAGGCGTTGAAATACTGGTGGAAGCTAAGGGAGGATTATTATGGTAATACAGGCAGCAATGACGGACAAGAACCGGGGCTGGCATATCAATCTGATAATTGTACAATTCTGCTATGGATAGCTCAAGCTGCATATGATCAGCTCCTGAAAAATTGTCCTGATCCCCTTCCACTGTCCGGGAAAGCTGATCTTTGAGATAGCAGGAGCCCTGGCATGATGAATCAGGCTTCTGTCGCTCCTTGCATAAATTGACAGCAATATGCTCCTGATTTATATAGAAATGAAAATACGGAAGTGCGTATCGTACAGCATATGTACCATAGTTAATCAGAAAGATGGTTAACAAAAGGAATGATACACGTTTCCTCATAGCTGTGTAAAAATAAGAACAAATAGGGATTAATCAAGGTCTTTTGGTAATTATCCCGGCATAATATGAGATATCTTTCCTGCTCAATATAAAATACAGCGGATCACCTGTCAGATGATCCGTTGTATTTCTTATCATTAGTTCACAAAGCCCCGTTTTTTCATCAGGGCTTTGGTGCCTGGATCTCTGCCTCTGAAGGCTTTATACGCTTTTTCAGGATCAACAGTATTGCCGGCAGAAAACACGTATTTTTTCAAACGTCCGGCCACCTCTTTATCATAAGGCCCCTCTCCTTCCATAAAGGCAGTATAAGCATCTGCAGTCAGCACATCCGACCAGAGATAGCTGTAATATCCTGCCGAATAGCTGTCGCCACTGAATATATGCGCAAACTGAGGAGTCCGGTGTCGCATCACCAGCTCTTTGGGCATACCAAGCTCGCGAAGAGTTTCTTTCTCGAAGGTATCCGGGTCTATATCTTGTTCACCGGCCAGATGTAGTTTCATGTCCACAAGGCCGCTGGCAAGATATTCTGTCGTGGCAAATCCCTGATTAAAGGTAGATGCTTTGCGGATTCTGTCTACAAGTGTCTGAGGAATTGGTTCTCCTGTCTTATAATGTAAAGCAAAATTTTGCAATACTTCCGGTGTAGAAAGCCAGTGCTCCAGCAATTGTGAAGGAAATTCTACATAATCGCGAACCACACTGGTTCCGGAAAGTGTCGGATAGGTTACATCGGATGACAGGCCATGAAGAGCGTGCCCGAATTCATGGAAAAGTGTCGTTGCATCATCCCAGGAAATGAGAACAGGCTCCCCTTCTTTGCCTTTTACAAAGTTGGAATTGTTGGAAACAAGTGTGGTAACCTGCCCGTCCAGCTTGTGCTGATCCCTGTAGGCGGTCATCCATGCTCCGGAACGTTTGCCCGGTCTGGCAAATGCATCAAAGTACCAGTAACCAACATGTGCGCCGGTACTTTTATTCAATACTTCCCAGACTCGTACATCCGGATAAAAGACCGGTACATTATCTACTTCCTTAAACTCAAAACCGAACAATTGTCCTGCTACCCAGAACATAGCATCACGCAGCTTGTCCAGCTGAAGATATTCTTTTACTTCATTCTGATCCAGATCATAACGTTCTTTGCGTACCTTTTCGGCATAGAATTTATAATCCCAGGGCTCAATAGTAATTTTCCGACCCTCTTTGTTTGCCATAGACTGCATATCAGCTACTTCCTCCCGTACTCTGGCTACTGCGGGTTTCCACACATCTTCCATCAGCTTCATTGCTTTTTCCGGTGATTTTGCCATGGTGTTTTCCAGCCGCCAGTGGGCATGAGTTGCATACCCCAGCAGCCTGGCCCGGACGGCTCTCAGCTTAAGAATTTCCTGAATAATTTCGTTATTATCATTGGCATCACCGTTGTCACCCCTGTTTACAAACATTTTCCATGCTTTTTCCCGTAGGTCACGATTTTCTGAATATGTAAGGAAAGGATCAATGGAAGACCGGGTATTGTAGATTAATCCCTGCCCGTCTTTTTTGCCTTTTTCTCTGGCAGCTTCCTGTGCAGCATCGCGAAGAGACTGCGGAAGTCCGGCAAAGTCTGTGTCTGTTTCCAGAAGCAGCGTCTGCTGGGATTCGTCAGCCAGCAGATTCTGAGAAAATCTGGTATAGAGTGAGGCAAGCTGACGATTAATAGCGGCAACCTCCGTTTTGGAGGCAGAGTCCAGTCTGGCTCCTGCCCGTACAAAATTGGTATAATAGAGCCAGGTTAATCGCTGCTGCTCATCTGTTAGTTTGCTTTTGTCGGCAGAGCTGTATACCGCTTCTACTCTTTTAAAAAGAGCTTCGTTTTGCATAATCTGATCGGAAAATGCAGCGAGCTCCGGTTCCATTGCTTGCTCTATTGCCTGAAAGGCCGAATCGCTTCTGTTGGAACTCCATACATAATATACTGCCAGTACTCTGTTCAACGTTTGTCCGGAACGCTCGAGCGCTGCAATGGTATTTTCGAAATCAGGGGCAGACGGATCTGCCGCAATCCGTTCAATTTCTGCCTGATTTTCGGACATGGCTGCTTCCAGGGCCGGTTGAAAATCATATACTTTTACTTTGTCAAAAGGCGGCAGACCGCCATGAGGGCCCTCCCACCTGGCAAGCAACGGATTATTTTTTATTTGTGCATCGGTTAACATCTCGGTATTGGTATTCGGATTTTCATTTTGTATTCTCTGGTTGTTGCATGCTCCCAGAACAATACTTCCAAGAAGTACAGGGTATAGAATTTTTTGAAAAGACATGTTGATGATCGCTATTTTGAAAACAGAGAAATGACTTAGTATTGAAAAATTATTGGTAACAGACTGGTAAAACCATAAGTCAGGGAACAATGTTTCTCAATCGGAATGGCATAGCCAAAAATAATAATGAAATGACCGGCTGAGATTTTCTTCCCTGCGGATTCGGGAGGACCGAAATCGGAAAACAGTCTGACAAAGGGAGCTTTTTTAGTTCCCTTTGCCAGTGTTGTTTAACTATAGATTATTACCAACGTTATCCGTAATATGACCAGTCTGGTAGAGCGTCGTTGCAACAACAGCCACAATTCCCAGAATAACAGCAAGCACAACCAGCAGGGTTTTGTAGAATTTATTTTCTTTCTGCAGTTTGTGGCGCTTGAGAATGTTTTTGACTACGTTGTCGGCTCTGTGAAAAGCGCTCTCATTTTTGATGATATAATCAAACGCTCCATGAGTAAGTGTATCGATCGCTATTTCGATTTTTTCCTGAGCGGTAAACATGACAACTTCAGCTTCAGGCTTTCTTTTCTTGATAGCCTTCAGTATATCCATTCCGTTTTTGGCGCTTTTATTTTCTGAGCTCAATGTGTAATCGAGAAAAATAATCTCCGGATTCTGGTCAAGATGTTGTAAACATTCTTCTCCTGTATGAAATACACTGACCGAATAATTTTCATTTTTGATCAGATAATCTTTTAGCAACTCGCATTGCATCTTATCATCATCCACAATAAAAATCTTCACTTGTTTCATAGTCACCTTGGTTAGATTAAATAAGTATTGTTTGTTTTTCGGATTCGAGCTCTTTACAGGCTCTTACCAGAATATTTTCAAAAGTAATAATAAGATCCGGTATTGCATCCAGATTTGTCTGCTCTCCTGAATTAATTTCGATCTTTCTGATTAATTCTCCGCCCTCCTTTATACCCATATAGTTGATACGGGGTTTCATTGAGTGTGCTACAACGCGGGTTTCCGGCCAGTTTTGTCCGGCAGCAAGTATTTTCAGACGGTTCCAGTCATCAGGCACCGAGTCAAGAAACATATCAATGTATTTAAGCATCTGGGCAGAGTTACCGGCAGTCATGCTTTTCAGAAAAGTCAGATCAGTCACTTTTGATATGTCGGTGACTATCCGGGTATTTTGCATAGCTGTTTGCGGATTATGATTGTGATTGTCCGGTTCTGTCTCTGTCTGCTTATCTTTTTCCTTGTTCAGCAGAGAAGAAATCTTGATCAGTAAAATATCGGCATCGATCGGTTTGGACACAAAGCCGGTCATTCCGGAATTAAAGCATTCGTCAATTTCCGGTTTTGTGGCGCTGGCTGTCATGGCGAGAACAGGAATGCCGGCATAGCCCAGTTCTGCATGTGCACGAATGTGGCGGGTGGTTTCATAACCATTCATCTCGGGCATTTGTACATCCATCAGGATAATATCATAATCTTTTTTCTGCGCCAGCTTCTCTATGGCTATACGACCGTTTTCCGCGATATCAATCGTCAGATTTTTAATGAGTGATTTCAATGTATCTACAGCTACTACCTGGTTAAACTCATTATCTTCAACCAGCAATATTTTGATGCCATGCAGCTCCTGAGGGCTGTGCCGGGTTGTACGTTCTTTACGAAGAGGTTTTTCGTGCCCCTCTTTATACCATATGCAGAACGAAAAGACAGAGCCTTTGCCCGGCTCACTTTCCACCCGGATTTTTCCGCCCTGAAGCTCGACAATCTTTTTGGAAATACTCAGACCGAGACCGGTGCCACCGAATTTTCTGCTGGTATCGCTTGCTGCCTGAACAAAGTCTTCAAATATGGTCGCTAATTTGTCCTGCGGAATACCGATCCCGCTGTCTTCAACAGCAAATTCGATTAATAAGGCATCTTCTTTTCGTTCCAGCAGCCGGCAGACAATATTGATATAACCTTTAGAAGTAAATTTTACGGAGTTGCCAATCAGGTTTACAAGAACCTGGTTCAGTTTTCCCGGATCTCCGATAATTGCATCCGGCAGATTTTCGTCGATAATAGGATTAAGCTTTATCTGTTTTTCGTCCGCTTTTATTTTAAATGTATTGTACAGTCCGTAGATAATGTCTGATAAATCGAAATTGACTTCTTCAAACTCGATTTTTCCGGCAGTGATTTTTGAAAAATCAAGGATTTCGTTGATGATCACCATCAGGTTGTCTGAGGCCTGCTTGATTGCTTTCAGATAGCTTGTCTGTCTCGGTTCGAGAGGTGTATTTAAAATAAGATTGGTCATGCCGATAATGGCATTCATGGGCGTCCGTATTTCATGGCTCATATTGGCCAGAAACTGTTTTTCCTTATTTTTTGCATTTTGTGCAACCTCAATGGCTTTGCTCAGTTCTTCCTCAGTTTTTATTCGTATGCCGATATCTCTGTTCAGCAGAAAAAAAGCAGCAATCAGAAAAGAAAGCCCCATTATGTTACCGGCAATAATAAATATCATGGCATTGCCGGCATTAAGACTGGCAATTTTAGAGGAAATACCTTTAATTCTGTTTTCATCATTTTCGATCTGACTTATCAGATGACGGATTCTGCGAAGAGCCTTTTTGCTTTCTCCCGTCCGGATGATTTGTATCGCTGCTTTTTGTCCATCCTGTTTGTACGTTTGAAGCAGTTGCCGGTCCTGATCCAGGTACTGATTCAGCTGTTCTTTTAATTGCCTGGTTTTATCACCGGCTACCAGGGTATTGCTGGTTATTGCTTCTACCGGAGCTGCGATCGCACTGCCGGCATTTTCGTACGAGCGGAGATAAGCAGAGTCGCCTGTGATTATAAAGCCAAAGAGGCCCGACTCCAGATCTTTCAGATTGGTATTTATATTTTCAAGATCAGACAGAAACGTCCGGGTCTGATTTTCAATTTCACTGATGTTTCGAAACCTGTTGAGGCTGTAATAGGAGATAATTCCTACGGCCAGCAATAAGGTAACCGCTATACAAAAGCCAAAACTTATATTGGCATTCAGATTCCACTTCATATATATTGAGCTTTTTGCCCGGTAAGGTCTGTACCCCACCTGATTTTAATAAATTAAAAATACATAAAATTTAGTTAGTAATTGTATCGTAGCTTTATGGTATTTTAAAAACTTATTGTAAGCAAAATTCGTTGTTCCTGTGTTTGAAATGACTTGGATATTAGTTGATTTTAAACCAGCAAAGAACTATACTTAGGATTATATTGATTATATGAATATCAGAATGCACTTTTTCCTTTTTGTGGTGTGTACAGGGCTGTTATTTGCCTGCAATCCTGATCCGGTATATCAGGCCAGAGCCAATGATAATGAAAGAGAAGCTCTTACTCAAAGCAGCCCGGTAAATCAGGCACAGCGGATAAACTCTGTCTATATACCCGATGTGGTGACCTTTGCCGGGGATACTATTCCTATTGACAGACCGGATGTACGCGAGGCTCTTGAGCATGAGCTGGTCGTAAACACATTCCGTCATTCACAAACATCTTTAACCATCAAGAAAATAGAGCGCTGGCGCAGTTTTGTGTCGGATATTCTGAGAGAGGTCTCTGTGCCGGAAGATTTTATATACCTGGCTGTCATAGAAAGCGAGTTTGACAACAATGCAGTATCCTTTGCCGGCGCTATGGGCATGTGGCAGATTATGGAAAAAACAGCCAAAGACTATCAGCTTGAAGTAAGCCGTGATGTCGATATGCGCAGAGATCCCAAGCAGGCTACCTTGGCTGCAGCCCGTTTTCTGAAATGGGCTAACAGTAGTCTGAACAACTGGATACTGACCGCAGCAGCCTACAATGTGGGGGTGAAAGGTATGAAAGACCGCCTTGAAAAACAGAAGGTAGATTCTTTCTTTGATCTGCATCTGAATACAGAAACAGCCCGGTATGTTTACAGAATTCTGGCATTAAAGCTGATCCTCGAAAACCCGGAGGCTTATGGTTATTATATTGCCGATCAGGAAAAATACAGTCCCTATGTTTTTGAAGTGCTGACTGTCGATAAGGATATTGATAATCTGGTAGATTTTGCCCGGTTGCATCATACTACCTATAAGGAGCTCAGGCGACTAAATCCGTGGTTTAATAATACAACGAATTTTAAACTGCAGATAGCAAAAAATCAGAAATACGAAATAAGAATACCTCACAAAGAGGCAAAGCTGGCAGTAAAAAACCCGGAGAATTAAGCTTTCCCCGGGTTTTTCTTTTATTTATCTTTTTCTTTCTTTGTTTCTTTTTCTACGTCATCTTTTGCGTCTTTGCCGGCATCTTTCACATCATCATACATGTTTTCTCCGGCATCTTTTATATCCTTGCCGGCATCTTTAATTTCGTCTCTCGCATCGTTCATCTGGTCAGAGGTTTTCTTATTATCTTCACAGCTGAAAAAACAGGCGGCTATAACCAGGAGATAAAAAAACTTTTTCATATAAATATTCATTAGGAGTTAAATATTTGTCTTTAACATCGCTTCGCTGAAATTGTTTATTCAAACTGAAATTGTTTGTTCAAACAAATAAAAAAGTGTTTTTTATACCAATAGAGCCTTTTTTTTGTTAAAATTGTTCCAGTCAAAATCATTATCAGTTTTCAACAATGAAAAGAAACGTTATTTTTATTTCACTTGCAATTACTGCATTTACCTGTTTTTATGCATGTAATCCATCAGAAAAGAAAGCAGAAGAAACTCAGACGGAAGCTACTTCCGGAGAAGGTATTGAAGATGCTGTAGTATATGCAGTTGATCCGGCTCAGAGTGAGCTGAAGTGGAAAGGTTCGAAAGTAACCGGAGAACACTTTGGTACAATCAATATTCAGGAAGGATCTCTTGCTGTTAAAGACGAAGCGTTGGTTGGCGGAGAGATTAAAATAGATATGAACAGCATCGTTGTGCTTGATATCGAAGATTCTACCTACAACGCAAATCTGGTAGGTCACCTGAAGAGCGAAGATTTCTTCAATGTGGCGAATCATGCAGCTTCCACATTGGAAATTGTTGATATCAAAGCCAGTGAGGGCGCTTCCCAGACTGTGACAGCGAAGCTTACCATCAAAGGAATCACCAATGAAGTATCTTTCCCTGCTGACGTAATTATCACTGAGGATAAAGTTACTGCCAAAGGAACTGCTACATTTGACCGCACCCTATGGGAAATCAGATATGGTTCCGGAAAGTTCTTCGAAGGACTTGGCGATAAAATGATCCATGATCAGTTCCAGTTAGAGTTCAATATCGAAGCTGTAAAGTAATTGTAAAGAGTCAGTCCGGCTCCATCAAAAAGCCTGAACTTCTCAGAAGTTCAGGCTTTTTATTTGCTATCCCGGATTCCGGTCAAGCCTTGCCGGTTAATTTTACTATTTTTGCAGATTAATTCACCTCAACACATTTTATTTTGAACGTTGATCCATTTAACACAGGTCTGCCTGTTGCCGAAATCATTCCACAGGTCAAAAGTATACTTGAAGATTCCAATACGCTTATTGTAAACGCTCCTCCGGGGGCTGGTAAAAGTACCCTTCTGCCGTTGGTGCTGATGAATGAATCCTGGCTTGATGGAAAGAAAATTCTGATGCTGGAGCCAAGGAGGCTCGCTGCACGAACAATAGCGGCCCGCATGTCATCCCTGTTGCAGGATCAGGTCGGGCAGCAGGTCGGATTCCGTATCAGATTTGAAACGTGTGTGAGTGAGAATACACGCATAGAAGTACTTACTGAAGGAATATTGACACGTATGCTTCATAATGACAGGCAACTGGAAGATGTAGGTCTTGTCATTTTTGATGAATTTCATGAGCGCAGCATTCATGCAGATGTGGCTATGGCGCTCTGCCGGGAGACCCAGCAGCTCTATCGCCCGGATTTGAGGATTATGGTTATGTCTGCGACGCTCGATATGCCGGTTTTAAGCAAGCTGCTTAATGCTCCGGTGGTAAGCAGTCAGGGAAGAATGTTTCCTGTTGATATTCATTATACAGGCGAATCAGATGAGGTCTTACTCCCGGAGCTTACGGCCCGCGTGGTAAAGAAGGCGGTCAGGGAAAATGAAGGGGATATTCTGGTCTTCTTGCCCGGTCAGGGAGAAATAAAACGCAGCGAAGCAATACTTCGCAAAGATCTGAAAAGTGTTGCTATTCATACATTATATGGTCAGCTTCCGCCTGCGAAGCAATATGCAGCGCTGATGCCGGACAAAAACGGCAAACGGAAAATTGTACTGGCGACTTCGATTGCTGAAACAAGCCTGACGATAGAAGGGGTAAAAGTTGTCGTAGACAGTGGTTTCGGAAAAACAACACGTTTTGACCCCAATTCAGGTCTGTCCAGACTGGAAACGATTAAGATTTCCAGGGATTCGGCGGATCAGCGGGCCGGAAGAGCCGGAAGGCTTGGCCCCGGTGTATGTTACCGTATGTGGGCCGAAAAGACTACTCACAAACGACAGGAATTCAGAACCCCGGAAATTCTGGAAGCCGATCTTGCACCGCTGGTTCTTGATATGGCACAATGGGGAATCAGGAATATTCATCAGCTCATCTGGCTTTCTCCGCCGCCGCACTCTTCGGTTGCACAGGCCCGGGAGACATTGCGCCAGCTGGGAGCTATTGAACAGGGAGAAATAACCGGACATGGCAGGCGAATTCATACGTTGCCCTGTCATCCGCGTATTGCTCACATGCTGATAATGGCCGGTGACGAAAACAAGCTCGGGCTGGCAACAGATCTTGCTGCCATACTGGAAGAAAGAGATCCCCTCCCGCCAGATACAGGTATAGATATTAATCTACGGATTGAAGCCCTGAGAAGATACCGCAAAGAGGCCGGTAAAGGAAAGCGGCTGGGTAAAATTGAAAAAATAGCCCGGTCATATCGCAGGCTGTGTTCGGTTGAAGCCGAGAATGATGAGTGGGATCCGTACGAAACCGGCGTATTGCTTGCCCATGCATTTCCTGAAAGGATTGCGTTTGCACGTCCCGGCAACAACGCCCAGTTTCAATTGGCTAATGGCAAATATGCATTTGCCAGTCATAAAGATGCGCTGGCCAGTGATGCCTGGTTATCCATTGCCCAGCTCGATGCGCGCAAAGGACTTGGGAAAATATTTATGGCTTCACCGCTCAATCCCAGAGACCTTGCTCCTCTTCTGAAAGAGCAAAAGGTTGTGAAATGGGATATTGATACAGGAGAGCTGAAAGCTACGAAAGATTTGCGAATCGGTTCCATTGTATTAAAATCAAGTCCCTTGCCAGATCCGGGAGAGCAGTTTCGCATGGAAGCGATTGCTGAGGCTGTTGTGGAGGAAGGAACGGATTTGCTGAATTTTAGTGAGGAGGTAACAGCCTGGCAGAACAGAGTGCTGAGCCTGCGGAAATGGCGTCCTCAGGAAGGATGGCCTGACGTAAGTACCCAGACTCTCCTGCTGATTAACCGGGACTGGCTCTCACCGGCACTTTCTGAAATTGAGCATCCGGATGATCTTTTTGCCATAGATTTGTTGGGGATATTGCCTGACTTTTTTCTCACTAAGGAACAGCAAAAAGAGCTGAACCGGCTGGCTCCGGTTAATTATGTATTCCCTTCGGGGGCAATCTTACCAGTGGCATATGATGAAAATGGAGGTAATCCGGGGATTCGGGCAGGGCTGCAGGACCTGATCGGGTTATCCGATTCTCCGGCAATTAATGACGGATGTACCGGTATTGATCTGCTCGTTGTCGGTCCCGATTCCAGGACGATTTCACTGGTAAGTGATCTTGCTTTTTTCTGGCGTGATACGTACCCGAAATTGCGGGAGGAGCTTGTTCGGAGCTATCCTTCTGTACAATGGCCTTAAAGCTGTAGTGTATAAAAAAACCTGACGAACTTTCCTCAGGTTTTTTATAATGTTATGAATCCGTTACTCTTTAACAAAACGGAGAATTTCTTCATTAACCCTGATCAGATAAAGACCTTCTGCCAGATCCGAAACAGAGACTTCACTCCCCTGCCCTGTTTTTATGCTCATACCTTGTACAGAAAGGATCTCCCACTGTACCGGAGTATGATGATCAAGACATTTAATAGTTACTTTATCGCTGGCCGGTACCGGAAATAATTCAAAAGTGCGCTTGCCGGCGGTATGGGATAGCGAAGACTTTGCAGTGGTAATCAATTCATCGACAGTAAAAGATAGTGTAGTAATCGATTTTGAAGGTAATACGAGCTCATGAGGATCAATGGTTTGCAACTCACTGTAAAAATTTCCTTCGGTAGACTGAAAACCTTCCAGAGTAATAATGTCCAGATTTTTAGGAAGCTCCAGATTTACAGACTGATTCGCAGCGCCGTTATTGGTTAGGACAAACGTATAACCGGTACCGTCAGTGTTTTTAAATCCGGTAATTTTAACCTGGTTGCTGCTTCCTGAGACCTCTATCCGGCTATAGTTTTTATTGATGTGTCCGGCAAAATGTTTAATCGTGTAGTAATAAGGATGAATTGTATAATCTCCGTTATTATCTATCGTGATCATGGCCGCATCAGAATCTTCATTCCACATCATGTCCCAGTAGATATACGAGACTGCATTGGCTTCCATCAGATTAAGCTGGATCATATGAGCTGTTTGCAGCCAGTCGTAGCTGTTTCCCGAAAACTCTGTCATGAAAGCAGGCTTATTTCCGTACTGTTTTTTGATCAGATGCAGGTAACTGGTATTGATCGATGAGGGGGAACCATAATTGTACAGATGGTATGCGTAACCGTAAAGATATTCCTTATCTTTCACTGTTTCTGCCATGGAACCAAAGGTATTCTGGGCAGAATTCCATAAGGCGTTTCCGATATTTTCTGTTTCCGGTCCTATAAGCTTGGGGACATATTGCCGGGTTTTAATTTTGTCATGTATTATATCCAGGCCTTTGGCATAGGCCGGATAGTTGTCTTCTTCTTCCGGCCGCCAGCCACAGGTTGTCCAGCCCGCATTTTCATAACCGGGCTCATTCTGAATACTCAGATAATCAGGATTAAAGCCTACATTATTCAGAACATCTTCCATGTACTGGGCTAATTCCTCATACATGAAATTACCGGAAGGATTTTTTTTCAGTGTTCCCTCTTCAAGCTTATCATTGCTTTTCAGTGAAGCCGGCGGCCCCCAGCTGCTTAACAGAATTTCAATAGTCGGATTGTAGGTCTTTGCGAGCTCATATAATTCTTTTGTGGCTTCAAAATGTGGCTTGAACCAGTCTACATGAAATACGTCAGTAGTCTTGTTTTGAGGATAGTTTTGGGGATAATACCAGTTTTTGAGACGGATAATATCGGAACCAAGATCTTCAAACAGCAGCTGTGCAATTTCATTTTTGTGATTGCTTCTGGTAATCCGGTCGCAGTGCCAGGTAAGGGCCCCGCCAAAACCAACCATGGTCTGATGAGATAAGGATACATCTACAGTTGCTGTAATCGGTTCTGTGCTTATATCACCTGTAATTATGAAATTGTCCAGCAAAAATGTGCCGGCATTGGGGAAATGAATTTTGAATTCCAGATTGTTTGCTCCGGCAGTAAACGTCCATGTATATTGCTGCCATTCCTGAGTAATAGCCTGATCAAGGGATGTATATGCTGCATCAATCTGCTGGATAAGGCGTAAAGATGCCGGGGCTCCGATAACTTTACCATAAAAAGTAAGCTTATATTCCCTGCCGGCAACAGAAGGCCACGCTGTATTGTTAATTACCTGTACATCCCAGGCTTGGGCTCCCGGTGTGGTTATTTGTGCTCTGAGTGCTTTACCGCCTGTATGAGCATCCCCGGTTTCGATCGAGAATGTTGCCTCGCCTCCTCCTGATACTCCTGTCCACCAGCTGGTCAAATCGTTTTCAAAGCTACCATTGGTTAAGAGATTCTGACCCTGTGCAACATTATAAAAAGCAAGCAGAGCGATAAATAAAACGTTCTTCATCCAATCGATTTTATAATAAATAAACGGAATGTCCAATATACATAATATTGGAGGAGACATACTTATGTTTTAATAAGTTTTTACGGCTTATTTCCGGAGATTCATCGAATCAGGGTCAGATGAATAATTTTCGTTTCATTGATAACAATGGCATAATAGCCTGCGTCAGCCGGTGAGCCATCCTGGCGGGAGCCATCCCATGAACCTGGGGTAGTAAACTCTTTTACTATACGGCGCTGAGTGTCATATATTCTGACAAATCCCGATTCTTCTATACGATAGGTATCCATATATCCGTCTCCATCCGGAGTGAATACAGGATCACAGTCTTTTAATGCAGATACAACAAATGTCTGTGAAGCCATGCAGCCACGGCTGTCTTGTACAGTAAATCTGAATTTATCGGGAAAAACAGAATAAAAAATGAGATTTGCTGCTGATTTGGACTCCTTTTGGTCATCGCTGAGTATACTATATACAAATGGCTGCCTTCCCCCTTCAATGGAAGAACGGCTTAAGTCAATTATGGCGCCTTCTGTGCAGGAATGTTCAAGGATATCAACATGCAGGCCAGTAATGGAGATACATTCGGCAATGTCCAGCCATGCAACGCTGTTTTCTATTACAAGGTCTGGTAGCGCCGGATTTGTAATTTCAACTTTATATAAGCCAATATTTCTTTTATCAACGCGGGATAAAGGAAGTGTGGCCGATTCTCCGCTCTGAATGATCTGATTGCCATGATACCAGGTATAAGTCGTTCCTGCAATTTCCTGATCAATCCGGTTTTGCAGAATCAGATCATCCAGTTCTCTGACCTTTATGGTTTTATAGGATGTCCAGGGAAGTTGTGTAGAATAATCCAGCGAAGTGAAATAGGATGCTGACGCATGTGGCAGCAAATCCTCAAACGTAAGATAGTTGTTAATTATACTGCCGCCAAACAGGGTAATATTGTCTGCCAGCTTTGGCATTGAAGTAAGCTTATTATCAAATACATAAAACAGTCGCAGGGCTGTAAGCTGATCAAGATCGGGCAATTTTCTCAATTGATTTCCCCAGGCATACAGCGACTCCAGTCTGTGAAGATTTTCGATTCCGACGATTGTATCTGCTCCGGTCAGATGAACATGAAGCTCTCTCAACTGGGTAAATGGAGAAAAATCAGGCAAGACTCCCAATGGGTTATTTCCGATAACAATGAATCTGAGATCTGTACAGCTGTCTATCAGAGGAAATCCGGTAAGCTTGTTGTTGTTGCAATAGAGCTTTTCAAGCTTTGTCAGGTGGTTTATGGGAGGCAGGGCCGTAAGCTGATTATACTGAACCTGAAAATCCGTAAGGTCTTTTAAGCCGGATAAGTCAGGCAGCTCTCTCAGATCATTGGAAATGAGATATAATGCGGTAAGCTTGGTGAGCCTGCTCAGCTCGGGGATCGTCTGAAGCCGGTTGTTGCTGAGATTAAGGCTATGGATATTGGTAAAATAACCTATACCGGTGACATCCCTGATGGATGCATTGCTTAATTCCAGATTACCATTATAGGCCGCTGCCGCCTGAATATTTAACCGGCCTTCTGTCAGAACCCACGGATACAGTGTCTGCAGACGTTTACGAAAGTTTGTATCAGGCAGCTCGATAGTCTGTGCGGATAATGAACCCGTCAGTAAGCAAAATAGTATCAGGCAAATGCCGGTAGGGATGTTGCCGGTTGCTCGGGCAATATAATTATACATTACTTTCATCGTATTACAGTTACCTGAATTCTTTCCACATGACCGTCTTCGTATTCCAACAGGCAAATATACATTCCATATTCTACAATTTTTCCTGTCTTGTCTATTCCTTTCCATTCATTGGGCCAATTTGTTCCAAACGGGCTTTCATAGACAATTGTGCCATTTCTGGAAATTATTCTGAAATTTCCGGATTGCCCGCTTATAAGCGGGATGCTCCAGATTTCTCCATAATCGGGATTAAAGCTGAATGCCTTATCATCAAAACAGTTTTCGGAAGGTATCTGTATTTTTCGGGTACTGCTGCAACGCTTGTTGTCGTATACTTTTAATGTATACCAGCCTGCTTTCAGATTATCGGCTTCATGTGATCGGGATATATCGGATTCGTCAATATATATATCATAAGGTATTTCACCGCCTTTTATGCCCGTTATAGTTATTTTTCCGGTGCTTTGTGTATTGCATGAAGGAGAAACCGAAAACTCCGCTGTAATAGAATCGCAGGCAATCAGGTTGAGCTTGTCCGGTATAGGTTGCGAGTGTTCTTGTACAGTCGCAGTATTCGGCTTTTCTTTTTGTGCGGAATCCGTTAGCGGATAATCTGATTGTTGCGGAACAGTATTTTCCCGGACTTCCGGTTCATGTAGCATTGTATCCGGAATCACGTTTTTCTCTATTTTTTCCGGAATACTGGTTACGTAGTTCTCAGGAAGTGCATGGGATTCTTTTGTACCGGAGCTGTTACGGTCTTTTACCGGATGGTGCTCGTCCACTGACGGTTTCTGTCCGGCTCCAATGGTATTGATCAGGCTGTCGGAAACAGCTGGTTCATGCCTTTCGGATGGATTTATCAAGAGTATCACGCTGCTTAGTAAGCCGATAAAACCGGCAGCCAGTCCCGAGTTTTTTATCAGCCTTTTTTGTCTGCTGCGTTTGTGCTCTATTGTCTGCAAGTCCGTCTGCATTTTTTCACGAAGACGGGCAAAAGCAGCTCCTAGCACAACCTGGTTGTTAAGATTTATATCTTCGTAGATATCTCTGTACACCGGGTCATTATCAATGAGGTATTTTATTTTTTCGGTATCGGAAGGGGGAAGACTACCCTGGATATACTCCTCAATCTGGTGATATATGTGTTCCTGTTCTGTCAATTTTTGAGCAAATTAAATATTACAGAGTTTTCCTTTACAAGCTTTCCCAAATACTGTTTGCAACGATAATGATTACTTTTAGCAACATTTTCATTTGAATAGCCCATCTTTTCACTGATTTGCCGCATGCTAAGCTTCTCAAATACGGCAAGATGAAGGAGCTTTTGGCAATTTTCGCCAAGCTGTTCGAAAACTTTTTTAAATGCTTCCGACTTTTCACGATCAAGCAGATCCTTTAGCTGATCTCCCCAGTCTGTTTCGTTGTGGCTGATTTGAGAAATATGATTCTGAAACCGTTTTTCTCTGCGCATTCGGTCGATCCAGAGATTTCGTGCTACCGTATAGAGAAACCCCACAAGATCGGCATGTTCAGAATACTGTCCGGTTTTAACTTTATAAAACAGAATCAGAACTGCATCCTGAAAAATATCGTGCGCATCATCCGAAGAACCACTGTTATTCATAATATATTTCCGAATTTTGGCCAATGGCTTTCCATAAAGAAAAGTAAGAGCTTTATCCTCGTTACCAAGTCGGATACTTTCGATAATTTTGTCTTCGATTCCTTTCACAGTTAGTTCCTGTACGATTTGAAATTAAAAAAGTAAACAGTAGCTTCACCGTTTTATTACGTTGAATCATAGTTTTTTCATACGTTGCGAAAAAGTACTTTGTTCAGATATTGGCCATTTGTTATACCTATGATGCTGATAAGCTTCGGATCGGCAGCACAGAGCTATCTGCTCCGTTCTGAGCTGCCGGATCAGTTTGTCAACAATCATTATTTGCTTAATCCGGCAAATAGCGACTCGGCCTATTCTGTGTCTGTCAGGGTTGGCAACAAGGCTGAAACGGGGCTTTTTCAGGGTATTAACAAAATATATGTTGACGGGGACTGGAAAGTAAAAACAGGTAGTAAGGGAGCCATGCATCATGTCGGCGTTTTTGTGTTCAATAATCGGGAAGGGAATTTTATAAATCGAAGCAGACTGTACGGACGGTATAGCTGGAGATTCAGATTATCCCGGTTAGCCTCTCTGGCAGCAGGCGCTTCTGTAGGGGTTATCAACTATTCTTTCCGGTCTTCTCAGGCTGGTGTGGGCGGTTCGGACCTGGCAGCAGACGGCAATATCGGCCTCTGGTATCTTCGTCCTGCCATGGGTATAGGAGTATCCTTGCAGCATCTTTCCAGTCCGGAGCTGAGGCCTGTAAACCAGAACTTCAAAATAATCCGATATAGCAATCTGATAGCTTTCCGGGAGTTTCTTTTGTCTCCGTCACTGACAGTTAATACCCAGACATGTGTTAGTATCGCTGATGATCATCTTTCGCGTTTTGCAATAGCCGGCATCGTCAGACTATACGATAAGACAGAGGCTGGCATGATTTATCTTTTTCCGGGACACGTGCTTTTTATGGTTGGGGTCAAAAATCTCCGGGTTGCTAATTGTCAGCTTCATCTGAGTTTTTCCTATCTGGTCGAAACAGGCAGACTAACTGTACGGGATAATGCGATCGAGCTGTTTGCCGAAATGCGCAGGTAAATCAAGGATATCTGCAATGTGTAATAAAGGCTGCAGATGTGCTTAAACAAGATTCGCTAATTGCGTATATTGCGGCTTTGTTTTAAAGTGTACTGAGAAGAATTTATGAGTCAGCAGGGTAATCCGTATAATTTCAGTTGCTCGGATAACGATATTCAACATTGTATTAATGTATTGCAATCTCTGGTAGAGCAGAGTGAGCGGCTTGCATGTCTGTCCGAGGAACAGCGTGTGGCCTTGCTCAAAGTAGCCGGACAGCTGTCAAGACCGGACAGGGATGAGTTCAGAAAAAGGAAAAAAGACCGCCAGAAGCAGCAACAGTTTTTAAAAGTACAACAGGACCGCGACGCAAGAGCAACAACGGGTATACGTGCTGCCAGAACTACAGATGTATTTATGGCGCCCCTGCAAATAGATGCTACAGCCGATAGCCATGCCCGGCAGGAGGCAGAGCTGAGTTCCCCCAGAAACTGTTATGTATGCAAGGAAGAGTATACACGTCTACATTTCTTTTATGACTCCATGTGCAGGAAATGCGGAGATTTTAACTACCAGAAACGTTTTCAGACCGCGTCGCTGGAAGGTCAGGTAGCTCTTATTACAGGGTCGCGACTCAAAATCGGTTATCATTCCACGTTAATGATGCTTCGTGCAGGAGCAACAGTTATTGCAACCACCAGATTTCCTGTTGATTCAGCCATGCGGTTTTCTGCTGAAAAGGATTTCAGTGACTGGGGACACCGTCTTCATATTTATGGCCTGGATCTGAGGCATACACCCAGTGTGGAGCTGTTTGCCACCTATGTCGAGCAGCATTATGAACGCCTGGATATTCTGATAAACAATGCCGCTCAGACAGTACGCCGCCCGCCCGGTTTTTATGCCCATATGATGGATAATGAAAAGCTGCCTTATCAGGAGCTTCCTGCTGAAGCCCGGAAAATTTTGCAGAATCATGAGGTATTGAAAAAGCAGCTGACTGTGCTTTCAACTCCGGCCCAGTCTTCAGAGTCGGCCCTGCCGGTTTCCTGGCACGGACAGGGACCTGGTATCGGACTGCGGGCTTCTGCCCAGCTTTCACAAATTCCCTACAGCTATGACAATTCGGTGATAAGTGAAGAAGTCTTTCCGACAGGAAAGCTGGACGCTGATCTCCAGCAGGTAGATTTGCGAAAAACCAATAGCTGGCGTCTGAGGATTGGGGAAATACCAACTCCGGAGATGCTTGAGGTTCAGCTGGTGAATGCGGTTGCGCCCTTTGTTCTTTGCAATCGTCTTGTATCCTTAATGAGAAAGGACTATACAGGTCAGAAGCATATTGTGAATGTGTCAGCGATGGAGGGTAAATTTTACAGATTTAAAAAAGAAGATCGTCACCCGCACACTAATATGGCAAAGGCAGCGCTGAATATGCTGACGCATACATCAGCTTCAGATCTGGCAAAAAGCGGGATTTATATGAATGCGGTGGATACCGGCTGGGTTACAGATGAAGATCCGGCAGAACTTGCCGTACATAAGCAAAAAGTGCATGATTTTCAGCCGCCGCTGGATATTGTGGATGGCGCTGCAAGGGTTTGTGATCCGTTTTTTGACGGTATTCTGACAGGGACTCACTGGTGCGGAAAGTTTTTAAAAGATTATAAGCCGATAGACTGGTAATGAAAAGGTATAATCATAAAAAAGCCCCGGTTTCCCGGGGCTTTTCTGTTGGTGCTTATTAGTTGCAGCAGGCTGCTTCTTTTTCACAGCATGCTTTGACTTCAACACAGCAGTCTGATTTTTCAGAACGCTGGACTTCCATACCTTCGCAGCATGCAGCTCCGGCCACACAACATGCTTCCTGCTTCTGGCAGCATTCAGGCAGATTATTGTTATCAGTCTTGGCAGAAGTCAGACCAGCAAAACCGAATACGATAGCACTTACAGCAATTATTAATGAAGTTTTCATACGAATATATTTTTTAAAGTTTTTAGATTTAGTTTGTTTTTTGAATTACCAAAAGGAATGACGTGTATGCTCTGATCAGTATACCGATCAGCTCATAAGTCTAAACTAAATCCTATATTCTGAAAACTTCGTTGAGAAGGGATAAGTCCCTTGTAATGAATGGTGTTTTGTAATTAAACCAGCGATGCTCAAAAGAAAACATTGTTGGTTTAAATGAGAAAATAAACGTTTCTTCAAAGAAAAGCGGCGGCATATAGCCACTATGGGGATCCGGCAGCAGGAATTTTTCTGTGCTTAGGGCAAATGTACCTGCCGGGGCTATACAACAGGAAGCATCATCGCTTTTATCCTGTGGTATCGAACAGCAGTTGCTGACAGCTTTTCGCTGCATTTCACAGTGTGAAGCACAAATTGTGCTTCCTGACAATACTGTCAGAACTGAGAAGATAAGGGCGATATTTATAAGTCTTGTCAACATTTTGTATTCAGACCGTCCTGTACATCAGAACCGCTTCCATACAAATATACTCAATTTATACAGAAAAAGATTTATAGAATTTTTAAAATGGTTTACATAATTTAAAGTAATGATGATAAACCACTGATTATGTTTGTCTGTCAGGTGGCAATTCGTTTAATGGCAATATTAAGGGACTTTTCGATTTCTCTGATCTTTGATATTTCCTGAGGAGTTACAAACGCTACAGACAAGCCTTTATTGCCGGCACGGCCTGTCCGTCCGCTCCGATGGGTATAGTACTCCAGCTGATCCGGCAGCTGGTAGTGGATTACGAAAGCAAGATCTGGCATGTCAATTCCCCTCGCTGAGAGATCGGTGGCTACCAGAAGATGTATTTTATTGTTCCTGAATGCCCGCATTACCTTATCTCTTTCGATTTGTTTCAGGTCTCCGTGAATTACATCAATGAGAAGTCTCTTCTCTTTGAGTTCCTGGGCAAGTGTTTGCGAAGCGGCTTTTGTCCGGCAAAAAATGATACCTCTTTCTTTGGCGTGTACCTTCAGAAAATGCTGCAAAAATGCCGGTTTTTCAAACTCCTCTCCTACCACGTACTGGTGAAGGATCGAGCTGTTTACTTTTTCGGCGCGATTTATTTCTATACGCATGGCATCGGCTGACATATATTTGCCGATGATTTGCCGGATGCCTTCAGGCATGGTTGCGGAAAACAGCCAGGTATGCCGTTTGCCGGAAGTCTTTTTCAATATTTCATCCAGCTCCTTTTTAAATCCCATACTAAGCATCTCATCGGCCTCGTCAAGAACTACTGTTCTGACCTGTTCGATGCTCAGTGCTTTCTTTTCGAGAAGCTCTACCAGACGGCCCGGAGTTGCCACCACAATTTGCGTTGGCCTGCGAAGCCGGTTTATTTGCAGATCAATCTTTTCTCCTCCGTAAACAGCTGTAGCAAAAATTCTGTCTGAATATTTTGTATACCGAAAGAGTTGTTTCGCAATTTGCTGACATAACTCTCTTGTAGGAGCCAGAACTAAAGCCTGGGGCTGATCGTTTGCCGGATCGACCTTGTGAAGTAAAGGCAGACCGAAGGTAGCGGTTTTGCCGGTTCCGGTCTGAGCTTTACCTATAAAGTCGGTTCCTTTTATCAGGAGAAAGGGAATGGCTCTTTCCTGAATCGGACTGGGATTTACAATCTCCATTTCCTTCAGAGCTCTTATAAATACATCCGCAATTCCTAATTCCTTAAATGTAGTCAATTTTATACCTAATTGGTTATTTGAGACCGCAAAGGTAATGCGAATGTTTTAAACCACCTATTTCACCCGACGATTTAACTTTTTACAGAATCACCCAGTCCACGATCGCTCCGACGATAGCAAGCAGAATTGCCAGCCATAAAGAAGCCATGAAGCCGTCGGTTTTAAAACCGGTCGTGAGCTGATCAACCAGTTCTATAACAATGGCATAGGATATAATCCTGGTTATAAAGCCAAGACCAAGGAAGTAAAACATTCCAAGAGTTGCAACATTGAGAATCAAAGTAAAAATCCAGCCTATCAGGAAGCTCAGGATACCAATCAGAATGGCTACAAAAACAGCAGTGCTGAAACTTTTGACATGCACCCTGGGCATAAAGCGTGATGCGCCCAGAAGTACCAGCGAATCAATGAAGAGATGTATTAACCAGCTAAACATATATGAAATTGTTTAATTCAAAAGGCTAACCTATGGAGTCATATTTATGTTTGTAGAAGCGTATTTTAAACTCACCAAAGCTGCAATTCTTTCAGATGCTGTTCTTAAATAATTATGGTGATTTTACAACGATTTTTTAGAAAAAAGTAAAACTTTCCCAAAAAGTACAAAATATGCATCGAATATTTAAACATTTTTTTTAAAAAAACGTTTTAGCCATTTATATGTAAACAATTGAAGAACAGTTGAAAATAGTTGTATGTTTGTCAATATTCAGGATAATGAGTATCCATCCCGGAGTTCCTGATAAAGTTCAAGGGATGTTTATAGTTGTTCAAAGATTATTTTATGGTGTTCGACCAACAAAGAGGCCTTTTAATACATAAAAATGAGATTATTGAATTTCTTTTCGCCAATTTTACAAAATGTTCTTTATATTTTTAAATGATCAAATAACTGTTTGAGTATATGCTATTGGTATGAATATGACCCGAGTTTGAATATAATTATTCTAGCGAATAAGTGAGATACAAAACCCTTACGAATACTATCTTTAAATATACCTTCAATGAGATTCAGTTTTATCTATTCGATTTTAATACCCTTATTGCTGACTATCGGGCGGGCGTATGGACAGTGTCCGACTGGCTGTGATATTACCCTTTCTTCCGGGGGGGG